>NZ_JAMYNW010000001.1:0-760692 GCF_040319365.1 Mesorhizobium sp. M0923 | reverse complement strand
AGTTCGTCGCCGAAGCCTACATCCTGACCAAGGACGAGGGCGGCCGTCACACGCCGTTCTTCACCAACTACCGTCCGCAGTTCTATTTCCGCACGACGGACGTGACCGGCATCGTGTCGCTGCCGGAAGGCACCGAGATGGTGATGCCGGGCGACAACATCACCGTCGATGTCGAGCTGATCGTGCCGATCGCCATGGAAGAGAAGCTGCGCTTCGCCATCCGTGAAGGCGGCCGCACCGTCGGTGCCGGCATCGTCGTCACCATCAAAGAGTAATCAACGCCGGCGTTGCCGGTCGAGATCGAATGCGAAAGGGCGGTCTTCGGGCCGCCTTTTTGATTCGAATAGATTAACCGCCTTGCTTCAAATCCTGTTGCAAGCGCCTCTGCCGTAACTAGTATAGGTTGCATCGAGGGGGCTGCCCGAATGGTTCCATGGCGCCGTTTGCATAGTCAGGCATTGTGGTCGTTAGGGCTGATCTGCCTGGTGTCGTTGCTCGCCTTGGGCCACGCTGCCTTCGCAGCCGATGCCAAGAAATCCACGCCGGAAAAATCCACGCCGGATCTCGGCCCGACGATGCGGTTCGTCGTCGTCCGCAGCAGCGCGCCGGGCTGCGAGCCGACCTGTCCGGAATGGATATCGGCGGAAGGCTCGATAGAAGCCGGCACGCCGGCCCTGTTCAAACGCACGCTGAAGGCGCTTGGCGGCCGAAAGCTGCCGATCGTCGTCGATTCCCCCGGCGGCAATGTCGAAGCGGCGCTGACACTTGGTCGCCTGATCCGCAAGAACAAGCTCGATATCGCCGTCGGCAAAACCCGGTTCGTCGGCTGTCTGCCAGATGTGAAAAACTGCAAGGAAAAGGACGGCAAGGGCGCCCGTTATTTCGGCAATGCCTATGCCGACGGCGCCATCTGCAATTCCGCCTGTCCGTTGATGTTTTCCGGTGGCATCCGGCGCGTGGTCGGGGAATGGGCCTTTCTCGGCGTCCATCAGATCACCACGACCTATATCCGGACGAAATTGCTGTACCGCACCACCTACCGCGTGGTGAAGGGTAAGAAGAAGATCCTCAGCACCAAGGTCGTCAGCCGGAAGAACGCCGGCAGCTACAAGACCTACGAGATGAACAAGCCGCTGGAGCGGAAGCTGGCGGCCTATCTGAAGGAGATGGGCGTCGGCCTGGGCGTGCTCGAGACCATGAAAGGCACGCCGGCCAGCAGCATCCAGCAACTGGTTCCCTACGACATGCTGCAAATGAATCTCGTCACCAGCTTGGATGCCGTCGACCTGCTGACCGCGCCAACCCTATGCAAATCCGATCCGTTGCCGGCGAGTTGTAGGGAGCTGCCGGCGCCGGCGAATGTCGCGAAGCCGGCCGGCGAAGTGGTGGCGAACGCCGAGCCTGCACCCGCAGGGCACGAAACCACGCGGCCGAAGGAGGCCGCAGACATGCGCTTCGTCCTGGTCCGCGGCAGCAATCCGCTTTGCAATCCCAACTGCCCGGAATGGATCTCGGCCGAAGGCACAATTACCGCCGACACGCCCGAAAAACTGCGCCAACTGCTGGACGGCGTCGGCGACCGGCGTCTGCCCATCGTCATCAACTCGCCGGGTGGTGATGTGCTCGGTGCTTTGGCGGCCGGAAGGCTGATCCGCGAACGCAAGCTCGACGTCACCGTGGCGCGGACAGATTTCATTGGCTGCGAACCGCGGCAGGCCGACTGCACGGCCGAAGACGGCGTCTATAACGGACTGACGGTCGATGCCGGCGGCGCGTGCGGCTCGGCCTGTCCGATCATGCTCGCCGGCGGTGTCAAACGCCTCGTCGGCCCGCGTGCACAGTTGAGCGTGCATTCGGTAGGGCAGGAGCAAAAGGTCAAGGCCTATCTCGAGGACATGGCCATCGGCCCCGGTCTGTTTACCGCAATTCAGCTGAATTCAGTCGAACGGCAGCTCGAACTCGACAGGATGCTGAAATACGGGCTGACAACCGGGCATCAATCGGCAGACGAATTGACAGGCCCCGGCATCTGCAGATCGGAGCCACAGCCCGAGAACTGCCGCGAAGCCTCGGGCGCCAAGGCTCAGGCCAGCACGCCGGTCAAATCGTAAGGCGGGCTTGATAGCTGCGAGCTGATCGTGCCGATCGCCATGGAAGAGAAGCTGCGCTTCGCCATCCGTGAAGGCGGCCGCACCGTCGGTGCTGGCGTCGTCGTCACCATTATAGAGTGATCGGCGCCGGCATTGCCGGTCGATGCGAAAGGGCGGTCTTCGGGCCGCCTTTTTCGCTTACTGACTCGAGGCAGAACAATCTTGCGCGGGTGTTTCAAAGCTATTGCAACCACCATTGCCGCAACTATTATAGGTTGCATCAAGGGGGCTTTTGCCAAGCGTGGTTTCGGGACGCCGTTTAGATAGCGTGGCAAGGTGGTGGCGCGGGCTGCTGGTTATTGCCATGGCGATGGCTGCCTTCGCCGCAAAGGCCGAGGATGTCTTCCCGAAATGGTCCGATCCGACGACTTGGACCGATCCGAAGCTATTATCCGATGATCTCTCGCCGATGCGATTCGTCGTCGTGCGCAGCAACGCGACCGGCTGCGAGTCTAACTGTCCGGAATGGATTTCGGCAGAAGGCGCCATCGAAGCGGGCACGCCAGCGCAGTTCAAGCGCATATTGAAGACGCTCGGCCGCCGCAAACTGCCGATCATCGTCAATTCCCCGGGCGGCAATGTCGATGCTGCGCTCCAGCTTGGTCGAATAATCCGCAAAAACAAGCTCGATATCGCCGTCGGTACGACCAAGTTTTCCGATTGTTGGCCCGGGATGAAAGATTGCCGGGCCAATGACGGCAAGGGCGCAGCATATTTCGGCATTGCGTCTGACGGGGGTGCCATGTGCAACTCCGCATGTCCGCTGATGTTTGCCGGAGGCGTCGGACGCGTGGTCGGCGGTTGGGCCTATCTAGGCGTCCATCAGATCACTACGACCTATTTCCGCACAACACGGCACTATCGAACCACCTATCGAGTTGTGCGGGGCAAAAAATATAGGATCACCACAGAAACCATCACTCAAGACAATGCCGGCTACAAGACCTATGAGATGAGCAAGGCGCTTGAGAGGAAACTTTCGGCCTATCTCAGGGACATGGGTGTCGGACGGGGCGTAATCGACAGAATGAAGGCCACGCCCGCCAGCGACATCCGGCAGATCGCCCTCGACGACATGCTGACGATGAAGCTGATCACCAGCAGGGACTCCCTCGACATACTTACGCAGGCGGGCATATGCCAGCGGAGTCCTGCGCCGCCGAACTGCAGGGAGGTCCCTGCGAATGCCAAGCCGGCCAAGGTGGCAGCAATCGAAGCGAAGGCCGGACCGTCTCAGCCGGCTCAAGTCCCACTTTCTCAGCTGGCCAAGGAGGCACCTGCTCAGCCGGTCGAGGCAGTGCCAGGAAACGAGGCGCCGGACAAGGGCTTCATACTCGTTCGCGGCAGCGATCCGATGTGCGAGCCCCACTGCCCGGAATGGATGTGGGCTCGGCCGCTCGTGGCAGTGCCGGGGAACGGGGCACCCGAGATGCGCTTCGTTGTGGTTCGCCGCAGCAATTCGTCCTGCAATCCCGACTGCCCGGAATGGATCTCGGCACAAGGCGTAATCACGAGCCAAACCCCGCAGAAGCTGGGCCAGTTGCTCGCTACGCTTGGCAGCCGGCGGCTGCCTATAGTGGTGAGCTCGCGAGGCGGCGACTTGTTCAGCGCTCTGGCGATGGGGCGACTTATCCGTGAAAAGAAGCTCGACGTCGCCGTTGCCCGTACCGATTTCGTTGGCTGCGACCCGGAAGAGTGGAATTGCTTGGCCAAAGATGGCGCCTATGCCGGAGTGGCCAGCGATGCGAAAGGCGACTGCGATTCGGCCTGCGCGCTGATGCTGGCTGGGGGCGTCAGGCGGCTTGTCGGTCCACGGGCGCTACTCAGCCTTTACCTGATGGGACAAGCCCAGCTGATCAAGGCTTACCTTGACGAGATGGCAATCAACCGTGATCTGTTCATGACGCTTCAGCGCATTTCGGTCGAGCGTCAGCTCGAACCTGACGTGATGCTGAGGGCCGGACTGACGACTGGGCCGCAATCAGTGGACGAGCTGACCGGTGCCACCCTGTGCAGATCGGTGCCGAAGCCTGACAATTGCCGCGTGGTGCTCTCGCCCAATGCGCAGGCCGAGGCGCCCGCCAAATTGTAGGGGCGCGTCGGTTTCGGAAGCTGGCCATCGAGACAGGTTGAGCGATGCTGGATGTTTCCGCTATCGTCCGGCGTGGTAGAAGACCAGCCAGGCGAGGGATCGCAAATGAGCCAGGACGTCCCGACATTGTTTCGAATGGGCCGGCGGCACCGAAGCGCTGAACCGCCTGACCCAGACCTTCTACGACAACGTCTCTCGGGATCCCATTGTCGGGCCGGTGTTCAAGCATATGTCGGCGGACCATCCGGCCCACGTCGCGGCCTTCATCGGCGAAGTTTTCGGTGGACCGAAAACCTACAGCGAAAAGCATGGCGGCCATCGCGAAATGGTGATGCATCACCTCGGCAAGCATCTGACGGAGGAGCAGCGCCGGCGCTGGATCAATCTCCTCGCCGACGCCGCCGACGAGATCGGGCTGCCTGACGATCCCGAATTCCGCTCGGCCTTCATGGCCTATATCGAATGGGGATCGCGGCTGGCCAAGATGAACTCCAACAAAGGTCCGACCTGCGATCCCGAGACGGAACCAATGCCGGTCTGGGGTTGGGGCGTGCCGGGCGGCCCCTACAAGCCGCCTTCGGGAAACTGACCGGGCGCGAATCGGTCGAAAACCCTGCCGGCCAGGAAAACGGGTGGCTATGGAGGTCTCGGTCCTCCAGGCTAACGGTTTAAAGTCGCCGTCGACTGGCGGGGCCTCACTAAAAACCGGAGACTTTGCGATGAGATCGGAAGGCAAGAAAAATTCAGGCAGCACCTTTGACGGCAACCGCGGAACCCGAAACCCGTTCGGTGTCATGGATGTCCCCACTCCCGACGACGAGGAGGTGTCGGCGTTCGCCGCCGGCGTAAAACTGGAGGGAGCTGCAAGCGATGAAAACGCCGAAGCCTGGGGCACCGAAAGCGACCGCGACCGTAACGACACCATCGAAGGCAGGTGGTCCAGCCGATGGAACGGCGGTGCCGACCCCACGATTCCAGGCGATAGCAAGGGTAAATGGAAGTCTGGCCGGGGCGAGCTGAAGACCGCGGGAGAGAGAGTTTACCTACTGTTCGATTGGCATGATGGCGTGCGCAAGGGGCTCATCGACGCGCGGCGCGTCAGTGCGAAAGGGCTGGTTGGAAAATATATCAATCTGACCGACCCAAAAATCGTGCGTCCCTGGGTCGGTTTGGTCGTCAGCAATCAACGGATCGACGGGAAATGGCCGGGAGGACGCCTGGACTTTCGAAGATGAAGGCTGGGCAGCGCACGTCGCTCTTTACAGAGCGCGCGGAAGCTTTTAGGAAGCGCCTGCTGCGCCGACATGCGCATACGGGCATAGCTCAGTTGGTAGAGCGGCGGTCTCCAAAACCGCAGGTCGTAGGTTCGAGCCCTGCTGCCCGTGCCATTCCTTCGAATGGATACCTAAAAAACGATTCCTTTGCAGCGCAGCCTTTGAAAACCGGCTTGTGACTTGCCATATAGCATAAGTTGCGGCATAAGGGCCGCATAGCCGGGACGGGACGACTGGATGGTTCCGAGGCGGCGTTTGGTCATAAAGCGGACACTTGCCACTTGCGTGGATCAAGAATCGGTTTTATGTAGACGAAACAGACACGCGACGCGTGGAGCTGGGAAGCCGGCTTTACGCGTCTGATTTGCATGGGCGAAATGATTGCGCTGATTCGGCGCGAACGCACGCTCAAGCGGCACGTCCCGGCCAGCGGGATCATCCAGGAGACCCGGCCAACGGGTCTTGCAGACAGAGCGGCATATGGCTTCGAAAACCACAAATCCTTTCACCTTTCTCCAGCAGGTTCGCGCGGAGACTGCCAAGGTCACTTGGCCGTCGCGGCGCGAAACGGTGATCTCGACGGTGATGGTCCTTGTGTTCGCGGTCATCGCGATGATCTTTTTCTTTACCGCAGACGTGGCCATGGGCTTTGCGGTCGAAAAAATCCTCGGCCTCGGACAGTAAGTCCGGCGATTACGGAGAAGTCTTAAAATGACCGCGCGGTGGTACATCGTCCACGCCTACTCGAACTTTGAAAAGAAGGTCGCCGAGGACATCGAGAACAAGGCCAAGCAGAAGGGCCTGTCCGCCGACATCGAGCAGATCGTGGTGCCGACCGAGAAGGTCGTCGAGATCCGCCGCGGCCGCAAGGTCGATGCCGAGCGCAAGTTCTTTCCGGGCTATGTGCTGTTGAAGGCCAATCTGACCGATGCCGTGTTCTCGCTCGTCAAGAACACGCCGAAGGTCACCGGGTTCCTGGGCGACTCCAAGCCGGTGCCGATCACCGAAGCCGAAGCCCAGCGTATCCTGAACCAGGTTCAGGAAGGCGTGGAGCGGCCGAAGCCGTCGGTGACGTTCGAGATCGGCGAAGCGATCCGCGTTTCGGATGGACCATTCGCGTCGTTCAACGGTTTCGTCCAGGAAGTGGACGAGGAGCGGGCGCGGCTCAAGGTGGAAGTATCGATCTTCGGGCGCGCCGTGCCGGTCGATCTGGAATTCGGACAGGTCGAGAAGGGCTGATCCGAAATCCCTGCACCGGTTTCGGCGGCAGGGAAGGCGGCGCGGAGATCGCGCGGCCAAAACGGGTGGGAGGCGAATGCGGCTTTAGCCGGCCGCGCGGACCGCACCACCAGACTGCAACCGCCGGCAAGACCGGCATGAGAAAAGGCAGGAAGAGAGATGGCTAAGAAAATTGCAGGCCAGCTCAAGCTCCAGGTTTCCGCGGGATCGGCGACGCCGTCGCCCCCGATCGGCCCGGCGCTTGGTCAGCGTGGCATCAACATCATGGAGTTCTGCAAGGCGTTCAACGCGCAGACCCAGGAAATGGAAAAGGGCTCGCCGGTTCCGGTCGTCATCACCTACTACCAGGACAAGTCGTTCACCTTCGTCATGAAGACGCCGCCGGTGAGCTACTTCCTGAAGAAGGCCGCGAACCTGAAGTCGGGCTCGAAGGAGCCGGGCAAGGTCAAGGCCGGCACGATCGGCCGCGACAAGGTGCGCGCCATCGCCGAGCAGAAGATGAAGGATCTGAACGCAAACGACGTCGAGGCGGCCATGCGCATGGTCGAGGGCTCCGCCCGCTCGATGGGTCTGGAAGTGGTGGGCTGAGATCATGGCAAAGATTGCAAAGCGTGTATCGCAGACCCGCGAAGGCATCGATCCCAACAAGGCTTACGCTTTGGGTGAGGCGCTGAAGCTGCTCAAGGATCGCTCCTCGGTGAAGTTCGACGAGACCATCGAAGTCGCGATGAACCTCGGCGTCGACCCCCGCCATGCCGACCAGATGGTCCGCGGCGTGGTCAACCTGCCGAACGGCACCGGCCGCAGCGTTCGCGTCGCCGTGTTCGCGCGCGGTGACAAGGCCGAGGAGGCCAAGGCCGCCGGCGCCGACATCGTCGGAGCCGAGGATCTGGTCGACATCGTCCAGAAGGGCACGATCGACTTCGACCGCTGCATCGCCACGCCGGACATGATGCCGCTGGTCGGCCGTCTCGGCAAGGTGCTCGGCCCGCGCGGCATGATGCCGAACCCGAAGGTCGGCACCGTCACCACCGACGTGGCCGCCGCCGTGAAGGCATCGAAGGGCGGCGCCGTCGAGTTCCGCGTCGAGAAGGCCGGCATCGTTCATGCCGGCGTCGGCAAGGTCTCGTTCGACGTCAAGGCGCTGGAAGAGAACGTCCGCGCCTTCGCCGATGCGGTGACCAGGGCAAAGCCGGCTGGTGCCAAGGGCAATTACGTCAAGAAGGTGTCGGTCACCTCGACGATGGGCCCGGGCCTCAAGCTCGACGTCTCGACGCTCGCAGCGTCCTGATACGAACAATTGGATCGGCCGCTAAGACGCTGATCCGTGAAAGAATTCCGGGCCTCCGACCTGTCGGCGGCCCGGTACCGGAAGTCGAAAGGCTTCCGGACATCCTGTCCGAGATTGCAGGCGGCCCCCAAGCCTTAGGTGATGTGGGCCTTAATTCATGTGGGCCTGCATGAGACGGGTGAAGACCGGACAAAGGAGCGAACGCTCCAATGAAAGGTTCGAACCGTGTTTGCCTTTTGTCTGCGCACCGTCCGGCTTGCCGGCAGGTGTGGCGAAAGGGGGCAGGATCCTCGAGCGTCGTTCGGGAGATCCGTTACTGGATGGCCCGGCCGGCAAAAGGCAACCCGACGCCTGTCCTTCGTAGAGGGCAGGGGTCAACTGGAGATAGGCAGTGGACAGAGCGGAAAAACGCGAACTCGTCACGGGCCTGAATGATGCGTTCTCAGGCGCTGGTTCAGTCGTCGTGGCCCACTACGCCGGTATCACCGTCGCGCAAATGAACGACCTTCGGTCGAAAATGCGCGCCGCCGGTGGCACCGTCAAAGTCGCGAAGAACCGTCTCGCCAAAATCGCTCTTCAGGGCACGGACTCCGCATCGATCATCGAGCTGTTCAAGGGACAGACGCTGATCGCCTATTCGGAGGATCCGATTGCGGCGCCGAAGGTCGCGTCCGATTTCGCCAAGGGAAATGACAAGCTCGTCATTCTCGGCGGCGCAATGGGCACCACCTCGCTCAACGCCGACGGTGTGAAGGCACTCGCCACACTTCCGTCGCTCGATGAGCTGCGCGCCAGGCTGGTTGGCATGATCGCCACGCCGGCAACCCGGATCGCCCAGATCGTCAATGCGCCTGCGGCTTCGGTCGCGCGCGTCATCGGCGCTTACGCCCGGAAGGACGAGGCGGCATGAGGCCGTTCCTCGCTATCACAAACACACGTTCGAACCTTATGAAGGAACATTGCAATGGCTGATCTGGCAAAGATCGTAGACGACCTTTCGAAGCTGACCGTCCTCGAGGCGGCCGAGCTGTCGAAGCTTCTTGAAGAAAAGTGGGGCGTTTCCGCCGCTGCTCCGGTGGCGGTTGCCGCTGCTGGCGGCGCCGCGGCCGCTGCTGCTCCGGTCGAGGAAAAGACGGAATTCGACGTCGTCCTCACCGAAGCAGGCGCTCAGAAGATCAACGTCATCAAGGAAGTTCGCGCCATCACCGGTCTTGGCCTCAAGGAAGCCAAGGACCTGGTCGAGGCGGCTCCGAAGCCGGTCAAGGAAGCCGTTTCCAAGGCCGACGCGGACAAGTTCAAGGCCCAGCTGGAAGCAGCCGGCGCCAAGGTCGAACTGAAGTAAGCGTTGAGTACCGGCGGCCGGGGTCGCGCCGTCCGCCACTCCCTTCACGTCGAGGGGAGGCTCATGGCGCGAAGAGTGCGAAAACCTCTTTCCTGAGGGCCGCAAACCGGCCTTCAGGAAACGGGTTTTCTCCCGTTTCTGGCCCACCGCCAATTGGTGGTGGGTGAAAAGACAAGAAGCCGCCGACAGGCGGCGGGCAACAAGACAGGGCCGCCGAGGTGGCCCGAGATGCAAGGCGAGCCGCGGCGAGGCTCGTCCCGAGAATTGAGCTAAGGAGCGACGATGGCCCAGACCCAGACTTTCAATGGCCGCAGACGCGTACGCAAATTTTTCGGAAAGATCCCGGAAGTTGCGGAGATGCCGAACCTGATCGAGGTTCAGAAGGCATCCTATGACCAGTTCCTGATGGTGGAGGAGCCCAACGGTGGGCGTCCTGACGAGGGGCTGCAGGCAGTTTTCAAGTCGGTCTTCCCGATTTCCGATTTTTCCGGCTCCTCGATGCTGGAATTCGTGAAGTACGAGTTCGAAGGACCCAAATTCGACGTTGACGAATGCCGCCAGCGCGACCTGACCTATGCGGCGCCGCTCAAGGTGACGCTGCGCCTCATCGTGTTCGATATCGACGAGGATACCGGCGCGAAGTCGATCAAGGACATCAAGGAGCAGGACGTCTACATGGGCGACATGCCGCTCATGACCTTGAACGGCACCTTCATCGTCAACGGCACCGAGCGCGTCATCGTCTCGCAGATGCACCGTTCGCCGGGCGTCTTCTTCGACCATGACAAGGGCAAGTCGCATTCGTCCGGCAAGCTTCTGTTTGCCGCGCGCGTCATTCCCTATCGCGGCTCGTGGCTCGACATCGAGTTCGATAGCAAGGACGTCGTGCACGCCCGTATCGACCGCCGCCGCAAGATTCCGGTGACGTCGCTGCTGATGGCGCTCGGCATGGACGGCGAAGAGATCCTGTCGACCTTCTACAACAAAATCACCTACAAGCGCGCCGGCGACCATTGGCGCATTCCCTTCAACGTCGAGCGTTTCCGCGGCCTCAAGGCCGTTGGTGACCTGGTTGACGCCGACACCGGCGAGGTCGTCGTCGAGGCCGGCAAGAAGATCACTGCCCGCCAGGCCAGGGCGCTTGGCGAAAAAGGTCTTAAGGCGATCAAGGCGACCGACGAGGATCTGCTCGGCAACTACCTTGCCGAGGACATCGTCAACTATGGCACCGGCGAGATTTTCCTCGAAGCCGGCGACGAGATCGATGAAAAGACGCTGAAAGTGCTTCTCGGCACCGGCGATGACGAGATCAAGGTTCTCGACATCGATCACGTCAATGTCGGCGCTTATATCCGCAACACGCTCAACGTCGACAAAAACGAGAGCCGCCAGGACGCGCTGTTCGACATCTACCGCGTCATGCGCCCCGGTGAGCCGCCGACGCTCGAGACCGCCGAAGCCATGTTCAACTCGCTGTTTTTCGACAGCGAGCGCTATGATCTTTCTGCCGTCGGCCGCGTCAAGATGAACATGCGCCTCGAACTCAAGGCCGAGGATACCGTGCGCGTGCTGCGCAAGGACGACATCCTGGCCGTGGTCAAGACGCTGGTCGAACTGCGCGACGGCAAGGGCGAGATCGACGACATCGACAATCTCGGCAACCGCCGCGTGCGCTCGGTCGGCGAGCTGATGGAGAACCAGTACCGCGTCGGCCTGCTGCGCATGGAGCGCGCGATCAAGGAACGTATGTCCTCGATCGAGATCGACACGGTGATGCCGCAGGACCTGATCAACGCCAAGCCGGCGGCTGCCGCCGTGCGCGAGTTCTTCGGTTCCTCGCAGCTGTCGCAGTTCATGGATCAGACCAACCCGCTGTCGGAGATCACCCACAAGCGCCGCCTGTCGGCGCTTGGACCGGGCGGCCTGACCCGCGAGCGTGCCGGGTTCGAGGTGCGCGACGTGCACCCGACGCATTACGGCCGCATCTGCCCGATCGAGACGCCGGAAGGCCCGAATATCGGCCTGATCAACTCGCTTGCGACCTTCGCGCGTGTCAACAAATACGGCTTCATCGAGAGCCCGTACCGCAAGATCGTCAACGGCAAGCTGACCAATGAGGTCGTCTACCTGTCGGCTATGGAAGAGGCCAAGCACCACGTCGCGCAGGCCAATGCCGAGCTCGACAAGAATGGTCATTTCGTCGACGAATTCGTCATTTGCCGTAACGCCGGCGAAGTGATGATGGCGCCGCGCGAAAACGTCGATCTGATGGACGTGTCGCCGAAGCAGATGGTGTCGGTGGCCGCGGCCCTGATTCCGTTCCTTGAGAACGACGACGCCAACCGCGCGCTGATGGGCTCGAACATGCAGCGTCAGGCCGTGCCGCTGGTGCGCGCCGAAGCGCCGTTCGTCGGCACCGGCATGGAGCCGATCGTCGCCCGTGACTCGGGCGCCGCCATCGGCGCCCGCCGCGGCGGCATCGTCGACCAGGTGGACGCGACGCGTATCGTCATCCGCGCCACGGAAGATCTCGATCCCGGCAAGTCCGGCGTCGATATCTACCGGCTGATGAAGTTCCAGCGTTCGAACCAGAACACCTGCATCAACCAGCGTCCGCTGGTGCGCATGGGCGACCGGGTCAACAAGGGCGACATCATCGCCGACGGCCCGTCGACCGAGCTCGGTGATCTGGCCCTCGGCCGCAACGTGCTGGTCGCGTTCATGCCGTGGAATGGCTACAACTACGAGGATTCCATCCTCTTGTCCGAGCGCATCGTCGCCGACGACGTCTTCACCTCGATCCACATCGAGGAGTTCGAAGTCATGGCCCGCGACACCAAGCTCGGGCCGGAGGAGATCACGCGCGATATCCCGAACGTCTCGGAAGAAGCGCTGAAGAACCTCGATGAGGCCGGCATCGTCTACATTGGTGCGGAAGTGCAGCCGGGCGACATCCTGGTCGGCAAGATCACGCCGAAGGGCGAAAGCCCGATGACGCCGGAAGAAAAGCTGCTGCGCGCCATCTTCGGTGAAAAGGCCTCGGACGTGCGCGATACCTCCATGCGCATGCCTCCGGGAACCTTCGGCACCGTCGTCGAAGTGCGCGTCTTCAACCGCCACGGTGTCGAGAAGGACGAGCGCGCCATGGCGATCGAGCGCGAGGAGATCGAACGCCTCGCCAAGGACCGCGACGACGAGCAGGCGATCCTCGACCGTAACGTCTATTCGCGCCTTTCCGACGTTCTCGTCGGCAAGGAGGCGATTGCCGGGCCGAAGGGCTTCAAGAAGGGCTCGAAGCTGTCGAAGGACACGCTCGACGAGTATCCGCGTTCGCAGTGGTGGCAGTTTGCCGTGGAGAACGAAAAGCTCCAGAGCGAACTGGAAGCCCTGCGTGGCCAGTACGACGATTCCAAGAAGGCGCTCGAGCAGCGCTTCATGGACAAGGTCGAGAAGGTGCAGCGCGGCGACGAGATGCCTCCGGGCGTCATGAAGATGGTCAAGGTCTTCGTGGCCGTGAAGCGCAAGATGCAGCCCGGCGACAAGATGGCCGGCCGGCACGGCAACAAGGGTGTCGTGTCGCGGATCGTTCCGGTCGAGGACATGCCTTTCCTCGAGGACGGCACGCATGCCGACATCGTGCTCAACCCGCTGGGTGTGCCGAGCCGCATGAATGTCGGCCAGATCCTGGAAACGCATCTGGGCTGGGCTTGCGCCGGAATGGGCAAGAAGATCGGCGATCTGATCGATGCGTACAAGACGGCGGGCGACATCAAGCCGCTGCGCAAGACGCTTGAGAGCTTCATGCCGGCCAATGACCGCAACGAGCCGGTCCGCGAATATGACGACGAGAGCATCGTTCGCCTCAGCGAGCAGATGCGCCGCGGCGTCTCCATCGCGACACCGGTGTTCGACGGCGCGCACGAGGCCGACATCAACATCATGCTGGAGCAGGCGGGCCTGCACACCAGCGGTCAGTCGCAGCTCTATGACGGACGCACCGGCGAACCGTTCGATCGCAAAGTGACGATGGGCTACATATATATGCTCAAGCTTCACCACCTTGTGGACGACAAGATCCACGCGCGTTCGATCGGGCCGTACTCGCTCGTTACCCAGCAGCCGCTGGGCGGCAAGGCGCAGTTCGGTGGCCAGCGCTTTGGCGAGATGGAGGTCTGGGCGCTTGAAGCGTACGGCGCCGCCTACACGCTGCAGGAGATGCTGACGGTGAAGTCGGATGACGTCGCCGGCCGCACCAAGGTCTACGAGGCGATCGTCAGAGGCGACGACACATTCGAGGCCGGCATCCCCGAGAGCTTCAACGTTCTCGTTAAGGAAATGCGGTCTCTCGGCCTCAATGTCGAGTTGGAGAACACCAAGCTCGACGACAACCCGATCCGGCTGCCCGACGCGGCCGAGTAAGCAAGACGTCCGGCCGCGGCCTTCCCGCGACCGGACGCACCAAATTCTCGGCCGATGGCCGATCAAGTCGGCGGGCGTTTGGCCCGCGCTAGATGCAAGGGGTTTTCGAGGACCCCGAAAAGGAGAACGGCATGAACCAAGAGGTCATGAATCTCTTCAACCCCCAGGCGCCTGCGCAGGTGTTCGATTCCATCCGGATCTCGCTTGCCAGCCCTGAGAAGATTCTGTCCTGGTCATTCGGCGAGATCAAGAAGCCGGAGACCATCAACTACCGCACCTTCAAGCCGGAGCGTGACGGCCTGTTCTGCGCGCGCATTTTTGGTCCGATCAAGGACTATGAGTGCCTGTGCGGCAAGTACAAGCGCATGAAGTACAAGGGCGTCATCTGCGAGAAGTGCGGCGTCGAAGTCACGCTGTCGCGCGTCCGCCGCGAGCGCATGGGCCATATCGAGCTGGCGGCACCGGTCGCCCACATCTGGTTCCTGAAGTCGCTGCCGTCGCGCATCGGCACGCTGCTCGACATGACCCTGAAGGACATCGAGCGGGTCCTTTACTTCGAGAACTACATCGTCACCGAACCCGGCCTCACCGCGCTGAAGGAGCACCAGCTGCTCAGCGAGGAAGAGTACATGATGGCCGTCGACGAATATGGCGAGGATAGTTTCACCGCCATGATCGGCGCCGAGGCGATCCACGACCTGCTGGCCGGCATGGACCTCGAGAAGATCGCCGGCGATCTGCGTTCGGAACTGGCTTCGACCACCTCCGAGCTCAAGCATAAGAAGTATCTGAAGCGTCTCAAGGTCGTCGAGAACTTCATGGAATCCGGCAACCGTCCGGAATGGATGATCATGAAGGTGGTTCCGGTGATCCCGCCGGATCTGCGTCCGCTTGTCCCGCTGGACGGCGGCCGTTTCGCTACGTCGGATCTGAACGACCTCTACCGCCGCGTCATCAACCGCAACAACCGCTTGAAGCGGCTGATCGAGCTGCGCGCGCCCGGCATCATCGTGCGCAATGAAAAGCGCATGCTGCAGGAAGCCGTCGATGCGCTGTTCGACAATGGCCGCCGCGGCCGCGTCATCACCGGCGCCAACAAGCGTCCGCTGAAGTCGCTGTCCGACATGTTGAAGGGCAAGCAGGGCCGGTTCCGCCAGAACCTGCTCGGCAAGCGCGTCGACTATTCCGGCCGCTCGGTCATCGTCACCGGTCCCGAGCTCAAGCTGCACCAGTGCGGCCTGCCGAAGAAGATGGCGCTCGAGCTGTTTAAGCCCTTCATCTACGCCCGTCTCGACGCCAAGGGTTACTCCTCGACCGTCAAGCAGGCGAAGAAGCTGGTCGAAAAGGAGCGTCCGGAGGTCTGGGATATCCTCGACGAGGTCATCCGCGAGCATCCGGTGCTGTTGAACCGCGCGCCGACGCTGCACCGCCTCGGCATCCAGGCGTTCGAGCCGATCCTGATCGAAGGCAAGGCGATCCAGCTTCACCCGCTGGTCTGCACGGCCTTCAACGCCGACTTCGACGGCGACCAGATGGCGGTCCACGTGCCGCTGTCACTGGAAGCGCAGCTCGAGGCTCGCGTGCTGATGATGTCGACCAACAACATCCTGCACCCGGCTTCCGGCGCGCCGATCATCGTCCCGTCGCAGGACATGGTTCTCGGTCTCTACTATCTGTCGATCGTCAACCAGAACGAGCCGGGCGAGGGCATGGTGTTTGCCGATATGGGCGAGCTCCAGCATGCGCTCGAGACCAAGGCGGTAACGCTGCATTCCAAGATCAAGGGGCGCTTCCGCACGGTCGACGCCGACGGTAAGGTCGTATCGAAGATCCACGACACCACGCCTGGCCGCATGATCATCGGCGAGCTGCTGCCGAAGAACGTCAACGTGCCCTACGAGACCGCCAACCAGGAGATGACCAAGAAGAACATCTCCAAGATGATCGACACCGTCTACCGCCATTGCGGTCAGAAGGAGACGGTCATTTTCTGCGATCGCATCATGGCTCTCGGCTTCAGCCACGCCTGCCGTGCCGGCATTTCGTTCGGCAAGGACGACATGCTGATCCCGGATGCCAAGATCAAGCTGGTGTCCGACACCGAGGCTTTGGCCAAGGAATACGAGCAGCAGTACAATGACGGCCTGATCACCCAGGGCGAGAAGTACAACAAGGTCGTCGACGCCTGGGCCAAGTGCTCGGAAAAGGTCGCCGACGAAATGATGGCCCGCATCAAGGCGGTCGAGTTCGAGGACAACGGCCGTCAGAAGCCGATGAACTCGATCTACATGATGTCGCACTCCGGTGCGCGCGGCTCGCCCACCCAGATGCGCCAGCTCGCCGGCATGCGCGGCCTGATGGCCAAGCCTAGCGGTGAAATCATTGAGACGCCGATCATCTCGAACTTCAAGGAAGGCCTGACCGTGCTCGAGTACTTCAACTCGACCCACGGCGCCCGCAAGGGTCTGGCCGACACCGCCTTGAAGACGGCGAACTCGGGTTACCTGACGCGTCGTCTTGTCGACGTGGCGCAGGACTGCATCGTCAACTCGCTCGACTGCGGCACCGACAAGGGCCTCACCATGCAGCCGATCGTCGATGCCGGTCAGGTCGTCGCTTCGGTTGGTCAGCGCGTTCTCGGCCGCACCTCGCTCGACGATATCACTCACCCGGTCACCGGCGAGGTTCTGGTCAAGGCCGGAACGCTGATGGACGAGCGTGACGTGGAACTGATCGAAAAGGCCGGTGTGCAGTCTGTCCGCATCCGTTCGGCGCTAACCTGCGAGGTCAGGGTCGGCGTTTGCGCGGTCTGTTACGGACGCGATCTGGCCCGCGGCACGCCTGTCAACCAGGGCGAGGCTGTCGGCGTCATCGCGGCGCAGTCGATTGGCGAGCCGGGCACCCAGCTCACCATGCGTACCTTCCACATGGGCGGCACGGCGCAGGTGGTGGATTCCTCGTTCCTTGAAGCCTCGTACGAGGGCAAGGTCGAGATCCGCAACCGCAACGTGGTGCGCAACTCCGACGGCCAGCTGATGGTCATGGGTCGCAACATGGCGGTGCTGATCCTCGACGAGGCCGGCAAGGAACGCGCCACGCACCGCGTCACCTACGGTTCGCGCATCTTCGTCGACGATGGCGACAAGGTGAAGCGCGGCCAGCGTATTGCCGAGTGGGATCCCTATACCCGCCCGGTCCTCACCGAAATCGAGGGCAGGGTGGCGTTCGAAGATCTGGTCGATGGCATTTCCGTTCAGGAAACCGCCGACGAATCGACCGGCATCACCAAGCGCGAGGTCATCGACTGGCGTTCGACGCCACGCGGCAACGACCTCAAGCCGGCGATCGTCGTCCAGGATGCCAAGGGCAAGGTCGGCAAGCTGTCGAAGGGTGGCGACGCCCGCTTCCTGCTCTCGGTCGAGGCCATTCTTTCGGTCGAACCCGGCGCACAGGTTCGCCCCGGCGACGTGCTGGCGCGTATTCCGATGGAAAGCGCCAAGACCAAGGACATCACCGGCGGTCTGCCGCGTGTGGCCGAACTGTTCGAGGCACGCCGTCCGAAGGATCACGCCATCATCGCCGAGATCGATGGCACGATCCGCTTCGGTCGCGACTACAAGAACAAGCGCCGCATCATCATCGAGCCGCATGACTCGACGCTTGAGCCGGTCGAATACCTGATCCCGAAGGGCAAGCCGTTCCATCTCCAGGACGGCGACGTCATCGAGAAGGGCGACTATATCCTCGACGGCAATCCGGCGCCGCACGACATCCTGGCGATCAAGGGCGTGGAGGCGCTTGCCTCCTACCTCGTCAACGAGATCCAGGAGGTCTACCGCCTGCAGGGCGTGTCGATCAACGACAAGCACATCGAGGTGATCGTTCGCCAGATGCTGCAGAAGGTCGAGATCACCACGCAGGGCGATTCGACCTACATTCCGGGCGACCACGTCGACGTGATCGAACTGGAAGAGGTCAACGAGCGCCTGGTCGAGGAGGGCAAGAAGCCGGCCGAAGGCCAGCCGGTGCTGCTGGGCATCACCAAGGCCTCGCTGCAGACGCCGTCCTTCATCTCCGCCGCCTCCTTCCAGGAGACGACGAGGGTGCTGACCGAAGCTGCGGTTGCCGGCAAGACCGACATGCTGCAGGGGCTGAAGGAAAACGTCATCGTCGGCCGGCTCATCCCGGCCGGCACCGGCGGCACGATGAGCCAGATCCGGCGCATCGCCACCTCGCGCGACGAGTTGATCATCGACGAGCGCCGCAAGGCGTCCGGCGTCGAGGTCGCCGAGCCGATGCTGACCGACATGGTTACCGCCGCGCAGTAAGCGCGCAAGTAAGAGAAGATAGAAAAGGGGCCCAAGTGGCCCCTTTTCGCATTGTGGTTCCCCAATCGGATCGGAGGACAACGGATGAGCAGGAGGATCTGGGCTTCTGTCGACGGCTACATTGTCGAGGCTCTTTTCGAGGCGGATCCCGCCCTCGATGCCGTTCTGGCGGCCAACCATGACCACGGCCTACCGCCGATCGATGTTTCCCCGGCACAAGGCAAGCTGCTGTCACTTCTTGCGCGAATGCAGGGAGCGAAGAAGGTACTCGAAATCGGCACGTTGGGCGGCTACTCGACAATCTGGATGGCGCGAGCGTTGCCCGTGGACGGCAAGGTCGTGACGCTCGAGCTTGATCCGCACCACGCCAGTGTCGCGCGGTCGAACTTTGAACGGGCAGGGGTATCTGACCGCGTGGAACTGCGGGTCGGACCGGCGCTTCAATCGCTTGCCGCGTTAGGCGCCGAGAATGCCGGGCCGTTCGACTTCATCTTCATCGACGCCGACAAGCCGAACAACCAGCACTATCTGTCCTGGGCGATGCGTCTTTCGAGGCCGGGGACTGTCATCGTCTGCGACAATGTCATCCGTGACGGCGCGGTGGTGAACGAAGATGGCCGCGACGCCAATGTCGAAGGGGCACGCGCGGCGTTCTCGTTCATCGGCAGCGACAAGCGTCTGGAAGGTACCGCGATCCAGACTGTTGGCGCCAAGGGCTATGACGGCTTTGCCATAGCGATCGTCAATTGAACTTAGGCGGTGAGCGGCCGGACCTGCGATCCGGCCGGCGCCCGCTGGTCAATCGAAAAAAGCTTCAACCACATTGCGCTTGCCGAGCATGAAGGCGTCAGCGACATGCTGCAGGGGCGCGAGATCGACGTCGGAGGTGCCCGCGCGCACGATCTCGGCGAAGCGCTTGTAGAGCATCGGATATTCGGCTTCCGGCTCCTCGTGAACGACGCGGCCATCGATGGCGAGCTTTGAGCCGCCGCCAGAAAGCACCATCGATCCGGCCTCGGTATCGGCCAGGATGTCCCAGCTTTGCGGCCCGGTCTGGCGCCAGTCGAGTTCCATCGTCACCGGCAGACCGTTCGAAGTGCGGAAGACGATATGGGCGGCGATCGGGGCAGCGCGGTTTTCGGGGAAATCGAGTTCTGCCGAACTGATGAACATCGGCGGCAAAATGTGGGTAGCGATCGACAGCGCATTGATGCCGGGATCGAAGACGCCAAAGCCGCCGGGAGCCCAGATCCATTCCTGATTCGGATGCCAGCGGCGCACGTCTTCCTTCCAGTTGATGGCAGCCGACCTGATCCTAGTCGAGTTGAGGAATGCACGTGCAGCTTCGACAGCCGGCGCATAGCGTGAATGCCAGCTGGCGAACAGGCAGACACCGTTCGCTGCCGCCAGCGCCTTCAGGTCTTCGACCTCGCTGACCGTCGCGCCGGGCGGCTTTTCCAGGAAGACATGCTTTTTCGCCACCAGCGCGGTGCGTGCGGCGTCATAGCGAAACTGCGGCGGCATGCACAGCGACACCGCCTCGAGCTCCGGCATCGCGTCGAGCATCGCTTCGATCGTCGGAAAATTCGGGATGTCATCGACTTTGCCGTGGCGGCTGGCTGCGGCGACTAGGCGATAATCCTGGTCCTTCGCCAAGGCCGGCAGGTGCTGGTCGCGGACGATCTTTCCCACGCCGACGATGCCGAGCTTGATGGGATTAGAGGACATGGGAGCTCCGCAGGTTGAGTGTGCTTGGTTTTGCCAGAGGTCGCTTCTTAGCAGAGAACTTGTGGGGGGCAAGTCGCCGGGTTTTTGTCGCCGGCTCGTGAGATCGACCGCGATTCAGATCTCTTCAGATCGGCACATCGAACGTTACGATCGACACTTCGCCTTCGAGCGCGCCCTGATAGGCGGACAGATGCGGCTCGTCGTCGGGCACGCCGTCCATATCGCCGATCTGGTCGAGCTCGGCCTCGGCATAACCTTCCGCGGCAAGCGATTCGAGAGCACGGCGCACCGCAGAATCGTCGTCCGGCGCGACCAGCATCAGATGCACGCCTTCCGGCTTACCGCCTTTGCGCTTCCACACCCGGCCGGTAATAATGGTGACTGGGCGCTCCTCATTGTCATTCACGGGTTCGTACCTCCGGGCGAGGGGGTTTGGGCTGTTCATGCCGCCTTTTCGCACGAAGCACGGCCCGGAAACAGCCGCAAGCCGGTCACTTTCTGCCTTCCTCTTGAAAAACGGCGCAAGAAAATTACATGCATTTTTCGCATGGCTGCCACGCCTCGGTTTCAGCGCAATATTTGCCGCTCCGGGGTTGACGGACAGTGGCCATACGAGTAGAAGCCGCCCAGTCAGAACCGATGTGAGGCTCTTGCTTCCGAAGCGACACGCTTTGGAGTTTGCCTCAAACAGGGTTCGTTTTACGAGCGAAAAGACATTTCCGGCGTGCATGAAGCGGCTTCCGCTTCCTCTGCCATTTGTTCGGGCAAGACCGCGAGGCGCGGTTTGTGGCCCGAATTTGCGTATGGAAATGACGCTTTGAGCGGCCCTGACCGGGCGAGACACGGAATTGAGAGACAAGAGGGTTTAATGCCTACCGTCAACCAGCTGATCCGCAAGCCGCGCATTGCGCCGGTGAAGCGCAACAAGGTCCCGGCCATGCAGCAGAACCCGCAGAAGCGGGGCGTCTGCACGCGCGTCTACACCACGACGCCGAAGAAGCCGAACTCGGCGCTGCGCAAGGTGGCCAAGATCCGCCTGACCAATGGTTTTGAAGTGATCGGTTACATCCCCGGCGAAGGCCACAACCTTCAGGAGCACTCGGTGGTGATGATCCGCGGCGGTCGCGTCAAGGATCTTCCGGGCGTCCGTTACCACATCATCCGCGGCGTGCTCGACACGCAAGGCGTGAAGAACCGCAAGCAACGCCGTTCGAAATACGGCGCCAAGCGTCCGAAGTGACCGAAGCGTAGCCAAGGTCGTTCCGGGCGGCGTCAAGCGACGATCCGGGATCCAGGCCACCGCGTAGAATTGAGGCAGAGAAAAAATGTCCCGTCGTCACAGTGCAGAAAAGCGTGAGATCAATCCGGACCCGAAGTTCGGCGATCTGATCGTCACCAAGTTCATGAACGCCGTCATGTATGACGGCAAGAAGTCGGTTGCCGAGACCATCGTCTACGGCGCGCTCGACCAGGTCCAGTCCAAGACCAAGCAGGAACCGGTCACCGTCTTCCATCAGGCGCTCGACAATGTCGCGCCGCATGTGGAAGTGCGTTCGCGCCGCGTCGGCGGCGCCACCTACCAGGTTCCGGTCGACGTGCGCCCCGAGCGCCGTCAGGCATTGGCCATCCGTTGGCTGATCGCCGCCGCCCGCAACCGCAACGAGACCACTATGGTCGACCGCCTCTCCGGCGAGCTGATGGACGCGGCCAACAACCGCGGCACCGCCGTCAAGAAGCGTGAAGATACCCACAAGATGGCAGAAGCCAACCGCGCTTTCGCGCACTACCGCTGGTAAAGCGCGAACGAGACTGAAGAGGCACCTCCCATGGCCCGCGAATATAAAATCGAAGACTACCGCAATTTCGGTATCATGGCGCATATCGACGCCGGCAAGACGACGACCACCGAGCGCGTCCTCTATTACACGGGCAAGTCGCACAAGATCGGCGAAGTCCATGACGGCGCTGCGACCATGGATTGGATGGAGCAGGAGCAGGAGCGCGGCATCACCATCACGTCGGCCGCCACCACGACCTTCTGGAAGGGTCGCGACGGCAAGATGTATCGCTTCAACATCATCGACACCCCCGGCCACGTCGACTTCACCATCGAGGTCGAGCGTTCGCTGCGCGTGCTCGACGGCGCCATCGCGCTGCTCGATGCCAATGCCGGTGTCGAGCCGCAGACGGAGACCGTCTGGCGCCAGGCTGACAAGTATCGCGTTCCGCGCATGATCTTCTGCAACAAGATGGACAAGATCGGCGCCGACTTCTACCGCTCGGTCGAGATGATCGGTTCGCGCCTCGGTGCGCATGCCGTCGTCATGCAGCTGCCGATCGGCGCCGAGACCGAGTTCAAGGGTGTCGTCGACCTCGTCGAGATGAACGCGCTGGTCTGGCGCGACGAGACGCTGGGCGCTGCCTGGGACATCGTCGAGATCCCTGCCGACCTCAAGGCTCGTGCCGAAGAATACCGCGAGAAGATGATCGAGGCCGCCGTCGAAATGGACGAAACGGCGCTCGAGAATTACCTCGAAGGCAAGATGCCGAGCAACGACGAGATCCGTGCGCTCATCCGCAAGGGCACGATCGCGGTGAAGTTCTATCCGATGTTCTGCGGCTCGGCCTTCAAGAACAAGGGCGTGCAGCCGCTGCTCGACGCCGTCGTCGAATATCTGCCGTCGCCGGCCGACGTCCCGGCCATCAAGGGCGTCGACGCCAAGACCGACGCCGAGATCGAGCGTCATGCCGACGACAACGAGCCGCTGTCGATGCTTGCCTTCAAGATCATGAACGACCCGTTCGTCGGTTCGCTCACCTTTGCCCGCATCTATTCGGGCAAGCTCACCAAGGGCATCTCGGTCGACAACACCGTGAAGGGCAAGAAAGAGCGCATCGGCCGCATGCTGCAGATGCATGCGAATTCGCGCGCCGACGTCGAAGAGGCTTTTGCCGGCGACATCGTCGCCCTCGCTGGTCTCAAGGACACGACCACCGGCGACACGCTCAGTGATCCGCTGCATCCGGTCATCCTCGAGCGCATGGAATTCCCCGATCCGGTCATCCAGATCGCCATCGAGCCGAAGACCAAGAACGACCAAGAAAAGATGGGCCTCGCCCTTCACCGCCTGGCCGCCGAGGATCCGTCCTTCCGCGTCAAGACCGACGAGGAAAGCGGCCAGACGATCATCTCCGGCATGGGCGAGCTTCACCTCGACATCATCGTCGACCGCATGCGTCGCGAGTTCAAGGTCGAGGCCAATGTCGGCGCGCCGCAGGTGGCCTATCGCGAGACGATCACTCGCAAGCACGAGCAGGACTACACGCACAAGAAGCAGACCGGCGGTACCGGCCAGTTCGCCCGCGTCAAGATCCTGTTCGAGCCGAATCCGGAAAGCAGCGAATTCGAGTTCGAAACCAAGATCGTCGGCGGCGCTGTGCCGAAGGAATACATCCCCGGTGTCGAAAAGGGCATCAACAGCGTCATGACCTCGGGCCCGTTCGCCGGCTTCCCGATGATCGGCGTCAAGGCGACGCTGATCGATGGTGCCTACCACGACGTGGACTCTTCGGTTCTGGCCTTCGAAATCGCCGGCCGCGCCTGCTTCCGTGAAGCAGCGCCGAAGTTGGGCGTGCAGTTGCTCGAGCCGATCATGAAGGTCGAAGTGGTGACGCCGGAAGATTACGTCGGCAGCGTCATTGGCGACCTGAACGGCCGTCGCGGCCAGATCCAGGGCCAGGAAGCCCGTGGCGTCGCGGTGGTCATCAACGCGATGGTGCCGCTCGCCAACATGTTCAAATACGTGGACAACCTTCGCTCGATGAGCCAGGGCCGCGCGGCCTACACGATGCAGTTCGACCATTACGAACCGGTCCCGACCGCGGTCGCCCAGGAAGTCCAGAAGAAATACGCGTAACTCGAAACGAGTTGCACCAGTAACTTAATTCAAGGCCCGCACGGGCTGGCAGGAATGGAGAGATCACATGGCAAAAGGTAAATTCGAGCGCACTAAGCCTCATGTGAACATTGGCACGATTGGTCACGTCGACCACGGCAAGACGTCGCTGACGGCGGCGATCACCAAGTATTTTGGCGAATACAAGCGCTACGACCAGATCGATGCGGCGCCGGAAGAAAAGGCACGCGGCATCACCATTTCGACGGCACACGTCGAATACGAGACGGCTGCCCGCCACTATGCCCATGTCGACTGCCCCGGCCACGCCGATTATGTGAAGAACATGATCACCGGTGCCGCGCAGATGGACGGCGCGATCCTGGTCGTGTCGGCCGCCGACGGCCCGATGCCGCAGACCCGCGAGCACATCCTTTTGGCCCGCCAGGTCGGCGTGCCGTCGATCGTGGTGTTCTTGAACAAGGTCGACCAGGTCGACGACGCCGAGTTGCTCGAGCTGGTCGAGCTCGAGGTGCGTGAGCTTTTGACCAAGAACGAGTTCCCCGGCGACGACATTCCGATCGTCAAGGGTTCGGCGCTTGCCGCACTTGAAGATTCTGACAAGAAGATCGGCGAGGACGCGATCCGCGAATTGATGGCGGCGGTCGATGCCTACATCCCGACGCCGGTTCGTCCGCTCGACAAGCCGTTCCTGATGCCGATCGAGGACGTGTTCTCGATTTCGGGCCGCGGCACGGTGGTGACCGGCCGCGTCGAGCGCGGCGTCGTCAAGGTCGGCGAGGAGCTGGAGATCATCGGCATCCGTCCGACCACCAAGACGACCTGCACGGGCGTCGAGATGTTCCGCAAGCTGCTCGACCAGGGCCAGGCCGGCGACAACATCGGCGCGCTGTTGCGCGGTGTCGACCGTGAAGGCGTCGAGCGCGGCCAGGTTCTGGCCAAGCCCGGCACCGTCAAGCCGCACAAGAAGTTCGTCGCCGAAGCCTACATCCTGACCAAGGACGAGGGCGGCCGTCACACGCCGTTCTTCACCAACTACCGTCCGCAGTTCTATTTCCGCACGACGGACGTAACCGGCATCGTGTCGCTGCCGGAAGGCACCGAAATGGTGATGCCGGGCGATAACATCACCGTCGATGTCGAGCTGATCGTGCCGATCGCCATGGAAGAGAAGCTGCGCTTCGCCATCCGTGAAGGCGGCCGCACCGTCGGTGCCGGCATCGTCGTCACCATCAAAGAGTAATTTGGACTTAAACCGATCTGTCGCGGGCGCTGCCCGCGCCGCGCCAGAACAAGGAAGTGACGCATGAACGGACAGAATATCCGCATCCGCCTGAAGGCGTTTGATCACCGGGTGCTCGACGCCTCGACACGGGAAATCGTGTCGACCGCCAAGCGCACCGGCGCCAACGTCCGCGGCCCCATTCCGCTGCCGACGCGGATCGAAAAGTTCACGGTCAACCGGTCGCCTCACGTCGACAAGAAGAGCCGCGAGCAGTTCGAGATGCGCACGCACAAGCGTCTGCTCGACATCGTCGACCCGACCCCGCAGACGGTCGATGCTTTGATGAAGCTCGATCTGGCCGCCGGTGTCGACGTCGAGATCAAGCTCTAAGGAACCAGAGGTCAGCGGGGCGACCCGGAACTCTGAAGGAACAAGAGGCGTGGAGGGGCGACAGCCCCGACAGGGAACTCTAAAGGAATTGAACCGATGCGTTCAGGTGTGATTGCAAAGAAGGTGGGAATGACCCGCATCTACAACGATGCCGGGGAACATGTTCCCGTCACTGTTCTCCAGATGGAGAACTGCCAGGTCGTGGCGCAGCGCACGCAGGAGAAGAACGGCTATACCGCCGTCCAGCTCGGCGTTGGCCTTGCCAAGGTGAAGAACACGTCGAAGGCGATGCGCGGCCATTTCGCGACCGCTTCCGTCGAGCCCAAGGCCAAGGTTGCCGAGTTCCGCGTCTCCGCCGACAACATGATCGATGTCGGCGCCGAAATCACCGTCGAGCATTTCGTCGTCGGCCAGAAGGTCGATGTGACGGGAACCACGATCGGCAAGGGTTTCCAGGGCGTCATCAAGCGGCACCACATGGGTGGCGGCCGCGCGACGCACGGCAACTCGGTGTCGCACCGTACGCACGGCTCGACCGGCCAGCGCCAGGATCCGGGCAAGGTGTTCAAGGGCAAGCATATGGCCGGCCACATGGGTGACACCCGCGTCACCACGCAGAATGTCGAGGTCGTCTCGACCGACGCCGATCGCGGCCTGATCCTGATCCGCGGTGCGGTCCCGGGTTCGAAGGGTGCATGGATCCTGGTCCGCGACGCGGCCAAGGTGGCGCTTCCGGCCAATGCGCCGAAGCCCGCCGCGATCCGCGCCGTTGCGACCGATGGTGCCGCCAAGAACGAGGCCCCGGCCACAGAGGGAGCGGAATAATGGACCTCAAGATTACAACGCTTGGCGGCAAGGACGCCGGCAAGCTGAAGCTCTCCGAAGAGATTTTCGGCCTTGATCCGCGCGAGGACATCCTGCAGCGCGTCGTGCGCTGGCAGCTTGCCAAGAAGCAGCAGGGCACCCACAAGGCCAAGGGCCGCGCTGAAATCGCCCGCACAGGCGCCAAGATGTACAAGCAGAAGGGTACCGGCCGCGCCCGTCACCATTCGGCTCGCGCTCCGCAGTTCCGCGGCGGTGGCAAGGCCCACGGCCCCGTCGTGCGCAGCCACGAGCACGATCTGCCGAAGAAGGTGCGTGCGCTCGGTCTCAAGCATGCGCTTTCGGCCAAGGCCAAGAGTGCGTCGATCATCATCATCGACGAGCTGAAGCTGACCGAGGCCAAGACCAAGGCACTGATTGCGAATTTCGCGACGCTGGGCCTGAGCAACGCCCTGGTGATCGGCGGCGCCGAGCTTGACAAGAATTTCAAGCTGGCGGCGACCAACATCCCGAACATCGACGTGCTGCCCATCCAGGGCATCAACGTCTACGACATTCTGCGCCGCGGCACGCTGGTCCTTTCCAAGGCCGCCGTCGAGGCTCTCGAGGAGCGCTTCAAATGACCGACCTTCGTCATTACGATGTGATCGTCTCGCCGGCGATCACCGAAAAGTCGACCATGGCTTCCGAGCAGAACCAGGTCGTCTTCAACGTCGCCAAGAAGGCGTCGAAGCCGGAAATCAAGGCCGCCGTCGAAGCGCTGTTCGGCGTCAAGGTGATGGCCGTGAACACGCTTGTCCGCAAGGGCAAGATCAAGCGCTTCCGCGGCACGATCGGCCGCCAGAGCGACGTCAAGAAGGCGGTTGTGACGCTGGCCGACGGCCAGTCGATCGACGTCGCGACGGGTCTCTGAGCAAGGTCGCGAGGACAGAACAATGGCACTGAAAAAATTCAACCCGGTAACGCCGAGCACCCGTCAGCTGGTCATCGTCGACCGCTCGGGCCTCTACAAGGGCAAGCCCGTCAAGGGTCTGACCGAAGGCCTGACCAAATCGGGCGGCCGCAACAATTACGGCCGCATCACGGCACGCTTCATCGGCGGCGGTCACAAGCGCACCTACCGCATCATCGACTTCAAGCGCCGCAAGTTCGACGTCGTCGGCACGGTCGAGCGTATCGAATACGATCCGAACCGCACCGCCTTCATCGCGCTGATCAAGTATGACGATGGTGAGCTGTCCTACATCATCGCCCCGCAGCGTCTGGCTCCCGGCGACAAGATCGTGGCCGGTGAATCGGTCGACGTGAAGCCGGGCAACGCGATGCCGCTGGCCTCGATGCCGGTCGGCACGATCGTCCACAATATCGAGCTGAAGCCTGGCAAGGGCGCTCAGGTCGCCCGCTCGGCGGGCGGTTATGGCCAGCTTGTCGGCCGCGACCAGGGCATGGCGATCCTGCGCCTCAACTCGGGCGAGCAGCGTGTCGTCCACGGCTCCTGCATGGCCACTGTCGGTGCCGTGTCCAACCCGGACCACGGCAACATCAATGACGGCAAGGCAGGCCGCACCGTGTGGCGCGGCAAGCGTCCGCACAATCGCGGCGTGACCATGAACCCGGTCGACCATCCACATGGCGGCGGCGAAGGCCGCACCTCGGGTGGCCGCCATCCGGTTTCGCCCTGGGGCAAGCCGACCAAGGGCAAGAAGACGCGGTCCAACAAGGCGACCGACAAGTTCATCCTGCGCTCGCGCCATCAGCGCAAGAGCTAAGAAGAGGTAACGCCAAGTGACTCGTTCGATTTGGAAAGGCCCCTTCATCGACGGCTACCTTCTGAAGAAGGTGGACAAGGTTCGTGAAGGTGGTCGCAATGAGGTGATCAAGATGTGGAGCCGCCGCTCCACCATCCTGCCGCAGTTCGTCGGCTTCACCTTTGGTGTCTACAACGGCCAGAAGCACGTTCCCGTCTCGGTGAACGAGGACATGGTCGGTCACAAGTTCGGTGAATTCGCTCCGACCCGGACCTATTACGGTCACGGCGCGGATAAGAAGGCGAAGAGGAAATAATCATGGGCAAGGCCAAAGCTCCGCGCAGGCTTGCTGACAACGAAGCGCGCGCCGTGTTGCGCACGATCCGTATCAGCCCGCAGAAGCTGAACCTGGTTGCCGCGCTGATCCGCGGCAAGAAGGTCGCGACAGCGCTTTCCGACCTCGAATTCTCGGCCAAGCGGATTTCCGGCACGGTCAAGAAGACGCTGGAATCGGCGATCGCCAACGCGGAAAACAACCACGACCTCGACGTCGATGCGCTGATCGTGGCGGAAGCCTATGTCGGCAAGTCGATCGTCATGAAGCGGTTCCATGCCCGTGGCCGTGGTCGCGCCAGCCGTATCGAGAAGCCGTTCTCGCACCTCACGATCGTCGTTCGTGAAGTCGAAGAAAAAGGGGAGGCCGCATAATGGGCCAGAAAGTCAATCCGATCGGTCTGCGTCTCGGCATCAACCGCACCTGGGATTCGCGCTGGTTCGCGAATACAGGCGAGTACGGTAAGCTGCTGCACGAGGACATCAAGATCCGCAAATATCTTGAGAAGGAACTCAAGCAGGCTGCGATCTCGAAGGTCGTGATCGAGCGTCCGCACAAGAAGTGCCGCGTCACCATCCATGCGGCGCGTCCGGGCCTGATCATCGGCAAGAAGGGCGCCGACATCGAGAAGCTTCGCAAGAAGCTGATGGAGATGACCAAGTCCGAGACGCATCTGAACATCGTCGAAGTGCGCAAGCCGGAGATCGACGCGACCCTGGTCGCCCAGTCGATCGCCCAGCAGCTCGAGCGCCGCATCGCGTTCCGCCGCGCCATGAAGCGCGCCGTGCAGTCGGCGATGCGCCTCGGTGCCGAAGGCATCCGCATCAACTGCGCCGGCCGTCTCGGCGGCGCCGAGATCGCGCGCATGGAATGGTATCGTGAAGGCCGCGTGCCACTGCATACGCTGCGTGCCGACGTCGACTACGGCACGGCCGAAGCGAATACGGCCTACGGCATTTGCGGCGTCAAGGTCTGGGTGTTCAAGGGCGAGATCCTCGAGCACGACCCGATGGCTTCGGAGCGCCGCGCCACCGAGGGCGATCATGCGCATGGCGGTGGTGGTGAGCGCGAACGCGGTCGCCGTCGCGAAAACGCGTAAGACAGTTAGGAATTTGGAGTTAGAACGATGCTGCAGCCAAAGCGCACAAAGTTCCGTAAGCAGTTCAAGGGCCGCATCCACGGCACCGCCAAGGGCGGCACCAACCTGGATTTCGGTGGTTTCGGGCTGAAGGCGCTTGAGCCGAACCGCGTCACCGCGCGTGAGATCGAGGCGGCCCGCCGCGCGATCACCCGCGAGATGAAGCGTGCCGGCCGCGTGTGGATCCGTATCTTCCCGGACGTGCCGGTGACGTCGAAGCCGACCGAAGTCCGCATGGGCAAGGGCAAGGGCGCGGTCGACTACTGGGCGGCACGCGTCAAGCCAGGCCGCATCATGTTCGAGATCGACGGCGTCAACGAGGAAACCGCCCGTGAGGCGCTGCGTCTCGGCGCGGCCAAGCTCTCGGTCAGGACGCGCTTCGTACAGCGCATCGCAGAATAAGGACGGGCTGATCATGAAAGCCGAAGACATCCGGACCAAGACCCAGGACCAGCTGACCGACGACCTGGCCAGCCTGAAGAAGGAGCAGTTCAACCTGCGCTTCCAGAAGGCCACCGGCCAGCTTGAGAAGACCGCGCGCGTGAGGCAGGTCCGCAAGGACATTGCGCGTATCAAGACCATCGCTGCGGAAAAGTCCGCGGCCAAGAAGGCTTAAGGACGAAAACCATGCCAAAGCGCATTCTGCAGGGCACCGTCGTCAGCGACAAGAACGAGAAGACGGTTGTCGTCAAGGTCGAACGGCGCTTCACGCATCCCGTGATGAAGAAGACCGTGCGCATGACCAAGAAGTACAAGGCGCACGACGAGAACAACGCCCACAAGGTCGGCGATCAGGTGTTCATCCAGGAATCGAAGCCGATTTCCAAGGACAAGCGCTGGGTCGTGGTGTCTTCGGACCAGGCCTGATCAGGGCTAACGAAACGAATTTTGGACAGACCGGGGAGGGGTGAGAAACCCGTCCCGTTAGAAAAGAAGAAGGCGGCCAGTCATGATTCAGATGCAAACAAACCTCGACGTCGCGGATAATTCCGGCGCCCGTCGTGTCATGTGCATCAAGGTGCTGGGCGGCTCGAAGCGGAAATATGCTTCCGTGGGCGACATCATCGTGGTGTCGATCAAGGAAGCCATCCCGCGCGGCCGCGTCAAGAAGGGCGATGTGATGAAGGCGGTCGTGGTTCGCACGGCTAAGGACATCCGCCGCCCGGATGGCAGCGTGATCCGTTTCGACAAGAACGCAGCCGTTCTCGTCGACAACAAGAAAGAGCCGATCGGCACGCGTATCTTCGGACCGGTTCCGCGCGAACTCCGCGCCAAGAACCACATGAAGATCATCTCGCTCGCGCCTGAAGTGCTGTAAGGAGCCGGACCAATGCAAAAGATTAGAAAAGGCGACAAGGTCGTCGTGCTGGCCGGCAAGGACAAGGGCCGTTCGGGCGAAGTCCTCTCGGTGCAGCCGAAGGACGACACCGCGCTGGTGCGCGGCGTCAACCTGATCCGTCGTCACCAGAAGCAGTCCCAGTCCCAGGAGGGCGGGATCATCACCAAGGAAGCGCCGATCCAGCTGTCGAACATCGCGCTGGCCGACCCCAAGGATGGCAAGCCGACCCGCGTCGGCTTCACCTTCCAGAAGGACGGCAAGAAGGTGCGCGTCGCCAAGCGCTCGGGAGAAGTCATCAATGGCTAAGGCTCAAACCAAGCAGGCAACTGCCCAGAACACGCCCCGCCTCAAGCAGGTCTATAACGAGACCATCCGCAAGGCGCTGCAGGAGCAGTTCGGCTACGACAACGAGATGCAGGTTCCGCGCATCGACAAGATCGTGCTGAACATGGGCGTCGGCGAGGCGACCGGCGATTCGAAGAAGCCTTCGATCGCGGCGGAAGACCTTGCGATGATCGCCGGCCAGAAGGCCGTCGTCACCCGCGCCCGCAACTCGATCGCCGGCTTCAAGGTTCGCGAGAAGATGCCGATCGGCGCCAAGGTCACGCTGCGCAAGGAACGCATGTACGAGTTCCTCGACCGTCTCGTGAACATCGCGCTGCCGCGCGTCCGCGACTTCCGCGGACTCAACCCGAAGAGCTTCGATGGCCGTGGCAACTATGCCATGGGCATCAAGGAACACATCGTGTTTCCGGAGATCAACTACGACAAGGTTGATCAGATCTGGGGCATGGACGTCATCGTTTGTACGACTGCGAAGACGGACGACGAAGCCAGGGCATTGCTCAAGGCCTTCAACTTCCCCTTCCGCCAGTAACGGCAGCGAGAAAAGGAAAAATCTGAAATGGCAAAGACCAGCTCAGTCGAGAAGAACAACAGGCGCCGCAAGCTTGCGGACCAGTTCGCTGCCAAGCGCAAGGTGCTCAAGGCGATCATCATGGATCAGTCCAAGCCGATGGAAGAGCGCTTCCGCGCTCAGCTGAAGCTTTCGGCGCTGCCACGCAACTCGGCCAAGACCCGCATCCGCAACCGCTGCGAAGTCACCGGACGCCCGCGTGCCTATTATCGCAAGCTCAAAGTATCGCGTATCGCGCTTCGTGATCTCGGCAATAACGGCCAGATCCCGGGCCTGGTCAAGTCGAGCTGGTAAGGAGGACATAACATGTCATTGAGCGATCCTCTCGGCGATATGCTGACCCGCATCCGCAACGCGTATGGCCGTAAGAAGTCGAGCGTTTCGACGCCGGCCTCGCGCCTGCGTACCCGCGTCCTCGACGTGCTGAAGGCCGAAGGCTATATCCGCGACTACAGCCAGACCGACTTCGACAACGGCAAGTCCGAAATCGAGATCGAGCTGAAGTATTTCGACGGTGCGCCGGTGGTGCGCGAAATCGCCCGGGTCTCGAAGCCCGGCCGCCGCGTCTACGTTTCGGCCAAGTCGATACCGCACGTCGCCAACGGCCTCGGCATCGCCATCCTTTCGACGCCGAAGGGCGTGATGGCCGACCACGAAGCGCGCGAACAGAATGTCGGCGGGGAAATCCTCTGCCAGATCTTCTGATCTGGTATGTCACCCCAATTGGAAACCGGTTTTCGGGATCAAGTCCCGAAGGCCGAGACCTGAAACAAGAGAAGTGACGAGGACAACAAAATGTCTCGTATTGGAAAGAAACCCGTTTCGCTGCCGCAGGGCGTGACCGCGACCGTCAACGGCCAGACCGTGACGGCGAAGGGTCCGAAGGGCGAGCTGAAGTTCGTGGTGAACGACGAAGTGCTGGTCAAGATGGAAGGCAGCGAGATCGCTGTCCAGCCGCGCGACCAGACCAAGACCGCCCGCTCCAAATGGGGCATGTCGCGCACGCAGATCGTCAATATCCTGCAGGGCGTCAAGGACGGCTTCGAAAAGAAGCTCGAGATCACAGGCGTCGGCTATCGTGCCGCCATGCAGGGCAAGAACCTGCAGCTGGCGCTCGGCTTCAGCCACGACGTGGTCTACGAGACGCCGCAGGGCGTGACGATTTCGGTGCCGAAGCCGACGGAAATCACCGTGACCGGAATCGACAAGCAGCAGGTCGGCCAGGTTGCCGCCGAGATCCGCGAGTACCGCAGCCCCGAGCCCTACAAGGGCAAGGGCGTTCGCTATGCTGGCGAGAAGATCGTCCGCAAGGAAGGCAAGAAGAAGTAATTTTAACGCCGCGGGGAGCGGTCGCGGGAGGCTTGTCCTACCGCATATGGTTGCCCCCGTCTTTTGAAGGCAAGGAACTGATATCATGGGCTCGAAAGAATCCACCCAGCGCCGCGCTCAGCGCGTCCGCCGCCAGATCAAGAAGGTCGCTGGCGATCGTCCGCGCCTGTCGGTCCATCGCACGTCGAAGAACATCTACGTCCAGGTCATCGACGACGCCAAGGGCCACACCATCGCCGCTGCTTCGACGCTCGAGAAGGAGCTCAAGGGTTCGCTCAAGACCGGCGCCGACACCGCGGCCGCAGCTGCCATCGGCAAGCTGATCGCCGAGCGTGCCTCGAAGGCCGGCGTCAAGGAAGTCGTCTTCGACCGCGGTGCCTACATCTACCACGGCCGCGTCAAGGCGCTTGCCGAGGCTGCCCGTGAAGGTGGTCTGAGCTTCTAAAGCATGATCCCGAACCGGAGGTCAGCGCAGCAAAAAGTTGCAGACTTTTCGGATAGGATCATGCGAAGGAAAAAAGAGTTTTCGCCCCCGGCGACCCACAGAGGCGCCGGATATCATCATCAACCGTGCTTCCGGAAAAAAACAAGGAACAGGATATGGCACAGGAACGTAGGGATGGCGGCCGCGGCCGTGATCGCGAAGAGCGCGACGACGGCATGGTCGACAAGCTCGTCCACATCAACCGGGTCGCCAAGGTCGTCAAGGGCGGCCGGCGCTTCGGCTTTGCAGCGCTCGTCGTCGTCGGCGACCAGAAGGGCCGCGTCGGCTTCGGTCACGGCAAGGCGCGCGAAGTGCCGGAGGCGATCCGTAAGGCGACCGAATCGGCCAAGCGCGACATGATCTTCGTGCCGCTGCGCTCGGGCCGCACGCTGCACCATGACGTCGAGGGACGCTGGGGCGCGGGACGTGTTCTGCTGCGCGCTGCCAAGCAAGGTACCGGCATCATCGCCGGCGGCCCGATGCGCGCCGTCTTCGAGACGCTCGGCATGCATGACGTGGTCGCCAAGTCGATGGGTTCGTCGAACCCCTACAACATGGTTCGCGCCACTTTCGACGCGCTGAAGAGCCAGATGCATCCGAAGGATGTGGCTGCCGCGCGCGGCATCAAGTATTCGACCCTTCAGGCCCGCCGCGGCACCGCCGTTGCGGCTGAAGAATAGTCGACGCTGACCAGGGATCTGACCATGGCCAAGAAAGCAACCAAGACCATCACCGTCGAGCAGATCGGCTCGCCAATCCGCCGGCCGAAGGAGCAGCGCGCAACGCTGGTCGGCCTCGGCCTCAACAAGATGCACAAGCAGCGCACGCTGGAGGATACGCCCTCGGTGCGCGGCATGATCGCTGCCGTCCAGCATCTCGTCCGCGTTGTGGACGAGGGCTGAGCCAGAGCGCAGGAGAACCCAGATGAAACTCAACGATCTGCGTGACAAGGACGGCGCGACGCATTCCAAGAAGCGTCTCGGCCGTGGCATCGGTTCCGGTTCGGGCAAGACCGCCGGTCGCGGCGTCAAGGGCCAGAAGGCGCGCTCCGGCGTCGCCGTCAACGGCTTCGAGGGTGGCCAGATGCCGCTCTACCGTCGTCTGCCGAAGCGCGGCTTCAACAATATCTTCGCCAAGAGCTTCACCGTTGTGTCGCTGGCCCGCATCCAGGCTGCGCTCGATGCCAAGAAGCTCGATGCTAAGACAGTTGTGACGGCCGAGGCGCTGGTTGCGGCCGGCGTCATCCGTCGCGTCAAGGACGGCGTGCGCATCCTTTCGGACGGCGACATCAAGGCCAAGCTTGCCTTCGACGTGGCCGGAGCCTCCAAGGCCGCGGTCGAGAAGATCGAAAAGGCCGGCGGTTCGGTGAAGTTGCCTGAGAAAGCAGCCGCCGAGTAACGGCAATTTGAAGCACGGTCGGCAAAGGTGGAATTCGGTTTTGCCTTCGGTCGTGCTTTGATCCGACAGATGTGGCGGCCGCATCAACGCGGCCGCTTGCATGTTTGCAGTCCGGAGCTTATCTCGTGAGCTTCGGTGACACGCGCCGCCTGAGCTGCGGGCATCGAGCGTGACCAAGCGGAGAATCAGGCATGGCTTCGGCTGCTGAACAACTAGCCTCGAATCTGAATTTTTCGGCCTTCGCCAAAGCCGAGGATCTGAAGAAGCGCATCTGGTTCACCATCGGCGCGCTGCTCGTTTACCGCCTTGGCACCTATATCCCGCTGCCCGGCATCAATCCCGACGCTTTCGCCCAGGCCTTCTCGTCGCAGAGCAAGGGCGTACTCGGCATGTTCAACATGTTCGCCGGTGGCGCCGTGCAGCGCATGGCGATCTTTGCCCTCGGCATCATGCCCTATATCTCCGCCTCCATCATCATGCAGCTGATGACCTCGGTCATTCCTTCGCTGGAAGCGCTGAAGAAGGAGGGCGAGCAGGGTCGCAAGATCATCAACCAGTACACGCGCTACGGCACCGTGCTTCTGGCGCTGGTCCAGGCCTATGGCATTTCGGTCGGGCTTGAGGGCGGCAATGGCATCGTCAACGATCCCGGCATGTTCTTCCGCATCTCCACCGTCGTCACGCTGGTCGGCGGTACCATGTTCCTGATGTGGCTTGGCGAGCAGATCACCGCCCGCGGCATCGGCAACGGCATTTCGCTGATCATCTTCTCCGGCATCGTCGCCGGCCTGCCGCGCGCCATCTCCGGCACGCTGGAGCTTGGCCGCACCGGCGCACTGTCGACCGGCCTGATCCTGGCGATCATCGTGCTCGCCATCGTCGTCATCGCGCTGATCGTCTTCTTCGAGCGCGCCCAGCGCCGCCTGCTGATCCAGTATCCCAAGCGCCAGGTCGGCAATCGCATGTTCCAGGGCGATACCTCGCATCTGCCGCTGAAGCTCAACACGTCCGGCGTCATTCCGCCGATCTTCGCCTCGTCGCTGCTGCTGCTTCCGGCAACGGTTGCCGGCTTCTCGCAGACGACCAACATGCCTGCCTGGGCGAGCACCATCCTGGCGGCGCTCGGCCACGGCCAGCCGCTCTATATGGCCTTCTACGCTGCCATGATCGTGTTCTTCGCCTTCTTCTATACGGCGATCGTCTTCAATCCGAAGGACACCGCCGACCAGCTCAAGAAGCATTCGGGCTTCATCCCGGGCTATCGTCCGGGCGAGCGCACTGCGGACTATATCGACTATGTGCTCACCCGCATCACCGTCGTCGGCGCCATCTATCTGGTGCTGGTGTGTCTGCTGCCCGAGTTCCTGATTTCAGCGACTGGCGTACCGTTCTACCTTGGTGGCACTTCGCTCCTGATCGTGGTCAGTGTAACGCTCGATACGGTGGCGCAGATTCAGGGTCACCTGATCGCGCACCAGTATGAGGGCCTGATCAAGAAGTCGAAGCTGCGCGGGGGGAAGAAGGCCAGATGAGGTTGATATTGCTTGGACCGCCGGGGGCGGGCAAGGGGACACAAGCACTGAGACTGGTAGAAAGACACGGCATCCCACAGCTTTCCACGGGGGACATGCTGCGTGCTGCTGTTCAGGCCGGCACCGAAGTCGGCAGGCGAGCCAAGGCGGTGATGGATGCTGGTGAACTGGTGTCCGACGCTATCGTCAACGCCATCGTGGCCGAGCGCATCGATCAAGCCGATTGCGCAAACGGCTTCATCCTTGACGGATACCCGCGAACCCTGGTGCAAGCGGACGCCGTTGAGGAAATGCTTTCGGATCGCGGGCTGGAGCTAGACGCGGTCATCGAATTTGTCGTCGACGACAAGGCGCTGGTTGGCCGAATCGTCAAACGCGCCGAGGACGCCAAGGCCGCAGGCCTGCCGGTGCGCAAGGACGACAGCCCAGCGGTGTTCGAAGAACGCTTGAGGGAATATTACAAGAAAACCTCGCCGCTGATCGGCTACTACTACGCCAAGGGCAAGCTCAGGGGCGTCGATGGCATGGCCGACATCGATGCGGTGACGCAGCAGATCGAGGCGGTGCTCAGGGCGACGACCCGGCAGGTTGGCCAGGCGGCCGGCTAGAGAAACGAACGATTGCGCTTGACTGGAGCGGTCCGCTGGGGTATGGCGGCCCGTCTTCCTATCAGGCATGAGGCTTGCTTGTCCGCAAGGGCAAGGCAGGCCGCTTTGAACTGGAAACTCCCGCAAGGGCCGGCCTCCACCGGACGCGGGGCAACTTGAAGCGCCGGCTCGTCCGGCCTATATGGAGAAGAGAAGAACATGGCTCGTATAGCCGGCGTCAACATTCCTACCAACAAGCGCGTCGTCATTGCGCTTCAATACATTCACGGCATTGGCAAGAAGTTCGCCCAGGAGATCGTCGACAAGGTCGGCATCCCGGCCGAGCGCCGCGTCAACCAGCTGACCGACGCGGAAGTGCTGCAGATCCGGGAGACCATCGACCGCGACTACCAGGTCGAGGGCGACCTGCGCCGCGAAGTGTCGATGAACATCAAGCGGCTCATGGACCTCGGCTGCTACCGCGGCCTGCGTCACCGCCGCTCGCTGCCGGTTCGTGGCCAGCGCACGCACACCAATGCGCGCACCCGCAAAGGCCCAGCCAAGTCGATTGCCGGAAAGAAGAAGTAATTTAGGGCAGTAAGAGAGTAGGGCAGTAAGGCAATAGGAACGGCAGACATACTGCCCTACTGCCATATTCCCCTACTGCCTTCTCCCTGGTGGAGCCGCTGGCATTACGGCGGTGTAGAGATCAACTGAAAGGACTATCATGGCCAAGGAAGCCGCTCGTGTTCGCCGTCGCGAACGCAAGAACATCTCGTCGGGCGTTGCCCACGTCAATTCGACCTTCAACAACACGATGATCACCATCACCGACGCGCAGGGCAATTCCATTGCCTGGTCGTCGGCCGGAGCCCAGGGCTTCAAGGGATCGCGCAAGTCGACCCCTTTCGCTGCCCAGATGGCCGCCGAAGATGTTGCCAAGAAGGCTCAGGAACACGGCATGCGCATGCTCGAGGTCGAGGTCTGTGGACCCGGCTCCGGTCGTGAATCGGCGCTGCGGGCGCTGCAGGCAGCAGGCTTCACCATCACCTCGATCCGTGATGTGACGCCGATCCCGCACAATGGCTGCCGCCCGCGCAAGAAGCGCCGCGTCTAAAGAGAATTTACCGAACGCCGCGCGAGCGCCTCAAGGGCGCTCCTCCACGGCATTCCAGGTCGCCCGCCACGATTGGATGGTGGCGGGACAACGGAAGGAAAGCACTATGATCCAGAAAAATTGGCAGGAACTGATCAAGCCGAACAAGATAGAGTTCTCGTCGAAGAAGAAGACGCTGACCACGCTGGTCGCCGAGCCGCTCGAGCGCGGCTTCGGCCTCACCCTCGGCAACGCGCTGCGCCGCGTGCTTCTGTCTTCGCTGCGTGGCGCGGCTGTGACCGCCGTGCAGATCGACGGCGTTCTGCATGAATTCTCGTCCATCGCCGGCGTGCGCGAGGACGTGACCGACATCGTGTTGAACATCAAGGAAATCGCCATCCGCATGGAAGGCGATGGCCCCAAGCGCATGGTCGTGCGCAAGCAGGGACCGGGCGCGGTTCTCGCCGGCGACATCCAGACGGTCGGCGACGTCGAGATCCTCAATCCCGACCACGTCATCTGCACGCTGGACGAAGGCGCTGAGATCCGCATGGAATTCACCGTCGACACCGGCAAGGGCTATGTGCCGGCCGACCGCAACCGCGCCGAAGACGCGCCGATAGGGCTGATCCCGGTCGACAGCCTGTATTCGCCGGTCAAGAAGGTCTCCTACAAGGTCGAGAACACCCGTGAGGGGCAGGTTCTCGATTATGACAAGCTGACCATGACCATCGAGACCGATGGTTCGATCTCGGGCGAGGACGCGGTGGCCTTCGCCGCTCGCATCCTGCAGGACCAGCTCGGCCTGTTCGTCAATTTCGACGAGCCGCAGAAGGAAGTCGCTGCCGAACAGGTTACCGAGCTTGCCTTCAACCCGGCGCTGCTCAAGAAGGTCGACGAACTCGAGCTTTCGGTGCGTTCGGCCAACTGCCTGAAGAACGACAACATCGTCTATATCGGCGATCTGATCCAGAAGACCGAAGCCGAGATGCTGCGCACCCCGAACTTCGGCCGCAAGTCGCTGAACGAGATCAAGGAAGTCCTGGCGGCGATGGGCCTGCATCTCGGCATGGAAGTGCCGGACTGGCCGCCGGAAAACATCGAAGACCTCGCCAAGCGTTACGAAGATCAATACTGAGGCTCAGGCCTCTTGAACCCGCAATGAAGGAGAAGAGCCATGCGCCACGGATTTAAAGGCCGCCGGTTCGCCCGCAGCATAAGCCATCGCAAGTCGATGTTTGCCAACCTTGCCGTGTCGCTTATCGAGCACGAGCAGATCCTCACCACGCTGCCGAAGGCGAAAGATCTGCGTCCGATCGTCGAGAAGCTGGTGACGCTCGGCAAGCGCGGCGACCTGCACGCCCGCCGCCAAGTGATTGCCCAGATCGGCAATGAGGGCGTCGTCAAGCGTCTGTTCGACACAATCGCGCCACGTTACGCCACTCGCAATGGCGGCTATCTGCGCATCATGAAGGCCGGCTTCCGTCACGGTGACAATGCCGCAATGGCCGTCATCGAATTCGTCGACCGCGACACCTCGGCCAAAGGCGCCGGCGACCGCGCCCGCATCGAGGCCGAAGGCACCGAAGAGGAAGCCGCAGCCGCATAAGCTTCGGTTTTTCTGAGAAGTTCAAAGGGGCCTGCGGGCCCCTTTTTCTGTTTCCGAAGCTGCCGGGCAGGGCTTGCAGGGGTTTTGTCACCGGTTTTTGCGGCGACTATCCAAAATAATCGGATTTCAGCGGCTTAGCCTTTCATTTTGCACAATCGTCAGGACAATGGCGCCCGACTTGGAGGATTCGGAATGCGCGTTAAACGGCTGTCCCTTGTTCTGATCTGCGCCTTGATGGCGCTGGCCGTCGTGCCGGCGGCCAGGCACGCGCTGGCGGAGGAGACCAAGCCAGATCCCGGTCTGTCCGACGTGCTGACCGATATGCTGCATGGCGTCGAAGGCGAAAACGCCACCTCCGGCCCCGACAAGCGCGTGCCGTTCGGCCGCGAGGAGGTGCAGCTGTCCTTCGCGCCGCTGGTCAAGCAGACGGCCCCGGCCGTGGTCAATGTCTACGCCTCGCAAACCGCCAAGGTGACGTCGCCCTTTGATGGCGATCCGTTCTTCGAGGAGTTCTTCGGCCGCTCGCAGCCGCGCGCGCAGTCTTCGCTCGGTTCGGGGGTGCTGGTCGATCCGACCGGCGTCGTGGTCACCAATTTCCACGTCGTCAAGGACGCCGACCAGGTCAAGGTCGCGACCGCCGACGGGCGCGAATTCGACAGCAAGGTGCTGCTCAAGGATGAGACGCTCGACCTCGCCGTGCTCAAGATTTCTTCCGACAAGCCGTTCCCGGTGATCGCCATTGGCGATTCCGACGCGCTCGAGGTCGGCGACCTGGTGCTGGCGATCGGCAATCCGTTCGGTGTCGGCCAGACCACCACCAGCGGCATCATTTCGGCTGTGGCGCGCAGCCATATCGGCGTCTCCGATTCCAGCTTCTTCATCCAGACCGACGCCGCCATCAACCCGGGCAATTCCGGTGGCGCGCTGGTCAACATGGGTGGTCAACTGATCGGCATCAACACTGCGATCTATAGCCGTAGCGGCGGCTCGATCGGTATCGGCTTTGCCATCCCTTCGAACATGGTTCGCGCCTTCGCCGATGCGGCCAAGGCCGGGCTCGACTTCTTCGAGCGGCCGTATGTCGGTGCCGAGTTCGAGGCGGTGACGCCGCAGATTGCCGAATCGCTCGGCATGGACAAACCGGCCGGCTCGCTGGTTTCTTCGGTCGAAGAGGCAGGACCCGCTGCCAAGGCAGGGCTCAAGCCTGGTGACGTGGTGCTGTCGCTCAACGGCAAGCCGGTCGAGAGCGTCGGGGCGCTGGACTACCGGATGGCGACGCTGTCGATCGGTACGAATGCCAGCTTCGGCGTTCTAAGCAAGGGTCAGCAGGCGACGATGGACATCGCGCTGGAACGGCCGCCTGAGGGCGCCAAAGCTGCGGAGCTCACATTGCGCGGCCGTAGCCCGTTTTCCGGTGCCAGGGTTGCCGAACTATCGCCACGGCTTGCCCAGCGGCTTGGTCTGCGCACCGATGTCAAAGGCGTCACCGTCGTCGATATCAACCGCGATTCGCCCGCTGCCGATTTTGGTTTCCAGCCGGGCGACATCGTGCGTGAGGTCAATGGCCTGACGATCGACAAGGCGGCGACCCTGGAACAGATAGCCCAGCAGGATACACGCTGGTGGCGCTTTACCGTCGAGCGCGGCGGGCAGATACTGCGCCAGGTGTTGCGTTACTAAGCCCGACGTCAGCATGGTCGGGCTCCAGGCAGAAGAAGTTGCATGGCCGATCTGTTCAGTGTCGATGAACCGGAAAAGACGCCGCCCGGCAGGCCGCTGGCCGACCGTCTGCGCCCGAAGAACCTCGGCGAGGTCGTCGGCCAGGAGCATCTGACCGGTCCCGACGGCGCGCTGACGCGGCTGATCGGCTCCGGCTCGCTCGGCTCGATGATCTTCTGGGGCCCGCCCGGCACCGGCAAGACCACGGTCGCACGGCTGCTTGCCGGCGAGACAAGCCTCGCTTTCGAACAGATCTCGGCCGTGTTTTCCGGCGTTGCCGACCTGAAGAAAGTGTTCGAGGCAGCGAAGCTGCGCCGCTCCAACGGCCGCCAGACACTGCTGTTCGTCGACGAGATCCATCGCTTCAACCGCGCCCAGCAGGACAGTTTTCTGCCCGTGATGGAAGACGGCACCGTCGTGCTGGTCGGCGCCACCACGGAGAACCCGTCCTTCGAGCTTAACGCCGCGCTGTTGTCGCGCGCACGCGTCCTGGTCTTTCACTCGCTCGGCGAGGACAGCATCGCCAAGCTCCTGGCGCGGGCCGAGGAGGCAGAGGGCAGGGCGCTGCCGCTCGATGACGAGGCGCGGGCGATGCTCATCCGCATGAGCGACGGCGACGGCCGCGCGGCGCTGACACTGGCCGAAGAGGTCTGGCGTGCCGCCAAATCAGGTGAAGTGTTTGGCGCCGAGGCCTTACAGCGCATCGTCCAGCGCCGCGCGCCGATCTACGACAAGGGCCAGGACGGCCATTACAATTTGATCTCCGCCTTGCACAAATCGGTGCGCGGCTCCGACCCCGACGCGGCACTCTACTATCTGGCCCGCATGTTCGACGCCGGCGAGGATCCGCTCTATCTCGGGCGCCGGTTGGTGCGCATGGCGATGGAGGATATCGGGCTGGCCGACCCGCAGGCACTCGTCGTCGCCAACGCCGCCAAGGACGCCTACGACTATCTGGGCTCGCCCGAGGGCGAACTGGCCTTCGCCGAGGCTACCGTCTATCTCGCTACCGCGCCGAAATCCAATGCAGTCTATACCGCATTCAAGGCCGCCACACAGGCGGCCAAGGAATTCGGTTCGCTGCTGCCGCCCAAGCACATTCTCAATGCGCCGACCAAGCTGATGAAACAGGAAGATTACGGCGCCGGCTATCGCTACGACCACGACGAGCCCGACGCTTTTTCCGGCCAGGACTATTTTCCTGAGAAGATGGGAAGGCAGACATTCTACGATCCGCCCGAGCGCGGCTTCGAGCGCGATATCAGGAAGCGGCTGGACTATTGGGCGAAGCTGCGCAGCGAGCGGGAAAAGTAGCTGCCAGTCGCACACTGGTGTGATCGGCGTTGTCTGGTGGGATAAAAAACCCTATCAAGATGCGCCTTCGGCCGGCGGCAGGCCAGAAACGTACCGACGATATTCAGAACGGAATCGCGCCTGGCGCGTGGAAAAATGACAAAAAAATCCCGCAAAACCCTTCGGAAGTTCGCCATAGCCATTCCGCTGCTGGCGCTCGGCTTCTATGTCATTCCCATTCTGACGACGATTTTCATCGTCCTCGGCCTGATCGACGTGTTGCGCAACGACAACAAGAATTGGGCGCTGTTCAGTGGTTATTTCCTGGGCAACGGCATCTTCACCTGGCTGCTTTCGCCCTTCAATCTGCTGGTGGATCTGCTGTGCTATAGAAACCGCGGTGTCTGGAAATTGGACCAGTTTCCTCCGGACTACCAGCGCGAGGTCAACGAGGTCCTGGATGTCTTCAAGGCACGCAAGGACGAGATCATCGCCGACATCGACGCCAATTTCGGCAGCGGCCGGCGCGGCATGTATGTCTATCAGTGGTATGGCAAGCACAAAATAGACAACGTCGCCGAATTCAACAAGGATTTCAAATACATCAAGACGATTGCCGTCTCTGTGTTCAGCGGCAGGGAATCGACTTCCTGGCACTTTGGCCCGCTCCGGCTCAGCCTGCGCATTCTCTACAACCTCATCCCGGTGAAATCGGAAGTGTTCGTCCAGTGTGGCAACGCCAAGAATTACTGGCACGAGAACCCGCTGTTCATCTTCGACGACACGCTGCTTCATCGCTCGGTCAACGAGTATGACGGGCGCCGCTACTGCGTGTTCATGGACATCATTCGCCCATCGCCGTTTCCCGGTCTGATCTCGACGCTCCTCGCCATTGTTTCGGTCAGCGTCGAGCGCATCAATGCCATGTTCTACAAGAACTGGAAGATGATCGCCTCCAGCAAGCCGAAGAAGGTCGGAGCTGCCTGACACCGTAGCGTAACTGGCGCGAGGGAGCACGATGTATCATCTGTTGCTTGTCTGTCTTGGTGGCGCGATCGGTGCAATGGCCCGCTTCTTCCTGTCCGGCTTCGTCGCCCGCCGGGTCGGCGAGACCTTTCCTTGGGGCACGATGGTCGTCAATGTGTCGGGGGCGTTTGCAATCGGCGTCGTTGCGCATGCCGTGGCGCGCGACGGCATGCCTGCCCTTTGGGCCTTTGTCGTCACCGGCGGCCTCGGCTGCTACACCACGGTCTCTTCATTCAGCCTGCAGACGCTGGCGCTGGCGCGTGAGGGCGAATGGCTGCGCGCCGGCGGAAATGTGCTGCTTTCGGTTTTCCTGAGCCTCGGCGGCGTGACGCTGGGCTTTGCCGCGGGAAGTCTTCTGATTGGCAGCGGGGCGCCATGAGCGGCCCGCAGAAGCTCCGCTCCGACGGGATGGCGGGGCGTGCGGCGCGCCTCATTGGCTCGCGCCGAACGAGCCAAACGGTTCGTATCTATGCGACCGTGACCGCTGGCAGCATGATCGGCGGCGTGCTGCGGGCGCTCGCCTCATTGGCGAGCACCGCCTGGTGGGGCACTGGATTTCCCTTCGGCACGCTCCTCGTCAACATTGTCGGCTCATTCCTCATCGGCTTCTATGCGACATTGACGGGACCGGATGGTCGCGTCTTCGCCAGTCCGCTGCAGCGCCAGTTCTTCATGGCCGGCTTCTGCGGTGGCCTGACGACCTTCTCCGCTTTCAGCCTTGAAACACTCACCCTCGCGCAAAGCGGGAAGCTTGTGGCGGCGGCACTCAATATCGCGATCTCCGTGGTGGCCTGGCTTGCCGCCGTCTGGCTTGGCCACATCTTTGCAGTGCGCCTCAACCAGCTGAGAGGATCCAGGCAATGAAGATACCACCACAGGCACAATTGCTGCGCATATTTATCGGCGAAAACGACAGGGCAGATGGCCGTCCGCTGTATGAGGTCATCGTGCTGAAGGCCCGCGAAATGCAGATTGCCGGCGCGACCGTCCTGCGCGGGGCGATGGGATTTGGCCATTCCAGCCGACTTCACACCACGAAGATCCTCCGTCTCTCGGAGGACCTTCCCCTTGTCATCGAGATCGTCGACGACGAGGAAAAATTGGCCGCTTTTCTGCCCGTGCTTGAAACAATCATGACAAGTGGCTTGATCACGCTGGAGAAAGTTCAGGTTCTGCAATATGGAACCGACAACGAATAACCGAGTGAGATTGCGGGTGCCGGCGAATGCCGTTGCATGTTCGCAAAACGGCGATTGGAATCATGGCAAGCGTTGAACAGATCACAGTGGATACCGGTGAGGCGGGCATGCGGCTCGACCGCTGGTTCAAGACCCATTTCCCCGGTCTCGGTTTCGGTCATCTGCAGAAGCTGCTGCGTTCCGGCCAGATCCGCGTCGACGGCGGCAGGGTGAAGGCCGATACACGCGTCGAAGCCGGCCAGACGGTGCGTGTGCCGCCGCTCGAAGTGGACAAGAAAGGCGAAAGCCCGCTCACCGGCCATTCGATACGCAACCAGGGCGATGCCGATGTCTTGGCCAAGATGCTGATCCATGAGGACCCGAAGGTCTTCGTCTTCAACAAGCCGGCCGGCCTGGCGGTGCAAGGCGGCTCCGGGGTCACCCGCAATGTCGACGACATGCTGGAAGCCTGGCGCAACCAGAAGGGCGAGAAGCCGCGTCTGGTGCACCGGCTCGACCGCGACACGTCGGGTGTTCTGGTTGTCGCCCGTACAAGGCTCGCCGCCATGAAGCTCGCCGAAGCGTTCCGGGCGCGTGAGACGAAGAAAACCTACTGGGCGCTGGTCAAGGGTGTGCCGCCGAAGCGCGAGGACAAGATCTCGACCTGGTTGATCAAGGAACCGACGCCCGACGGCGATCGCGTGCGCATCGCCAAGCATGGCGAAAAGGGTGCCGACCACGCCGTGTCCTACTACCGTGTCATCGAGCAGGCTGCACAGACGATGACCTGGCTGGAGATGGAGCCGTATACCGGCCGCACCCACCAGCTTCGTGTCCATGCCGCGCATATCGGCTGCCCGATCATCGGCGACCCCAAATATTTCGAGGCCGACACCAATTGGGATTTTCCCGGCGGCATGCAGAACCGCCTGCATCTGCACGCCCGCCGCATCGTCATCCCGCATCCCGATAAGGGGTTTGTCGACGTCACCGCGCCGATGCCGCCGCACATGCGCCAGAGCTGGAACCTGATCGGCTTCGACGACGCAAGCGCGGAGGACTAGGGCCGGTGGGCGTCGCCACAGATACGCTCGACCGCCGTGACGCGGTCGATCTGGCGGCCGCCGCCATCATGGTCGGGCTGACCTTTTCCTGGGGCCTGAACTACGTCGCCGCCAAGATCTCCTATGCCGGCTACGATCCCGTTTTCCTATCGATCGCCCGCTCGGTGATCGGCGGCCTGTGTGTTTTCGGCTGGTGCCGCTGGCGCGGCATCGCGCTGTTCACGCCCGACAAGACTCTCGTCGCCGGCATTCTGGCAGGCGCGCTTTTCGGTCTCGAGTTCCTGTTTCTGTATGTCGGGCTCGAGCACACCACCGTCGTGCGCAACACCTTGCTGGTCAACACCATGCCGTTCTGGATGCTGGTCGGCGGCCATTTCCTGCTGGACGAAAGCATCACGGCACGCAAGCTCGTTGGGCTTCTGCTCGCTTTCGCCGGGCTGGTCGCGGTGTTTTCCGACAAACTGAGCGCTAATGGTGGCGAGACGTTGAGCGGCGACCTGCTCAGTCTCGGCGCCGGCATTCTGTGGGCCGTGACCAACATTGTCATCAAGCGGTCGAAACTGGTGGAGGCCAGCGCCGAAAAGCTGCTGCTCTATCAGCTGGCCGGTGCCGCCGCCGTCGGCATTTTGGTGATGCCCTTTGCCGGGCCGCCCGTCCGCAGCTTTACCCTTCTGCCGACCTTGGCGCTGTTGTTCCAGGCCGTCTACGTTGTCGCCTTCACCTATGTGCTGTGGTTCTGGCTGCTGCGGCGCTACCCTGCATCTGGCCTGTCGAGCTTCACCTTCCTGTCGCCGGTCTTCGGCGTGCTTTGCGGCGCCGTGTTCTTGAACGAGCCGTTGACCGTTCGTATCTTTCTGGCACTCGGCCTGATCGCCGCCGGTCTTATCATCGTCAACCGGCCGGCCCGAAAACAAAGCCCCGGATGAGCATGCGCGATATTTTGAACGACCTCGAAGCTGGAAAGCAGCTCTCCGATCCGGATCCGGTGCGTCGCGCCCAGATCCAGATGAAGACGCCGCTGCCAAAACGCTTCTACAAGACCGTCGCGGTGGCACCGGTCGAGGATGGTTTTGCCGTCCATCTCGATGGCAAGCCCGTCCGCACGCCCGCCAAGGCGCTGCTGGCGCTGCCGACCGAAAAGGCGGCTGCTCTTATTGCGGACGAATTCGCCGCACAGGAGGAGACCATCGACCCGGTAACGATGCCGTTGATGCGTCTGGTCAATACGGCAATCGATGGGGTCGCCAGTGATCCCCAGGCGGTGCTGGAGGACATCCTGCGTTTCGCCTCATCAGATATGCTCTGCTACCGCGCCGATGCACCACAGGGGTTGGTCGACCGGCAGAACGAGCATTGGGATCCGGTCATCGACTGGGCGCGCAGCGCGCTCGGCGCCCGGTTCCAGCTCGCCGAAGGCGTGATCCACGTCGAGCAGCCGCGCGAGAGTATCGCGCTGCTTGGCCAGCATCTAGCCCAACGTGCCGATCCGCTGCGCCTTGCTGCCATCCACGTCATGACCTCGCTGACCGGATCGGCGCTGCTGGCGCTGGCCGTCGATTTCGGCGAGCTCGACGGCGAGGTGGCCTGGGCTGCCGGCCATGTCGACGAGGACTGGCAGGCCGAGCAATGGGGCCATGATGCCGAGGCCGTCGCCCGCCGCGCCGCCCGCAAGCGCGACATGATGGCGGCAGTCAGCCTGCTCGAAGCGCTCAAAGGCTGACGGCACCGCCCGCTATTTCGCACTGCACATTAGACCAAAGTCATAATCCCAAAGGCGGTCTGCCTCTGGGCACTGCTTTCTGTCATTTTTTGCACCGGTGGCTGCACTGAGTCTGCGTTCCGAGGAAACGCGGACGATGACGCGCAGCATCGAGGACCGACGGAATCACACGGGAGGATACACTCATGGCAATGGCATCGACCGCCGGCAAAACAAGCCGCGGCATGACGCGCGAGGAGAAGAAGGTCATCTTCGCCTCCTCGCTCGGCACCGTTTTCGAATGGTATGATTTTTATCTCTACGGCTCGTTGGCAGTGTTCATTGGTTCGACTTTTTTCAGCCCAACCATCCCGGAAGCTACGCGCAATATCTTCGCGCTGCTGGCTTTCGCCGCTGGCTTCCTCGTGCGTCCGTTCGGCGCATTGCTGTTCGGCCGCATCGGCGATCTTGTCGGCCGTAAATACACTTTCCTTGTCACGATGACGATCATGGGCCTGTCGACCTTCCTGGTCGGCTTGCTGCCTGGCTATGCGACTTTGGGCATTGCCGCTCCCGTGATCCTGATCATCTTGCGCATGTTGCAAGGCCTGGCGCTCGGTGGCGAGTATGGCGGTGCCGCGACCTATGTCGCCGAGCACGCACCCGACGATCGCCGCGGCTACTACACGTCGTGGATACAGACGACGGCAACGCTCGGCCTGTTCCTGTCGCTGGTCGTCATCCTGATCGTCCAGGGGTCGATGGCCAAGGAAACCTACGCCGCGTGGGGTTGGCGCATTCCTTTCATCGTTTCCTTTCTGCTCCTCGGGATTTCGATATGGATCCGGCTGTCGCTTTCTGAATCGCCGACCTTCCAGCGCATGAAGGACGAAGGCAAAGGCTCCAAGGCGCCATTGACGGAAGCCTTCGGCCAATGGAAGAACGCAAAGATTGCGCTGCTGGCACTGCTCGGCCTCACAGCCGGCCAGGCCGTGGTCTGGTACAATGGCCAGTTCTACGCGCTGTTCTTCCTAACCAACGTGCTCAAGGTCGACGCGCAGTCGGTCAACATCATGATCGCAATCGCGCTGGCGGTCGGCTCCATCTTTTTCGTCGTGTTCGGCTGGCTCTCCGACAAGATCGGTCGCAAGCCGATCATCATGGCCGGCCTTGCACTGGCGATCGTCTGCACTTTCCCGTTGTTCAAGGCGCTGACCTGGGCAGCCAACCCGGCGCTCGCCACCGCGCAGCAAAACACGCGCGCGACGGTCACCGCGGCACCGGGCGACTGCAAGTTCCAGTTCAATCCGGTGGGCACGGCGAAGTTCACGACGTCCTGCGATATCGCCACCTCGTTCTTGACCAAGAACTCAGTGCCTTATGACGTGGTAACGACGGCAGCCCCCGGCACTGCAGCGTCGGTCAAAATCGGCAACGAGACAGTTGAGTCGTACGACGCGACTGCGGCCGGCGATCAAGCCAAGGCTAAGGACGCCGTTTTCGCCAAAGCGGTAAACACAGCGCTTCGGGACGGCGGCTATCCGCTGAAGCGGGCAGCGGCCAAGGTGCCGGACCAGAAGCTTGAGGCCTTCATTGCGGCCAATCCCGAGCTGAAGCTCGATACGGCCGCGATCCGCTCCGGCGACAAGGCGACGGTCCCGACCGACCAGGCGATCAAGGACAAGCTGCTGACTGCCGATGAGGCTGCGGGAGCCCCCGAGGTCACTGTCTACACCATACCGGGCGGCGGTCCCTTTGCCATGTTTGCCGACCCGGCCGCGGTCAACTGGCCGATGACGATCGCCATCCTGTTCGTCCTCGTGATCTTCGTCACGATGGTGTACGGGCCGATCGCCGCGATCCTGGTCGAGATGTTTCCGACCCGCATCCGCTACACCGGAATGTCGCTGCCCTACCATATCGGCAATGGCTGGTTCGGCGGGCTGCTGCCGGCGACGGTGTTCGCGCTCAGCGCCTACAAGGGCGACATCTACTACGGTCTCTGGTACCCGGTGGTGATCGCGGCGATGTCGCTGGTCATCGGCATGATCTTCATCAGGGATACCCTCGGAACAGACCTGCATACCAAGCAATAGCCGACCTGTCCCGATTCAAAGCAAAGCCCGGCGCGAGCGATCGCGCCGGGCTTTGCGATTCATCGGAGGGAGACGAGAGATGGGGAGGCTCAGCTCTTCCGATCCTGTTTCGCTTCCTCGATCGCTGCCTCATGATACCAGGCACTTCCGAAATCCGTGCGGTTGCGCAAAGAAGCAAGTTCTGCCGCGAACTTAGCCTTTCCGCTTAAATTTGAGGCAGGCACGCGCGCTGCCACCGGGAACATCAGGATTTTGGCCGACTGACGAGTGGAAGTGATTTCCATTGTCGGTTTCCTTTCTTCGACAGAACCTAGCCGATTCAACCTTTCCCCAAGATAGGTTCAGCAATCGAATTAGGCAATATGATTATAAAAAGATCAATAGGTGCACATTATTTATGCAAACTATGCTTGTGAGTGATCCCAGCGCACCATTGCAGCGGCCCGGCAATTTTGCGCCGATGCGACCTCACTTTTGCCGCATCCGTCGCCGGCGAGAATGGCACACGAATTGCATTTTAGTAATCCGGCAGGTCGGCTGCTGGATAGGCCGGCTCGCCCCGGCGCCATCCAGGGTTCGGTGATCAAGCAACGAGAGGCTAGAATGACGAAATACAAGCTCGAGTACATTTGGCTCGATGGATACACCCCGGTTCCCAATCTCCGCGGAAAGACGCAGGTCAAGGACTATGCCGAGTTTCCGACGCTCGACCAGCTTCCGCTGTGGGGCTTCGACGGTTCTTCGACCATGCAGGCCGAGGGCCACAGCTCCGACTGCGTTTTGAAGCCGGTTGCCGTTTATCCGGATCCCGCCCGCACCAATGGCGCGCTCGTCATGTGCGAGGTCATGATGCCGGACGGCGTGACGCCGCATACGTCCAACAAGCGCGCCACCATTCTCGACGACGAGGGCGCCTGGTTCGGCTTCGAGCAGGAATATTTCTTCTACAAGGACGGCCGCCCGCTCGGCTTCCCCGAGAGTGGCTATCCGGCGCCGCAAGGCCCGTACTACACCGGCGTCGGCTACAGCAATGTCGGCTCCGTCGCCAGGCAGATCGTCGAGGAGCATCTCGACCTTTGCCTCGCCGCCGGCATCAACCATGAAGGCATCAACGCCGAAGTGGCCAAAGGCCAGTGGGAATTCCAGATTTTCGGCAAGGGCTCCAAGAAGGCCGCCGACCAGATGTGGATGGCACGCTATCTGATGCAGCGCCTGACCGAGAAATACGGCATCGACATCGAATATCACTGCAAGCCGCTCGGCGATACCGACTGGAACGGCTCCGGCATGCATGCCAACTTCTCGACCGCCTATATGCGAGAAGTCGGCGGCAAGGCGTATTTCGAAGCGCTGATGGCGGCTTTCGACAAGAACCTGATGGATCACATCGCCGTCTACGGTCCGGACAACGACAAGCGTTTGACCGGCAAGCACGAGACCGCGCCGTGGAACAGGTTCAGCTACGGCATCGCCGACCGCGGCGCCTCGATCCGTGTGCCGCACTCCTTCATCAACAACGGCTACAAGGGCTATCTCGAGGATCGCCGTCCGAACTCGCAGGGCGACCCCTACCAGATTGCCTCGCAGATATTGAAGACGATCGCCTCCGTCCCGACCAGCGCCGAGGTTTCGGCCGCGGCTTGAACATTCGTCCCGGCGTAGACCTCAGGTCTGCGCCGTGACGTTCTCTCCGATCGCATCGCAATAAAAAAAACCCCGGCGTCTCCGCCGGGGTTTTTTTGTTGGCTGCAACGATCCAGATCAGACCGAATAGTACATATCGTATTCGACCGGATGCGGGGTCATTTCGAAGCGCATCACCTCGGCCATCTTAAGCTCGATGTAGCTGTCGATCTGGTCGTCGTCGAAGACGCCGCCGGCCTTCAGGAAGCCGCGGTCCTTGTCGAGGCTCTGCAGGGCTTCGCGCAGCGAGCCGCAGACGGTCGGGATCTTCTTCAATTCCTTCGGCGGAAGGTCGTAGAGATCCTTGTCCATCGGCTGTCCCGGGTGGATCTTGTTCTTGATGCCGTCGAGGCCGGCCATCAGCATGGCGGCGAAGGCAAGATAGGGGTTCGCGCCCGGATCGGGGAAGCGGACCTCGACGCGCTTGGCCTTCGGCGACGAGCCGAACGGAATACGGCACGAGGCCGAGCGGTTGCGTGCCGAATAGGCGAGCAGCACCGGCGCTTCATAGCCGGGTACCAGGCGCTTGTAGGAGTTGGTCAGCGGGTTGGTGAAGGCGTTGATCGCCTTGGCATGCTTGATGATACCACCGATGTAGAACAGGCAGCTCTCGGACAGGCCGGCATATTCGTTGCCGGCGAAGGTCGGCTTGCCTTCCTTCCAGATCGACTGGTGGACGTGCATGCCAGAGCCATTGTCGCCGAATACCGGCTTCGGCATGAAAGTGGCCGTCTTGCCGTACGCATTGGCGACCTGGTGCACGACATATTTGTAGATCAGCATCTTGTCGGCGTTGCGGACCAGCGTGTCGAACTTGATGCCGAGCTCGTGCTGGGCGGCGGCCACTTCATGGTGGTGCTTTTCGACGCGCACGCCCATCTCGGCGAGCACGGTGAGCATTTCCGAGCGCATGTCCTGTGCCGAATCGATCGGCGGCACCGGGAAATAGCCGCCCTTGATGCGCGGCCGGTGGCCGAGGTTACCCGTCTCGTAATCGGTGTCGTCATTGGACGGCAATTCGGTCGAATCCAGCCGGAAGCCGGTATTGTAGGGATCGGCCTTGTACTTGACGTCGTCGAACACGAAGAACTCGGCTTCAGGACCGACGAAGATCTGGTCGCCGATGCCTTCCGCCTTCATGTAGGCCTCGGCCTTTTTGGCGGTGCCGCGCGGGTCGCGGTTGTAGGATTCTCCCGAGATCGGGTCGAGGATGTCGCACAGGATGACCATGGTCGACTGAGCGAAGAACGGGTCCATATGCACCGTATCGGGATCGGGCATCAGCACCATGTCGGACTCGTTGATCGCCTTCCAGCCGGCGATCGAGGAACCGTCGAACATGACACCATCGGCAAACATGTCTTCCTCGACCTCGACGACATCCATCGTAACGTGCTGCAGTTTGCCCTTCGGATCGGTGAAGCGCAGATCGACGAACTTCACGTCGTTGTCCTTGATCTGCTTCATGATGTCTTTGGCTGTCGTCATGTCCCTGCTTCCCTATGTGATGACGTTTTGAACATGGCCTTTTAACGGGAAAATTCAGACCGCGTCCATGCCGGTTTCGCCGGTGCGGATGCGCACGACTTCCTCAATGTTGGAGACGAAGATCTTGCCGTCGCCAATGCGACCGGTCTGGGCCGCCTTGCGGATGGCTTCGATCGCGGCTTCGACCGCATCGTCGCCGAGCACGACCTCGATTTTCACCTTCGGCAGGAAGTCGACGACATATTCGGCACCGCGATAAAGCTCGGTATGGCCCTTCTGGCGGCCAAACCCTTTGGCCTCGGTAACGGTGATACCTTGCAGCCCGGCCTCCTGAAGCGCTTCTTTCACTTCGTCTAGCTTGAACGGCTTGATGATCGCTTCGATCTTTTTCATGTAAAAAGTGGCCTCCACTGCCAAAAAAGACGGGTTGTGAGCCCCGCTTGCGCTTCAATCAAGCACGAACTGTGCCAATTGATGGGGCGCCGAGCAGCCTCACATGATTTGGATACCATGCCGCGCAGGAATGTACATTCGCATCATTCGCTGCGTCGGATGCGCCATGAACACCGCGAGCCTACACACCGCCGGTCCTGCCGTCCGCACAAAAATTGGGCAGATCGGATATTTCATGAGCAGCTGCGCGCCGTCGTCCCGAACGAGGTACGCCGCCAACTTTGCTTAGGGACCTTCGTTGTTTGCGTCGGATCAAAAACTGGACAATGCTTGGGGAAATGATGTGCATGTCGCCTGATATTCCATGAGCAACGAACTTTTGTCTCCGTCTGAAATGGCCGAGGCCGATCGGCTGGCGATTGCGGCCGGGCCACTCGATGGCTTCGGCCTCATGCGGCGCGCCGGCGAAGCGGTCGCTGCCGTCGTCCTGGCGCGCTATCCCCAGGCGAGACGCGTCCATGTCCTGTGCGGCCCCGGCAACAATGGCGGCGACGGCTATGTCGTGGCGCGGTTGTTGGCAGAGGCCGGCATGAACGTTGCCGTATGGGCCGAAGGCAAGCAGAAACCCGGAAGCGATGCCGCGTTGGCCTCTGATGCCTGCAACTTGCCCGTGGAACACATTGGCCATTGCTACCCGGAAGCGGGTGAAGTGGTCGTGGACGCACTCTACGGCGCGGGACTGTCCAAGGACATTTCGATGCATGCGTTGGCCGTCTCAGGCTTGAGCAGCGCTGAGCGCGTCCCGGTGGTCTCGATCGATTTGCCTTCGGGTGTGTCAGGCGAGACCGGCTTGACTAACGCTCACTTCCAGGCCGAGGTCACGGTGACTTTCGTGCGGAAAAAGCCAGGCCATCTGCTGATGCCGGGGCGCGAGCTGTGCGGCGAGATCATCGTCGCCGATATCGGCATTCCGGATGGGATCATCGATCAGCTCAAGGTCACGGCGTTCGAGAACACACCGGAACTTTGGCTGCGATGGTACTACCCGAGAACGGCTGTCGATTCGCATAAATACAAGCGTGGCCATGTTGCTGTCTTTTCCGGCGGACCGAGTGCGACGGGCGCAGCGAGGTTGTCGGCCATGGCCGCGGCTCGCAGTGGGGCAGGGGCAGTAACTGTGCTTTCACCTGGAAACGCCATGCAGGTGAACGCCGCGCATCTGACCTCGATCATGCTGCGCGAGGCCGGCTCGCTCGAAGAGGTGCAGGAATTCCTCGTGGCGCGGCATCCCGAGGCGCTGGTGTTCGGACCGGGGCTCGGGCCGAAACCCAAGGTCGGCGATTTCGCATTGCAGTTGATTGCGGCGATCGCGGATCTGACCCGCGCATCAGCGGCTACGCCTGAAATTCACGCCAGTGCCATCGTTCTGGATGCCGACGCCATCACCTCGTTGGCGCTTCAGCCTCAGGCACTGTTCGACGCAGCGCGTCAGACATGGTCACCGGCACTGGTGCTGACGCCACATGAGGGTGAATTCGCCAGGCTTTTTCCAGATATCGCTGGGAACAAAAAACAGTCCAAAGTGACCAAGGCGCGCGAAGCAGCAAAGCGCGCCAATGCCATTGTCGTCTACAAGGGTGCCGACACGGTGATCGCGGCGCCCGACGGCAGGGCCGCGATCAATGCCAACGGTGCGCCGTGGCTGGCCACGGCTGGCTCTGGTGACGTTCTGTCGGGGATCGCGGCCGGATTGCTGGCGCAAGGCATGGCGGCCTTCCAGGCTGCCTGCGCGGCGGTCTGGATCCACGCCGAGGCCGGCCGTCGTTTCGGGCCCGGCTTGATCGCCGAGGATCTACCGTCGGCTCTGGTGCCAGTGCTGCGGGAATTGATCGAAAGCCAGCCGGACCTTCGATGAGACGCATTGCACTCCTTTTCACCACGCTCGTCATGGCCGCTTTGGCGACACTGTCAGCGAATGCCGCTGAGCAGCCGGTGACCATCGTCGATGATCCAGCGGTACTTGCTGCTCTCGATGCCAAGGGCTTTGGCTTCGCCGGCATTTTCGGCGTCGACGGCAAGGGCGATTTGAAGACGCTTTATGACAAGGCGCCGGCTTACCACGCGATCGTCGAAACGATTGCAAGCGACGTCGCAGCATTGCGGACCGAGATGAAGGCCGGCGGCCGGCCGCTGTACGAGGTGACCGACGGCAATGTTGGCCGTGTCATGGACATGCGCTGGCTGAGGACCGACGCAGCGCGCTTCCGTCTCGTCGGCGTGGTCAACCGGCTCGACCGGCGCGACTTCGCCGCGCTGAAAGGCGACGGGAGTTGCGGCGAAGTGCGCTTCATCTATCGCCTCGCCTACAGCTTCAAGAAGAACGGCAAGGTTTTGGCCTCGCGCCTGCCGTTCAATTTCAGTGCCGTCTACAATGCCACGCCGGATGTCGATGGCGGCTGTGTCGGCGTCGCCGGACGCTGGGCACCACAGCTCGACGAGAGCGTCGATGCCGGCTGGCTGATCGGTGGGCCGCTGGAAAGAGCGGCGCTCACCTTCAAGCAGCTCGAGCTCAATGCGCAAGTGGTCCGCTTCCCCTCCGGCCAGGAGACCGAATTCGGCGGGCAGGCTGCCTATCTCATGCGAATTTTCGGCATCGACGGAACGGCTGTCAGCGAAAAGCCGCTGGAAAACACGCCCGACATGGCACGTCTTGCCGAAGACGCCGCGCTGAAAGCAAGACTTGCCGACTATGTCCGCACCAATGTTGCGGCGGTCGATCTAGGCGTCTACCAAATCCCCGATGAGTTTTTGGCAAGGAAGGTCATTTCGTGGTCGACCTTCGGCAGCGCAAGGCAGGCCAACCACCCGTTCACGCCGCTGTTCCAGCCCGCGGATTTCGAAGGGCTCGATTTCTCTGTGCTGAAGCTGGTGCGCACGCCAGAGGCATTGGTCGAGCGGCTGGACAACGGCGCCTGCCAAGGCTGCCATCAGGCGGGCTCGACCGCCGGTTTCCATTTCATCGGCCTCGATGACAAGACGACCTCGCCGCTCAACCGCATCGAGGTCGGCATCTCGCCGCATCTCCACGCCGACATCCCGCGTCGCGTCGCCTGGCTGCACGCGACTGCCGACGGCAAGGAACCGAACCGCTTCCGCCCGCTGTCCTTCGCGCCGCCGGCGACATGGAGCGATGCTGGACAGATCGCCTATTCGCCGGCCGAGATGGCGATGCCGTGCCTGATGCCGGCGGATGCGGCCCGCTTTGGCGCGACTCGGCAATGCGGCGGCGGCACCGTCTGCACGCCGCTGGCGACCGTGTCCGGCGTGCGCACCAAGCTGGCGCAATGCCTGCTGCCCAAGGACAGCGAAAACATGTTTTCCGGCCATCCATGCCTGACCGGCTCGATCGCCAGCAACCCGGCACAGCCTTTCAATGACCGCTATACCATCACCGGCCAGTTCGCGGCGTTCGCGCCAAGCATTTCGCGTGCCGGCTACACCTGCCGGCCGCCGAAGATCGGCGTGCCGGCGGGGATTGCCTATCGCGGCTGCGACGACCGGGATCGCAGCTTTGCCGCCTTCAAGACGGGCAAACCGATGCCGAACGAGATTTGCGGGTTGGTCGGCGGCAAAAAATTCGACACCTGCGTAGCGACCAATAATTTCGACCAGTGCCTGGGCGGTGCCGTCAATCGCGGCAATCGTCCTGCCTGCTCGGCCGACCATTTCTGCCGCGAGGATTACATGTGCCAGTCGCTGCCACCCGATACGCCCGGCATCGGCAAGGTGAAAGGCATCGGCTTCTGCTCGCCGACCTATTTTATCTTCCAGATGCGCATCGACAATCACGCCACGCCGTGGTCGGGCGCTGCCCACGCGACGATGGGGGCCGGGTTCGGTGCTGCGGAAGAGGAATAGGCCACCGACTGAGGCATTGGCCGCAGTAGTTCCAGGTGGATAGCTATCGATCGAGGTCGTCGGCGATGTTCGATGTCCATTCGCCGTCGAAATGGCGGACGCGTTCGGCGACGAACGCATCGCTCAGCAGGCTCGACAAGGCAGAAACCAGAATTGGTTCTATCTCTGGAGCCGAGCTAAATCCAAGAGCAATCAGACGTTCGGACCAGGGCGGATGGTCCGCACTTTCGTTATCTCGCGCGTCCCACGCCTTTTTGAGCATACTCCTGCAGAATGGGAAGTCTCGACAAGTGAGCGGCGGCCGCCAGGACCCTTTCGAGTGGTGGACGGGGCGGAGCCATGGCGCCAAGCAGTTCACGCTGGAGCGGGCTATAGACTTGATCATCGAAGAACGCACTGGCGGCACCGATCAGAAGCAGGGCGCGGGCCGCATCATGTGCGTCGCCGGACGTCGCTGCATGGCGATCTGCGTCAATTTCCGCTCGTCGCGACAACCGTATTTCTTCGCGCTCCAGAGTGCGCGACAGCGGACCAAGCATCCAGTAGAACAGGCTGCCTGAAACGGTTTTCCCCGGAGGAGCGAAGTCGAAGATTAGATCGAAGCTTTTCTCGAGTTCGGCCAGGTTGCGTCCGCCATTTGTATCTTTGTTTTTCAGATGGGCGTCCTCATGAGCCAAGATCGCCGCAAATGCCTTTTGGTCGGTCGCTGCGAGCAATGGCAGGCCGATGGTGAGAATCGGCCTGCGACCAAGCAAGCCTAGAAACGGCCGCTCTTCACCGACGCTGGCGTTGAGATCGTCGCTCAGGATGATCCTCGTTCGGCTGGCGCGGTGTTTGCCGGCAATACTCTCCCAGACAGCCCACAGCTTCGGGGCTGATTCCCGAGTAATCCCCTTGACCTTGCTGGGTCGAAAACCGGCGAACAATGTTCCGATCAACAGAACGATGGCCAGCATCGCGGCCGGGATTGCAACAGCACCAGTCGCGATGACGGCGAGCGGATGCCAATCGAGGAGCCAGAACCACAGGACTATTGGGCAGAACAGCGGGAGAGCGAAGAGCAGGATGGCAAATCTGCCGAAACGCGCTCCCATGTAGAGGACCAGGCGCGACATCAGCCCCTCACAGCGGGATGTTGTCGTGTTTCTTCCAAGGGTTTTGCATATCCTTGTTGCGCAGCATCCTGAGCGCGCGGGCGATGCGGCGGCGGGTCGAATGCGGCATGATCACCTCGTCGACATAGCCGCGCTCGGCGGCAACGAAGGGCGATAGAAAGCGATCCTCGTAAGCCTTTGTGTGTGCTGCAATTTTCTCCGCGTCGCCGATGTCCTTGCGATAGATGATCTCGACCGCGCCCCTGGCGCCCATCACCGCAATCTGCGCCGTTGGCCAGGCATAGTTCATGTCGCCGCGCAGATGTTTTGACGCCATGACATCATAGGCGCCGCCATAGGCCTTTCTGGTGATGACGGTGATCTTTGGCACGGTCGCTTCGGCATAGGCGAACAGAAGCTTGGCGCCGTGCTTGATCAACCCGCCATATTCCTGCGCGGTGCCGGGCAGTAAGCCCGGCACGTCGACGAAGGTGACGATCGGGATCGAGAAGCAGTCGCAGAAGCGCACGAAACGCGCGGCCTTGCGGCTGGCATCCGAATCGAGCACGCCGGCCAGCACCATCGGCTGGTTGGCCACGAAGCCGACTGTGCGGCCTTCGACACGGCCGAAGCCGGTGACGATGTTTTTCGCAAAATTCTGCTGGATCTCGAAGAAGTCACCCTCGTCGGAAACTTTAAGGATCAACTCTTTGATGTCGTAAGGTTTGTTGGCATTGTCGGGGATCAGCCGGTCGAGCGACAGATCGTGATCGGTGACCGATTGGTAGCATTCGATCTCGGGAATTTCCGCCGTGTTGGAGGCGGGCAGCAGATCGACCAGCCGGCGCATCTGCAGCAGCGCCTCGACGTCATTGTCGTAGGCTCCGTCGGCGATCGAGGACTTCGTCGTGTGGACGGAAGCGCCGCCGAGGCTTTCGGCGGTGACCGTCTCATTGGTGACGGTCTTCACCACATCCGGGCCGGTGACGAACATATAGGAGGTGTCGCGGACCATGAAGATGAAGTCGGTCATCGCCGGCGAATAGACGTCGCCGCCGGCGCAAGGGCCCATGATCAGTGAAATCTGCGGAATGACGCCGGAGGCCAGTACATTGCGCTGGAAGATCTCGGCATAGCCGCCGAGGGCCGCCACGCCTTCCTGGATGCGGGCGCCGCCGGCGTCGTAGAGGCCGATGATCGGCGCGCGGTTGCGCAGTGCCATCTCCTGCACCTTGACCACCTTTTCGGCATGCGCCTCGGACAGCGAGCCGCCGAACACGGTGAAATCCTTGGCGAAAAGATAGACCGGGCGACCGTTGACGGTGCCCCAGCCGGTAACGACGCCGTCGCCGGCGATCTTGGTTTTCTCCATGCCGAAATCGGTCGAGCGGTGCTCGACATACATGTCGAACTCCTCGAACGAGCCCTCGTCGAGAAAGACGTCTATGCGTTCGCGGGCGGTCAGCTTGCCCTTCTTGTGCTGGGCGTCGATGCGGGCCTGGCCGCCGCCCATGCGAGCGACCTCGCGGCGGCGCTCGAGTTCCTTCAGCACGTCCTTCATGACCGGTCCCCGAAACGGAAAGCTTGATTGTGGTAATCATGCCTGGGGGAGAGCGCAAGCGCCGCTTCCTAATGGCTTTTGCTGCGCTGCAGCATCAGGCCCCTTGCATTTCGATGCGAACTGGGCCATATGCGGCGGCATAGGCGCTTGGGCCGGGATAATCCGGCCTTCTCGATGAATGAGACTGGTTGCGTCTGTTTTCCCTCTTCCCGACATATCGGCAAGGTGGCGAAAAAGCCCCGTGGCATGATGCCTGCGGGCACGACAGCGCTGCCGTGCGGACGATAACGTCCGCCCGCCTTGTCGTTTCATGACAATTTTCGACGGCAGGTTGCGCCCTGCCGCCATTGATGTTTGCGGCCAGGAGCCGCATGAAAGAAGAATATTTTGACCAATGAAAACACTTTGACCGGTAAGGACGCTGGGGAACTGAACGGTTTCGCCGCACTTGGAATTACCGGCGCACTGCTCAAGGCCACGAATGCCGCCGGCTTTACCGATCCGAAGCCGATCCAGGCCCAGGCGATCCCGCCGCAGCTCGAAGGCCGCGACATTTTCGGCATCGCCCAGACCGGCTCGGGCAAGACGGCGGCGTTCGCGCTGCCGATCCTGTCGAAGATCATCGCACTTGGCACCAAGCGCCGGCCGAAGACAGCCCGCGCACTGATCCTGGCGCCGACGCGCGAACTCGCCGTGCAGATCGAGGAGATGATCAAGCTGCTTGCCAAGGGCGCGCATGTCTCGACAGCGCTGGTGCTTGGCGGCGTCTCGCGCTTCAGCCAGGTGAAGAAGGTTGCGCCCGGCGTCGACATCCTGATCGCAACGCCAGGTCGGCTGACCGACCTGGTGCGTGAAGGCGACCTCGTGCTTGCCGACACCAAATGGCTGGTGCTGGATGAAGGCGACCGCATGCTCGACATGGGCTTCATCAACGACGTCAAGCGCATCGCCAGGGCGACGGCGCCGGACCGTCAGACGGTGCTGTTCTCGGCAACCATGCCGGCCGAAATCGCCGAACTGGCGAAAGGCCTGCTGAAGAACCCGATTCGCGTCGAAGTCGCTCCTCACAGCACCGCGGCCGCCGAGATCGTGCAGGGCGTCGTCTTTGCCCGCACCAAGCAGAAGCGTCAGGTGCTGGCCAACATGCTTGCCGACGAGGCGATGAAGTCCGTCATCATCTTTTCGCGCACCAAGCATGGCGCCGACAGGGTGACAAAGGATCTCGAGCGTGACGGCTTCAAGGCCGCCGTCATCCACGGCAACAAGTCGCAGAACGCTCGCCAGAAGGCACTCAACGATTTCCGCGAGGGTTCGGTGCGCATTCTCGTGGCGACCGACATTGCGGCACGCGGCATCGACGTGCCGGGCATTAGCCATGTGGTGAATTTCGACCTGCCGGACGAGGCGGAGAGCTATGTCCACCGCATCGGCCGCACCGGCCGCAACGGCATGGACGGCATCGCCATCACGCTCTGCGACCCGTCCGAAAACAGCAAGCTGCGCCAGGTCGAGCGCATCATCCGCACCAAGCTGCCGATCGTTGCCGACCATCTCGGCAGCCCCGATCCGCAGCGCAATCCCGCCGAGAAGAACGAGCGCAGTTTCGAACCGGCCAATGATCGCAACGACCACAATGGCCGTCGCGACGGCAGGCGGCCCGGCGGCGCAAACAACGGCTTCGGCAAGAAGCGGTTCGGCGACAAGCCAGCCTTTGCGGGCGAGCGCAAGCCGGAAGGCGCCAAGCCCTTCAAGGGCAACAACAAGCGCCGCTTCGGCGGTAAGCGGCCGGCAGCGCGGGCCGCATAGCCTGACCGTGTTGCGGTCGGCCAAGCTTGGCTTGGTCACTCACGATTGAAAAGGGAGACCGGAGTGATGCTCCGGTCGCCCTTTTGCTTTGAGGCCTTTGGTTTACTTCACCACCGCCTCGACCCACACGACAATCCGCTGCGCCAGGAAAGCCGTGGTCGATGGCGACAGCGCGTCACCCGCAATGACGTGGTTGTCGGGGTCGCCGGTATCGTCGACCGGCACCAATTCATGTGCGGCGCCCCAGCGAGCCGCGATTTCGCGGGTGCGATCTGGTCGTACCACCTTGTCCGAATCCGAAAAGATGAACAGGGCAGGGATGGACGTCTTCTCCACCGGCGCGCCGTAGGCAAGCTCTGTCAGCGCCGCCATCGGCAATGTCGCGGCGATCGGGTAGCGTTAGGTCCAGAACCTTTCATGCAGCGCGTTGCGCGGCACGAAGCCACGCTCCTTGCCGGCGACGAGCTCGACGATCTGTCTGCCCCACGGTAGGGTCAGCAATTCGGCGCCGGAAGCCTTGACGCCGAAATTCGGCGAGATGAATGCGATCGCCGCGACGCTGTTCGATGCGCTTGGCTGCGTCGCGGCCCACGCCGCCAGCGAGCCGCCGGTCGAGGTGGCTATGACGATCACCTTGTCGCCGATCGCTCGGCCGATAGCGAGCGCTTCCTCGTAGTCGTTGATCCAGGCACCGACGCTGCCTTGCGTCATCGCGGCGCCATCCTGTCCATGTCCCCTCAGGCGCGTGTAGAAAAGATTGGCGTCAAGCTGGTCGGCCACCTCGTCGGGCAATGGACGAATCTCGCCCTTCGACGCAGAAAAACCGTGGATGTAAACGATCGCGAATGGCGTCTTGGCATGGACCATCGGGTCGGCCCAGATGATTTCCTTGTCCAGCCCGTCGCGGATGCCGGGCACGGCCGCCTCCTGGCGCGCCAGATAGGCCTGCGGATCGTCGCCGATTGCTGAGGGATCGAAACGGATTGTGGTTACGACGAGGACGCGCGGACCAAGCGCCAAGGCCAGGACAAGGATGAGGACGAGACCCAGCACCGCAAACATCATCCGTCGCCCCATCACGGATCCTATTCGACCGGTGGCTTGCGGTCGAAATTCAACGGCCGCGCATTCCAGCGGGTGACCGTGCTGATCACCCATCGGCAGAACGGCCTTGGCAGTATTCTGAGCAGCTTCAGTGTCCAGCTCAGGCGGCGTGGGAAAGTGACTTCGAAGCCGCCACATTCGATGCCTCGCGCGATGCGGCGCGAGGCCAGATTGACCGGCATCAAGCCCGGCATCGGCAGGAAGTTCTTCTCGGTCAGCCGCGTGTCGACAAAGCCCGGATTCATCACCTGGATGCGGACGTTCATCTTGTCGAAATCGTATTTCAGCGACTCGGCCAAGATATTGACTGCCGCCTTGGTGCCGCCATAGGCGGCGGTGGTGGGCCAGCCGAAATAGGCGGTGACCGAACCGATCAGCACGACATGGCCGCGCGAGCGCACGCGCATGCGTTCGATGACGGGCAGCAGGCCATTGATGATGCCGAAATAATTGACTTCGAAAGACCGACGAAAATTGCGCGCGACAAGATCCTCGCCCGGCGTTGCGATATAGCTTCCCGCGTTGAACACTGCCAACACGATCGGACCGAGATCTTTCTCGATCGTTGCAACCGTCTTTGCCATGCGTTTTTCGTCGGTCACGTCGCAGGGAAAGGCTACGACACGGCCCGCCATCTGCGCCGTTTCGACGATGAGCGTATCGATCGGATGGTCATCGGGCGCAGTCACCGCGACGACATAGCCCTGAGCGGCAAGATCCTTGGCCAGCGAACGGCCGATACCGCTGCTGCCGCCCGTAATCCAGGCGACGCCATGCTTCGGATTGGCCCGATAGAGTGTCATGCTGCGCCCCGCCGGCTCTTCTTAGCCTGTGCTCTAGCGGTGAAGAAATCGAATGAAAAGAGTGCTTTTCGGTACATGGTTGAAATGAATGCCGGCCGGGCGCGCCTGGCTGCAGCAATTGCAGTGTGCGAAATGCGACTGGACCAAGCAAATTCTTGCCTTGAAACCGAAGCTTCGGGTTTCTAGGGTTTCGCCGCACCCACAAAGGAATCTCCATGCCCCGTTCTGTGATCGACGTGATCGGCAACACGCCCCTGATCCGCCTCAACAAGGCCTCGGAAGCAACCGGCTGCGAGATTCTGGGCAAGGCCGAATTCATGAATCCCGGGCAGTCGGTCAAGGACCGCGCCGGCCTGTTCATAATCCGCGATGCGGAACAGCGCGGGCTGCTGCGGCCCGGCGGCGTCATCGTCGAAGGGACGGCCGGAAATACCGGCATCGGATTGACACTGGTTGCCAAGGCGCTCGGCTACCGCACGGTGATCGTCATTCCCGATACCCAGAGCCAGGAGAAGAAGGATACGATCAAACTGCTCGGCGCCGAGCTGATCGAAGTGCCAGCCGTGCCCTACAAGAACCCGAACAACTACGTGAAGCTGTCGGGCCGGCTGGCCGAGCAAATGGCGAAGACCGAGCCGAACGGCGCGATCTGGGCCAACCAGTTCGACAATGTCGCCAACCGCGACGGCCATATCCGCACCACAGCCGAAGAAATCTGGAACCAGACCGGCGGCAAGGTGGATGGTTTCGTGTCGGCGGTCGGTTCCGGCGGCACGCTGGCAGGCGTTGGCTTCGGGCTGAAGGCCAAGAACAGCCAGGTCAAGATCGCACTGGCCGATCCGCTGGGGGCTGCGCTCTATTCCTTCTACACCAGCGGCGAGTTGAAATCCGAGGGCAGTTCGATCACCGAAGGCATCGGGCAGGGGCGGATCACCGCCAACCTCCAAGGCTTTACACCCGATTTTGCCTTCCAGATCCCCGACGAGGACGCACTGCCGATCGTATTCGACCTGATCCAGGAGGAGGGACTTTGCGTTGGCGGTTCGACCGGTATCAACATTGCCGGCGCCATTCGCCTGGCGCGCGAGCTAGGCCCCGGCCAAACCATCGTGACCATGCTTTGCGACTACGGCACGCGCTATCAGTCGAAGCTGTTCAATCCTGAATTCCTGCGCGAAAAGAAGCTGCCGGTGCCGGGCTGGATGGAGCAACGGAGCACGATTTCGGTGCCGTTCGAAAGGGTCGCGTGATGGCGCACAAGACCGAAGCGCTGTTTCGTGACGACGCCTATCTGGGGACGGCCGACGCCACCGTCGTCGCAGTCAACGATCGCGGCGGCATCATTCTGGACCGGACCGTGTTTTACGCCACATCGGGCGGGCAGCCGGGCGACACTGGCAGCCTCGAACGCACCGACGGCACCGGCATTGCGATTGCCGCTACGATCACCGGCGAAACCAAGGACGAGATCATCCATGTGCCGGCGCCGGAGCAGGCGGTTCCACGGTTGGGCGAGCGGATGAGGCTCGCCATCGACTGGCCGCGGCGGCAGCTGCTGATGCGGATGCACTCGGCCTGCCATCTGCTTACCGTCGTCTGTCCGTTCCCGATCACCGGTGCCGCGGTTTCCGAGGACGACAGCCGTATCGATTTCGACATCCCGGATGCCGGCTTCACCAAGGAAGACGTGACGGCCAGGCTGATGGAACTGGTGCGGGCCGACCACCCGATCTTCACCCGGCTGATCTCCGACGAGGAGCTGGCATCCAATCCAAGCCTGGTGAAATCCAAGAATGTGCGGCCGCCGGCCGGCACGGGAAAGATCAGGCTGGTCTGCATCGGCGAGAATGCTTCGGTCGACAGCCAGCCTTGCGGCGGTACCCATGTGAGGAGCACCGGCGAAATCGGCGAGATCCATATCGGCAAGATCGAGAAGAAGGGCCGCGAGAACCGGCGCTTCCGCATTCGCTTTGGCCCGATGCCGCCAGCCTGATATAGGACTGGGACAGGCGGGACAGGAGAGAAAAGATGGCCGACGACAGTCCTTTCACCATCGATGCCGATTGGTTGCAGAAGCGGCTCGGCGAGCCTGGGCTGACGATCGTCGACGCGTCCTGGTATCTGCCGGCGCAAAAGCGCGACGCGCGCGCCGAGTATGACGCAGCGAATATTCCAGGCGCCCGCTTCCTAGACCAGGATGCGGTTTCGGACCCCGACGCGGCTCTGCCTCACACGCTGCCGTCGCCGCAGCATTTTGCCCAATATGTCGGCGCGATGGGCATTTCGGCCGACGACACGATTGTTGTCTATGACGGGCCAGGGTTCTTTTCTGCACCGCGCGCCTGGTGGTTGTTTCGCGTTATGGGCGTGTTCCAGGTCTATATACTCGACGGCGGTTTCGATCGTTGGAAAGCCGCCGGACGGCCGGTGACGGCGGAGCCGACGAAGATCGCGCCTTGCGTGTTTTATGCCAACTTCGATGCCGCCCGCGTCGCCAGCCTTGCCGACATGCGCCGGATCGTCGAGACGGGGGAGAGCCAGATCGCCGACGCACGCTCGCCTGGCCGTTTTGCCGGCACCGAGCCGGAGCCGCGCCCCGGCATCCGCTTCGGCCACATGCCGGGCGCGCACAACGTGCCGTTTTCGGCGCTTTCGGAAAACGGCGAATTGCTGCCCAAGGACAGGCTGCGCAAAGTGATCGAGGAGGCCGGCATCGATCTGTCGAAGCCGGTCGTCACCTCCTGCGGTTCGGGGGTCACCGCGGCAGCCATCACGCTGGCCCTGGAGACGCTTGGCCATGCCGAAAACAGGCTTTACGACGGGTCATGGACGGAATGGGGTGGGCTTTCCGACACGCCCGTCGTGACGGGCAAGGACCGACGGTGATGAAAAACGGAGCGCTGGAAGACATCGACGTCACCGTGACATTTCTCGAAATGCATGTGCCGCCTGCCTATTCGCCGCCGCTGCCGTACAACCGCCAGATCGCGCTGCTCAAGACCAAAGACATTCCGCTGCATTTCTACCGCTATTTGATGGATCGGGTCGGCCGCAAATGGCACTGGGTCAACGTGCTGAGACTGAATGACGAGGAGCTTGCGGCGGGCATCCATCGCGAGGACCGCGACATCAGGGTGCTTTATCTCGACGGCGCGCCGGCCGGCTTCTTCGACCTCAAGCCGCATCTGCCGGAGGAAGTGGAACTCGCTTATTTCGGCATGATGGAGCACGCGACCGGGCAAGGCATTGGCCGCTGGTTCCTCGGTGCGGCAATCGCCGCAGCCTGGGCGCACGGACCCAAGCGGGTGACGGTGCAGACCTGCACCCTTGATCACCCAGCAGCCTTGCCGCTTTATCAAAAACTCGGCTTCACGCCGGTGGCGCAAAAAAAGGAGGTCGTACATCCGATGCCTTTTGCCGAGCGCGCGGCCAGCGTCATGCGGCCCTGATTTTCAGGCTCGTTCATCCAAGCTTCAGCTAGTCTTTGCCATCTTGTCGGCATCACAATGCGGCCGAGGGCCGAAGGAGAAAAGACATGCTGACCCGACGCACATTTGCCGCCGTGCTGGTTGCGGCACTCGCCATGCCGACCCTTGCCGTTGCCCAGGCGACCACGCCTTCGGCCGCCACGATCGAGCGCCAGCTTGAAGCCGCGCCCCGGGGTGAAGCTGCGCCCGAATCAGCGCGTCACCATCCGCGAATTCAAGAAGCGGCCGGACTTGCGGCGCATGGTCCGCTCTATCGATATCCAGTCGATCAATTTCGCCTTCGGCTCGGCTGCCATTTCCGAATCGCAATACGCCAAGATCGAAAACATCGCCGATGCACTTCAGCGCGTTCTGCGGCGCGATCCGGGTGCCCGCGTGCTGATCGAAGGCCATACCGATGCTGTGGGCTCCTTCCAGTCGAATCAGATTTTGTCCGAACAACGTGCCGCCTCGCTGAAGCGCACCTTGCTGCGTGAATTCGGTGTGCCGGGCTATGCGCTCGAAACCGTCGGCTACGGCGAGGAGTTCCTGCTCGTGCAGACGCAGAATGAGAACTGGCGAAATCGCCGGGTGACGCTGCGCCGCTTCGACGACTTCATCCGTTAAAATGATCTAGCCGTTCAGGGTCTGGATCAATATTCAAAGGCGAGCCCGACTTGAATGAGCCGGGCTCTTTCCATATCGCTGTCGTCTAAAAACCGATGGTGATGGAGGATCGCACGATGGCAATTCGCGTGGTAATGGCCGGCGCGACCGGTTGGGTCGGCAAGGCGCTGGTTCCGGCGATCGGGGCGCAAGGTGACATGGCGCTGGCCGGGGCTGTGTCACGTAGCGGCGCGGGGCAGGATTCCGGCCTGCTGGTTGGCATGCCGGCTAATGGTATCTCCGTTTCGGCCTCGCTGGCCGAGGCGCTGGAGGCGCCGTCGGACGTACTGGTCGACTTCACCAAGCCACATGTCGTGAAAGACCATGTGCTGCTCGCCATCGACAAGGGACGGCACGCTGTGATCGGCACATCGGGACTGGGTGCTGCCGACTATGCCGACATCGACGCCGCGGCGCGCGCCCACGGCGTCGGCGTCGTTGCCGCCGGCAACTTTTCCGTCACCGCTACGCTGATGAAGCGGTTTGCACTTATGGCGGCAAAATACGTGCCGGATGTCGAGGTCATCGATTATGCCAGTGCAAAGAAGCCCGACGCGCCCTCCGGTACCGCGCGGGAACTTGCTGAAGCGCTGGCCGACATCCGCAAGGCTTCGACGGCAAAGCCGGTCTCCGAGGTCTCCGGCGTGCCGGCTACACGCGGTGCTGCGGTCGGCACGGGCGAGGGTGTGCAAGTGCACGCCCTTCGCCTGCCGTCCTACATCCTGTCCTGCGAGGCGTTGTTCGGCCTGCCAGACGAGCGGCTGACTATCCGCCACGACGCCGGCTCGTCCGCGGCGCCTTACGTGGCGGGCACGCTGCTCGCCATCAGACGGGTACAGCAGATCAAGGGTCTGGTTCGCGGTCTCGACGCGCTGATGGACTGATCCATTTCGGCAGGAATCGGGTGGGAAGCTCTGTCTTGCGAGCATAATTTCCGGTCAACGACACCGGAGATTTAGCCATGACGCTGAAATTCAAAGCCTTGCCAACCGATGCGGTCCGCGCACTTCAGCGCGGCGGGCCTGATGCTTATGGCTTGAAGCCAGAGCGGAAGATTTCGGATGGCGACGGCGTGCCCTGCCGTCATTGCCTGAAGAATGTTGCTGCGGGAGAAGCCTATCTTGTTCTGGCCTATCGGCCTTTTCCGGAACTGCAGCCTTATGCCGAAACCGGGCCGATCTTTCTGCATGCGGAGGAATGCGAACGCGCCGCCGAGGGGAAAACGCCTCCCGATATGCTCGAAAGCGGCGAATACATCGTGCGCGGCTACGGCAAGGACGACCGCATCGTCTATGGCAGCGGCGGCGTCATTCCGACCGATGCCATCGCGGCACGGGCGGAGACGTTGTTCGAAAGCGACGACATTGCTTACGTCCACATCCGCTCGGCGCGCAACAATTGCTATCAGTGTCGGATAGACCGGGTGTAACCGGATAGGCTGCACCGGCTTGGGCTGTCGTACTCCCGTCGTATTCTTGCGATAGAGAGGGATGGTCGATTGATTTGCCGACCGCGGATGAACCGGCGGAAATCTCGACAACCGAGGAAGCGGGGCTTTGGCTCCGCTTTTTTGTTGTCGGGTTATTCCGCGCGCCCGACACTTTTCAGTTTTTCGACATAAGAAAAACCCGTCGGACGAAACCGACGGGCACTGGAGAGGCAGATTCGGACAGCTCAGGCCGCGAGAACGGCCTTCGGCTCGACCAGCTCATAGCCAAGTGCTTCGGCCACTGCGCGATTCGTGATCTTGCCCTTGTGGACGTTCAGCCCGTTGCGCAGATGGTGGTCGTCTACCAGCGCCTTGAGGCCCTTGTCGGCGAGCTGCAGGCCATAGTGCAGCGTCGCATTGTTGAGCGCGTGGGCCGATGTGACCGGCACCGCACCCGGCATGTTGGCGACGCAATAGTGGATGACGCCGTCGACCGCATAGGTCGGCTCGGCATGGGTGGTGGCGTGCGAGGTCTCGAAGCAGCCGCCCTGGTCGATGGCGACGTCGACCAGCACGGCGCCTTTCCTCATGCCCGAGAGCATTTCGCGCGTCACCAGCTTGGGCGCGGCTGCCCCCGGGATCAGCACGGCGCCGACGACGATGTCAGCCGAAAAACATTCTTCCTCCAGCGCCTCGACGGTCGAGTAGCGGGTGTGGACGCGGCCTCCAAAGATATCGTCGAGCTGACGCAGGCGCGGGATCGAGCGGTCGATGATGGTGACGTCGGCGCCAAGCCCGGCAGCCATCCGTGCAGCATGCAGGCCGACGACGCCGCCACCGAGCACAGTGACCTTGCCGGGCAGCACGCCGGGCACGCCGCCAAGCAGCACACCGCGGCCGCCATTGGCCTTTTGCAGCGCCGTGGCCCCCGCCTGGATCGACAGGCGGCCGGCAACTTCCGACATCGGTGCCAAGAGCGGCAGGCCGCCGCGCTCGTCGGTGACGGTCTCGTAAGCTATTGCGGTGACGCCGGAGGCCAGCAGGCCCTTGGTCTGCTCCGGATCCGGGGCGAGATGCAGATAGGTGTAGAGGATCTGGCCGTCGCGGAGCTGAACCCATTCGTTGGGCTGCGGCTCCTTGACCTTCACGATCATGTCCGACTTGGCAAACACGTCGGCGGCCGTCTTGGCGATCGTGGCGCCGGCGGCGCGGTACGCGTTGTCGTCGGCTCCGATGCCGGCGCCGGCGCCGGTCTCGATCAGCACTTCATGGCCATGCGCGACATATTCGCGGACCGAGCCCGGTGTCAGGCCGACGCGGTATTCATGGTTCTTGATTTCCCGGGGGCAACCGACGCGCATCTTTTTTCTCCTGATCCGGCCCTTTTAGGGCCTGTTCCCTGTCTAGAGATAGTGAACCACGAATCGTTCGGTAAGTGTTTGCGAATGCGCTTGCCTAAGAGACTACTGTTCGATAATCGTTGCGCGAAACAGTAGAATTATCGCAGGAACCCGCAAAAATGCCGCTCGACAGGATTGATATCGCCATTCTCGAGACATTGCAGAAGGATGGGCGGATACCCAATGCAGCGCTCGCCGAAAAGGTCGGCCTGTCGCAGTCGGCCTGTTCGCGGCGGCTGGACAATCTGGAGAAATCCGGAACCATCCGCGGCTATCACGCCCGGCTGTCCAACGCTGCACTTGGGCACCAGATGACGGCGATCGTGCATATATCGCTGTCCGGGCAATTCGAGAAGACGTTGTCGGATTTCGAAGCAGCGATAAAGCGCTGCCCGAACGTCCTGTCCTGCCATCTAATGTCGGGCGAGTATGATTACATCCTGCGCATCGCGGCGAAGGATCTCGTCGACTACGAACGCATCCACAAGGAGTGGCTTTCGGCAATGCCGCATGTGACGAAGATCAATTCGTCCTTTGCCTTGCGCGAAATCGTCGATCGCACGGCCGTTGGAATGAAGCCTGAGCTAGCCTAGGCCCCGAACTCGCCTAAGCCCCGAACTCGCCTAGGCCCCAAACTCGCCTAAACGTTGAATGACTCGGTCACCACACGGTCCATCGGAATATCGTGCGGCTGCGGGTAGATGGTCACGATGCGCTGCAACTCGTAGCCGACGCCGATGACCAGCGGCTTGAACGGCATCGCGGCAAGCGTGCGATCGAAGAAGCCGCCGCCATAGCCCAAGCGAAAATGTCCGGGATCGATGCCGACGATCGGCGAAATGACGATGTCGGGCAGTACCGGATCGCCCTCGGCCGGTATCGGGATATTCCAGACGCCCTTCTCCAGCCGGTCTCCGTGGGTATAGGCGCGAAAGACAAGCGGCCGGTCTTTCTCCACAACGACGGGCAACGCCGTTCGGCCACCCCGCGTGTTAACGGTTTCCATCCACGGGCGCAGGTCCGGCTCGCCGCGAAACGGCCAGTAGAGGCTGACCATGCTTCCGGCGATGTCGCCGATCACCGCGTCGAGACCCTCGGCAATGCGCTGCGACATGGCTGTGCGCATGTCGGCGGAAACGGCAAGGCGGGATGCGATCAACCGCTCGCGCTCGGCCTTGCGCCAGCGCCTGACATCGGTCCATTCGGATAGCGGCGCTTGGAACTCCGGATCGAGCTCGTGCATAAAACAAGGCGGCGAGGCGTACTGCCCTGAGCCTTCATCTTCATCCTTAGCCATGATTCACCTGCAATATACTGTTCCGACCAAGCCCTATCCGGGACGTAGGCTATATTCGGGAATGAGTCTGCAGCATGCGTATTCACGACATCAGGCGACGAGTCCCAGGCAGGTGCAGCGCAGGCATTGCTGCACTGCACAAGGATACTTACATCAGCCTTGGCGAGAGGGATGAGTGAGATGAACACAGCCAACCATCACGTCGTCGTCGTAGGCGCCGGATTCGGCGGCCTCGAATTCACCCGCGCACTTACTGGCGCGCCGGTGCGCATCACCATGATCGATAGGCGCAATCATCACCTCTTTCAGCCGCTACTCTACCAGGTGGCGACGACGGCGCTGGCAACCTCCGAAGTCGCCTGGCCGATCCGCCATCTCCTGCGCAAACGCAAGGACGTGACGACGCTGCTTGCGACCGTGACTGGCATCGACCGCACCGGCAAGCGCGTGCTGCTGCAGGATGGCGGAGCGGTCGCCTACGACACGCTGCTGCTGGCCACCGGTGCGCGGCACGCCTATTTCGGCCATGACGAATGGGAGCCGTTCGCGCCGGGCCTGAAGACGCTGGAGGACGCCACCACCATCCGACGGCGTATTCTTTTGGCTTTCGAGCAGGCCGAGCGGGAAACCGATCCCGCCAAGCGCCAGGCACTGCTGACGCTGGCGATCGTCGGCGGCGGGCCGACCGGCGTGGAATTGGCCGGCACGATTGCCGAACTGGCGCATGACACGCTGCGCGGCGAGTTCCGCAACATCGACACGCGCGAGACGCGTGTGGTGCTGATTGAGGCCGGCGACCGCGTTCTTGCCAATTTCGCGCCGGAGCTCTCCGTTTATGCAATGAAGGCGCTCGAACGACTCGGCGTGACCGTCGAACTCGGCCGGGCGGTTACACGCTGCGATGCTGAGGGTGTCGTCTTCGGCGACAGGCATTTGCCGGCCAGGACAATTCTTTGGGCGGCGGGCGTCGCCGCTTCGCCGGCCGCCGAATGGCTCGGCACGGCAGCGGACCGCGCGGGCAGGGTGCTTGTCGAGCCCGACCTCACTGTGCCGGGAAACCCGGAGATTTTCGTCATCGGTGACGCAGCACACGTCCTGCGGCCGGATGGCCGGCTGGTGCCGGGCGTCGCGCCCGCCGCCAAGCAGCAGGGACGGCACGTCGCCGCGACGATCAAGGCCAGGCTCGCCGGCGAAACAACGGTACGTCCGTTCCGCTACAGGCATGACGGCGATTTGGCGACGATCGGCAAGCGCGCCGCGGCCATCGATTTCGGCTGGATCAAGCTCACCGGCCGGCTTGCCTGGTGGCTATGGGGCTTGGCGCATATCTACTTCCTGATCGGCTTCCGTAACCGGCTTGCGGTTTCCCTGAGCTGGCTATGGATCTACTTCACCGGTCAGCGCAGCGCTCGGCTGATCACCCAGGGCGACGACGACAAGGGCTGATTGTTCGCTGCCGGACGTTCATCGGCGCGTCACCTCCTCTTGATGGAATCGACTTCTGGACTCGGCTGGATTTCGGCGCGAAGCTTTGCTTCGGGCAGGACTTGTCACGTCGTGGAAGAAAGAGAAACGAATGTCCCAATTGCGCCACCTCGTCTCACGCCGCGATTTCCTCGCCGGCGTCGCCACCGGCGGAGCGCTGATCATGCTGCACCCGTTCTCCGCCCGGGCTCAAGCCAATCAGGCGCATCTGAGGATTATGGAGACGACCGACATCCACGTGAACGTGCTTCCTTACGATTACTACGCCGACAAACCTAACGACACGATGGGGCTGTCGCGAACGGCATCATTGATTGAAGCCGTGCGCAAGGAAGCAACCAACGCGATGCTGATCGATAATGGCGACATTCTGCAAGGCAACCCGATGGGCGACTACTTCGCCTACGAGAGGGGCATGAAGGACGGCGATCTGCATCCGGTCATGAAGGGCATGAACCTGCTCGGCTACGAATGCTCGACGCTCGGCAATCACGAATTCAACTACGGCCTGTCGTTCATGGACAAGGTGCTGGCCGGAGCCAATTTCCCGTTCGTCTGCGCGAATTTGATCCGCGGCACGGAGCTTGCCGCGAACCCGCGCGAAGACAAGCTTTATCTCAAACCTTACGTCATCCTCGACAGGAAGATCAAAGACGGGTCGGGCGCCGAGCAGCCGATCAGGATCGGCATCATCGGCTTCGTGCCGCCGCAGATCATGGTCTGGGACCTGAAAAATCTCGAGGGCAGCGTCAAGACGCGCGACATCGTCGAGGCGGCCAAGGCGTGGGTGCCGCAGATGAAGGAAGAAGGCGCCGACATCATCATTGCGCTCTCCCATTCCGGCATCGACGCGAAGCAAGGCGACATGATGGAGAATGCCTCCTTCTTCGTTGCCGGTGTCGAAGGTATCGATGCGGTGTTCACGGGCCACCAGCATCTGGTCTTCCCTGGTAAGAAGGACTTTCAGTCGCTGGAGGCCGTCGATACGGCGAAAGGCACGTTGCAAGGCAAGCCCGCCGTCATGGCCGGCTTCTGGGGCTCGCATATGGGGCTGATCGATCTGTTGCTGGAGCGCGACGGATCGACATGGAAAATCGTCTCGGCGACCTCTGAGGCCAGGCCTATCTTTGAGCGGGCCGACAAGACGAACAAGCCGACCGTCGCTGACGACCAGCGCATCGTCGACGCGCTCAAACAGGACCACGAGGCGACGCTTGCCTATGTGCGTCGGCCGGTCGGCAAAACCTCGGCGCCGCTTTATTCCTATTTTGCGCTGGTCGCCGACGATCCATCGGTGCAGATCGTGAGCCAGGCGCAGACCTGGTACTTGAAGGACATCCTGAAGAACACCGAGTGGAAGGATATGCCGCTGCTGTCGGCGGCGGCACCGTTCAAGGCGGGCGGGCGCAACGGCGCCGACTATTACACCGACGTGCCGGTAGGCGATATCGCCATAAAGAACGTCGCCGACCTCTATCTCTATCCAAACATGGTGCGCGCCGTCGAAATCACGGGGGCAGAGGTGAAGGAATGGCTGGAAATGTCGGCCGGCATCTTCAACCGGATCGAGCCGGGCAAAGCTGACCAGGCGCTCATCAACACCGACTTCCCGTCTTATAATTTCGACGTGATCGACGGCGTCACCTACCGGATCGACCTGTCGCAGCCACCGAAATATGATTCGAAGGGCGGGCTGGTGAACGCCGGCTCGAACCGCATCATTGACTTGATGTTCGACGGCAAACCAATTGATCCCATGCGGAAATTCGTCGTCGCAACCAACAACTACCGGGCCGGCGGCGGCGGCAATTTCCCGGAGATCAATGCCTCGAAGATCATCTACGAAGCGCCCGACACCAACCGCGACGTGATCGTGCGCTATATCGTCAGCAAAGGCACCATCAACCCGTCGGCGGATGCCAACTGGTCGTTTGTGCCGCTGCCGGAAACCAGCGTCGTGTTCCAGACCGGCGCCAAGGCGAGAGAGTTTATTGCGCAAGTGAAGTCGCTGAAGATCGAGCCGGCGGGCGAGGGCGAAGCGGGGTTTTCCAAGTACCGCATCACTCTTTGAGGCGAGGATTTGAGCGTCGGCTCGAAACTGTCTCAGCGTTAAGATACTGTCCCGATACGGCCGATCCGTTTGAGGCAGGCAGCCTCTTCAGGCAGGTGGTGCGAAACGCCGCTTGACGGCAGGCATGACCAGATCCAGCGCATCCGTCGAAATCCCACCGGAATAATCGTCCGGCAGTTGGTCGATTGAGGCGGGGTCGTCGAGGCCTTGTGAAAAGCCGCCGCCGGAATAGGGACCGAGCAGGTAGACGCGGCTGCCGACGCTGTCCATACGGTCGAGAAAACGGCCGGGCCAGCCCCACATCCACTTTGCGACATTGACGGGGATGAGCAAGGTGCCCTGGCGGCAGGCATCCGGAACGTAGCCACTCCAGCCGAGCGCAGCATAGCGAAGAATGCAGCGCGTCAGGGACGCGCGGCTCTGTGTGTGCATGTCCGGCAACGCTGCCTTCACTGCTTCTATAGGCCTGTCGCCGCCATAGACCGTCAGATTGGCGCGCTCGGCCGGCGTCAATGTGGCGAGCCAGGCGGCCAGCATCTCGCCTTCCTTGGGATCGTTGCTTTTGATATTGATATTAAAACGCCGGTTCGGGAAGCGCTGCAAGACTTCATCCAGCGACGGCATCATGCCGACACCCTTGCCGCGAAACGGAAAGGTCTTGCCGCCATCGGCAGTGTAGCCATAACCGATATCGAGCGTCTTCAATTCGAACATCGCATGGCGGCGCGTTTCTCCCTTGCCGTTGGTGCGACAATCCAGCGTCCAATCGTGGAAGACGGCGAACTTGCCGTCCGTAGTGGGATGGACATCGAGTTCGAGCGCGTCCGCACCGAGCGCGAAGGCGGCTTCCATCGAGGGTATCGTGTTTTCGAGGAAGGAATGGCGCGGCGTCAGCATGCGATCGGCCGTGCATGTTTCCGATCCGAGGTTCGTACGGTCGAAATCCTGAGCCAGGCCGCGATGGGCAAGCACCGAAGGGGTGACGGCCGGCCGGCTCGACAGCAGCGAAGTGTTGTTGAGCCAGATGCCGCCTGCAGCGACAAGAACTGCAATGAGGGAGATCGTCCGTTTTCGCATGGTATGATTCCTGAAGCGGTCGTCGAAGCCGAGCGGGGTTATCTTTCCAAGCCGCCTGCAGCGGTAGCGCCAGTTTGGCCAGCAAGCATCGCAGCAGACAGACCAAAGACCGTTAAAATTCGGGGAGGGTCCCAGCAGGGCCGGAATCACTATGGTTGCAACCACCCATATGCGCTAGTTTTAGCCATGCGTTATGTCATCATCATCACGACCGTCACCTTCTTCCTGATCTGGGACGGCATTTACAACCAAGGCCGCTACCTCGACAGGACCATCAGGGAGGTGACCCGCGTCGTGCACTATGTAACCAGTATGGTGTAGTTTCTCTTCTTCGCCACGGTTCGCCGACGCGACATCCTGCCGATTGACGGCACGCTCCCGCTGACACAAAAGAACGCCGGTCCAACGGTCGAGGAGGCTGGGTTGATCCGGCATATCGTTTTCTTCAGCGCGCGGCGTAAAGTGGACGTCGAGGCAGTGCGTACGGGTCTGCTGGCGCTTGGCAAGATACCTCACTCGCGCCGTTTCGAGGTGACGCTCAACACCAAGGTCGATCCGCTCTCGGACGAAATCGATGTGGTCGTCTACGCCGAGTTCGAAGACGAGGCAGCGCTCGCCGCCTACAAGGCGCATCCGCTCTATGCAGAGACCACCAGCCGGGTAAAACCGCTGCGCGAATTGCGTTATTCGGCCGATATCGTCGCAAGTTGACCGCCCCCAAGGCAGATTTCACCTCGCGGAGCGGGGCCGCGCCGCAGCCCGATTCATTCCGTCTGAGCCGCGGAGGTCTCGGTCGGATCGACGCCCGGCCGCTTTGGCGCGTTCCAGATCAGCACGGCGATAACTGCTATCGCAATAACGGCCAGGGCAATGAAAAGGTCTCTTCCCCTGGCAATGAGCTAGGGTGATTTTTGACGGCGGCAAGTCGGCTCCTCGCGGCCGGGCACTGCGATCGCCGCCGAGGTGCCGGCTAAGCCCTTGAACCATTTTCAGGAATGAGGCACACCGCGCGGGACATGACCGAGAACACCCCCGCAAGCCCTCATCCGCTCGATCACCTGGTGTTGCCGACCGCGAGCCTCGATGTTGCGCGGGCGCGCTTGACCTTGCTCGGCTTTACCGTTGCGCCGACGGGTATCCATCCCTTCGGAACGGAAAACTGTTGTGTCTTCCTCACCGACGGTACCTATCTCGAGCCGCTCGCGGTCGCCGACCGACAGGCCGTGGCAACGGCGATCGCGAACCGCAATGTCTTTGTCGCGCGGGATCACACCTATCGCGAAAGAAACGGTGATGAAGGATTTTCTGCCGTGGTGCTGGGCACCGAAAGCGCCGTCGCGGACCACGCGCGCTTCATCGAAGCCGGACTGTCGGCGGGAGACATGCTCAGCTTTTCGCGCGCCTTCGCTGATGCGACAGGAAAGAGCGACACCGCATCATTCAAGCTTGCCTTCGCGGCTCTAGGCAAGGCAACGGACGCTTTTCTCTTCGCCTGCGAACGGATCAATGCGCCGAAGGTCGACCGCACCGCTTTGCAGGCCCACGCTAATGGCGCAACCGGCATTGTCGAAGTCGTGGCAGTCAGCCGCGAACCTTCCGAACAAGGCCATGTGATTTCGATCGCAGCCGGGATGGAGGCGCAGAGCGGCACTGTCTATAAGCGGCCGAATGCCGCTGTGACCGTTCTGGATCCTGCAGCCTTTGCGGCACGCTTCGGCATTCCCGCCGGCGCGCCGTCTGAACTCCGCTTTGCTGGGATCGTCTTTTCGATTAGGCACTGCGACACCGTCGCAAAGCTGCTTGCAGCCAATTCCGTCAAACACGACATACGCGGCGGTGATATCATCGTGCCGCCGGCGCCAGGGCAGGGCGCGGCCTTCATTTTCCGGGAGATCGCATGAACAAGCTCAATCCTCTGATGCCAAATTCTTCCGTTGCGATCGGAAAGGTCATTTTCGGCAACAGCGCGCCCCTATCGCTGATCGCCGGTCCATGCCAGCTGGAATCGCGGCAGCACGCTTTCGACATGGCCGGTGCGCTGAAGGAATTGACCGAACGGCTCGGCATCGGGCTCGTCTACAAGACCAGCTACGACAAGGCCAATCGCACCTCGCTTGGCGGCACGCGCGGTGCGGGACTTGAAGCGGCAATGCCGATCTTCGACGATTTGCGCAAGAATTTTTCGCTGCCGATCCTGACCGACGTCCACACTGAGGAACAATGCGCGATCGTCGCGCCGCATGTCGACATTCTGCAGATTCCTGCCTTCCTCAGCCGGCAGACCGATTTGCTGATTGCTGCGGCAAGAACCGGCAAGGTGGTCAATGTAAAGAAGGGCCAATTCCTCGCGCCATGGGACATGAAGAACGTCGTCGCCAAGATCACCGGCTCCGGCAACGCCAATGTCTTGGTGACCGAGCGCGGCGCATCCTTTGGTTACAACACCTTGGTGTCCGACATGAGGGCGCTGCCGATCATGGCCGAGATCGGCGCGCCGGTCATTTTCGATGCCACTCATTCGGTGCAGCAGCCGGGCGGGCAGGGCGGTTCGTCTGGGGGCGACCGGCGCTTTGTCGAGACGCTGGCGCGCGCGGCTGTCGCGGTTGGCGTCGCCGGCGTCTTCATCGAGACGCACCAGGACCCCGACAACGCGCCTTCCGACGGCCCCAACATGGTGCCGCTAAAGGATCTTCCCGCATTGCTTGAACGGCTGATGGCGTTCGATCGCATCGCCAAGAGCGTGGGTTGAACCAGCAGTTGCGCCACAGCAGCGTCGCCAAGAAAACTTTGAAGAATTTCGAACCTGTCTGGAACCTTAGCCCGCGGCCCTCATTGTCAAAATCTAATGTCAACGACGACGAGGAGCACACCATGACGACCCAGACGGGACACACCGAAGCCATTGCCGCTTCGCGGGTTATCGGCACATCGGTCTACAACACGGAAGGCACTCATATCGGCGACATTGAGGACGTCATGCTCGACAAATTGTCGAACGGAATCATGTTCGCCGTGATCGGTTTTGGCGGATTTCTCGGCATTGGCGAGAAATACCACGCCATTCCGTGGGCGAGCCTTGATTATGATGAGAACAGGGGTGGCTATGTCGTGCCGTTCACCAAAGACCAGCTGATGGCCGCTCCTTCCTACTCGATCAACGAGCTGACCGGCGCCGAGGGCGAGGCTGCACGTGACGCCTCATACAACTACTACAAGGTCGAGCCTTACTGGCACTGACTAAGTCTCCTGGAATCAAAAAGGCCCCCGGGAAATCGGGGGCCTTTCGATGTGGCGGGATGCTACTGCGCAATTTGCAGGGCCGGCAAAGGCGACGATCCCTGCGGGGGTTGCTGATTGTCGCACGACGTCAGGAACGCAGCCGCAATCAGGAACAAACTCACAATACCGCTCAACTGGGACATGGCGAAACTCCTCCTGTTTCGCCCCGCGCGACAACAGCCATAAACCAGAAACCGGCATGCCGCGCATGACAAATGATGACAGCGCTTTGTGCTTCGTGAATCCCAAGAGCGGCAATGGGCGCACGGGCAATATTTGCAAGTGCCCCGATTGCGTTTTGCAGCGCTTTGGCTAAGAGGTGCGCGACGCTTCAATCGATCAATCGGGGACATCGCAATGACGGCCATCATCGACATTGTCGGGCGTGAAATCCTGGACAGCCGCGGAAATCCGACCGTCGAGGTCGACGTCGTGCTCGAAGACGGCTCAATGGGCCGCGCCGCGGTGCCGTCCGGCGCATCGACCGGCGCGCATGAGGCGGTCGAACTGCGCGACGGCGGCCCCCGCTATCTCGGCAAGGGCGTGCTCAGGGCGGTTGAGGCAGTGAACGGCGAGCTGTTCGAGGCGATCGGCGGCATGGAGGCCGAGGATCAGATCCACATCGACCAAACCATGATCGAGCTCGATGGTACGCCCAACAAGAGCCGGCTCGGCGCCAATGCCATTCTCGGTGTGTCGCTGGCCGTGGCCAAGGCCGCGGCCGAAGCGGCCGGCCTGCCGCTCTACCGTTATGTCGGCGGCACCAAGGCGCATGTGCTGCCGGTGCCGATGATGAACATCATCAACGGCGGTGCGCATGCCGACAACCCGATCGATTTCCAGGAATTCATGATTCTGCCGATCGGCGCGCCGACGCTGCGCGATGGCGTGCGCTGGGGCTCGGAGATATTCCACACGCTGCGGAAGAGGCTGAAGGATGCCGGCCATAACACCAATGTCGGCGACGAGGGCGGCTTTGCCCCCAACCTGAAAAGCGCGCCGGCCGCGCTCGACTTCATCATGGAATCGATCGAGAAGGCCGGCTTCAGGCCAGGCGAGGAGGTCGCACTCGGACTCGACTGCGCGGCGACCGAGTTCTTCAAGGACGGCAACTACGTCTATGAAGGCGAGAAGAAGACCCGCGACCCGAAGGCGCAAGCCAAATATCTGGCCAAGCTCGCTGCCGACTACCCGATCATCACCATCGAGGACGGCCTGGCCGAGGACGACTGGGACGGCTGGAAAATGCTGACCGACCTCATCGGCAAGCAAACGCAGCTGGTTGGCGACGATCTGTTCGTCACCAACACGGCGCGGTTGCGCGACGGCATCCGCATGGGTGTCGCCAATTCGATCCTGGTCAAGGTCAACCAGATCGGCTCGCTTACCGAAACGCTCGACGCCGTCGAGACCGCGCACAAGGCCGGCTATACCGCGGTGATGTCGCACCGCTCGGGCGAGACCGAGGATTCGACCATCGCCGACCTCGCCGTTGCCACCAATTGCGGGCAGATCAAGACTGGCTCGCTGTCACGCTCGGACCGCATGGCCAAGTACAACCAGCTCATCCGCATCGAAGAGGAACTCGGCAAGCAGGCGCGGTATGCCGGCAAGTCGATCGTTAAAAGCTGATTTTCGACAGAAAATCCGAGCGAGCGAGGGCGGGGACATTCCCGCCCTTTTGCTTTCAGGGCTCCGAATCCAGCAATCCGTAACCGTCCATTAAGCACAATCGGGCGACAAAGGCGGCGCAGAGGATTCGGACCATGTGGACACGCCAGCACAAGCAAAGAAACACCGGCCGGCTGATCATCCCCTCGCTCTGCGTGGTGTTCCTGACCTATTTCGGCTTCCATGCCTATCATGGCGAGTTCGGCATCTATTCCAAGTATCGGCTCGAAGCCGAGACTGTCGCATTGCAGGGCAGGCTTGATGCCGTCAAGGCACGCCGGATCGACCTGGAGCGCCGCGTCCAGCTGATGCATGAGGGCACGCTCGAGAAGGACATGCTGGACGAGCAGGCGCGCAAGGCGCTCAATCTGTCCCATGCCGACGAGATCACCATCATGCTGCCGGTCGCAAGATAACGCAATTTCAGTTAATCGGCGATATTTGCAATGATTTTAGGCGCTTAGATGCATGACAGCCATGCGTTTTCGGCATGGCGAAAGCCTTCCCTGCATGTTAGCCTGCCTCAAATCGGTGGGAGAACTGATCTCCCTCGCTGTCCGCCAAGAGACGCCAACAGGGAGTGATGCATGGCCACCGCCGCCAGAAAAGCGCCTGCCAAATCCAAATCCGACGGCAAAACGATGGGCCTTTCCACCCCAAAGCCTGTTGAATTCACCAAAGACCAGGAGCTTGCCGCCTACCGGCACATGCTGCTCATCCGCCGCTTCGAGGAAAAGGCCGGCCAGCTTTACGGCATGGGCTTCATCGGCGGTTTCTGCCATCTCTACATCGGCCAGGAGGCGGTCGTTACCGGCATGAAGATGGCGCTGATCGATGGCGACCAGATGATCACCGCCTATCGCGACCATGGCCATATGCTGGCCATGGAGTTGTCGCCGCGCGGCGTCATGGCCGAACTGACCGGGCGCCGTAGCGGCCTGTCGAGAGGCAAGGGCGGCTCCATGCACATGTTCTCCAAGGAGAAGCATTTTTACGGCGGCCACGGCATCGTCGGCGCGCAAGTGTCGCTCGGCACCGGCATTGCCTTCGCCAACCGCTATCGCGGCAACAACAATATGACGCTGACCTATTTCGGCGATGGCGCCGCGAATCAGGGCCAGGTCTACGAAAGCTTCAATATGGCCTCGCTATGGAAGCTTCCGGTGGTCTACATCATCGAGAACAACCGCTACGCCATGGGCACCTCGGTCTCGCGCTCGTCGGCCGAGACGGATTTTTCGCATCGCGGCGCCTCCTTCAAGATTCCAGGCATCCAGGTCGACGGCATGGATGTGCGCGCCGTCAAGGCCGCCGGCGACCTCGCCGCCGAATGGTGCCGCGCCGGCAACGGGCCGCTCATTCTCGAAATGCAGACCTACCGCTACCGCGGCCATTCGATGTCGGATCCAGCAAAATACCGCTCCAAGGAAGAAGTGCAGAAAATGCGCTCCGAACGTGACCCGATCGAACAGGTCAAGGCACGGTTGCTCGACAAGAAATGGGCAAGCGAGGACGAGCTCAAGGCCATCGACAAGGAAGTCCGCGACGTTGTCGCCGACGCTGCAGAATTTGCCCAGAACGACGCGGAGCCGGATCCGTCCGAGCTCTGGACCGATATCGTACTTTAACGAGAGGGCAAGGACATGCCGATCGAAATTCTCATGCCCGCCCTCTCGCCGACCATGGAAGAGGGTAATGTTTCCAAGTGGTTGAAGAAAGAAGGCGACAAAGTCGCAGCCGGTGACGCCATTGCCGAGATCGAAACCGACAAGGCAACGATGGAAGTCGAAGCCGTCGATGAAGGCACACTTGCCAAGATCGTGGTTCCTGCCGGCACCGAAGGCGTCAAGGTCAACACGCTGATCGCTGTGCTGGCCCTCGATGGCGAAGACATCGACGAGGCGGGCGAAGGCATTGGCGAGGAGGCTGTCGAGTCGCAAGCGGCAGCGCCCGCGGCTGCTCCGGCCCCCGCGGCTGCTCCGGCCCCCGCTGCTGCTCCGGCCAAGAGCGAAGCGGCAACACCTGTTGCCGCCGCGCCCAAGCTGGAAATTGCCGCCGATCCGGACATCCCGGCCGGCACCGAAATGGTCTCGACCACGGTGCGTGAAGCGTTGCGCGACGCAATGGCGGAGGAAATGCGCCGCGACGGCGACGTCTTCGTCATGGGCGAGGAAGTCGCCGAGTACCAGGGCGCCTACAAGATCACACAAGGCCTGTTGCAGGAATTCGGTCCGAGACGCGTGGTCGACACGCCGATCACCGAGCACGGCTTTGCCGGCGTTGGTGTTGGCGCGGCGATGGCCGGCCTGAAGCCGATCGTCGAATTCATGACCTTCAACTTCGCCATGCAGGCGATCGACCAGATCATCAATTCAGCCGCCAAGACGCTCTACATGTCCGGCGGCCAGATGGGCGCCCCGATCGTCTTTCGCGGCCCGAACGGCGCTGCTGCCCGCGTCGCCGCGCAGCATTCGCAGTGCTATGCCGCCTGGTACAGCCATATTCCTGGATTGAAGGTGGTGATGCCTTATACCGCCGCCGACGCCAAGGGTCTGCTCAAGGCGGCGATCCGCGATCCGAACCCGGTCATCTTCCTCGAAAACGAAATCCTTTACGGCCACTCCTTCGACGTGCCGAAGATGGACGATTTCGTGTTGCCGATCGGCAAGGCGCGCATTCACAAATCCGGCAAGGACGTGACCATCGTCTCGTTCGGCATCGGCATGACCTACGCGATCAAGGCGGAGGCGGAGTTGCGCGGCATGGGCATCGATGCCGAGATCATCGACTTGCGCACTATCCGCCCGCTCGACTTCGACACGATCATCGCCTCGGTCAAAAAGACCAATCGCCTGGTGGTGGTCGAGGAAGGCTTTCCGCAGAACTCGGTCGGCGACCATATCGCCAATCAGGTCTCACAGCGCGCCTTCGATTTCCTCGACGCACCGGTCATTACCATTGCCGGCAAGGACGTGCCGATGCCCTATGCGGCGAACCTCGAAAAGCTGGCGCTGCCCAATGTCGGCGAGGTCGTCGAGGCGGTCAAAGCCGTCACGTATCGCTGAGCAGGGCGGGAGGACAAAATGCCGATCAACATCACCATGCCGGCGCTGTCGCCCACGATGGAAGAGGGCAATCTTTCCAAGTGGTTGGTCAAGGAAGGCGACAAGGTTTCGCCGGGCGACGTGATTGCCGAAATCGAGACCGACAAGGCAACGATGGAAGTCGAAGCCGTCGACGAAGGCACGGTTGCCAAGCTGGTGGTTCCGGCCGGCACTGAAGGCGTCAAGGTCAATGCGCTGATCGCGGTGCTGGCGGCGGAGGGCGAGGATGCTGCTTCTGCCGCCAAAAGCGGTGATGGCGCTGCGCCGGCAAAGGCGGCGGCGAAGCCGCAAAACCCGCCACACCCCCCCCCCGTGGGGCCGATGCCGACTAAGTCGACCTCGGGGGGCGCTGTCCCCCACGCCGCAGGGCCCGAGGCGCCCCCCTCTGGCCTGCCGGCCATCTCCCCCACACGGGGGGAGATCAGCCAATCCGCGAACGGCCGCATCTTCGCCTCGCCGCTGGCCCGCCGCATCGCCAAGGAAGCCGGTGTCGATGTGTCGGCGGTGACGGGCTCCGGCCCGCATGGTCGCGTGGTCAGGGCCGATGTCGAGGCCGCAATTTCCAGTGGCGGCGCCAAGGCGGCACCAGCAGCAAAAGCAGCGGCCGCCGGTGCTCCGGCACCTGCGGCAGCAGCACCCAAGCCAATGTCCGACGAGCAGGTGCTCAAACTGTTTGCCGAAGGCTCCTACGAGCTGGTCCCCCACGACAATATGCGCAAGACAATTGCGCGGCGGCTGGTCGAGGCCAAGACCACCATCCCGCATTTCTATCTGACGCTCGACTGCGAGCTCGACGCACTTCTGGCCCTGCGCACGCAGATCAATGCGGCCGCCCCGGTGAAGAAGACCGAGAAGGGGGAAACGCCGGCCTATAAGCTTTCCGTCAATGACATGGTCATCAAGGCTCTGGCCATGGCGCTGATGGCGGTGCCGGATGCCAATGCGTCGTGGACAGAAAACGCCATGGTCAAGCACAAGCATGCCGATGTCGGTGTTGCAGTGTCGATCCCCGGCGGCTTGATCACGCCAATCATCCGGCGTGCCGACGAAAAGACGCTGTCCGTTATCTCCAACGAGATGAAGGATCTTGCCGGCCGCGCCCGCAGCCGCAAGCTGAAGCCGGAAGAATATCAGGGCGGCACCACGGCAGTGTCCAATCTCGGCATGTTCGGCATCAAGGATTTTTCTGCCGTCATCAACCCACCGCATGCGACGATCCTGGCGGTCGGCGCCGGAGAGCAACGCGCGGTGGTCAAGAACGGCGAGATCAAGATCGCCACGATCATGTCGGTGACGTTGTCGACCGATCACCGCGCCGTCGACGGTGCGCTCGGCGCCGAGCTGCTCGTCGCCTTCAAACGCATGGTCGAAAACCCGATGGGCATGCTGGTCTAAGAGAAGGGAACAGGGCGGTGCGGAAATTCTTCACCAGCCTTTTTGCCTTCTTTCTTTCCGGTTTGGCCGGCGGATTGGTGGCGCAGTGGCTCGCCGTCGCAACCAATGCCGACGTAGAGTACATCCTTGTGTTTATGATCTCGGCTCTCGTCACCGTCCTCGTGACGGTCGCGTTCTTCATCGCACAATTCATGTCGGACCCACGACGGGCAACAAAGCTGACGGCGACCATAGGGGTAGCGTTTTTTGTGCTCGTTGGAGTTTCCCTGATCGGCTGGACTTTCTCCCAGCCCCCAGGCAAGAGCCAATGGTCGGGCGATCTTCCCATAGTCGCGGGTCTCGTCCTGCCGGGCATCGCTACGGTGCTGGTCCAGTGGCTTTTCGTGCGCTGGCGATTGGCGCGCTCGCAACCAGGTTTCGGCGGGGCAGGCACATGAAGACGGTCCTCTGCTACGGCGATTCGCTTACTTGGGGCTATGACGCGGCAAACCTCGGCCGACATCCGCTGGAAGATCGCTGGCCGAGCGTGCTGCAGGCGGCATTGGGCAGCGGCGTCGAGGTCATCGCCGAAGGCCTGAATGGCCGAACCACCGCCTTCGACGATCACTTGGCCGGAGCGGACCGCAATGGCGCAAGGCTGTTGCCAACGATCCTGACGACTCATGCGCCGATCGATTTGATCGTCATCATGCTCGGCGCCAACGATATGAAGCCGTGGATTCACGGCAATCCGGTCGCGGCCAAACAAGGCGTGCAACGCCTGATCGATATTGTGCGCGGTCATGATTACCCGTTCGATTGGCCGGCGCCGCAGATCCTGATCGTCGCGCCGCCCGTAGTCAGCCGCACGGAAGACGCCGAGTTCAAAGAAATGTTCGCCGGCGGAGATGACGCGTCAAAGCGGCTGGCGCCGCAATATTCCGCCCTTGCCGACGAGGCCGGCTGCGGCTTCTTCAATGCGGGCACGGTGGCCGAAACGACGCCGCTGGACGGCGTCCACCTTGACGCGGAAAACACGCGGAGCATCGGGCAAGCGCTGGCGCCGCTCGTGCGCGTCATGCTGGAATTGTGAAGGAGAAAAGCCGTGGCTGAGAACTACGACGTTATCATCATCGGCTCCGGCCCCGGCGGCTATGTCACTGCAGTGCGTTCGGCGCAGCTTGGCTTCAAGACGGCGATTGTCGAGCGCGAGCACTTGGGCGGCATCTGCCTCAACTGGGGCTGCATTCCGACCAAAGCGCTGCTGCGCTCGGCCGAGATCATGCACTATTCGGATCATCTGAAGGATTACGGCCTGAAGATCGACGGCAAGGTCAGCGTCGACACCGCCGCCGTCGTCGATCGCTCGCGAAAGGTCTCGCTGCGGCTCAACGGCGGCGTCGGCTTCCTGATGAAGAAGAACAAGGTCGACGTCATCTGGGGCGAAGCCAAACTGACGAAACCCGGCGAGATCGTCGTGTCGAAATCGTCGAAGAAGCCGATGGAGCCGCAGCCGCCGGCGCCCAAGGGCGTCAAAGGCGAGGGCACCTACACCGCCAAGCACATCATCCTGGCGACCGGAGCCAGGCCGCGCGCATTGCCCGGCATCGAGCCGGACGGCAAGTTGATCTGGACCTATTTCGAGGCGATGGTGCCGAAAGAGATGCCGAAGTCGCTGCTGGTGATGGGCTCGGGCGCCATCGGCATCGAGTTCGCCTCGTTTTACCGCACTATGGGCGCAGAGGTGACGGTGGTTGAACTGCTGCCGGCTGTGATGCCGGTCGAGGACGCCGAAGTGTCGAAGTTTGCGCAAAAGCAGTTCGAGAAGCAGGGCATGAAGATCATCCTCGAGGCCAAGGTGACCAAGGTCGAGAAGGGCGCCAATTCGGTCACCGCGCATGTCGAGATGAAGGACGGCAAGGTCGAGAAGATCACCGCCGACCGCATGATTTCAGCCGTCGGGGTACAGGGCAATATCGAAAATCTCGGCCTCGAGGCGCTCGGCGTGAAGACCGAACGCGGTTGCATCGTCGTCGACGGCTACGGCAAGACCAACGTGCCCGGCATCTATGCCATCGGCGATGTCGCCGGACCGCCGATGCTCGCCCACAAGGCCGAGCATGAGGGCGTGGTGTGTGTGGAAAAGATTGCCAATTTCGCCGGCGTGCATGCCATCGACAAGCTGAAGATCCCGGGCTGCACCTATTGCAATCCGCAAGTCGCCTCGGTCGGACTGACGGAAGCCAAAGCGAAAGCCGATGGCAAGGACATCCGCGTCGGCCGCTTCCAGTTCGCCGCAAACGGCAAGGCGATTGCGCTGGGCGAAGACCAAGGCTTCGTCAAGACCATTTTCGACAAGAAGACCGGCCAGTTGCTGGGCGCCCACATGGTCGGCGCAGAAGTAACCGAACTGATCCAGGGCTTCGTCGTGGCTATGAACCTGGAAACCACCGAGGAAGAGCTGATGCACACAATCTTCCCGCACCCGACGCTGTCGGAGATGATGAAGGAGAGTGTTCTCGACGCCTATGGCCGTGCGCTGAACGCATGATAAATTGGCTGCGCGAGACTCACACATGTATGTCAAGGAACTCGACGGCAAGGTAATTCGTTTCCGGATGCATTCATCACCACAGGAGAGGGCATATGGACGTGAACGGCGTGGGCTGGGTAGCAGCCATCATCATCGGCGGTTTGGCAGGCTGGTTTGCCGAGATGTTCATGAAGAGCAACACCGGCATCTTGATGAACATCATTCTTGGCATCGTCGGCGCGATCGTGCTGAATGCCATCCTGCAGGCGCTCAACATCGGCGCCTTCGGCGCCGGCTGGATCGCCTATCTGATCACCGGTTTCATTGGTGCCTGCCTGCTGATCTGGGTAGGACGCATGGTGCGCCGTTAATTGCTGAACTCATGCCATGCGAAAACGGCTGTGGCGGCATGCGCCGCCGCGGCCTTTTTCTTTGCAGCGAAAAGTCCTAGATGACTTGGGAAAGCGAACGTCGGACAGGCGATCGCGAATGAACCGGATTTCATATGGTCACCGTCCTCGACACGATCGCCAATGCGCCGCGCCTGCGGCATCCCGAAAAGGCGCACAAGCCCGACCAGGATGTGCTGCGCAAGCCCGACTGGATCCGCGTCAAGGCGCCGATGTCGAAAGGCTATGCCGAGACGCGCGAGATCGTGAAGTCGCATAAGCTGGTGACGGTGTGCGAAGAGGCCGGTTGCCCCAACATCGGCGAGTGCTGGGAAAAGAAGCACGCCACCTTCATGATCATGGGCGAGATCTGCACGCGCGCCTGCGCGTTCTGCAACGTGGCTACCGGTATACCGACCGCACTCGATCCCGACGAGCCGGCGCGCGTCGCACACGCCGTCAAGCAAATGGGCCTAAGCCATGTCGTCATCACCTCAGTCGACCGCGACGATCTCGCCGATGGCGGAGCTCAGCACTTTGCCGAGGTCATCCGCGCCATCCGGGCGGCAACGCCTCTGACGACGATCGAAATCCTGACGCCCGACTTCCTGCGCAAGGACGGCGCACTGGAGATCGTCGTGGCGGCCAAGCCCGACGTTTTCAACCATAATCTCGAGACCGTGCCGTCGAACTATCTGACGGTTCGGCCGGGTGCGCGCTATTTCCACTCGATCAGGCTCTTGCAGCGAGTCAAGGAACTCGACCCCTCGATCTTCACCAAGTCCGGCATCATGGTTGGCCTTGGCGAGGAGCGGAACGAAATCCTGCAACTGATGGACGATCTGCGTTCGGCCAATGTCGACTTCATGACCATCGGCCAATATCTTCAGCCGTCGAAGAAGCACCATCCGGTGATCCGCTTTGTCACACCGGAGGAGTTCAAGTCTTTCGAGACGATCGGCCGGACCAAGGGCTTCCTGCTGGTGGCGTCGAGCCCGCTGACGCGCTCGTCGCACCATGCCGGCGACGATTTCGCCAGGTTGCGCGCGGCGCGCGAAGCGTTTCTCAGGAAGTCCGCCTAACAAACTGGTTTCATGCCACAATTCGAAGCCCATCGCCGCGTCGCGCATACGCCTGAACAGATGTTCGCTCTGGTCGCGGATATCGAATCCTATCCGCAATTCCTGCCGCTTTGCGAGGCACTTACGGTTCGTTCGCGCAAGGAACGCGACGGACGCACGCTGCTCATCGCCGACATGAGCATTGGCTACAAGGCGATCCGCGAGACTTTCACCACGCAGGTGCTGCTGAAGCCTGACGAGAACGCCATCGACGTCAAATATATCGACGGCCCGTTCAAATATCTGAGCAATGTCTGGCGCTTCGACCCGGCGGACGGCGGTGGTTGCAACGTCTGCTTCTTTATCGACTATGAGTTCAAGAGCCGCATTTTGGGTGCGCTCATGGGAACCATGTTCGACCGCGCCTTCCGCATGTTCTCCGAGGCGTTCGAGAAACGCGCCGAAATCATCTACGGCACGCCATCGGCGGCCTGATCCGCAGCGAGCGCGCGCAGACCCAGTTCAAGCGCATGCCGGACCGTTTCCCGGCGGATGAAATCACGGCCCTTGTCGGCGAACAGCTGGCATTCGCTGACCACCGGCCGGCCAGCCACGGCAACGCCGAACCAGACCAGGCCGACAGGTTTTTCCGCTGAGCCACCGCCCGGACCGGCGATGCCGGTCACCGCGAGCGCAAGCCCGGCGGGCGAATGGGCCAAGGCGCCGGCCGCCATCTCCACCGCAGTCTCGCGCGAGACCGCCCCGTTCGCCTCGAGTGTAACGGCCGAGACGCCGAGCATCTCGGTCTTGGCGTGGTTGGAATAGGCGATGAAGCCGCGATCGACCACAGTGGAAGAGCCGGCAATGTCGGTCAGCGTGGCGATGATCATGCCGCCGGTGCAGCTCTCCGCCGTCGCCAGCATGATGCCGCGCTGCTGGCAGGCCTGAAGCAGGGCATCTGCGAGATCGCTATTGCTCATTCGGGGACATCCCCTGGAAACACAACGCTGGCGGTCGCGATGGCCGCTATGCCTTCCTCACGGCCGACGAAGCCGAGCTTCTCATTGGTTGTCGCCTTGATCGAGATGCGGTCGCGCGAAATTCGCAACATTGCGGAAAGCGTTTCGGTCATGGCCTCGCGATGCGGGCCGACGCGCGGCGCCTCGCAAACCAATGTGATGTCGGCGTTGGCGATGCGCCCGCCGCGCTCGCGCACCAGCTTCGCTGCGTGTTCGACGAAGATGCGTGAAGCGGCCCCTTTCCACTGCGGGTCGGAGGGCGGGAAATGCGTGCCGATGTCACCGGCGCCGCAGGTGGCGAGCAGCGCGTCGGTCAACGCATGCAGGCCGACATCGGCATCCGAATGGCCGGACAATTTCCTGTCGTGCGGAATAGCGACACCGCACAGGGTGACATGGTCGCCGGGCTCGAAGGCATGGACGTCGTAGCCGTTGCCGGTTCGGATGTCCGGAAAACGTGAGGCGCTGGAAAGCCGCTGATCCGCCATCGCAATATCCCGTGCCCAGGTCAGTTTGACATTGTCCGGCGAGCCGGGAACGATCTTCACCGGAATATGCGCCCATTCGGCGATTGCCGCATCGTCGGTGAAATCCGCCTTGCCCAATTGATGAGCCTTTTCGTGCGCGGCCAGGATCGGCCAGAACGGAAAGCCTTGTGGTGTCTGTGCGGCATGGAGCCCGGCCCTGGACACTGTTTCGCCGCTCATGCCTTCGGCCGTTTCGCGCTTCAGCGTATCGGCAACGGGCAAAGCAGGCAGCGCTCCCTGGCGCTCTTCAATGGCGGCGATCGTGCGATCTATCAGTTCCGCATCGACAAACGGCCGAGCCGCATCATGGATCAGGACCCGGCCCGGCGCATGGCTTCTCAACGCCAGCAGTCCAAGCCGGACGGACTCCTGCCGTGACGTACCGCCGATCACAGCGACGACACGGTCGGCGTTCGCGCCGGCGGCGCGGCGGAAAAGCGCGCCGTCTTCGGCATGGATAGCAACGACGACAGGTCCAATTTTCGGATGCGTCAGAAAGGCGTCGAGCGTGCGTGCGATAACGGCGCCGCCGCCAATCTGCTGGTACTGCTTCGGCCCATTGGCCTGCCCCGCGCGCGCGCCGCGCCCGGCAGCAACGATGACCACGGCGACCTTGTCGTCGGCAGCTGGCTTTTCGCTGACATGTCTCATGCCGAGACGCTTAGCGCATGATCCTGAAAAGTGGTATCGCTTTCACAAGACCTAGGATTGATGCCGTCCGGCGATCCATATTTTTCCCAAATGCGCCTTAATGTCACGACATTGCGCGTTGCACATTGCCGTCGTTCTGGCTAGAGAATGTGCAGCAATCGAAGGTGCTTGGTTTTTGTGCATGCCTGATGTGACCAAATTGGCTTCGCCGCTGGAGGTGGGTGGCGTGAGAATCCGCAACCGCGTGTTTCTCGCGCCGATGTCGGGCATTACCGACGAACCGTTCCGGCAGCGCGCCCATGCGCATGGCGCCGGGCTGGTTGTATCGGAAATGGTGGCGAGCGGCGAGCTTGCAAAGGGCAGGGCTGGCTCGGGCCTGCGCATCCGTCATTCCGGGCTGCCTGTCCACATGGTCCAGCTTGCCGGCCGCGACGCGGTGCACATGGCCGAGGGCGCACGAATCGCAGCCGGCGAAGGCGCCGACATCATCGACATCAACATGGGCTGTCCGGCCAAGAAGGTGACGGGCGGCTATGCCGGTTCGGCACTGATGCGAGACCTCGACCACGCGCTGTCGCTGATCGAAGCGGTAGTCGGCGCGGTCGACGTGCCGGTCACGGTCAAGATGCGGCTTGGCTGGGACGAGAGCGCGCTCAACGCGCCGATGCTGGCGCGACGCGCCGAGCAGGCCGGCGTCAGGATGGTGACGGTGCACGGCCGCACACGTTGCCAGTTCTATCAGGGCACGGCCGACTGGCGTGCCATCGCACGCGTCAAGCAGGCCGTCTCCATCCCTGTGGTTGCCAATGGCGATGTCGGCTCGCCGGCAGAGGCAGCCTTGATCCTCGACCAGTCCGGCGCCGACGCGGTGATGATCGGCCGTGCGCACTATGGCGCGCCGTGGACTGCCGGCAGCATTGTAGCGGCCGCGCTGGCCGAGCCAGTATCCGGCATGCCGGACAGCCCGCAAGCGCTGACCGACTACGTCATTGCCCATTACGAAGACATGCTGACGCTCTATGGCGCCGAAAGCGGATTGCGCCAGGCGCGCAAGCATCTCGGCTGGTATCTCGACCGCCATGCCGTCACAAGCGATGACTGGCGCAAGGCCATCCTCACGTCTTTCGAGCCTGGGCGGGTCATTGCCTTGCTGCGCGACATGTTTTCAAGCGCTCCCGAAGCGCCGAATCTGCGGAGTGCGGCATGAACGCCACCGTCACACAGAGCACGGACATGGCGGACGCCGCGCATATTGTGCTCAACACAATTCGTCGGCCGGTGATCATGGTCGATCCGCAAGGCTTCATCACCTTCGCCAATGCCGATGCCGAGGATTTTTTCCGCTCGAGCGCCACGATGCTCGCCCGCAACACGCTGCACAAGCTCATTCCTTTCGGCAGTCCGCTGCTGACGCTTGTCGACCAGGTGCGCGAGCGCCGTGCGCCGGTGAACGAATACCGGGTGGACGTGTCGTCGCCGCGTCTCGGCATCGAGAAGGTGGTCGATCTCTACGTCGCGCCGGTGACGGAATTTCCAGGCTCCGTCGTGGTGATGTTCCAGGAACGCTCAATGGCCGACAAGATCGACCGGCAGATGACGCATCGCGGTGCGGCGCGCTCGGTCACCGGCCTTGCCGCGATGCTTGCCCATGAGATCAAGAACCCGCTGTCCGGCATTCGTGGCGCCGCGCAGCTGCTAGAACTGTCGGCGTCCGATGAGGATCGCGCGCTGACGCGTTTGATCACCGACGAGACCGACCGCATTGTCTCGCTGGTCGACCGCATGGAGGTGTTTTCGGACGAGCGGCCGATCGACCGCTACCCCGTCAACATCCATGTCGTGCTCGACCATGTCAAAGCAATCGCCAAGAACGGTTTTGCCAAGCGGATCAAGATATTAGAGGACTATGATCCATCATTGCCTCCGGTTTTTGCCAATCGCGACCAGCTCATCCAGGTGTTCCTCAATCTGGTAAAAAATGCCGCCGAGGCGATCGGCAGCGATCCGCAGGGCGAGATCATGCTGTCGACCGCCTTCCGCCCGGGCATCCGTGTTTCCGTGCCCGGAACGCAGGACCGGGTGTCGCTGCCATTGGAATTCTGCGTGCGCGACAACGGTTCGGGTGTCTCCGAGGATATCCTGCCGATCCTGTTCGATCCCTTCATCACCACCAAGCCGAACGGCTCCGGTCTCGGTCTGGCGCTGGTCGCAAAGATCGTCGGCGAGCATGGCGGCATCATTGAATGCGAATCGACGCCGCGCGGGACCACCTTCCGCATCCTGATGCCGGCGTGGAAAGAAACCCAGTTTGCCGACGACGACGGTGAAGGAGACCGCAAATGACCATTCGCGGCAATATTCTCGTCGCCGACGACGATGCGGCCATCCGCACTGTCCTCAACCAGGCGCTTTCGCGCGTCGGTCACGACGTGCGCGTCACCTCCAATGCCTCGACGCTGTGGCGCTGGGTGGCCGCGGGCGAGGGGGATCTGGTCATCACCGACGTTGTCATGCCTGACGAGAACGCCTTCGACATGCTACCGCGCATCAAGAAGGCGCGACCGGAACTGCCGGTCATCGTCATGAGTGCGCAGAACACGTTCATGACGGCGATCCGGGCCTCCGAAACCGGAGCCTATGAATATCTGCCAAAACCGTTCGACCTGACGGAGCTGCTCAACATCGTCAATCGGGCGCTTTCCGAGCCGCGGCGGCCCAAGATCGATACGCGTGCCGACGAGCCGCCTGAAACGATGCCGCTGGTCGGCCGCTCGGCGGCCATGCAGGACATCTACCGCATGCTGGCGCGAATGATGCAGACCGACCTGACGGTGATGATCTCAGGCGAATCGGGTACCGGCAAGGAACTGGTGGCGCGCGCGCTGCATGAATATGGCCGTCGTCGTGGTGGCCCCTTCGTCGCGATCAACATGGCGGCGATCCCGCGCGACCTGATCGAATCGGAACTATTCGGGCACGAGAAGGGCGCCTTTACCGGCGCACAGAGCCGCTCCACTGGCCGTTTCGAGCAGGCCGAAGGCGGCACGCTGTTCCTCGACGAGATCGGCGATATGCCGATGGAAGCGCAGACGCGGCTTCTGCGTGTGTTGCAGCAGGGCGAATACACCACGGTCGGCGGCCGCACGCCGATCAAGACCGACGTGCGCATCGTCGCTGCCACCAACAAGGACCTGCGCACGCTGATCAATCAGGGGCTTTTCCGCGAGGACCTGTTCTACCGCTTGAACGTTGTGCCGCTCAGGCTGCCGGCGCTGCGCGAGCGATCGGAGGACATTCCGGACCTCGTCCGGCACTTCTTCAAGCTCGGCGCCAGTGAAGGCCTGCAGACCAAGCGCATTTCCACCGGCGGCATCGAGCTGATGAAGCGCTACCCATGGCCTGGCAACGTGCGCGAACTCGAAAACCTCATCCGCAGGCTGGCTGCACTGTATTCGCAGGACGAGATATCCGCCGAGATCATCGAGGCGGAGTTGAAGACTGGCGAAAGGCCTGTCGTTCCAGGTGGCGGCAACCTCATTCCCGACGACCTTTCCATCGGCCAGGCGGTGGAGCATTTCCTGCAACGCTATTTTGCCTCGTTTGCCGGCGACTTGCCGCCGGCCGGCCTCTATCAGCGAATCCTCTCCGAGGTCGAGTATCCACTGGTCCTCGCCTCTATGACTGCAACGCGCGGCAACCAGATCAAGGCCGCCGAACTGCTAGGACTCAACCGCAACACGCTGCGCAAGAAGATTCGCGAACTCGGCGTCAACGTCTACAAGTCCTCCAGGCAGGTCTAGACGAACCCCTTACGAGCGCTTTCCAGGGGATCGATCGCCGAAAGATTTCCGTCTCGGCCACACTTGTTGCATAATCGCCACAATGCGTTGCATACATCCGACGCAATCACTGGCTCTAGACGGCGACATGGCTCTGCACGCACCGACACTGAGCAAACCGCTTTTCAGCACTTCCGGCGCGCGAGACGGTCGCCGGCTGCTTGCGCTGCCCGGCGTGGTCGCCATTGCCGGTGCGCTGGTGACGGCGGCGATCTCCTTCGCCATTCTGGTTGGCGCCACGCCGATCACGCCCGACGCGCGGACGACGCTGGCGCTGATCGCGCTTAACGCCGCGTTCGTGCTGTTTCTGATCTTGCTGGTCGGCCGCGAAGTGCATCGCATCCTGATGGCACGCCGGCACGGCAAGGCTGCGTCGCGCCTGCATGTGCGCATCGTGGCGATGTTTGCGCTGGTCGCCGCCATCCCCGCGATCATGGTGGCGATCATCGCGTCGATCACGCTCGACATCGGCCTCGACCGCTGGTTCGAGATCCGCACCAAGACGATCGTCAATTCGTCGTTGTCGATCGCCGACGCCTATGTGCAGGAAAACGCACGAAATCTTCAGGGCACGACGTTGTCGATGGCTTACGACCTCGACGCTTCGCGCACGCTTTACGGCCTCGATCGGACCGGCTTCCTTGACCTCATGAACAAGGAGGCGGTTGGACGCTCCCTGGCACACGCAGCACTCATCAAGCCCGATGGTTCCTTCGTCATGAGCGCCAAGACCGACGCGGACTTTGCCATGCCGGAGCCGCCGGAGGGCGCTGTGGCAAGCGCTGCCAACGGCAAGCCGGTGCTGATCGAGCCGCGCACCCGTAACATCATGGGGGCCATCGTCAAGCTGCGCGAGATCGACGGGCTCTATCTCTACACCATTCGCCTCGTCGATCCCGAGGTGATCAAGGCACGACAGATCGTCAAATCCAACACCGCAGAATATCGCGGTCTCGAAGACAATCGCCGCACCTCGCAAGTGGCTTTCGCGCTTCCCTATCTGTCGCTGACGCTGATCATCATCCTGTCCGCCATCTGGACCGGCATTGCGGTGGCCGACCGCCTGGTGCGGCCGATTCGTCAGCTCATCGGCGCGGCCGACGAGGTCGCTACCGGCAATCTCGATGTGGCCGTGCCAGTCCGCCCCTCCGATGGCGACGTCGCCTCGCTCGGCGACACCTTCAACAAGATGCTGATGGAGCTGAAATCGCAGCGCAACGAGATCCTGTCGGCCAAGGATCTGATCGACGAGCGGCGGCGCTTTTCGGAGGCTGTGCTTGCCGGCGTCACCGCCGGGGTCATCGGCGTCGATCCATATGGCATCGTCACCATCGTCAATCGTTCCGCCGAAACGATGCTGGCCATATCCGCCACCGCGGCGCTTGGGCAGAACCTTTCCGCCGTGCTACCGCATGTCGGCCGCGTCTTCGAGATCGGCCGCAAGTCGGGCAAGCCGGTCTATCGCGAACAGGTCACCTTCTATCGTGCCGGCACCGAACGGACCTTCAACGTGCAGATCACGATTGAAGCCGGCGACGACGGTTCGGAGGATAAATCCTACGTCGTGACAGTCGACGACATTACCGATCTGGTCCAGGCACAGCGTTCCTCTGCATGGGCCGACGTGGCGCGGCGCATCGCCCACGAGATCAAGAACCCGCTGACGCCGATCCAGCTTTCGGCCGAGCGTATAAAGCGCCGTTACGGCAAGGTCATCACCGAGGACCGTGAGGTTTTCGATCAATGCACCGACACCATCATCCGGCAAGTGGAGGACATCGGCCGCATGGTCGACGAGTTCTCGGCGTTCGCCCGCATGCCGAAACCAGAAATGAAGGCCATCGATCTGCGCGATTCGTTGCGGGAGGCCTCGTTCCTGGTCGAAGTGAGCCGCGCCGACATCATCTTCGAGCGCGTCTTCGGCAATGAGCCGCTCAAAGGCACGTTCGACAGCCGCCTGATGGCGCAGGCTTTCGGCAACGTCATCAAGAATGCTGCCGAAGCTATCGACGGACTTGATGCAGAGGATCGTCCGCACGGCATAATCCGGATTCAAGCCGGGCGTCAGAATGGCGCGATTCGAATCGACGTCATCGACAACGGCAGGGGCTTGCCGCGCGAAAACCGGCAGCGCTTGCTCGAGCCTTACATGACGACACGCGAGAAAGGCACCGGGCTTGGCCTCGCTATCGTCAAGAAGATCGTGGAGGACCATGGCGGGCGACTCGAATTGCACGATGCACCAGCGGAATTCCACGATGGGCGGGGTGCGATGATCAGCATCATCCTGCCGGTTGCCGCCACCGTTCCGATACGCGGCGAAAGCAAGACGGAACACGAAAAAGAAACTGAAAAGGTCGGTAATGGCGTCTGATATTCTCATCGTCGACGACGAGGAAGACATCCGCGAACTCGTCGCCGGTATCCTGAGCGACGAAGGTCACGAAACCCGCACGGCGTTTGACGCCGACAGCGCGCTGGCGGTGGTTGCCGACCGGGCACCCAGGCTGATCTTCCTCGACATCTGGCTGCAGGGTTCGCGGCTCGATGGCCTCGCTTTGCTGGACGAGATCAAGACGATGCACCCGAACCTGCCGGTGGTGATGATCTCGGGCCACGGCAATATCGAAACGGCAGTCTCGGCCATCCGCCGCGGCGCCTATGATTTTATCGAAAAGCCGTTCAAGGCCGACAGGCTGATCCTTATTGCCGAACGGGCGCTTGAAACGTCCAAATTGAGACGCGAGGTTTCGGATCTCAAGCTGCGCAGCGGCGAGACTTTTGACCTCATCGGCATGTCGTCGGCAATGAGCCAATTGCGCCAGACCATCGAGCGCGTCGCGCCGACCAACAGCCGCGTCATGATTATCGGCCCCTCCGGCTCGGGCAAGGAACTGGCGGCGCGCGCCATCCACGCACTGTCGGCGCGCAAGAGTGCACCGTTTGTGACGCTGAGTGCCGCCAACATCACGCCTGAGCGTATGGAGATCGAGTTGTTCGGCACCGAATCGAACGGCGTCGAACGCAAGGTCGGTGCGCTGGAGGAGGCCCATCGCGGCATTCTCTACATCGATGAAGTGGCCGACATGCCGCGTGAGACGCAAAACAAGATCCTGCGCGTGCTGGTCGAACAGCAGTTCGAGCGGGTAGGGGGCACCAAGCGGGTCAAGGTCGACGTACGCATCATCTCGTCGACCTCGCAGAACCTGGAAGCCATGATCGCCGACGGCCGTTTCCGTGAGGACCTTTATCATCGCCTGGCCGTGGTTCCGGTCATGGTGCCGGGACTGGCCGAGCGTCGCGAGGACATTCCTTATCTGGTCGACAATTTCATGAAGCAGATCGCTCGCCAGGCCGGCATCAAGCCGCGCCGCATCGGCGACGACGCGCTGGCGGTGCTGCAGGCGCACAACTGGCCGGGCAACGTTCGGCAGTTGCGCAACAATGTCGAGCGCCTGATGATCCTGGCGCGCGGCGACGATGTCGATGCGCCGATCACCGCCGACCTCCTGCCAGCCGAGATCGGCGACGTCATGCCGCGCACTCCAACCAAGTCCGATCAGCACATAATGGCACTGCCGCTGCGTGAAGCACGCGAACAATTCGAGAAGGACTATCTGATCGCCCAGATCAACCGTTTTGGCGGCAACATCTCGAAGACGGCAGAGTTTATCGGCATGGAACGCTCTGCACTGCACCGCAAGCTGAAGTCGCTGGGCGTCTGAGAGCCAAACCAGCCGTGGCCCACGCAATTACCGGTTACGGCGGTCGTGGAATCGCATAAGAGCACTGCAGCGCCGCGCGTCTTTGGGACGCATAAAGGAGGCTGTAGCATTTTGATTTTTGCGCATGATCCTTTCCGAAATCGATTCCGATTTTCGGGCTCATGCGCTGACTTCTCCAGGGGTTATCCATGCCGCGCATTGCCTATGTGAACGGACGCTATGTCGCTCACGCCGAAGCTTCCGTGCACATCGAGGACCGTGGCTATCAATTCGCCGACGGCGTCTACGAGGTCTGCGAGGTGGCGCGGGGCTTCATCGTCGACATGCCGCGCCATCTCGCCCGATTGAACCGCTCGCTCACCGAACTCTCGATCGACTGGCCGATCACGCGCGGCGTGCTGCCGCTCGTCATGGGCGAGGTGGTGCGCCGCAACCATGTCGTCGACGGCCTGGTCTATGTCCAGGTGACACGCGGTGTCGCCAGCCGTGAGTTTTTCTTCCCGCCGGCGGGCACGAAGCCGTCGCTGGTGGTGACTGCCAAAAAAGCCGATCCTGCAGCTGCCGCGAAGCGGGCCGAGAGCGGGATCCGGGTTATCACGGTGCCGGAGAACCGGTGGGATCGGGTCGATATCAAGTCGGTCGGCCTGTTGCCGAACGTGCTGGCCAAACAGAAAGCCAAGGAAGCAGGCGCCCAGGAGGCGTGGTTCGTCGATGTTGACGGCACCGTCAAGGAAGGTGGATCGTCGAACGCCTGGATCATCACCAGGGACGGCGTGCTGGTGACGCGGCCGGCCGAGCATGGCATCCTGCGCGGTATCACCCGCACGACACTGTTCGATGTCGCCGCCAAGCTCGGCCTGAAGATCGAGGAGCGCGGCTTTTCGGTTGCCGAGGCCAAGGCCGCGCGCGAGGTTTTCATCAGCTCCGCGACCACGATCGCCATGCCGGTGGTGGCAATCGATGGCGCTCCCGTCGCCAACGGCCACCCGGGCTCGATAACAGTTTCACTACGGCGGGCCTTTTTTGACGTTGCGGAAAAAAGTCCAGCCTGATAACCGCACAGATGGAATGAACATCAATATATCTCGTTCTGCTTGTCGTTACTGACGGCAAGATGGTGTTTGCGTGCTTGACATGTGCCAGCTAATTTGGCGCATTGGCTTGCAAACCGAAGGGGATCGGCGAAAGACAAGAACAATGGCGGAACGATCGCAAAATCTTCAGGACCTGTTCCTGAATTCAGTTCGCAAGAGCAAAAACCCACTCACCATCTTTCTCATCAACGGCGTGAAGCTGACCGGCGTGGTCACTTCGTTCGACAATTTCTGCGTTCTGCTGCGTCGCGACGGCCATTCCCAGCTCGTCTACAAGCACGCCATTTCCACGATCATGCCGAGCCAGCCGGTTCAGATGTTCGATGGTGAGGAAAGCCAGGGCGCCTGATTGGCACGTGAGAAAGACGCGGACCGCAGCGTTCGCGGAAAACCAGCACATCAGACCGGGACAGAGGCCAACGGTCCGACCCGGGCGGTGGTCATCGTGCCGGTGCTTACCCGGCAGCCGCGTGGCAACGACGACACCAATCGCCCGCGCCTGACCCGTTCCGCCGAGGCCCGTCGCGACGAGGCGGTCGGCCTCGCCAGCGCCATCGACCTTGACCTGGTCCACACGGCAGTGGTGACCGTCAACGATCCACGCCCGGCGACCTTGCTCGGCAGCGGCAAGGTCGCGGAGTTCGCCGAGATCGTCAAAGAGGGGCACGCGGAAGTGGTCATTGTCGATCATCCGCTGACACCGGTACAGCAGCGCAATCTCGAAAAAGAGTTGAACGCCAAGGTGCTCGACCGCACCGGGCTGATCCTGGAGATTTTCGGCGAGCGCGCCCGCACCAAGGAAGGCACGCTGCAGGTCGACCTTGCCCATCTCAACTACCAGAAGGGCCGCCTTGTGCGGAGCTGGACCCACCTTGAGCGCCAGCGCGGCGGCGCCGGCTTTCTCGGCGGCCCTGGCGAGACGCAGATCGAGTCGGATCGGCGTGTGTTGCAGGACAAGATCACCAAGCTGAAGCATGAGCTCGAAACGGTGCGCCGCACCCGCGACCTGCACCGCGCCAAGCGCAAGAAGGTGCCGTTTCCGGTGGTGGCGATCGTCGGCTACACCAATGCCGGCAAGTCGACGCTGTTCAACCGGCTGACCGGAGCAGGGGTGCTGGCGGAAGACATGCTGTTTGCCACGCTCGACCCGACGCTGCGCCGCGTGCGCCTGCGGCACGGAACGCCGGTCATCCTTTCCGATACGGTCGGCTTCATTTCCGACCTGCCAACGCATCTGGTCGCGGCCTTCAGGGCGACACTGGAGGAAGTGGTCGAGGCAGACCTCGTCATTCATCTGCGCGATATCTCCGACCCCGATACGGCCGCACAGGCCGAAGATGTCGAGCGCATCCTTGCCGATCTCGGCGTTGATGCCCGCGATAGCAAGCGCGTCATCGAAGTGTGGAACAAGATCGACCGGCTCGACGAGGGCAACCGCGCGCGGCTGCTTGCCGATGGTGCTGACGGCAGGAAGGCGCCGCCTATCGCCATATCGGCGGTTACCGGCGAAGGCATCGATGCGCTGAAGGCGATCATCGAGACGATGATGTCGGGCGAACTGGAGACGTTCACGGTCACGCTCAAGGCCGACCAACTCGGCGTCGTCGACTGGCTTTACCGCAACGGCGACATCGTCTCGCGTGATGACAATGAGGATGGCAGCGTGACCATCGCGCTCAAGGCCACACACAGTGCTCGACAAGAGATAGAAAGCCGATTGCGACGTCAAAACAATGGGTAGGGCGTTTATTTCGCGCTTTTTGCCTGCTGCCAGAGCGCTTCCATCTCGTCCAGCGTCGCCTCTTCGAGGTTGTTTCCCGACGCTTGCAGCGCCTGCTCGACATGGTGGAAGCGCGACCGGAATTTTTCGTTGGTGCCGCTGAGTGCCGCTTCGGAATCGATTTTGAGGTGCCGGCCGAGATTGACGATCGCAAACAGCATGTCGCCGAACTCGTCCTTGATCGGTGCGCTGTCGCCTTTGGCCAGCGCTTCGCGTAATTCGCCGATCTCCTCCTCGATCTTTTCGAGGATCGGTGCCGCCTCGCTCCAGTCGAAGCCGACGCGGGCGGCCTTTTCCTGCAGTTTGAGGGCCCGGGTCAGCGCGGGCAGGGCGACCGGCACGCTGTCGAGAAAGCCCTTGCCATGGTCCTCGGGGTCGAGCCCTCGGACGAGGCGGGCGCTGCGCTTCTCCGCTTTTTCCTCCGCTTTGATCTTTTCCCACATGCCCTTCGCCATGCCGGCGCTGCGCGCCTTTTCGTCGCCGAAAACATGCGGGTGGCGGCGGATCATTTTTGTGGTGATGGCCTCGACCACATCGCCGAATGAGAATTCGCCGGCCTCCTCGGCCATTTGCGCGTGGTAGACCACTTGCAACAGGAGATCGCCGAGTTCATCGCGCAGATCGTCCAGGTCGCCCCGCGCGATGGCGTCCGCCACTTCGTAGGCTTCCTCTACCGTGTATGGCGCGATTGTCGAAAAGTCCTGCTCGATATCCCACGGGCAGCCGGTTTCCGGCGCCCGCAGCGCTGCCATGATCTCGATCAGCCGGGAAATGTCTTTCGAGGGTTTCATCTGGGAAACGCTATCCTGTACACGGCTGTGCGGCCAACAGCTTCAGCCGGTGAGGGCGCCTTGTCCACAGATCGGCGGCCAGACCATGATCGTGGAAGCCGGTTTTCGGAAAAGATCATGGTCAAGCAAAAAGTATCAGTCGAGCACGGAGACAATCGCCTTGGCGAGCGCGTCCATGCCGTCCTCGGGCAGGCCGGCAACGTTGATGCGGCTGTCGCCGACCATGTAGATGCCATGCTCGGCGCGCAGCCGCTCGACTTGCGCTTCCGACAGGCCAAGCCGGGAAAACATGCCGCGATGGCTGGCGACGAAATCGAAACGGTCGGAGTTGGACTGCCGCCGCAGCGCTTCGGCGAACTGGACGCGCAGCCGCAGCATGCGCAGGCGCATCTCTTCAAGCTCTGCTTCCCAGTCGGCCCGCAACGTAGCGTCCTCGAGCACCATGCGCACCGCAGCCGCGCCATGGTCCGGCGGCATCGAATACATGGCGCGCGCCGCCGACAGCATCTGGCCCATCGCCATATCCGCCTGCGCACCGTCTTTCGCCATGATCAGCGCTGCACCAACGCGGTCGCGATAGACGGCAAAGTTCTTCGAGCAGCTCGAGGCAACGACCATTTCCGGAACTTTCGCCGCCAGCAGGCGCAAGCCGGCGGCATCCGCATCAAGCCCCTCGCCAAAGCCTTGATAGGCGATGTCGACAAAGGGCAGCAGACCACGCTCAACGACGAGATCGGCAACGGCAGCCCATTGCGAGATGTCTAGATTGGCGCCCGTCGGGTTATGGCAACAGCCATGCAACAGCACGACGTCGCCGGGATTCGCGGTTCTCAACGCATCCAGCATGTCGTCGAAGCGAACCGCACCAGAAGCAACGTCGAAATAGGGGTACTCGCGCATCTGCAGGCCAGCGGCGCGCATCACCGGCATGTGGTTCGGCCATGTCGGATCCGATAGCCAGACCGTCGCGTCGGCGCGGGTCCTTTTCAGCAGCTCTGCCACCAGCCGCAGCGCGCCGGAGCCGCCGGGCGCCTGTGCCGCACGAATGCGCGTCATGTCGGCTTTTGGGCCGAACACCAACCTAGCCATTGCCGCGTTGAAGGCGGTATCGCCGGCAAGGCCGAGATAGGTCTTGGTGTCCTGGCCTCGCAGCAGCCGCTTTTCGGCTTCGCGCACCGCGCGCATCACCGGCGTCTTGCCGTCGCGATCCTTATAGACGCCGACCCCAAGATCGACCTTGTCGGGACGCGGGTCGGCGCGATAGAGCCCGATCAAGGCAAGGATCTTGTCGGCGGGCGCGGGCTGGAGATTTTCGAACATCGATAAGGTTCCGTTGGCGGCGGAGTGATACGCAAACCGGCCGTGCTTTGCCAGCGGTTTCATATGCGCCAACTCGGCGCCGGTTTGCCTCGAGGGCGGCCGATACTATCTGCCGGGCGAGGGCAGGCCCGAGATCTCCCAGGACGAGAGCGCGGCGAGCCGAAAAAATTCGGGGAGAGCGGGATTAAAACCCCGACCTGCTCCGTAAACAGGACATGAAACGGCCGATGCCACGCTTCGATATTCTGGGACAGCTCGGTTCGCTGCGCCGCTACGCACGCTCGCTGACGCGCGACAGCGCCGATGCAGAGGATCTGGTGCATGATGCGCTGGTGCGTGCCTATGAGCGACGCGGCAGCTTCCGCTCAGGCGGAAATCTTCGCGTATGGCTGCTGTCAATCGTCCACAATGCGTTCATCGACGGCTTGCGATCCCGCAAATCCGAAGCGGTGCGCATCGAACAGGCCGGCCATCTCACCGAGGCCAGCGTCCAGGCTCCGCAGGAACATTCCGTCCGGCTGGCACAGGTGCGCGACGCTTTTTTCACATTGCCGGAAGAGCAACGTTGCGCGCTGCATCTCGTCGCCATCGAGGGGCTTAGCTACAGCGAGGCGGCCGAGGTTAGCGGCGTGCCGCTTGGCACGCTGATGTCGCGCATCGGCAGGGCGCGTGCGGCACTCCGCGAGATGGAGGACGCGGCACCGGCACGCACGAAAAGCCATCTGAAGATCGTCGGAGGTGGATCATGAACCAACTGCGCGATCCCGTCACCGACACCGATCTCGACGCCTATGTCGACGATCAGCTGGACGTTGCTCGTCGCATCGAGGTCGAGGCGTTCCTTTCGGCTCGCCCGGAAGCGGCCGCGCGGGTGATGACTGATCTGAGGACGCGTGACGAGCTGCGCGTGGCGCTTGCCGGATCGAAAGGCATGGCGCGGCCGGCGACGGCTGATGCGGCACGGCGGCTGGAGCGGGGGTTAGCGCGCGGCCGTGTCCTTGGTGCTTTGCAGCGCGCGGCGGCTGTCGCTGTTTTCGTCGCCGCCGGCTGGCTTGCGAACGGGCTCATCGGACCGATATCGGTGACGGAAGTCGTCGCTTCGACCCATCCGCCCGCCTATGTGGAGGACGCAGTCCGGGCGCATCGGACGACGCTCGTGCGCGAGGCGATGTCGTCACAACTCGAGGCGCCCGGCTACAATGCCGACGAAATCCGCGCCGCCACGGCGATCGTCATGCCATCGCTGCCAACGGACTGGACGGTCCGTGACGTGCAGATCTACCCATCGCAGTTCGGCCCGAGCGTCGAGATGGCTGTCGAGACAAAAGAGATGGGGCTGCTCTCGCTGTTCGCCATCCGGCCCGGAACATTCGACGTCGTCAAGCCGACTGTCGTTCCGTCGGGCGAGGTTTCCTCGGCCTATTTCCAGATCGGCGAGGTCGCCTACGCAGTCGTCGCACGTAGCGATGTCCGCGGCCTCGATCGCACGGCCGAAGCGCTCGCCAAAACACTCTACTGATCGACTACCTCTAAGAAGGAGAACCAAATGAACAATCTGGGATACATTGGGACCAGAGCCCGAGCCGGAGCCGTCTACGACGAAGGCCTGCGCCGGCACATGCTGCGCGTCTATAACTACATGGGCCTTGGCCTCGTCGTTACGGGCGTGATCGCCCTCGTGGTGGCCTCCACGCCCGCCCTTTACGTGCCGATCTTCTCCACCCCGCTGAAATGGGTGGTGATGCTGGCGCCGCTGGCCTTTGTGCTGCTGTTCTCGTTCCGTATGCAGACGATGTCGGCGGCCGGGGCCCAGGCAATGTTCTGGGCGTTCTGCGCGGTCATGGGTCTGTCGCTGGCTTCCGTGTTCCTGGTCTTTACCGGCACCAGCATCGCCCGCACCTTCTTCATCGCCGCCACCATGTTCGGCGCCACCAGCCTTTATGGCTATACAACCAGTCGCGACCTGACGCAGTTCTCGTCCTTCCTGATCATGGGCCTGATCGGCGTGGTGATCGCCAGCATCGTCAATATCTTCCTGGGTTCGACAGCGCTGCAGTTTGCGATCTCGGTGATCGGAATCGCCGTCTTCGTCGGGCTCACGGCCTGGGACACGCAGACGATCAAGGAGCAGTACGCCGAAAACTTCGGCGCCGAAACACAGCAAAAGCTCGCCGTTTTTGGTGCATTCTCGCTCTATCTGAACTTCGTCAACATCTTCCAGCTGTTGCTGAACTTCACCGGCGAGCGCGAATAGCCGCGTCGGACCGAGACCGGAATAGTACATCATGGACAGAAACGACCAGCAGGCGATCGGACAGCTCTTCGAGAAGCTCGCAAATGTCGAGCGCCAGGCGCCGCCGCGCGATGCCGAAGCGGAACGCTTGATCCAGGACCAGATCACCCAGCAGCCTGGGGCGCCATACTACATGGCACAGACGATCGTGGTGCAGGAGCGGGCCCTGAACGCAGCGCAGGCGCGCATCGAAGAGCTGGAGGAGCAGGCGCGGCAGCCTGCCGGCGGTGGACCGCTCAGTGGCTTCTTCGGCCGCAGCGGCGGCAGGCGCTCAGGCTCGGTTCCGCGGATAGCGCGCACCGCCTCTGCTGCCGCGGAGGAGCCACAAGACCAGTCACAGCGGGCCGGCGGCGGGTTCCTTGCCGGCGCCGCGCAGACCGCGATGGGGGTGGCAGGCGGCGTGCTGCTCGGCAATGCGATCGCCGGCATGTTTGGCGGCAGCGAAGCGCAGGCAGCCGAACGGCCGGCACCGCAGCCGGACGAAGCCGACCAGGCAGACGATGCCAGCTCCGATAATGGCGGTGACTTCGGGGATATGGAATTCTGACGAGCGACCCAGCCTGTGCCGGCGCTCGTGACGATTGCCGGTCACCGGGTAGGCGGAGGCAGCATCCGGCAAGCGAGCCCTCGCCGGCGGCTAATCGCCCAAGCGCTTCAATTCAGCCTTGACCGCCCTGATCGTCTTGAAACGGAAACGCTTCGTCGTGCCGTCGCGCCATCCGCAGTCGCAGGTGGCGTCGAACTTTTGGCTCACTTTCAATTGCGTCAGCGCCTTCTGGCCCGGTTTGGGGGCGTCGAAGATGCGAACTTCGTAGAGCGTCCCCGAAACGTCGTAGTGCGAAACAGGCCAGGCAAGTATGACAGTCAGTTCCTTTGCCGGATCGTGATCGGCGTTGACGAGGCCGAGCGCTGTAATCTCTGGCGTGCCGCCTTCGTGTTCGCCAAGCGTGACCTGGATTGTACGGTACCCGTCGGGTTGCTGCTGTAGTGCGACGAGTGGGCGTTCCGGATATTCCTCAGTGGTCTGGTAATCGACGAACAGTGTCTGGAGGCCGTTCCAGGTCACGGCTGTGGTGTGCGGATCAGCGTTGTCCGCGAACCCAACCACACGTTTCGCGAAAGCCAGGTCATTCTCGCCTGGCGCACGATCAAAGTCCTGCGCTCGCGCGTCAGTGAATGCGCAGGCGAGGGTGAGGGCAAGACTTGCAAGCAGTGTGTTCATGATTCGCAACCTAGCACGCCGTTGCCCCACAAATGCTGTCTCGCTGCCAACGGACGCTACAGGCTTCAGTCGCATAAGATAGATTATGGAACTGACATGGCCGATAGGACGTGGCGAAGATAGCATAAGCGAGCCGCTGGGCGGTTTGGAGCGAACTCTGTAACCCAGCTATGAAAACCTTGGTCCTTTACGCTGATTTGTAAGGGATTTCGATCGTCATGCCGTCATAGGCAGGCTCGACGTTGGCCGGCGTCTCGGCCATTACCGTGGCGTAGTCGAGCGGCACATGCATATGCGTCAGCACCGCGTTCTTCGGCGCCAGTCTTTCGATCCAGCCGAGCGCCTGGCCAAGCGACAGATGGCTCGGATGGAAGGTGTATTGCAGCGCGTCGATGACCAGCATGTCCAGCCCGCGCATACGCTCGGCTGTCGCTCCCGGAAAGTCGCTGATGTCAGGGCAATAAGCGAGATTGCCGATACGAAAACCCAGCGAGATGATGTCGCCGTGGATTTGCGGCAGCGGTTCGATGGTGAGGGCGCCGCCCTCGCCTTCGATCACCACCGGCCTGTTGTGGTCGATGATATGGGCGTTGACGATCGGCGGATACGAACTGCCTTTCGGTGTTTCGAAACAGTAGCGGAACGCTTGCCTCAGCCGCAGCATGGTAACCTGATCGGCATGGATGTCGATCCGGTGGCGCTGCTCGAGCACGAAGCCGCGCAAATCGTCGATGCCGTGGATGTGGTCGGCATGCGGATGCGTATAGACGACCGCATCGATGCGCCTGACCGATGCCAGCAGCATCTGCTCGCGAAAATCCGGGCCGGTGTCGATGACGACCGTGGTCCTGGCGCCATTCGCCGCGATCCGCTCGACGAGCGCTGCGGTGCGCATGCGCCGGTTCTTTGGGTTGGTCGGATCACAATTGCCCCAGTCGCCGGTGATGCGTGGCGTGCCCGGCGATGAGCCGCAGCCGAGGACGGTAAGACGCAACCGATCGCTCATGCGTCAGGCGCCCGGCGCGCTCGGGCGCGGCATTTTCCTGAACAACCGGAAGAAATTGTCGGTGGTGATGGCAGCGATCTCGGCCTCGCTGACGCCGATCGTGTCGGCCAGCACCTTGGCTGTATGCGCGACATAGGCAGGCTCGTTGCGCTTGCCGCGAAACGGGATCGGCGCAAGGTATGGCGCGTCGGTTTCGACCAGCAGACGGTCGCGCGGCACATCGCCGGCGACGGCGCGCAGCTCGGCGGAGTTCTTGAAAGTCAGGATGCCGGAAAACGAAACGTAGCCGCCGAGCGCCACGCCGATCTCGGCCAGCCGGCGCCCCGATGAAAAACAGTGCAAGATGAAGGGGAAGGCGCCCTTCCCTGTTTCTTCTTCGAGGATATCAGCCATGTTGTCGTCGGCGTCGCGTGAATGGATGACCAGCGGCAGACCGGTCTCACGAGCCGCGGCGATGTGGGTGCGAAAGCCCTGCGCCTGTGCATCGCGCGGCGCATGATCGTAGAAATAATCGAGCCCGGCCTCGCCGATCGCCACCACCTTGTGATGATCGGACAGCCGCACCAGATCCTCGACAGTCACATCAAGCTCTTCGGCCGCATTGTGCGGATGGGTACCGACCGAGCAATAGACCTCATCGAAAGTCTCCGCAATCTCAAGCACTTGTTGAAACCGCTTCACCCGCGTCGAGATCGTCACCATGCGGCCGACACCGGCCGCAAGGGCGCGGGCGACGATGGCCGCCCGCTCCTCGGCGAAATCCGGAAAGTCGAGATGGCAGTGACTGTCGACCAGCATCAGGCGCTTGTATCCGTTTGCTCGACATAGCGTGGAAATACCGGTTCCGGCGCCGGCAGTGCCGTGCCGGATACAAGCGCGTGAGCCTCGGCGACATTCGCGAAATCGCGGCTGTCCGCCGGCACCGCCAAAAGGTCGAGCAGCTTTGCCGCCGACTTCGGAATGAAGGGCTGGCACAGCAGCCCGACACGCCGGATCACTTCAGCCGTCGTCCACAGCACCGTTTCCATGCGTGCCGGATCGGTCTTCTTCAGCGCCCATGGCTCCTGGCCGGCGAAATAGCGGTTGGCTTCCGCCACCACGCCAAAGATCGCCGCCAGCGCCAGATGGATGCCCTGGTCGGCCATCGTCCTGCGCGCCGTGACAAGGGCGGCATTGGCCTGATCGAGGATCGCCTTGTCGGCATTGCTCAATTGGCCGCGCTTAGGCACCACGCCGCCGCAGTTCTTGGCGATCATCGACAGCGAGCGCTGCGCCAGATTGCCGAGATCGTTGGCAAGATCGGCATTGGTGCGGTTGACGATGGCATCGTGACTGTAGCTGCCGTCCTGGCCAAACGGCACTTCGCGCATGAAGAAATAGCGCACCTGGTCAAGGCCGTAGTGCTCGATCATCGCGAACGGATCGACGACATTGCCGACCGACTTCGACATTTTCTCGCCACGGTTGAACAGAAAACCATGCGCGAACACGCGCTTCGGCAATTCGATGCCAGCCGACATCAGGAATGCCGGCCAGTAGACCGCGTGGAAGCGGATGATGTCCTTGCCGATGACGTGGGCGTTTGCCGGCCAGAAAGACCATCTCTCATTGGCCGGATCCGGATAGCCGGCGGCGGTGATGTAGTTGGTTAGTGCATCGACCCAGACATACATCACATGCTTCTCATCGCCGGGCACCGGCACGCCCCATTTGAATGTGGTGCGCGAGATCGACAGATCCTTCAGGCCGGATTTGACAAAGCTGATGATTTCGTTGCGCCGCTCCGCCGGTCCAACGAATTCGGGGCTGTTCTCGTAGAGCGCGAGCAGTCTGTCCTGATAGGCGGAAAGGCGGAAGAAATAGCTCTCTTCCTCGGTCCATTCGACGGGCGAGCCGAGTGGTTCGCGGCGCACGCCGTCGTCACCGACCTTGGTTTCGGCCTCGTCGAAATAGGCTTCCTGCCGCACCGAATACCAGCCGCTGTAGCGGTCGAGGTAGATGTCGCCATTCTCAGCCATGCGCGTCCAGATCGCCTGGCAGGCCTTGTAATGACGCTCCTCGGTGGTGCGGATGAAAACGTCGTTCGAGCAACCGGTCGCTTCGAGCATCGAGCGGAAGATCGCCGAGTTGCGATCGGCAAGCGCTTTCGGCGCTAAGCCTTCGGCGTCCGCCGTCTGCTGCATCTTCAAACCGTGCTCGTCGGTTCCCGAGACGAAGAAGACGTCCTTGCCGTCGAGCCGCTGGAAGCGGGCCAGCGTGTCGCTGGCGATGACATTGTAGGCATGGCCGATATGCGGCTTGCCGTTCGGATAGAAAATCGGCGTCGTGACGTAGTATTTTTCGCGTGCCATGGATGAGCCGTCATGAATGTCTGAATGAAAGATGTCGCGGTGAGATATCGCATCGAAACGGCAATTGCCATCCGACGCCAATGTGGTGGCTTCGAAGTTCCTGCGATTGATTGGGATCAAAACTCAGGGGCTTCAAAGCCACGCCAGCGGCCGTCACATTCGCATTGCAGAATTCAGGCGGTCGATCATGGTCAGGGCGTGCTGCTTCTTGTCGAGGTTGTAGGTCTCGGTTTCAGATATAGCGTTCAAAGCCTCGTGCCAAGTATCCGACAGCGTTTTGGCCCGCGCCAGATCGCCGGCCAGCGCGGCTTGGCTGGCGCCCTCCGACAGCAGGTCGAGCGCACGGCGATTGAAGATGTCGAACTGGATCGCCTGGTCGCGGCCGGCGACCGCATCGGCAAGACGGTAGGCGCCGGCGACATCTGTCTTTTTGGCCATCACCAGGGCGTCAAGGGTGGCGGCGATTTCCAGCCCGCCATATTGCGTCAGCAGGATCGCATTGCGGGCGCTGCCCCCTGCCCGTTCCGCCAGCGCCGCGCGCGCCGCAGGATCCTCCGGTGGCGGTGGCTCGATGCCCTCCAGAACCGTCATCAAGCTCTCGGCATCGAGCGGCGCCAACCGCACCATCTGGCAGCGCGACCGGATCGTCGGCAGCAGGCTGCCCGGCGCATGGACGATGAGGATGAACAAGGTGCGCGCCGGTGGTTCTTCAAGATTCTTCAGCAAGGCATTGGCAGCATTGGTGTTCATGTCGTCGGCGGGATCGACGATAACCACCCGGTAGCTGCCGTCATGCGAGGTCAGCGACAGAAAGCGGCTGACCTTGCGGATCTCGTCGACGGTGACCACGGTCTTGAAGCTCTTGGTCTTGTCGTTTGCGGGGCGCGCAAGATGCAGCACCGAAGGATGCGCGCCGGTGGCGATCTGACGAAACAGCGACGATGCCGGATCGGGAACGGCAAGGCTTTCCGGCGCCTGCCCGAAGGCTGGGTGCTTCAACAGGTGATGCGCCAGGTGAAAGGCCAGCGTCGCCTTGCCGATGCCGACCGGCCCGGCAAAGATCAGCGCGTGCGGCAGCTTTCCCGAGCGATAGGCGGCGGCAAGCATATCGGCGGCCTGAAGATGTCCGACGAGACGCGGCGTCTCGGATGGCTCCGGCACCCCGTCCAGCGTATCGTGCTGTTCGGGTGCGATGCGTTCGAAAATCATGCCGGCGCCGCCTGTCTGCTTTGCGCCGGCATCATCTTCTCGAGAGCCGCGAAGACGGTGGCGGTAACGACATCCTCCACCGTGTCCGGGTCTGCTGATGCATCGACGACGACGCAGCGTTCGGGTTCAGCCGCGGCGATGGTCAGAAACGCCCCGCGGCGGCGCTGGTGGATGGCCAATGTTTCCTTCTCGAAGCGGTCCGGGCCGTCACTGCTGCCCCGTCGGGCGGTAGCGCGCCTCAGTCCCTCGGCGGGGTCGATGTCGAAGATCAGCGTCATGTCCGGCACCATGCCGTTGATGGCGACCTTCTCCAACGCGTCCATGAATGCCGGGTCGAGGCCTCCGGTGACGCCCTGGTAGACGCGAGAGGAATCCATGAAGCGGTCGCAAAGCACGACCGAGCCGCGCTCGACTGCCGGCCGGATGACCTGTTCGACATGGTCGGAACGCGCGGCGGCGAAAAGCAGCGCTTCCATCTTGGGGCCGAACGGCTCGGCTGCGCCTGAAAGCAGGACATGCCTGACCGCCTCCGCGCCCGGCGAGCCACCCGGCTCACGCGTCACCAGTACATCGTATTTCTTGGCGCGCATCTTCTTTGCCAGCCGCCCGATCTGCGTCGACTTGCCTGCTCCTTCGCCGCCTTCAAAAGTGATGAAAAATCCGCGCGCCAAAGCCTTTGTCCATACTTCGGGGACCGTATAGTCCCGGCGGGAAAAAAGGTCCACCGCGACGGTGCTAACGCAGCCAGCCGACGGCCAGTTCCTTGGCGGCATCGAGCGCGCGTTGCGGCAACGAACCGACACCGATCGACTCGGCGGCAAAAAGCGGCGTCTCCTGGCTCAGCGTATCGCCGATCCAGACGCGCAGCGTACCCACCGGCTGCCCCTCCTCCACCGGCGCTGCCACGGGTCCGTCATAGACAATCCTGGCGGTGAGCTTGTCGCGGTTGGCGATCGGTAGGAAGATCTCCACGGGTCCATTGGCCTTTAACGCGACGCCGGATTTGGAGCCGCCAAAGACCTGGGCTTCGCCAACCACTTCGTCCTTGGCGAATATCTCCGTCTTCTCGAACGAGCGAACGCCCCAGTCGAGCAGCTTTCGCGCTTCCTCGGCGCGCTCGCGGTCGTTTGCCAGTCCGCTCATTGCCGCAATCATCCTTGTTCCATTGTGGCTGACCGAGCCGACTATGCCGAATCCGGATTGCTCGCTGGCGCCGACTGCAAGGCCGTCGGCGCCTATATCCATGGCCAGCAACGGGTTGCGGTTCCTCTGGGAAATCTTGTTCCAGCTAAAATCCTTCTGGCCATAATAGCGGTAGAGATCCGGGTAGTTGCGCCAGATATGCAGGGCCAGAAGCGCAAGCTCGCGAACGCTCGTTTGCTGCCCGTCGGCCGGCAGACCGGTGGAATTGACGAAGGTCGATTTCTGCAAGCCGATCTGGCGGGCGCGCTCGGTCATCTGCGCCGCGAAATTCGCTTCGGACCCGGCCATTCCTTCAGCGATGACGATACAGCCGTCATTGGCCGCCTGCACGGTCACGCCCTGGATCAGGTCCTCCAGCCGGATCGTCGACTTGAGTTTCGCGAACATGGTCGATGTCCCCGAAGGAGCGCCGCCCTTGCGCCAGGCGTTCTCGCTGACCACGAAAGTGTCGTCGAGCGTCATGCGCCCTGATTTGATGGCGTCGAAGACCACTTCCATCGTCATCAGCTTGGCCAGCGAGGCCGGCGGGATCAACCTGTCCGCATCCTTGGAAAACAGCACGGTGCCGGTTTCGGCGTCGATCATGAAGGCCTGCGCGGCCTTGGTCTCGAAAAGCTGTGCTGAGACCGGCACAAGCGAGAGCAGCAGCAGGCCGAGCGTCATGAGCCCGGTGGAAGGACGGAAAAATTTCATCGGGTTCGACCAGTCAGCCGGCGCTCTTTTGCAAGTTGGCCGAAGCTAGCAGGCTTTTCCGCGGCGGATCAATCGCGCACGAGAAAGCCAGGCGACCCGCCATCAGTTGCGTACGGCAAGCGCATCCGGCGCACCATGCGACCACGCGGCCAGCAGCATCTCGTCCAGGCTGCCATGGCCGTCGGCATAGAGGTTGACCGAGTACCAGCCTTTGCCGTCGAGTTCGGAGCGCTGGATCTCGGTCTTGCCGAAGCTGGAAAGTTTGGCCGCCACCCGCTCGGCTTCGGCGGCATCCTCGAACGAACCCGCCGCGACATAGTCCGTGGGCGACCCGGCTGGAGGAGCTTGCCGTTTCCAGGATTGAAGAATCTCGGCGGGCGACATGCCGACGCCATCCAGCGCGGCGAAGGCGTTGGAGGCGCGCTGCACGCGCTCATTGGCATAGGACAGCGACGCCACAGTGAATGGCGATTGCGCCGGCAGGTTGATTTCCGGACGCTCCGGCACGATCGGTCCAAATTCGGGCAGCGTCACATCGCCGGAGGCCAGTGCCTGCGTCGCAACGACAGCTTCCGATGCCTGCCCGGAATTCGTCAGCTGACCGGGGAACGGCACCACCGCGGCGCTTACCGGCAGGCTCGGCGACGGCCCATTCATGGCGACCATGACACCGCTGGGCAGACCGTCCGATGGATCCGGTGCCCTGTTGCCGGGATGGTACGAGGCCATCAGATATTGACCGTCATTGCCTTCGAGCGGCGCACGGCCGACATATTCGACCTTCACCTCGGCCGTACCGATATTGGCATAATCGAGCATTTCAGCAGCGCGCTTAGACACATCGATGATGCGTCCATCATGATAGGGTCCGCGATCGTTGACGCGCACGATCACCGAGCTGCCGGTCTTCATGTTGGTGACACGCGCATAGCTCGGCAGCGGCATGGTCGGATGCGCCGCCGTCAGATCTGCCATGTCGTAGACTTCGCCGTTGGCGGTCAACCGGCCGTGGAAGGCCTCACCATACCAGGATGCGAGGCCAACCTTAGCGTAACGCTTGTCTTCCTTTGGATAGTACCACTTGCCGCGCACCTGATAGGGTCTGCCGAGCTGATCGCGTCCGCGAGACGTCTTGAACGTCACGCGCGGGCTGGCTTTCACACCGTATTCGGCTTCGGAAAAATATTCCTTGGAGCGTGGTTTCTTGTTGACCATCGCCTTTTGCTGCGGCCCGGCACATGCCGCAAGAAAGGCTGCCGACAAGGCAAACAGCGCGAAAGCGGAAGCGCGACGAAGACGCGGGCGCGCCGTAGTCTGCATTTTCGATTGTCCCCTACAGTCTCGACGAAGGCACCGCAGCTTTAACGTTGGCGGTGCCAAAGCACCCACTCCAGAAACGCCGGCGACTCCCAACCCCAATCCTTTTGTGCGCAGGAATTGTTTATCACCGTATTAACCGATTGTGGTCGGAACCGGGCGAGATTGTGGCACGACCGTCTCGCCGATCGGCATGAAAATCATCGCGTATCGATCACCAGCGCCATTCGTGCCCGCACGCTTTGCTGCCCGGCGTTGGCATGTCTCCGAGCGCAGATTCAGGGACCGAATATCACAAGCTCGGTGAACGTCAGATCTCCAAGTGCGGGTGGTCTGGGGCCCTTGAAGTATTTCAGCCCCTTGTTGGCGCGGTACCACCCCAACAAACCTGGAATCGGCTCCTTGGCGTCGACAAAGCAAACCAGGATTCCCCTTCGCAAGAGAAAGCGCCCCACGGCACCGGCGCACCGGCTTAAATCCGCGAGCGAGCGGCAATAGATGATCTGATGGCATCGGATAAGACCGTGCAACATTCGGCGCGGCATCAACACCAAGGGAAACGCTGCTCCGTCGCAAATGCAGATCAACGACAGGCAGCCCAGCGTGGAGTGTTCAGAGAGTATGTATCTCTCACTCTCGGACAGCATCGCCAATTCCGGAAGATCGGGACGCGCTTCGAGCACGCGACATGACCGCTGCGCCGAACTTAAAGCCGGCACGAAGGTAAATTGTCCGCTGGAGAAGAGCCGAAAGCCGAGCGCCCGGTTGGCTTTCAATGTCGCTTGTGCCGGCGAAATGTTCGTGTAGGTCACATCCCTTCGCTTGAGAACCGCCGCAACCAACATGGCGCCGTAGGGACGGAATTCTGCGTCGACTGACCAGCTTGAAAGATTGCAGCGGATTTCGTCGCCCTCCGACCCCTGGTAGCGAGCATAAAGGGTGAGCACAACGCCGACGATCCGACCGGCATGCTCCAAAACAAAGCCATATTGTGGGAACTCGGCAACTGCGGGCCGCTGCGACAAACGGGTCAGAGCCTGTATCCAGTAACTCCGGTTACGCGCCGGAAAGCCCCTGCACAGACAGTCGACCACTCCCTCCCAGTCGGTTTCTCGAATTGGTCTACAGCGAAGACCGGGCGGGAGAGCGCCAAGTACGGCCAAAATCAACTCCGGAATACGATTTACTTACATGTGTTTAATGCGCCCAACATATCGGCGCACAACGATTAATAGTCTGTGCGGGTTTTAAAAACGATTTTCCACACTCAGCACAAAACACAGGTCGCCATGCCGGGCTGCTCACCGTCCTGAATCGCGCCCAAAGGTGCGGTCGCCATGGTTGACTTGGTGTTGAATGCGGCTTTACAGGAATGAAGCGCGAACCGGTTGGGGAACGTCCTGGTGCCAATCCGGTACCGACTGCTCGAACCCGCCCTCTCGCGATATCCTAAGTGATTGAAAAATCACCTTGGAGGGATGGCCGAGCGGTTTAAGGCACCGGTCTTGAAAACCGGCGTGGGTGCAAGCCCACCGTGGGTTCGAATCCCACTCCCTCCGCCATTTGAAGCCTTGTCCCGAAAGCAATCTCCTGGGCTTGCGTCGAGATGACCGGGAAGTGACCCCCGATCGGGTTGATTTCTCCGTCCGAATATGATGCTTCTCCCGCCTATGAATAAACTATTTTCTGCGGTTTTCGCATGGACGATAGTGGCTTGGCCGGCCACCGCGATGGACAGCGCATTGCGCGCCGGCCTGCTTAAACTCGACCCGCAAACCCGGCTGGAGCAGCGATGCGACGCCGAAATTCTCGACCGGATTACCCGCGACGACCACAAATACAGAGCCGATCGCGTCGTCGCTTACGCCTTTGCGACGCCCGAAATGGGCGCCGATGCGATCAGGAGCCCGGGCGCTGCGTTTCGCAGCAAGGGACAATGGTACCGGCTGAAATTTAAATGCGAGACAGCGCCGGACCATATGGAGGTCCTGCAGCTCCGCTACCGGATTGGCGACGAAATTCCCGAAAGCGACTGGCCCAAATACAATCTCTACAACTAGGCATTCGCGACCTCTGGCCGCATTTTCGCCGGTGTTTCGGGCCGATCGTCGCAAACTCTGTATGTTGCCGCCGTGACGAGCGGTTTGCCGACCTTGTTCCAACCAGTCCCTTGACGTGCGGGAACCATACACGTTAGGGCCTCCAGGCATTCGACGCGAACGGCCGGCCAACCAGCAAGGGAACTCCCAGTCGATGGAAATTTTCACCGCCGCGGGCTTCTCTGCCCTGCTCCAGGTCATCGCCATCGATCTCGTGCTTGCAGGCGATAACGCCATTGTCATCGGCCTTGCCGCTGCCGGCCTGCCGGTCGAGCAGCGCAAGAGAGCGATCCTTATCGGCGTGGTGGCGGCGACGGTGCTGCGCATCGGTTTTGCAGCTATCACTGTCACTCTGCTCCAGATTGTCGGCCTGCTGCTGGCCGGCGGCATCCTGCTGCTGTGGGTGTGCTGGAAGATGTATCGCGAACTGCGCACCTCCCATGCCGACGAAGTGGAGGCGACCGAGGCGTTGTCCAATTCCGATATCAACAGCGATAATATGGTGGCCGGGAAGGCGCGTAAGAAGACCCTGGGTCAGGCTGCATTGCAGATCGTCATCGCCGACGTCTCTATGTCGCTCGACAACGTGCTGGCAGTCGCCGGCGCAGCGCGCGATCACTTCCAGGTGCTGGTGATCGGCCTGGTCCTGTCGATCGCGCTGATGGGCCTTGCCGCGAGCTTCATCGCCAAGCTGCTGCACCGCCATCGCTGGATCGCCTATATCGGCCTTTTGATCATCTTCTATGTCGCACTCGATATGATCTATCGAGGCGCGGTGGAAGTCTTGCCGCATGTCAGCAGTGCGGTGAGCTGACGCATCGACTCGAATTCGCATCGGCCGGCACTTCGACTTCGGCCAGCCTTCGGGGGCGCTTGCGTTTCGCTGCAGCCGCTGCCCATACCAATGCGGCAACAACTGTGGTACTGCGCCGCCAATCCTGAAAATCCGGAAAAGCTTTGATGTCCGCCCCTCGTGTCAGCTTCGTCAGTCTTGGATGCCCGAAAGCCCTTGTGGATTCGGAACGCATCATCACGCGCCTGCGCGCCGAAGGCTACGAGATCGCCCGCAAGCACGACGGCGCCGACCTGGTCGTCGTCAACACCTGTGGCTTCCTCGATTCGGCCCGCGACGAATCGCTCAACGCCATCGGCTCGGCACTTTCGGAGAATGGCAAGGTCATCGTCACCGGCTGCCTCGGCGCCGAACCGGACGTCATCCGTGAAAGACATCCCAACGTCCTCGCCATCACCGGCCCGCAAGCTTATGAAAGCGTGATGGCGGCAGTGCATGAGGCCGCTCCCCCGAGCCACGATCCCTATATCGACCTTTTGCCGCCGCAGGGCGTCAAGCTCACGCCGCGCCACTATGCCTATCTCAAGATTTCGGAAGGCTGCAACAACCGCTGCACCTTCTGCATCATCCCGGCGCTGCGCGGCGATCTCGTATCGCGGCCGGCCGCCGACGTGTTGCGCGAGGCCGAGAAGCTGGCCAAGGCCGGGGTCAAGGAGATCCTCGTCATCTCGCAGGACACCAGCGCCTACGGCATCGACATCAAATACCAGACCAGCATGTTCGGCGATCGCGAAGTGCGGGCGAAATTCCTCGATCTGTCGGAAGAGCTGGGTAAGCTCGGTGTCTGGGTGCGCATGCACTATGTCTATCCCTATCCGCATGTCGCCGACGTCATCCCACTGATGGCCGAAGGCACTATCCTTCCTTATCTCGATATCCCGTTCCAGCACGCCTCGCCGCAGGTGCTGAAGAACATGCGCCGGCCCGCCCATGGCGAGAAGACGCTCGAGCGCATTCGCGGCTGGCGCGAGATCTGTCCGGATCTCGCCATTCGCTCCACCTTCATCGTCGGTTTCCCCGGCGAGACGGACGACGATTTCGAGATGCTGCTCGACTGGCTGGACGAGGCCAGGATCGATCGTGCCGGCTGCTTCAAATACGAGCCGGTCAGAGGCGCCCGTTCCAACGAGCTCGGCCTCAAGCAAGTGCCGCAGGAGGTCAAGGAAGCCCGCTGGCACCGCTTTATGCAGCGCCAGCAGAAGATTTCGGCAACGCAGCTCGCCAAGAAAATCGGCAAGCGCCTGCCGGTACTGATCGACGAAGCACATGGCAATTCGGCCAAGGGCCGGACCAAATACGATGCGCCCGAAATCGACGGTGCGGTGCATATCCAATCGCGGCGGCCGTTGCGCGCCGGCGACATCGTCACGGTCAAGATCGATCGTGCCGACGCTTACGACCTCTACGGCTCGGCGGTCTGATATCACTCAATCCAAAACAAAAAGGGCGCCGCGTGGCGCCCTTTCGTTCGATGTGTTTCCGGTTGCTTACTGTGGCAGCTTGTCGTCGACGCCCTTCACGTAGAAATTCATCCCAAGCAGCGTGCCGTCGTCAGCGACCTCGCCGTCCTTCAGCCATGGTGTGCCGTCCTGCTTGGCGATCGGCCCGGTGAAGGGATTCCAGCCGTCGGCTATCTTCTTGGTGGTGGCCTCGGCCATCGCCTTGACGTCGTCGGGCATATTGGTGAACGGCGCCAGCTTGACGGCGCCGTCCTTGATGCCGAGCCAGACATTGTCGGGCTTCCAGGTGCCGTCGAGCGCCGCCTGGACCCGGCTGATGTAGTACGGCCCCCACTCGTCGGTCAGCGAGGTCAGCTGCGCGTGCGGCGCGAACTTGATCATGTCGGAGGACTGGCCGAAGCCGTGCAGCTTGCGCTCCTCCGCCACCTGCAAAGCAGCGGTCGAGTCGGTGTGCTGGACGATGATGTCGGCGCCTTGATCGAACAATGCCTTGGCTGCGTCGGCTTCCTTGCCCGGATCGAACCAGGAGTTCACCCAGACGATCTTCGCCTTGAAGTTCGGGTTGATCGACTGCGCGCCGAGCATGAAGGAATTTATGCCCATCACCACTTCCGGGATCGGGAAGGAAACGATGTAGCCGGCGACGCCCGACTTCGATTGTTTGGCGGCGATCTGGCCAAGCACGTAGCGGCCCTCATAGAAACGCGCATTGTAGATGCCGAGATTTTCGGCCGTCTTGTAGCCGGTGGCGTGCTCGAACATCACCTTGGGGAATTTCTTGGCGATCTTCACTTCCGGGTCCATGAAGCCGAAGGATGTGCCGAAAATGATCTTGCAGCCCTCGCGTGCCAGGCGTTCGAAGGCGCGGTCGGCATCGGGGCCTTCGGAGACGTTCTCGAGATAGGCGGTCTCGACCTTGTCGCCGAGTGCCTTTTCCACCTCGAGGCGGCCTTGGTCGTGCTGGTAGGAGTAGCCGAAATCGCCGATCGGGCCGGTATAGACCCAGCAGGCCTTCAGCTTGTCCGCCGCCTCGGCTGAGGCCGCCAGCGACAATGCGGCCGTCGTCGCCATCAGGGCAATAAGCAGTTTTTTCATTGTGTTACCTCTCTGAGTTAAGCCTTGAGCTTCCGTCTTTTTGTTGTCAACGATCCGGAACGAATGGCTGCCCCAGGGAAGCCGGCGTGTTCATCATCGTCAGACGCTTGTTGCGGGAGATTAGAACGAGAACCACGACGGTTGCCAGATAGGGCAGCGAAGAAAGCAGTTGCGAGGGGACCGGAATGCCAAATGCCTGTGCATGAAGCTGGCCGATCCAGACCGCGCCGAAGATATAGGCGCCGGCCAACACCCGCCATGGCCGCCAGGAGGCGAAGACGACCAGAGCCAGCGCGATCCAGCCGCGGCCGGCGGTCATGTTCTCCACCCATTGCGGTGTGTAGACCAGCGATAGATGACCGCCGGCGAGGCCGGCACAAGCGCCGCCGAAAATCACTGAGAGATAGCGGTAACGGATGACGTGGATGCCAAGCGCATGGGCGGATGCATGGCTGTCGCCGATCGAACGCAGAGTGAGCCCGGTGCGGGTCTTGAACAGGAACCACATGACGGCGGCGGTCAGCGCGATCGAGATGTAGAAGATCGGATCCTGACCGAACAGCAGCCTGCCGACGATGGGGATTGCGGTCAGGCCGGGAATATCGAGGTTGGGCAATCTCTCACCGGGCTGGCCGACAAAATTCGTCCCCATCATGCCGGAAAGGCCGAGGCCAAGCAGCGTCAGCGACAGGCCGGTGGCCACCTGATTGGTGGCCAGCGACAGGGTCATGAGGGCGAACAGAAGCGAGAACACTGCCCCCATGGCAATTGCCGCCAACAGCCCTATCCACGGCGAGCCGGTCAGATAGCCGGCGCCGAAGCCGCCGACCGCACCCATGATCATCATTCCTTCGACGCCGAGATTGAGCACGCCGGAACGTTCGACCACCAGTTCGCCGATCGCCGCTATCAGCAGCGGCGTCGCCGCCGTCGCGATGGTCAAGAGGATGTTGACGGTGATGTCCATCAGCGGGCTTCCTCCAGCTTCGGTGCTGCCTCGAGTTTCGGCGCGGAAAGGCCGGTCAGGCGGATGCGATAGTGAATGAGCGTGTCGCAGCCGAGCACGAAGAACAAAAGCATCCCCTGGAACACGCGCGCCACCTTGTCGGAGATGCCGAGCGCGCTTTGCACCGCCTCGCCGCCGAGATAGGTCAGCGCCAGCACAAGGCCGGCGGCAACGATGCCCAGCGGATTGAGCCGGCCGAGGAATGCCACGATGATGGCGGTAAATCCGTAGCCGGGCGAGATCACCGGCTGCAGCTGGCCGATGGCGCCAGAGACCTCCGAAATGCCGGCAAGTCCGGCCAGCGCGCCCGACAGCAGAAAGGCAAAGAAAACCATGCGGCTCAGGCCGAAACCGGCGAAGCGCCCTGCCCTCGGGCTCGAGCCGAGCACGCGGACCTCAAAGCCTTTCAGCATCCGGCTCATCAGGATCCAGATCAGTACTGCCGCGATCAGCGCGAAGACAAATCCCCAGTTCGCCCTGCCGGATTCCGGGAGGAGTTCCGGAAGGATAGCCGAGTCGTTGAACTGGATGGTCTGCGGGAAACCATGACCCTGCGGATCGCGCCACGGCCCGCGCACCAGCCAATCGAGGAAGAGCTGGGCGACATAGACCAGCATCAGGCTGGTCAGGATCTCGTTGGTGTTGAAGCGCGTCTTCAGCAGTGCCGGAATTGCGGCATAGGCGGCCCCGCCGACCATGCCGAGCAGAAGCATCAGCGGCAGCACCAATGGACCTTCGAACTGCGGAAACAGCACGGGAATGATCGAGCCGACAATGCCGCCCAGGATGAACTGGCCTTCGGCGCCGATGTTCCAGATGTTTGCCTTGTAGCAGACCGACAGCCCGACCGCGATCAGGATCAGGGGGGCGGCCTTGATCGCCAGCTCATGCAACTGCCAGACTTGGCTGATCGGTTCAATGAAGTAGATGCGGAACGCCGTCAACGGGTTGACGCCGAGCAGCGCGAACATGATAGCACCAGCAATGATCGTCAAAACGAAAGCGATGAACGGCGAGAGTGCCGAAAACAGCATCGAGCGCTGCGGGCGTTTTACAAGTTCGAGGCGCATCAAGCCGTCTCCAACGTATGTTCGGCATGCCCGGGTTCTGAGCCGCCCATCAGCAGCCCGATCTTCTCGAATGTCGCTTCAGTTATCGGCAGCGGCCTCGACAGTTCGCCATTGTGCATGACCGTGATCGCATCGGAAATCTCGAACAGCTCGTCGAGGTCCTGGCTGATCACCAGCACCGCCGAGCCGCTGCGCGCTAGCTCGATCAGCGCCTGCCGGATGTGGGCCGCCGCACCCGCGTCGACCCCCCAGGTCGGCTGATTGACCACCAAGACGCTTGGCCGGCGGTCGAGTTCGCGGCCGACGATGAATTTCTGCAGATTGCCGCCCGAAAGAGCCGCAGCCTCCGGATCCGGCGCGCTCTTGCGCACGTCCATCGCCTTTATGATGCGCTGGGCAGCGGAATAGATTGCATCGCTCTTGACCATTCCACCGGCGCCGACAAACATCTTGCCATCGGTGGCGTGGCGCGACAGAAGCAGGTTCTCCGAAAGCTTCATGCGCGGTGCTGCGCCGTGGCCGAGCCGCTCTTCCGGGACGAAGGCAGCGCCCATCAGGCGCCTGCCGGTGATCGTGAGGCCGCCGGCATCTTTGCCGCGGATGCGGACCGAGCCGGCATCCTGCTGCAGCACCTCGCCGGAAACGGACTCGAAGAATTCGCCCTGGCCGTTGCCGGCGACACCGGCAATGCCGATCACCTCGCCGGCGCGGACTTCAAGATTGATGTTCCTGAGCGGGATGGAGAACGGAGTCGCCGGCTTGCGGGTGAGTTCGCGGACTTGAAGCAGCACCGGCGCGGTCTCGATACCTTCGGCCGGCGCCCGCACCACAGCCTGAACCTCGTTGCCCACCATCATCCGCGCCAACGAAGACGCGGTTTCCTGGCGCGGATTGCAATGGCCGACCACCTTGCCGTGACGCAGCACGGTGGCGCGGTCGCAGATGCGTTTGACCTCTTCCAGCCGGTGCGAAATGTAGAGGATGGACTTTCCTTCCGAACGCAACCGCTCGAGCGTCTCGAACAGCTTATCGGCTTCCTGCGGCGTCAGCACCGAAGTCGGCTCGTCGAGGATGATGAGTTGCGGCGTCTGCAACAGGCAGCGGATGATTTCGATACGCTGACGCTCGCCGACCGACAGATCACCGACCAGCGATAGCGGATCGAGAGGCAGGCCATAACTGTAGGAGAGCGCCCTCGCCTTGGCCGCGATCGTGCTGATCGGCGAGCCGTCATCCAGCGACAGCGCGATGTTCTCCGCCGCCGTCAGCGCCTCGAACAGCGAAAAATGCTGGAAAACCATGCCGATGCCGAGCTTTTTTGCGGTGCCGGGGCTGGTGATCCGGACTGCCTGGCCATTCCAGAAAATCTCGCCTGAATTCGGTTCCAGTGATCCAAACAGCATTTTCACCAGCGTCGACTTGCCGGCGCCGTTCTCGCCAAGCAACGCGTGGATCTCGCCCTTGGCGATGTTGAGATCGACATGGTCGCACGCCGTCAGCATGCCGAATATCTTGGTGAGGCCGCGAACCTCCAGCAGGTTTGCGCCGTCTTGATCTGCACTCACAGTGCCTCCATCTGGTTTGCCAGATATGTTCTGTGTTCCCGCAAACATCGTATGCGCGCCCTGCTCTCGACGGTAAGCGCCTCACGACTTGAAAGAGCTTCAAGAATTTCAGCGGAAACTCAAGCGGTAAAGCGCAGTTCGCAAGAACCGCGGCGTCGGCGGGCCGAAACTGCGGGCGCTCAAGGGATAAGTATCGTTGTCCCGGTCGTCCTGCGCCCTTCGAGATCGGAATGCGCCTTGCCGGCATCGCTGAGCGCGTAACGCTGATTGATCTTGATCTTGACGGCACCGCTGAGCACGACATCGAACAAGGCGGCGGCGGAAGCCTCGAGGTCCTCGCGCTTGGCATTATAGACGAACAGCGTCGGCCGCGTTGCGAACAACGAGCCCTTCTGCGCCAGCAATGAGATGCTGAAGGGCGGGATCGGCCCAGATGATTGACCGAAGCTGACGAACGTGCCGAGCGGCCGCAGGCAATCGAGCGAGGCCGGGAACGTATCGTTGCCGACCGAATCGTAGACCACGTCGCATTTCTTGCCACCGGTGATGGCGGCAACACCGGCGACGAAATCCTGCTCGCGATAGTTGATCACGTGGTCGAAGCCGTGCGCCTTGGCGAGCTCGATCTTGTCGGTCGAACTTGCGGTGCCGATCACCGTCGCGCCGAGATGCTTGGCCCATTGGCCGAGGATCAGGCCAACACCGCCGGCCGCCGCATGAAACAGGATCGTATCGCCCGCCTTCACTTTGAACGTACGGCGCAACAGGTACTCGGCGGTCATGCCCTTCAGCATCATAGCCGCGGCCTGTTCGTCGCTGATGCCGTCGGGCACCTTCACCACGCGGTCGGCGGCGATCACGCGCTGCCCGGCATAGGCGCCGGTGGTCACCGCATAGGCGACGCGATCCCCGGGCGTCAGCCAGTCGACATCTGTGCCGACCTCCAAAACCACGCCGGCCGCCTCACCGCCGGGGATCAGCGGAAATCCGCCCTGCGGCGGATAAAGGCCCGAGCGATAATAGACGTCGATGAAATTGAGACCGATCGCGGTGTGCCTGACCAGAATCTGCCCCGAGCCCGGCTGCCCGGGATCGGTATCCTCATAGGTCAGGACCTCCGGACCGCCATTGGCGTGGATGCGGATCGCTTTGGACATTTTCCAGCTCTCTTGGGATCAGGCTTTCTTGTCCGGCTTGGCGCCGAGATTTGGAAAGAACTGCATGATAGCGCCGATGCAAGCTAGGTAAAGCCCGGTGACCGTAATTCCGATCTTGATGAAATCGCTGACCTGCTCGCCCAGCACGCCGATCTTGTCATAGAAGGAGGCAAGCGCGGCCTGCGCCAGCGCCAGCGCGCCGAAAGCACACCAAAGCAGCGTCATGCCGAGATTGACTGGCCGCAGCCGCTTCACCCGCACCGGATGGATGAAATGGATCGGCACGAAGGTGAGAATGCCGGCCACCACGACCACGGCGAAGGAAACCCATTGTCCGGGTTCGATGACGAACAGCGTGAACACCACCATGTTCCAGACGACTGGAAAGCCCTTGAAGAAATTCTCCTTCGTCTTCATGCCGGTATCGGCATAGTAGATTGCGCTCGACACCACGATGATCGCCGCCGACAGGAACGACAGGCGCTCGCCCATGAAGCCGCGCTGATAGAGCGCGAAGGCTGGAATCAGCACGTAGGTCACGTAGTCGATGATGTTGTCGAGGAGTTCGCCCGACCATGTCGGCAGGATTTCCTTGACGTCGAGCTTCCTGGCGATCGGCCCGTCGATGCCGTCGACGAACAGCGCCAGCCCTAGCCACCAGAACATCGCCGTCCAGCGCTGCTCGCTTGCTGCGACCAGCGACAGAAACGCCAGGAATGAGCCCGACGCGGTCAAGAGATGGACCGAGAACGCCCGCGCCTGCGGCCATGTGACTTTCTTCTTCGGCAGCGGAATCCGGTCGGCGATTTTCCTGGCCGTCGTCTTCTTGCTCACGGTCCCCGCCAGTCCAGCTTGCTGATTTCGGCCGAGCGGCCGGCAAAGTTCCAGTTGCGGCCAAAGGCCCGCATTTTGCTCCTGTCGGATTTGGCGACGATGATCTCCGGCGCGATCCAGTATTCCGAATTGGTGATGACCGTATCCTTGTCGCGATCCTTGCCGGTGATCGGCGTCACCGCGCCATCGATGATCTTCGGTATCTGAAAGATGCGCGTTTTCTCACGCGTCTCGTAGGTGATCGGCACCTGCTCGGCGCCGAGGAACTGTCCGACCAGGATCGAGAGCAGCGATGTGGTTCCGCCGGCCTTGCCGGTGAATATCTTCGTCAGTGCCTTCACAGCGTAGACCGAGGCGCGCTTGTCGATGAACAGGCCGGCAGTCCAATTGCCGCGGCTCATATAGCCGGGGATTTCCATGACCAGCCCAAGATTGAGACCAGACAGGTCGACCTCGCCGAAATGGCCGGCATCGATGCGGAATCCGGCCCAGGTCTGGCAATAGCCTTCTGTCGGCCGATGATTGCCGAGCGACAGCACGCAAGGGCAAAAAACCGTGCAATTGCAGGAGAGGACGAGCTCTCCCTTCATTGCCCAGTTTTGGTCTGTCATCGAATTCTCCCCCTCATGTCGAGACTACTAGCAGCGTGGCTGCCCAGACAAGCAGTATCGCGCCGGCCAGCCGCGTCGGCAGATTGCCTGCCGTCTGTTTTTCGACCAGGCTAAACAGGCCGATGAGCGCCATCCAGAACACGTTCATCACGCCGACGGCAAACATTACCAGCATCAGCGCCCAGCAGCATCCAAGGCACCACAGGCCCTGCTCCATGCCGAGCCGGAAAATGCGAATGGGCCTGGCGCTCCAGTTGGCGAACAGGACCGAGAACGGATTTCTGCACTTCTCCAGACAGGCTTCCTTCAGCCAGCTGAACTGATAGCGACCAGCGATCGACAGCGCGGCTGCTCCGGCAATTCCAACCGCCGGATCGAGCATCTGCCCGGGTGACGCGAATGCATCGACTGCTAGCGTCAGGGCTGCGAACATTGCCGAGACGGCAAGCCAGACGCTTAAATATCCAGCGACGAGGACCAACGGATGGGCGACCGGCTCCCTCTTGATCCTAGCGGTATCTGCGATCTCGCAATAGGTCCGGATCATCGGCGCCGCGGAGGGCAGCATGGTCGCGATGGCCATCAACAGCCACATCGCGGTGAGTGCCCCGCCTTGCGCGCCTAGGCTTGCGTGAAGCGGCGCCGGCGCAAGGCAGAGGGCGAAGAAACGCGCAAGGAAATCCGGCAGCGGCAGTTGCGGCAGATATCTCAGCATAGTGTCACCGGGTGCATCGGTGCCCGGGAGCCGGCTTTACGGCACCACGAACTGCAATTGCGCCGAGAAGGAGCCATGCAAGGGCGATGCCCATGCCAGCAACAACGCTCACCGTCAGTCGAGGGCTGCGCGCAACGCTCGCCATCGCACGGCCGATACCGTCCAGGTGGCTGAAATCGTCTTGTTGGCCGGTCATGGCAACCGAATGGGCCGAATCGCCGCGTTGATCAAGCGACATCACCTGACCTATATGGACCGGCAGGTCGGATAGGCCTCACCTCGCAATCGGGAAGCCGAATTTGGATCATCGGGAAACAGCACGGATACTCGTTGCCGGCAGCGGCCCCGCAGGGCTGATCGCGGCGCTTGGCTTTGCCGAGACCGGCTTTCCGGTGACGCTCGTCGGACCCGAGGCAGCCGGCCCCGATGCCCGGACGACAGCCTTGATGAACCCTGCCCTGAAGATGTTAGAACGGCTCGGGATCCTGGATAGAATCAGGCCGCACGCAGCGCCGCTCAAGGTGATGCGCATCGTCGATGCAACAAGCCGGCTGATCCGCGGCCCGACAGTGACCTTTCGCGCCAGCGAGATCGACGAAGAGCAATTCGGACTGAACGTGCCCAACAGCGTTCTCAACCGCGCGCTAGCCGAGGCTGTCGGCGCGCATGCGGGCATCGAGTGGCGAAAGTCGATGGTGGAGGCATGGCGCCTCGATGCCGACCATGCCCATGCCGTTCTCGCCGACGGCAGCGAGATTGAGGCGTCGTTGGCGGTTGCCGCCGATGGCCGTCAGTCGCCGGCCCGCGAGGCAGCCGGCATCCGGACATCGGTCCGATCCTATCCGCAGGCGGCGCTGGTGCTCAATTTCGGTCACCGCAGCGACCATGCCTTTACTTCGACCGAATTCCACACCGAGACCGGTCCGTTCACACAGGTTCCCCTGCCCGGCAACCGGTCCAGCCTTGTCTGGGTGCTCGAGCCCGATACCGCCAGGGACCTTGCAGCACTTGACGACGCCGAGCTTTCGACGCGGGTCGAACAGCGGATGCAATCGATGCTGGGCCGCGTGTCGGTTGAGCCCGGCCGACAGGTCTACCCCCTTTCAGCGGTGAGCCCGTGGCGGTTTGCGCAGCACCGCGTGGCGCTTGTCGGCGAAGCCGCCCATGTGTTTCCCCCAATCGGCGCGCAAGGCCTTAATCTCGGCATCAGGGACATCGACGACCTGATTGGTACCGCAAGCAGAAATCGCTCGGACCCGGGCGCCGCCAAGGCGCTTGCGACCTATGATTTCAAGCGGCGGCCGGACATCCTGGCGCGCAGCAGCGCGGTCAACCTGCTCAACATGTCGTTGCTTTCCGACATGCTGCCGGCCCAGTTGGCGCGCAGCGCTGGTCTTGGCGTGCTTGAAGGGTTGGCGCCGTTGCGGGCGTTTTTTATGCGCGAGGGTCTGCGACCCGGCAGCGGTTTTGCGGCATTTTTTGGTGGATTGCGAAAACCGGCTGAGCGCTAGCGATCTTGGGTACCGCCCTTGCTCCGCATCTTGCGAACTCAACCCGGCGTCACGCGCTTCGGGATTGAATTGACGCAGAGTCTGCGCCAAATAACGAACATGTCGACGGCAAGGTCTGGACCAATCTTTGCCGGACCGATGCGTTAGAGTCTAAAGTCTTGGAGCGTTCCTTGCGTGTTCCAGGATGCGTGGCGTCCAAGAAGTTCAAGTGGTGAGTGCGATGAAGACAGCCAAATTCTCGATCGGACAGGTGGTTCGCCACCGGCTGTTTCCGTTCCGCGGCGTCATTTTCGATGTCGACCCGCAATTCGCCAACACCGACGAATGGTACGAGGCGATCCCCGCTGACGTGCGACCGCGCAAGGACCAGCCCTTCTATCATCTGCTCGCCGAGAATTCGGAAACGGAATACATCGCCTATGTGTCCGAGCAGAATTTGCTCGAGGACCGGTCGGGCGAACCGGTCCGGCATCCACAGATAGGTGAGATGTTCGAGAAGAGGCCGGACGGGCGCTACGAACCGAAGCACCAATTGAGACATTGACTTAGTCGGGATCTGGCTGGGAGCTGGGACAGGCTTGAGACATGGCTGGGCCCGACAAACGGCCGGTCCAAACAAAAAAAGCGGGGCATGAACCCCGCTTTTTTTGGTTCGAAAACCCGTCGATCAGTTTGCGGCCTTCGCCTTTTCCTGCTCTTCCTTGAGCTTCTTGGCAAAATCCTGGTTGTTCTTGGCGACGAACTCCTGGAGCTTCTTCTGCCGGTCCTCGATGTCCGACTGCTGCAGCGGCGGGCCGTCGAAGGCGCCGCTGAAGCCGGTCAGCGCAATCTTGATCGGATTCGGCTGGTTCTGGAAATTGATCGAGGTCAGTGTCAGCGCCGATCCCTTCTTGAAGGATGCGACGAGCTGATCGGTCAGCGGCACTTCCGCCACGCAGCGGTCCGGGAAGCAGATCACATAGTCGAGCTTCTGCGCCTTGCCGCCGTCGATCTGGAGGCCGATGCCGGGAGGAACCAGCCGGCCGGTCGGAACCGTCACCTGGAACACCTTGCGGTTCACCTTGCCCTTCAATTCGATCAGGCTGACGCCGGTGATGAGCTGGCCGTTGCCGGCGGTGGTGATGTTCTGGACATTGCAGATGTCGACGTCTTCCTGCTTGGTGCAGGCCTTGAACCAGCCTTGCGGAATCTGCTGTTGCTGCTGCGCGGAAGCAGCGGGAATCCCGGCGCCGAGAATGCCGACCACGCCAGCGGCCATGACCGACAGGCGGTACGCGTTGCTGTTCAGGCTGGTCATGTCGTGCATTCCTCTCAAATGATCCCGGAACCGGCTTTTTCGCGCCGTGTGGTCCAGCTACCTGTTGCCGAAATGAGGCAACAGAATGACTTCGGACGGCGTGTTACACTGCAAGCGATGCCGAATCCAGCCCGAGCCTCGCGAATCTTGGCCGAAGGATTGGCTCAGGGGGTTGGCCGGTGCACGACCGGCTCATGTATGCTGCGCATCGAATCGGGAAGGAGACGGTCATGGGCCGCGTTGTCATTTGGCTGATCGCCACAATGTTGTTTGTCGGCCTTTCCCTGCAACCGACCCTGTCGGAACCGAAGCACGCGCTTGCCATGCAGGGCGAGCCGGCGCTGCCGGCCGACTACAAGCATTTCAACTACGTCAACCCCGACGCGCCGAAGGGCGGCAGCATTACCTATTGCGTCGTTGGCAGCTTCGACAATCTGAATCCATTCATCCTGAAAAGCCTGCGCACGACGGCGCGCGGCATGATGGATCAAGCCTTTGGCAATCTCGTCTTCGAGCCGTTGATGCAGCGCAACTACGACGAGGCCTTCAGTCTCTACGGCCTGCTAGCCGATACCGCCGACATGGATCCCGAGCGCAAGGGCATCGAATTCCACCTCGATCCCAGGGCCAAATGGTCGGACGGCGAACCGGTGACGCCGGAAGACGTGTTGTTCACCTATGACGTCTTCACCGAGAAGGGCCGGCCACCTTACAGCCAGCGGATGAAAGCGATTGCCAAGCTCGAAAAGACCGGCGACCGCAGCGTGCGCTTCACCTTCAACGACAAGGCCGACCGCGAATTTCCGCTGATCATTGCGCTGACGCCGATCATCCCGAAACACGCTTTCAACAAGGACACATTCGACAGGACCACGCTGAAGCCGGTGGTCGGCAGCGGCCCTTACACGGTGGCGCAAGTCGTGCCTGGCCAGCGCATCGTGTTCAAGCGCAATCCGGACTATTGGGGCAAGGACGTTTCGTCCAAGCGCGGCTTCGACAATTACGACCAGATCACCATCGAATATTTCCTCAACGCCAACGCCAAGCAGGAAGCGTTCAAGAAAGGCATCTGCGCCATCGACGACGACAGCGACCCGGTCAAACGCGAGCGCGATCTCGACTTTCCGGCCTTCCACCGGGGCGAGGTCATCGCCGAAACTTTCGACACCGGCATTCCGCCGGTGGTCAACGGTTTTCTGTTCAACACGCGGCTGCCGAAATTTTCCAATCCGGTCGTGCGGCGTGCGCTCGGCATGCTCTACGATTTCGAATGGGCCAACAAGAATCTATTCGGCGGCAAATACACGCGAACGATGAGCTTTTGGCAGAATTCCGAACTCTCCGCGCTCGGCCACCCGGCCAGCGAAAAGGAAAAGGCCCTGCTGGCCCCCTACCCCGGCCGCGTGCCTGCAGATGTCATGGACGGCACCTACAGGCCGTCTGTCACCGACGGCTCTGGCCAGGACCGCAAGGTGCTGAAGGCCGCATTCAAGCTGCTGAAGAGCGCAGGCTATACGGTGCAGGACGGCGCGATGCTCGATCCCGAGGGAAAGCCGTTCGGTTTCGAGATCCTGACCGCCTCGCAGGACGAAGAGCGACTTGCCGCTATCTATCAGCGCACGCTTGAGAAGCTCGGCATCGATGTCGGTATCCGCAGCCTCGACGGTGATCAGATCCAGTCGCGCAAGCAGCGTTTCGATTTCGAGGTGCTGGTCGGCTCGACCGGTTTCAACAACTCGCTGTCGCCCGGTATCGAGCAAACCGGGCGCTGGGGATCCGCTGCCGCCAACGCCGAAGGCTCGTTCAACCTCGCCGGCGTCGCCGATCCGGCGGTGGACGCGGCGATCGAGGCGATGTTGAGAGCTCGCTCGAAGGAGGACTATGTCGCCGCCGTCCGCGTCCTCGACCGGCTGTTGATCTCCGGTAACTACATGGTGCCGACGCAGCACAACAACCGGCAATGGCTCGCTTATTGGAACTATCTGGAACATCCGCAAAAGACGCCCATATACGGTTATCAGTTGCCGACCTGGTGGCGCAAACCGAAGTGACCTCTTCAGAACAGGAGATCAAGATGAACGACGAGAGTTCGATTACCGTCGATGTGGTCTCCGACGTCGTCTGCCCCTGGTGCTTTATCGGCCAGAAGCGGCTCGACAAGGCGATTGCCGCCGTCGATATCGACGTTCACATACGCTGGCGGCCCTTCCAGCTCGACCCGACGATTCCGCCCGAAGGCAAGAACCGCCGCGACTACATGGTGGCGAAATTCGGCAGCGAGCAACGCATCCGCGAAATCCATGCCCGGATCGAGCCGTTGGGCGAGGCTGAAGGGATTTCCTTTGCCTTCGACGCCATCAAGGTCGCGCCCAATACGCTGGATGCGCACCGGCTCATTCGCTGGGCCGGGACGGCCGGCGAGGCCGTTCAGAACCGGCTGGTGCGCCGGCTGTTCCAGCTGAATTTCGAGGAAGGCGCCAATCTCGGCGATCATGCCGTGCTGATCGAAGCCGCCCGCGAGGCCGGCATGGATGCCTCCGTGGTCGAAACGCTGCTGCCGACCGACGCTGATGTCGAGGCGGTGGGCACCGAAATCGCCACCGCTTCGCGCATGGGCATATCGGGCGTGCCGTGCTTTCTGCTTGAGGGCAAATATGCCGTAATGGGCGCCCAGGACGCCGATACGCTTGCCGATGCGATCCGCCAGGTTGCAGCGGCCAAGGCGCGCGGCGAGCTGGAAACGGCGAACTGAGCCGGACTATTTCACCGTCACCTTGGCCTTGCTGACGAAAAAGCCATGGCCATGCTTGCCGGTGCAGGTCAATCCCTTGGTGGATGACTGGCAGGAAAACGGTCCCTTGCCCCAGCTATTGCCGTAGGCCAGCTTGGTGACGTCGCCGCAGCAGCCTTGCTCGCCCGGATTCTTGATCAGCGTCGCCGGGCCTTTCGGCCCGAGGATGATGGTGTCGTAGCTGGGCTCGACACGCGAACAGCTCAGCTCCGGTCCGCCATCCTGCGGCTCGTAGGTGCTGGTGCCGCCCTTCGGCGTATAGATGCAGCCGATATTGCCGGACGGAGTGTTGAACTCGACCTGCCCCTCGGCGTGTGCAGGAACGGTCTGGCTGCCGGCATATGTTTGCGGCAGCCAGGCAAATGTTGCGAGCATCGCGGCAAAAAAAGTCCGTGCAAGCATGAAGAACTCCCCCCGGTTCAAACGTGGATGCGCCCCGGCAGGTTCGATCCGTAGCGCATCATTGTCAAACGCAGTTTTGTTCGCGCTCTAAAAAAGCATGGTCTAATGGATGTTGGTCCGCATCCTAGACTGTGCCGGAGAAGTCATTGCTTGGCTGATTACGGGTTCGTGACAAGGCGGCTTCAACCACGAATCATACGGTCACGTTCTGGCCACCGACGAGGTCGGACCTGACCGTAAAGGCGGGCTGAAGATCGGTTCAGCTTGTGAAAATCGACTGCTGGACGGCGCTTCTATGTTCACAAAGCTGTGTGAAGACCTTCCCTAGGGGAAGGTGTCTACCTGCTCTGGGGCGGGCAAGTAACTGTTTGAAATTGCGTTGATATTCCGCCCCTCGAAACGTGACAGCTTAGCGCCGTGAGCATTCATTCTGTTGCTCCACTGCAACGGCCGGCCAGCCAATCCACCTGCGGTTGGAGAAAAGCTAATGGAAAATGATCAATTGGTGTTACTGTCCGTAACAAAAGAAAAACCGTTTGGGCGGGATTAGTGATTCGGGTCGATAGACCAACGCGACATTCAATATCGGAAAAATGGCTCCGCGGTGCCGCAAGGCAGTCGCCCCTGACGCCCGTATCGTCGATGCGCAGCTTCTGGGGACTGATGCGGGCCTACTGGTTCTCAGACCGTTGGGTGGAAGCCTGGACGCTGACACTGGTGATCGCCCTGCTCACCGCGCTCTCCAGCAAGGCAGGCGTATGGTTTGCCGTAGCATCCGGAGAGCTGGTCAACTCGATCGCCTTTTTCCACGATGCCGCAAACACCACGCCGCTTCAGACATTGCTGACCAATGCCGGGATACTTGTCCTCCTGGTCGTGCTCAAAGATGCGGGTTTTACCGGTATCCGCAGCCTGGTATCCGCAACGTTGCATCGCAAATGGCGAGGCTGGCTCGACAGCCAGTTCAACGAAGCCCTGCTTGATTCCAATCACACGCATTTCCACGCTCAGCATGGTTCGTCAGGCGCCGCCGCTCCCGACAATATCGACCAGCGCATCCAGGAATCGATCAAGGATATGACGGGCGGAGCCATCGGCCTCGCCATGGGGGTCCTGGCCGTTGCTACTTCATTGTATTTCGTCGGCCAGCAACTGCTTGCACACTCGGCGGAGGTCAAAGGGTTGGAGTTCCTCGGCAGCTATGGCAGCGCCGTCCTCGCGTTTCTGGCAGTCGCCACCTACGTGCCGTTGAACACCTGGATCGCGGTCAAGCTGGGCAGGCTGCTGGAACGGCTCAATGTCAGAATGCAGCAGGCCGAAGGCAGCTATCGCGGCGAGCTGATCACGTTCCTACGCCGCAGTTTTCATGTCGCCGCATCGCAAGGCGAGAACGTGCAGAAGACGGTGCACAGCCAGCGCTATGTCGACATCGACCGCACCTGGGCGCGGCTGAACATCGTCAACACAGGCTACAATTCGTTCGAGCTGATCTACAATTTCATCGGCGCCCGCATTGTGGCCTACGGGCCTGGGCTAGTGCCGTTCATCCACAACGGGTTCGATCTCAAGGGTTACATAACTGGCTCTGAAATGGTCAATTCACTGATCAGCCAGTGTTCATGGTTCATCCACGTCATGCCTGCCATCGCCGCGGTGCGGGCCAACAGCCAGCGAGTCACCGAACTCGCAAATGCGATCGAAAACGTCCAGCACCCGCAGGAATTCTACGGGCTGACCGGCCGCTCCGATTTTCGTTATGACCGCCAGAACCCGGTGTTCGGCCTGACCATCCAGAAGCTCGAATTGGCGCATCAGGGCGAGGACGCCACCCCGTTCCTGAGCGCTGCAAACTTGCGCTTCCGGCGTGGCGAGTGGACGTTCCTGAAGGGCGAATCCGGATGCGGCAAAACCTCGCTGATCAAGGCGATCAACGGCCTGTGGCCTTATGGCCGCGGCACCATTGTCTTCCCTGAAGGGGTCAGGAGTTTCTACGCCGCCCAGGAGGTGAAGCTGCAGCAGGTCTCGCTGAAGCAGCTTGTCTGCCTGCCCGGTTCCGAGCATGATTACGCCGACCGGCAAGTCGCATCCGCCCTGCACAAGGCCGGCCTCGGCGACTTCATCGAGCATCTGGCCGATGAGAGCCGTGAAGGAAAGATCTGGGATCAGGTTCTTTCGGGTGGGCAGAAACAGAAGCTGGTCGTCGCCCGCATCGTGCTGCAGCAGCCCGGACTGCTGTTCCTCGATGAAGCCACCGGCGCGCTCGATCCTGAAGGACGAATTGCCTTCCATCAGGCGATCAAGGACAATTGCCCCGACGCAACGGTGATCTCGATCATGCATGAGGCGACGCCGCCGAGATCGGTCGCGGGAACCGAATTCTACCACAGCGTGGTTGCGATCGCCGACGGCGTCGCGACCAAGAAGCCGCTGGTTCCGAGCTTGCCGGTCGAGCTCACCACCATCCTCACGCAGCCGACGCGGCCGGCCGAGGACAAATGGCTGCGCTTTCCCCGCCGGCTGAAGCAGAGATAGCCGCGGCACCACTGCCGGCATCCAGCCAGCCTGCCACGCAGCCCGATCACAGTCTCGCGATCCAGTCGGTTTGCCGCCGTTTTGACCCGCTCTCGCGATTGACTCGGCAAGGCGCGCTCCTATGTTGCGCCGGCTCGCAGAGATCCCAACCCGAACCCGCGAGCAGAAAGGTCACCGCGCCATGCCTGGCGACAGTCACAGTCGAACGCAACCGCCGTCCGCTTGACGTGACCTGACCGGCTCACGTCCTGCCGGACGGCAAGGAGTGAGCCATGAACGAGTTTTCCCCTGTCGCGGGCGGCGATGCTATCGCCATCGCCCGCGTGCTTGCCAACGAACACATCGCCGATATCGTCGAGGCCTTGAATCAGGAGCCCCGCGAGACAGCATCGGATCTGCTCTGCGAAGTGCCGTTCGAGCGGCTGGTCGAGATCTTCGACCAGCCTGAACTCGACGGCGCGTCCGAACTGGTCGAGGCGCTGCCCCGCAGCAGGGCAGGCAGGCTGCTTGCGGCCATGTCGGTCGACCGCGCCGCCGACATACTGCGCGATCTGAACGAACCGGCTCGTTCCGAACTGCTCGGCGGCCTGGCGCCGCCGCTGCGCGCGACGCTGCTTGCCATTCTAGGCTACCCCGAGGGCAGCGCCGCCTCGCTCATGACGACCGAATATGTCAGCGTGCCGCCGGACTGGAGCGTGGCCCGCACGCTGGATTACGTCCGCAAGGTGGAGCGGACACGCGAAACCGTCTACGCGATCTACATCGTCGATCCGAAAACGCATGTCCTGTTGCGCTCGACCAGCTTGCGCCGGCTGATTGCCGGTGAGCCGGATGAGCTGATCATGGCGGTTGCGCCGGATCGCGCGCCTATTACCGTGTCGCCGCTGACCGATAGCGAGAAGGTCGCACAGCTGATCTCGAAATACGATCTGCTCGCCGTCCCGGTCGTGGACAACGGCAAACTCCTCGGCATTGTCACCATCGACGACATCATCGACACGATGATCGAGGAAACGACCGAGGACGTGCATCGCTTCGGCGGCATGGAAGCTCTGGATGAGCCCTACATGAAGATGAGCTTTCTGGCGATGATCCAGAAGCGCGCCGGTTGGCTATGCGCGCTGTTCGTCAGTGAGATGCTGACAGCCAACGCGATGCAGAGCTACGAGGGCGAGCTGGAAAAGGCGATCGTGCTGACGCTATTCATTCCATTGATCATGAGCTCCGGCGGCAATTCCGGCTCGCAGGCGACCTCGCTGGTCATCCGGGCGCTGGCGCTGCGCGAAATCGGCCTTGGCGACTGGTGGCGGGTGGCCCTGCGCGAGCTGCCGACTGGTCTGGTGCTTGGCTCGATCCTTGGCGTAGTCGGCGTTTGCCGCATCGCGCTCTGGCAGTATCTCGGCTTCTACGACTACGGCCCCCACTGGCCGCTGATCGCAATGACGATCGGCGCCACGCTGGTTGGCATCGTCACCTTCGGCTCGCTGTCTGGATCGATGCTGCCGTTCGCCCTGAAGCGCATCGGCTTCGATCCGGCCAGCGCATCGGCTCCGTTCGTCGCCACGCTGGTCGACGTCACCGGGTTGGTGATTTATTTTTCTGTGGCGCTGGTGATCCTGCGCGGAACGCTGCTGTAAAAAAACTCACGCACTTCCATCGCGGCAATCCCGTTGCCGCGATGGGTTCTTGTCGCGTCAGACGCGCTCACCATCTCTCACCCGGTAAGTCGGCTTGTACATGGTGACGAGTTCTTCCGCCGCGGTCGGATGCACCGCCATGGTACGATCGAAATCATCCTTGGTCAGCCCGGCCTTCAGCGGTATGCCGAGAAGCTGCGCCATTTCGCCGGCATCCGGCCCGAGGATGTGGGCGCCGAGGACTCTTTTCGAGGCGCCGTCGACGACCAGCTTCATCAGCATCTTTTCATCGCGGCCGGAAAGCGTGTGCCGCATTGGCCGGAAGGTGGCGCGGTAGATTTCGAGATCCGAAAAGCGTTTTGCCGCCTCATCCTCCGACAGGCCGACCGTGCCGATCTCGGGCTGGGAAAAGACCGCGGTCGCGATCGTGTCGTGGTCGGGCGCCGTCGGCTTGTCCTTGAAGGCGGTCTCGACGAAGCACATCGCCTCGTGGATTGCCACCGGCGTCAATTGCACGCGGTGGGTGACGTCGCCGATCGCCCAGATGTTGTCGATATTGGTGCGGGAGTATCCGTCGACCTGGATTGCCCCGGTCTTGGTCATCTCGATGCCGACGCCTTCCAGGCCCATGTTCTCGGTATTGGGAACGCGGCCGATGGCGAGCATGACCTGATCGACCGTCAGCACCGTGCCGCCGGTGACAAGCGCGTCGAGCCGGCCGTCAGGCCGCTTCCTGACCCACTCTGACACGGCGTGGCAGAGGATTCTTATCCCCTTCTTTTCCATCGTCTCGTGCAGCATGCGTCTGAGGTCCATGTCGAAACGGCTGAGGATTTCCTTGCCGCGGTAGACAAGCGTCGTGTCGACGCCAAGCCCGTGAAAGATGTTGGCGAATTCGACGGCGATATAGCCGCCGCCCTCGATCATGATTGCCTTCGGCAGCTCCTTGAGGTCGAAGGCCTCGTTGGAGAAGATGCAGTGCTCATGGCCGGGCAATGCCGGGTGCGGTGCCGGACGCCCGCCGGTAGCGATCAGGATCTGGTCGGCGGTAACGGTGCGATCCTCACCGAGAAGATGCACCACATGCGGATCGACCAGCACGGCGCGTGAGTGAAAGACTTCGCCGCCGGCGCCCTGCACGTTGTTCTGGTAGATGGCCTCCAGCCGGCTGATTTCGCGATCCTTGTTGGCGACCAGCGTCTGCCAGTCGAAACGCGCCTCAGGCACCGTCCAGCCATAGCCGGCGGCGTCGGCGAAATGCTCGGGGAATTGCGAGGCATAGACATAGAGCTTTTTCGGCACACAGCCGCGGATCACACAGGTGCCGCCATAGCGGTATTCCTCGGCGATGCCGACGCGCTTGCCGAGTGCTGCCGCGACGCGCGCCGCCCTCACCCCGCCGGAGCCGCCGCCGATGACGAAAAGATCGTAGTCGTAACCGGCCATGGCTGAACTCCTTGCCCCTCAAACACCGAGACAGGTAGGCTGCCGACCATCAAAAGAAAAGCCCGGACTTGCCGGGCTTTCTGGTCCAGTGGCGGTCAGGCCGCTCGGAAGTTCGCGATCAATTCGGTGTCGCGTCCGCAGGAGCAGCGCCATCGGCTGGGGCGGCACCGTCGGCAGGTGCGGCCGGCGCCTTGGCATTCGCCGCTGCACCCAGGGTCTCGCCTACCTGTTGGGCGAGATCGCGAGCCAGGCCGTTCTGCCAGATGTCGGCAGCCTTCACCAGCTCGCGCGTCACGATCGAGCCGTTGTCGAGCAGCTTCTTGCCGGTATCGGAGTTGTAGAAGGCGGCGATTTCAGTGAGCTCCTTTTCCGAGAACACTTTTGCATAGGCAAGCGCTGCTTCCTTTTCCAGGTCGGCGCGGCGCGATGCCAGGGCCATCGCCTTCTCGTTGATCGTCTTGGCGATCAGTTCCTGCATGTCCGGGTTCTTCTGGATCAGCTGCTGCTCGAGCGCCGCGGCAGCTTGCGGCAGGATGTTGTCGAACGTATCCGTCGCATGGATCGCCGCGACCGCGGCGCGCGCCGCCTTCAAATGCGCATCAGTGACATCCTGCGAAAACGCCGGCGACGAAAACGCGAAAACGGCCGAGGCCGCCAGAATGGCAAAAAAGCGGCCAACCCGGTTATGCAACATCATGATCGGTAAAACTCCCTGGTTTTCGGGCGGCATGGACGGTTTGGATGCCGTCGCCGCCGGCTATGATGGCCGTTGATGCCAGCCCGATGAAAAGACCATGCTCGACCACGCCCGGAATGGCGTGGAGAGCATTCGAAAGCGCTCTTGTATCCGGAATGCGGCCAAAAGATGCATCGAGGATAAAATGGCCGCCGTCTGTAACAAATGGCTGGCTCCCCGTCATCCTCAGTGTAACAGGGCCGGAAAGGCCAAGGTTTGCAGCCACTGCGCCAACTGCAATTTCGGTGGCGCGCAGGCCAAATCGGTTGACTTCGATGGGCAGCGGAAAACGGCCGATCATCTCGACCATCTTGGAGCTGTCGGCGATGACGATCATGCGGGCGGAGGCCGCCGCGACGATCTTTTCGCGCAGCAGCGCGCCGCCGCCGCCCTTGACCAGTGTCAGCGCCGGATCGATCTCGTCGGCGCCGTCGATGGTGAGGTCGAGCTCGGGCGTTTCCTCGAGGGTCGACAGCGGCACACCAAGCTCGGTGCAAAGGACGGCGGTGCGCTCCGAGGTCGGCACGCCGATGACAGTCAGGCCGGTGGCGACCTTGTCGGCGAGCAGCCGCACGAACTCATCCGCTGTCGTGCCGGTGCCGATGCCGAGCCGCATGCCGTCCGTGACATGGGCAAGCGCTGCCCGCGCAGCCTCAACCTTCAATTGCCTCGCATCCATGCCGGGTCCCGAGATTCGTTTCGGCGCTCGTAGCATTTTTGCCGGGCTGGTCAAAGGACCTTGCCCGCGATGCATAAGCCGGCTTGCCTGAACGGGCCGCAGCGGTTATCGCCTGCCGGCAATCAAATCGTCACAGGACAGGCCATGACCCGACCGATCATCGTGTTCGACCTCGACGGGACGCTGATCGACACGGCGCCGGATCTGCTCGACAGCCTCAACCACAGCCTTGCCGCCAGCCAGCTCACGGCCGTCGACGAAGCCGGCTTCAAGCGCTTCGTCGGCCATGGCGGCCGGGTGATGATAGAGCGCGCCCATGCAGCGCAGCACAGGTCGCTGGCAGTGGAGGAGCACGACCGCCTGCTAAAGCTGTTTCTGGACCATTACACCGTTAACATTCCCGGCAAATCGCGCCCCTACCCGGGCGTACCGGAGGCGATCGCGCGGTTCGAGGCGGCCGGGTACCTGCTGGCCATCTGCACCAACAAATACGAGGCCAATTCGGTGGCACTGATCGAGGCGCTCGGCATGACCCGGCATTTCGCGGCGATCTGCGGCCAGGACAGTTTTCCGTTCCGCAAGCCAGACCCGCGCCATCTCACGCAGACCATCGCGCGTGCCGGCGGCGACCCGCACCGTGCACTGATGGTCGGTGATTCGCAGACCGACATCGACACGGCAAAGGCGGCCGGCATTCCGGTGGTGGCAGTCGATTTCGGCTACACCGACCGTCATGTGCGGGAGTTTGAACCGTCGGCGGTGATCTCGCATTTCGATTCGCTGACGCTCGATATGGTACAAGGGCTGATGGCCGCGGCAGAGGGCTGAAGCCGGCCATAGTCCGGACCGCCAGATGCCGACCGACAAGTGGTTGACTTCGCGGGCCGGCCTCCCTTATATCGCGGCGCGCTTGGCCTTCGGGCAACGAGCGGGCGATTAGCTCAGCGGGAGAGCACACCCTTCACACGGGTGGGGTCGCAGGTTCAATCCCTGCATCGCCCACCATCTGCTTTCCTGAATCAATTCCAAGTCAGAGCGGCTAGTTGTCAAAATCTGACGCTTGGTCCCGAAGCAGTAGGCCCGCTCTGGGTAAACCTGCCTTTCGCTCCGGCTGCTGAAGCGGCTTTATCGCGCCCACTGCAAGCATATCGCCCATTCGGCAAACTCGCGCGTCGAGGCCTTTTTCAGCGGCGCGAAGCAATCCCCGCGGCCTGGGAGCGGCTGGAGCGCCCGTCGCGGTCATCAAGCGGGTCGCTCGCTACGCTCCCGCTACGGACTCGATGTCACCCATTGTGAGGCCGCAGCCCGATCACGGTCCGCGCTAAACCCAACCCGAACCAAAGTGTCCACAGGGACATCACCAGTGATGCCACGACCCAGACGAAGCTGCCCAGGGTGACTCCGAGCCACATGCCCAGGGGCCAACCGAGAAAGGCTCCAATTCCGGCCACGACTGCGATGGACGATGCCCAGACCGGCGTGGCTCGGTGAGTGGTCTGCGCCTCGTTGCCAGCGATCACGGCAACGGCCAACGCCAAAAACATGAAGCCGTTGGCCTTTCCTTCGGAAAATGCCCACCAGGCCTCGAAAGTTGCCGTGTTCCCGGCGGCAGCAGCGGCGGAGACCACGGTGGCCTCGGCCACCGCGGTCGTCATGGTCCAGAGGGCGCTGACAGTCAGCACACCCCAGGCAGACAACGTCCACCACGCCTCGGTGAGGCGCGATCTGGCCGCCAGCACGATCAGACCTGTCAGGACGAACAGTGATAGCGCTACCGCGGAAACCCAATGGATGATCGCCCATCGGACAGGGTCGTCGGTGATGACTCCCATCTGGCGACCCATATCGGGATCGATCGGCCCATGGCCGACCAGCGCGCCTGCCAGCAGGATAGAGGCGATCGCAAGCCAAACTCCTGCTACGCGCGTTCCTTCTTCTGTGTTTGCCATAGAGACCTCGCGCAGTAATGGTCCCATGTCCCATCTAGCGCCAGATTTCAAAGGGTTGCAAGATGGCCAATGAACGGAACGGGTCAACTGACGCCGTAACATTGCCACGTCTGTACGACCGGAAAGGGTCGGAACAGATAATCCGCATTGGGCACCAAGCGTCAGATTTTTACCACTAGCAGCTGCAGGTCGCCCCTCGCCCCCAAAATTCTTTTGGGCGAAATTCAAGGCGCTGCTGTAGCTCGTATAGCTTTGGAACTGGCAAACGTTGGAGCCGGCCCGCACCTTCATCTGCTCGATATCCCAGAACGAAACCTCGATGCGGTCGTCGGCGCAATAGACCGTATAGCGTTCAGGTTCCAGCGCCTCGGCTTTCTGCACAGGCATCGAAACGGACGGGATGGAAAGTATGGAAAGTATGGAAAGTACAAATATGATGGCATGACGCATTTGCATGTAGACCCCCGAGTGGCCGTCGGCACTGTTATGGCCGCGATGTTGAGGCGACGCATCATGATTTTAAGCAGTCGCCTTTTTTCGGCGGCCATAAATCAGGTACGGACGGTGCCTCCTTGTAGCGCAACGCTCCGCGATCCCGGAACAAACCTGCATGGAAACGAGTTTCTGCTGATCGAGATGTGAGGGAAAGCCATGTCCAGACTTGTTTTGGCGGCCGCCGTGCTGCTTGTCGGCGGATCGGCCTTTGCCGCGGACGACAATCCGGTGCCGGCGCAGAATGCCAAGAAGCTGTCGGAAATCATTGCCAAAGTCGAGCAGCGCGACGACTTCCGCTACATCAAGGAAATCGATTGGGACAGCGGCGCCTACACCGTCATTTATTACACGAACGACAAGGCCAAAGTCGAAATCACCTATGATCCGGTGACAGCCGCGCCGAAATGAAGCTGTCCCGCAAACGGTCCAGATTCTAAAAAATGGCGCGCCTCGAAGGCCCCCGGCCTTCGACACACCCTTGCGCAGATATGACTTTGATGGCTGACTGAGTGCTATCATTGCGCGCGGGGGTGGGCATGGCGACGGTAAAGCACGTATTGAAACGCTTTCTGATGATGCTCGCGGGTTATTTCATAGCGGTACTGGTTGGGCTGATCGCGGTGGCGGCGATCTATGGCGGGCTGAGCTCGCTGCCAAATGCGCCGAATTATTTCGACGTCATGGGTGTCACCCCCGTTGCGGTGCCGCTGTTGCCGCCGCTCGGCATGTTCATCTATTTTCTGACGATCGTGCTGACTGCCTTGCAGACGCTGATCTTCGCACTGATTGCCGAGTTTTTCTCGCTGCGCAGTTTTTGGCTGCATATGATCTTCGGCGCCGCGGCTGCGGTTGGCGGCTTCGCCCTGATCTGGCCCAGTGTACCAGACGACACGAACCCGGAGCGCTGGGCCGATATCGGTATCATTGCCGCAGCAGGCGTTGTCGCTGGCCTGGTGTATTGGCTGATCGCCGGGCGCGACGCCGGCTTCCGGCGTCCGCTCTTTCAGCGCTAGACCCGCATTCCTCAACTTGCCGGCGAACGCACCGCTTCCGTGCTGTCGAGCGCCTGCTGCAGCCTTGTGTCGCGGCCGTAGACGTCGTTGAAATATTCGACATTGCCGGACAGGTCCGGCCATGCGGTGAAATAGGCGACATAGACCGGGATCTTGCGTGTCACGTCTTCGGTCGAATGTCCGAGCTTCAGTCTGTCCTCGATGTAGTCGACCGAGGTGCCGAGCACGGCAGCCGCCATACCGCGCGGATCCTGCAAGCGCACGCAGCCATGGCTGAGCGCGCGCATGTCGCGCTGGAAAAACGACTTCTGCGGCGTGTCATGCATGTAGATGGCGTGCTTGTTGGGGAACAATATCTTCAACTCGCCCAGCGCATTGGCCTCGCTCGGCAGCTGGCGCACGCCGTAGGGTATCTTCGCGCCATAGGCGCCCCAATTGACCGAGGAGGAGGGAATGCGCTTGCCGCGCGCATTGACCACCTCATAGCCGGCGCGGTCGAGATAGCCCGGATCCCGGCGCAGCCGCGGCAGCATCTCATTGACCAGGATCGACTGCGGCACGCCCCAATAGGGGTGGAAGTCGACCTGCTCGATCTGGTCATAGAAGAAAGCAGTCTGGTTGGTGGGCCTGCCGACGACTGCGCGGGTCTTCAGCTTCTCCTCGCCATCGTCGATATAACTCGCGGTGAAAGCCGGCTGGTTGATGAAGACGCGCGGGCTGCCGAGGTCGGAAGGCAGCCAGCGCAACTCTTCGAGCGCAACCCGAACCTTCTGAACCTTATCGGCCTTGGACGTTCCGGCCAACGATGCAACGGTACGTGGGCCAATGACGCCGTCGCCTTTCATGCCGGCCCGTTTCTGCACCGCCTTGATCACCGGCACCAGCTCCGGATCGTAGACCTCGCTGGTGGCGAGCCTCGCCAGGACCTCGCCATAGGCGCCGCCCATCTCGTCATCGAGATTGCGCGCGATCTTTGTCAAAAGCTTCGGCAGCTCGGGGCTGGTCTGCCCCGGCTTCAGCAGCAGATTGGGATCGATGGTGATTTCGTCTTCGGCGCTGGCCTGGAGCGCTTCCAGTTCGACGCGCAGCGCCTGATACTCGGCGTTCTGTGGATGCCGCGATTCGAGGTAGGTGCGAGCTTGCTGGGTATGGGCCAGCGTCTTCAGCACCCCTTCCATGTCGAGCGGCTTCGGCGGAAAATCGTAGTAGCCGGTCATGCGGTTGGGATCGACGCGGCCGCTTTGTGCGTCACGGGCGTAGCGCAGGACGCGTGCCGACAGCGCCATCTCGAAGCGGACCAGCTCTTTCAGGCGTTCATCGGCATCGCCCGCCGATGTGCCTGCTGCCGGAATTTCGACGGTGTAGTCGGCGGGCGTCAGGCCGTAGCTCGCGGCTTCGCCCAGCACCCGCACCGCATCCTGCGCACGGCTGCTGGGACTGGTTCCCGTCACCCAGATGAAATCCGGATTGGCTGAGTAGTAGGCGATCAGCGCCTTGGCGATGTCCTTCTCGGCATAGAGGTCATAGCCGTCGAGCCCGGCAATGGCTTCGCGGAATGCAGCCCCGGTGGCCGCCGGCTCGAACGCAGCATCCTGCGGCGTTGCCGGTTCAGGCGCTGCCGACAGTGCCGAAAAATCGACGCGCACCAGCGGATCGCTCTTGTAGGTGTAATAGGACGGGCTGCTGATTTGCGCACCACCACCGCCACCACCGGAAGCGGCCGGCGCCTTGGGCCTCGGCTTGTATTTTGACGGTGGCGGGGGAAAGTTACCTTTCGGCGGTGCGTGCTTGACGCCGCCGCCGAAAAGCATGTCGAAGAACCCTTGTGCTTCAGCCTGCGGCGCGCCGAAGGCCAGCATTGCCACGGCCACCGCAAACGGCAGCACGGTGGCTTTGTTTCCAAGGAGTTTCATGGATCACCCGCTCCGGTTGAACCCGGATCCCGTTCCGCACCGCTTTCACGGTCTCGCCCACCGCATGGCGGATGTAAGGCGTGACTATACTGATTCATACTGATTTCGTTAAGCTTCGATAAATTTCGGAACGTCTGTTGCAGAACGGTTTCACAACATCGTGACGGGTCAAGCCAATCCGCCTTCGCCCCCGACCAATGGTAGTGCCCGCGAGCCAAGCCTCAAGCGTTGGCGCCGCCGTCGATGGTCAATGCCGCGCCTGTCACGAAGCGCCCTTCGGGGCCGGCAAGCCAGGCGACCATGCCGGCGATCTCGTCGGCCGTGCCGAAGCGAGGCGTCGCCATCTTCTGGCGCTGATGCTCGGCGTGCGGGCCGCCTGCTGGATTCATGTCGGTATCCGTCGACCCCGGATGGACGACATTGGCGGTGATGCCGCGCGGACCGAGATCGCGTGCAAAGGCCTTGGTCAGGCCAACCAAGGCAGCCTTGCTGGCCGAATAGGCGCTCAGGCCGGCATCGGTGGCACGTTCGGCCAGGTTGCTGCCGATCGAGATGATCCGGCCACCCTCGCCCATATGCGCTGCTGCCGCTTTGGCCGCGACGAACGGAGCTCTGAGGTTTACCTCCATCGTCTCATCGAAGTCGGCAAGCGACAGGGCATGGATCGGCGCAGCGCGCCAGATGCCGGCACTGTTGACGAGGATGTCGAGCCGTCCGAAGGCTTTTACCGCCTCATTGACTGCCGCCTCGATCGCGGCAGCATCGCGATTGTCGGCCTTGATGGCGAAGGCCCGACCGCCGGCCGCCTCGATTGCCCCGACCACCGAACGCGCCCGTTCCTCGCCATTCACATAGGTGATCGCCACGCCCGCGCCGTCGGCCGCGAGCCTTCGTGCGATCGCCGCACCAATGCCGCGGCTGCCGCCGGTGACGAGGGCGGCCTTGCCGTTCAAGCTCCTGGATGACATTTGCTTCTCCATTTTGTAGTGATTGATACATAAATATCTGCCAGCCTTGCTGAACCACGTCAACTGAATTATGTATCGATCAACACAGAAAGCACACCATGCCGGAACGAGGCCGCCCCCGCACCTTCGATCGAACCGCCGCCTTGCGGCGGGCAATGGAAGTGTTTTGGGCCAAGGGTTATGAGGGCGCGTCGATAAGCGACCTGACCGCTGCAATGGGCATCAACTCACCCAGCCTCTACGCAGCCTTTGGCAGCAAGGAAGCGCTGTTCCTCGAGGCGACCGAGCTTTACACGCAGGTGGAAGGCACCGAGATCTGGTCTGCGCTGGAAAAGGCGCCGACCGCGCGCCAGGCGGTCGAGCGGTTCCTGCGCCAGACGGCCAGGGCCTATTCGCAGACCGGCCGTCCGCAAGGCTGCCTTATCGCGCTCGGCGCATTGCACCAGGACTCGAGCCGCGGCGCCATCTGCGATGATCTGCGCCGTCGCCGTGCCGAAAACCGCGAAGCCTTGCTGAGACGCCTCGAGCGTGGCGTGGCCGAGGGGGAGTTGCCGGCCGATTTCGACTGCGGTACGGCCGCGACCTTCTATGCGACCGTACAGCACGGCATGTCGATCCAGGCGCGCGACGGCGCGTCGCGCTCGGCTCTTCTGGAGACGGTGGCCGGGGCAATGGCGGCTTGGATAGCGATGGCCAGCACCGGGGCGGCGTGACGGTCGAACCCGGCAGACAAGAACAGACATTCAGGTCACTGCAGAGACGGCTCCAGCCTGCCGGCAACGAAGCCAACGGCGCGCTCCACCACACCCTTGTCCGCAAGAATGCGGCGGTGGCCGAGCCCGTCGGCCCAGTACAGCCGCACATGGTCGCCGGCACGCGCGTAGAGCCTTGCATGATCGGCGGACACTTCGCGGTCGTCCGGCGCGTGGATCACCAGCGTCGGCAGCGGCGCGCTTGCCAGTTGGCGGTCACCGGTGAATTCGTGCAGCGGCCGGCCGGCGATGCGCTCGACCCGGTCGGCCATGGCGACCTGCGAGCGCGAGCCGACATTCAGCATGCGGCTGAAATCGGCAAAGATCGCAGGAAGCGAGCTCGGCGCAGCGATTAGCACCAGCCGCCCGGCCGTCAACGGCGGGATATTTCTGATTGAACCGGCGACGGCATTGGCGGCGACGGCACCACCAAAGGAATGGCCGGCGATGGCGGCAAATGGGCCGAACCATTCGCCGGCAACCCGTGCTGCATCGACCGCACTGACAAGGGTCAGCCGGCGGCCCTGCGACTGGCCGTGGCCCGGCAAATCGAGCGAGACCACCTTGTAGCCGGCATCGCGATAGGCTTCGATCAATGTGCGCATGTATTCGGTACGCGAACGCCAGCCATGGATGACGAGCACGGTGCCTGCAGCCGCCCTGCCCGGCTCGGGCCGGAATTCATGCACCATGACGCAGCCGGTTCTGGTCTTTAGCCGGTGATGGCGCGCTTCGGTCATGAAATCGGCGGCGCGATCGATTGCGCGGCGCTCACCATGGCTCAAGCTCTTTTCGTGCGGCGTGCGGCAGAACAGCTCGAATGCAGCGCGCCCGGTGAGTCGCGGCGCCACATGCTCGGCCACGCCGAACGTGCCGCGGATGACCTTCAGTCCAAATGATGCCATAGTGGCGATCCATCCATTGGTTCAAGCATGAACATAATAGTTCAAACATGAACATTAAGCAAGACCTGCCCTGGGACAACCCGCGTTTTCGCAACTGGGTTGCGGTGGCGCGCGCCTGCCACGTGGTGGAACGCACCTTGGCGGTGAAGCTGGCGCCGCTCGACCTGAAGCCGGCGCAGCTGGACGTGCTGATGAACCTCTACCGCCATCCCGGCATGTCGCAGCACGACCTCGCTCGCCGCCTGCTGGTCGGCCGCTCCAACATCACCATGCTTTTGCCGCAGTTGGAGACCCGCGGCCTACTGCGCCGCGAGAGCGACGAGAAGGACAAGCGCGTGCTGCGGCTGACGTTGACTGAGGCAGGCGAAGCACTGCTGATGCAGGCCCTGAAGGTCCACATGACGCTGATCGAAAAGGCGATGAGCCAGTCGACGCCGGAACAATGCGACATGATCGGCGAACAGATGCGCAAGATTGCCGAGGTGTTGAAGACCGCCTGACGGCCCAGTGCTTCACCACCAAATTCCCTCACCACCAAATTTCTTCACCACATCGATTTTTTCGCGCGCTCCGGCCATTCCCTGTCGTAGACCTCGCCGTCGATGTTCTTGCGGCTGGTGATTTCCAGGATTTGGCCGGCGGTCGGCAGCGATCTTGGGTCGACATGCCTTGCCGGATTCCACAGTTCCGATCGGTGAATGGCGCGGGCGCACTGGAAATAGACCGCATCGACCTCGACGACCGTCACCGAGCGCGCCGGCTTGCCCTCGACTGCGAACGAGGCGCAGAGCGCGGGATCGGTGGTGATGCGGGCGCGGCCATTGACGCGCAGCGTCGTGCCGGAGCCCGGCACCAGAAACAGAAGCGCGACGCGCGGATCGCGAAGGATGTTCCTCAGCGAATCGGCACGGTTGTTGCCGCGCCGGTCCGGCATCATCAGCGTTTTCGGATCGTGGATGCGGACGAAGCCGGCGAGATCGCCGCGCGGCGAGCAATCCAGCCCTTCAGGCCCGCAGGTTGCGAGCGCAGCAAACGGCGAAGCTTCGATGAAGGCTTCGTATTCGGGAATCAGCTGGTCGAGCTCCTTGACCACCGACGCCTCGCGAGGCAGGCCATAGAGCGCTTCGAGTTGTTCGATGCTGGTGATCACGGACATGTTTTCGTCTCCAAACCTTTGCCGGCGCTACTCCAGACGCATGACATTTTCACGACACGATGCCCGTTTGTCGGTCATCAGGAAACGGGTGTCGAGGGACCGCGAACAAGCGCAAACCGCTTTCGTGCTGACAGAAACGGAGGTCAAAAATGGAGAAACCGCTCGGCCGGCGACGCACCGCCATGGAACTTATTGAAAACATGTTCAATGTTGAAATGCGTTTCCTGCAATCAGGGTCGGAGAGCCTCGATATGCTTGCAAGCGCATTTCATGTCGAGATTGTCGTGCATGAGCCTCGCTCCCTACCCTATGCCGGTGACTGGAACGGCCTCGACGGCGTTGGCGCCCTTTTCCGCAAGATGCGGGAAATCTGGAGCGACGTGGCGGTGGAGGACCTCCAGGTCGCCCAAAACGATGACATGGTGTTCATGAGCTGCACGCTTTCGCTGACATCGCGGGCCAATGGTGCAACCATCAAGCAGCCGTTTGCCGAAGTCTTGCGCTTCAAGGATGACCGGCTGATCGAAGGCACGCCGTTTTATCACGACACCAGCGAGATACTGGCGATGCTGCGTTGACCGGAGCGTCCCGCGAAATCAGTCAGCGGTCGCGGCTCAGCCCCTTCTCTTCCAGCTCGGCGAGATAGGCGGCCCAGCGTGCATCCTTCTCATGACCCAGCGTATGCAGGTAATTCCAGGTGAAGATGCCGGTGTCGTGGAAATCGTCGAAGGTGATGCGCACGGCATAGTTGCCGACCGGCTCGATCTTAAGGATCGCTACATTGCGCTTGCCGGGAACGGTGACGCGCTGTTCGGGCGAATGGCCCTGCACCTCGGCCGACGGCGAGGCAACACGCAGCAGCTCGGCTGGCAATTCGAACGGCTGATGGCCCGGAAAGGTGACGGAAAGCAGCTTGCGGTCCTTCGAGACCCTGAGTTCCTTTGGCGCTGTCATGCTGGTGGATCCTGCGGAAGACAGCCTTCCCTACGCCGCTTCGCGTTGAGGGAAAAGGCCGCATGGAAAGTTCCGACATGATCTGTCGGCGTCGGGGTGTTACCGCAGATCGCGAGCTTCTATCTTGAATGGCAAGTTGGCTCGCATCACATAGCCATATATAACGAAGCCGTTCACGGCCACGGGAAGCGCATAAGCATGGATATGATCGATCCTTTCGGTCGCACGATCACCTACCTGCGCGTGTCGGTCACCGACCGCTGCGATTTCCGCTGCACCTATTGCATGGCCGAGGACATGACGTTCCTGCCCAAGAAGGACCTGCTGTCGCTGGAAGAGCTCGACCGGCTTTGCACGGTCTTCATCGAAAAGGGCGTGCGCAAGCTCCGCCTCACCGGCGGTGAGCCGCTGGTGCGCAAGAACATCATGCATCTGGTGCGCCAGCTTTCGCGGCATCTCGAGAGCGGTGCGCTGGAAGAGCTGACGCTGACCACCAACGGATCGCAGCTTTCACGCTTTGCCGCCGAGCTCGCCGACTGCGGCGTCAAACGCATCAACGTCTCGCTCGACACCCTCGATGCCGACAAATTCCGCCAGATCACCCGCTGGGGCAATCTGGATAAGGTCATGGACGGCATCGACGCGGCGCAGGCGGCGGGGCTGAAGGTAAAACTCAATGCGGTGGCCTTGAAGGACTTCAATGACGCCGAATTGCCGGAAATGCTGCGCTGGGCGCATGGCCGCGGCATGGATCTGACGGTCATCGAAACAATGCCGATGGGCGAGATCGACGCCGACCGCACCGACCAGTATTTGCCGCTGTCGCTGCTGCGCGCAGCACTCGAGCGCCAGTTCTCGCTGAGCGATATTCCCTATAAGACCGGTGGCCCGGCCCGCTATGTCCACGTCGCCGAGACCGGCGGGCGGCTCGGCTTCATCACGCCGATGACGCATAATTTCTGCGAAAGCTGCAACCGGGTCCGGCTGACCTGCACCGGCACGCTTTACATGTGCCTCGGCCAGGAAGATGCAGCCGACCTGCGCGTGCCACTGCGTGCGTCCGAAGGCAACGAGCTGGTCGCCGACGCCATCGACGAAGCAATCGGCCGCAAGCCGAAAGGCCACGACTTCATCATTGATCGCCGCACCAACCGCCCATCGGTGTCGCGGCATATGAGCGTCACCGGCGGCTGATTTGTCACCGATTTCGTGCAAGAATAATCGCCTTGGCATCGGCTTCGAGGCAAGGCTCATGCAGCGGCTTTTTGCAATCCCGACGTTTTTCGGAGTGATGGCGGGGACCATGGCAGTTGCCGCGCCACTCACCTATACGAACGAGCGCTTCGGTACCGTCTGCACCTTTCCGGATGAGATCTTCACTCTTCGCCAGCCTGAGCCGGACAATGGCGATGGACAACAATGGCTCACGGCTGATGGCGCCAGCCTGATCTGTTCAGGCATCCTCAATATCGATGATGAAACTCCGACAGCCTTCGTCTCCGCCCAGAGGGGCAGCAAGGAACCTGGCTACAAGATTACCTACAGCAAGACCGGCAAGGACTGGGCGGTGCTGTCGGGCATCAAAGGCGAGAACATCTTCTACGAACGCCGCCTGTTCGGAAAAGACGGTGTCATCCGTACGGTCTGGATCGACTATCCGCCAGCCTTGAAATCGAAATACGACCCGCTTATCGGAGCGATCGCCGGCAGCCTCAGGGGACCGTGAGCATCCGGCGACCTCGGAACATATTCGCAACCCGTTGTTTTTGCTAACGAGTCACGGTTGACGCGTGTAGTCGTATCGTACGGCAAGCCATTTCTTGCCGCTGCCATTGGCCTGAAGGAAATGCTGCTCGGCCACTTCGTGATTGTCGCCGTCCCTGGAAATGACGAAATCGGAGGCAGTGAACCGCCCTTCGACCTCGGGCCCGAAGCCGACGAAACCAAGCGGCTCGAAAAGCAGCGAAATCTTGCCGTCCTCCTCGCCACCAAAACTCCAGGCGGGCATGATCCCTGCCGGGAAACGGGTATCCATCGAGACATACTTCCAGCGGCCCTCCACGCGGTCATAGCTCAAATAGGCTATCCGCTGGAAGTCTGGGATTTTCGACCCGGGCGCCGGTCGCATCACCTCCTGCATGAAGGGGCCGATCATCGTACGCTCGGCCACCAGCCCGGTCATCACAATCGGCTGGGCGCCGGGCGTTGGCCAGATCGTGTTGACGACGGACCATTTCCCGACGCGGCGAGCGAGTTCATCCGCTTCGTGACCCGGCGTGGACATCCGTTCGACTGCCGACGCCGAAGCGCCGTTCTCGGCGAAGGCAGGCGCCATCGCCATGAGGATAACCGCCAGTGCAGAAGAGAACCGGGAAGCCGACGAAACGTGCCGCCTGCTGCCTGTGCCAAGCATGTCCGCATTGCCTCGTGCATTCATCATGGACCACCTCCCCAGACAAGATCAGAAGCCTACAATGACCAATTTGGTGAATCTTGCCGAGCAAATTTGATCTCGTCGAAAAATTTTCCTCGAGCCGCAGTGTGATCGATTTGCCCTCCGAACCCATCCTTTGGAACGGCACATTTCGGGATCACACCCAGAAAAGGTCTTGTCCGCAAACGGTTACCGGATTTACCGCAAGCCCGTTCGGGCCTAGCCTCTGCTCTGGAGCGGTTCTTCGCCCAGTGGGGGAATACGATATGCACAAACTCATTCTTTCTGTTGCATTGCTCAGCTTCGCGGCCCTGCCCGCGGCGGCCCAGTCGATCGGCGGCACCTATGCCGTGGCCGGCACCAACTTCGATGGATCGTCCTATGGTGGCGACGCGACGATCACGCTGACCAGCGAGACTACCTGCACGATCCATTGGGAGACAGGCGGCTCGTCCTCGGACGGCATCTGCATGCGCAACGACGATGCCTTCTCCGCCGGCTATGTCATGGGCAAGGCGGTTGGCCTTGTCGTCTACAAGGTGCAGGAAGACGGCTCGCTGCATGGCCTGTGGACGATTGCCGGCAAGGAAGGCAACGGCACCGAGGTGCTGACGCGCAAATAAGCCTGCCGCTCTTGCGAGGTAGATGTCACGGGCCACAGAAAGGCTGTGGCCCAGCCCTTTGACGTTGCTGTTTTGCGGGTGCCTGCTAGACGCTTGCTGCAGGACTCACCCGGTAATCGCCTTGCCTCTTTCGCCAAATCTGCGCGGCGCGTTGTTCATGATGGTGGCCATGATTGGCTTCACCCTCAACGATGCAATCACCAAATTCTCGTCGGAGTCGATGAACATGGCGCAGGTCATGCTGATCCGCGGCGCCTTCGCTTCGCTTTTCGTTGCCCTGCTTGCGTGGCAACGCGGCGCGCTTGCCCGGCCTGGCTCGATGCTGCAGCCGACAGTTGCGCTGCGCGTCGCCAGCGAGGCCGGCGCCACGGTGTCGTTCCTGGTTGCTCTGGCACATCTTCCGATCGCCAATGTGTCCGCCGTGCTGCAGGCGCTGCCGCTGGCTGTGACGATGGGCGCCGCGCTTGTGTTCAACGAGGGCGTCGGCTGGCGGCGCTGGCTGGCCATTGCCGTCGGTTTTGCCGGCGTGCTGATCATTGTGCGGCCGGGCTTCGAAGGGTTCAGCATGTTTTCTCTGCTGGCACTGGCTAGCGTGGCATGCTGCGCGGTGCGCGACCTCGCCACCAAGCGGATTCCGCAGGCAATTCCGACATTGCTGGTGTCGACCGCCACCGCTCTTGCCATGACCGTTCTGGGCGCAGCATTGCTTTCGCCGATGGGCGGTTGGACGCCGATGACGGGAAAAAGCACGGCATTCCTGGCGCTGGCGGCGGTGCTCGTGCTCATTGGCTACCAGTTCATCATCATGGCGATGCGGGTGGGCGATATCTCCTTCATCGCGCCGTTCCGCTACACCGCCCTGCTCTGGTCGATCCTGCTTGGCTTCACGATCTTCGGCGATGTCCCCGATCTGCCGATGATCGTCGGTGCCACGATCATCATCGCCTCAGGCCTCTATGCGCTCTACCGCGAACGGATCGTCGGCCGGCGAAAGACAGCTGCCGAAAGCGCTGGACCGGACATGGCGCCGGACGGCATATAGGCGCGACCGTTGACGACCGTCTGATTTGAAAACTTGATTTTGGTCATAGGGTCTAGCAGCAAACGATGGGCCGAGATATCGCAGGGATCATTCTGGCCGGCGGCCGGTCGAGCCGGATGGGCGGCGGCGACAAGACGCTGCTTGCGCTTGGCGATGGGACCCTGCTCGACCGTGTCGTTTCGCGCCTTGGCCCGCAGGTCGGCCCGCTGGCGCTCAACGCCAATGGCGATCCGGCACGGTTTGCCGCGACGGGGCTTCCCGTGCTTGCCGACACCGTCAAGGGTTATGCCGGGCCGCTTGCCGGGATCCTGACCGGCCTCGAATGGGCTTCCGACACCACTTGCCAGGCGCTGGTCACGGCTGCAGGCGATACGCCTTTCCTGCCCAAGGATATGGTCGAGCGGCTGCTCGCGGCAGCCTATGCACGCCCGGGCTCGATCGCCGTTGCCTGTTCCGGCGGCAAACGGCATCCGACGTTTGCGCTCTGGCCGCTGGGGCTCGACCAGGCCTTGCGCCAATTTCTCGTCGAGGAAGACAACCGGCGCGTTTCGGCGTTCATCGACCGGCACGGTTTTGTCGAAGTGGATTTTCCCATCCTGAAATCCAGAGGGGCCGAGATCGATCCCTTCTTCAACATCAACACTCCCGACGACCTTGCCCGGGCCGCGCATCTGTTGCAGAGCATCGAGCCATGAACAGACGTATCTTCGGCATCACTGGCTGGAAGAACTCCGGCAAGACGACATTGACCGAAAAGCTGGTAGCCGAACTCGTCCGGCGCAGCTGGAAAGTGTCGACTGTAAAACACGCCCATCATGATTTCGACATCGACAAACCTGGAGCGGATAGCTTTCGCCACCGCCAGGCGGGAGCGATGGAGGTGGCGATCGTGTCGGGCAGGCGCTGGGCGCTGATGCACGAATTGCGTGGCGAGGACGAGCCGACGCTGGAGGCGATCCTGTCACGGCTGGCACCCTCCGACATCGTGCTGGTCGAGGGCTACAAGCGCGAGGCGCACAAGAAAATCGAGACGCGACGGCTCGAGGCCAAGGACCGGACACCGCTCTCGGCAGGCGATCCACACATTATCGCCGTCGCCTCCGACTTTCCCATTGTCGGCGAAGACTTGCCGGTCTTCGATCTCGACGACACGAATTCGATAGCCGACTTCATCGAACGCGCCACCGGCCTGACGCGCTGAGACTGCGGCCGCGGGGAGCTTCCCGCCACTTTCTCTCCATTTAGGCGTTTGACCCAGCGTCACCGTTTTCTGAACATGACCTTCCCTCAAGCGGCGGTTTTGCAGTTGCTTTTTCTTGGGAAAGAATGGGAGTATCGCGCCAGCGGGCGGTCAAAAGCACCGCCCACAGAGCCGTTCGGGAACGACGGCCGGGACCAACAGAGAGGACCATTATGCGTATTGCACTGCGTATCGCGCTCGCCGCATCGGCTGCGCTGCTGACGCTTGGCGTTGCCCAGGCCCAGGAAAAAACCTTGAGGATCGGCACCGAAGGAGCGTATCCGCCATTCAACAACCTCACCGCCGACGGCCAGCTCGTGGGCTTCGATATCGATATCGCCAAGGCACTGTGCGACGAGATGAAGGTGAAGTGCACTTTTGTCGCGCAGGACTGGGACGGCATCATTCCAGCCCTTCAGGCAGGCAAGTTCGACGCCATTGTCGCGTCTATGTCGATCACCCCGGAACGCGCCGAGAAGGTCGACTTCACCCACAAATATTACAATACGCCGCCGGCAATCGCCGCGCCTAAGGACACTGATATCAAGGGTGTCACCAAGGAAGATTTGGCCGGCAAGACGATCGGCGTGCAGGCATCCACCACGCATTTCAACTATTCGACCAAGACGTACACCGACAGCACCGTCAAGCCGTATCCGACCGCGCAGGAATACCAGCTCGATCTGGCCAATGGCCGGCTCGATGCCGCCAATGACGACATCGTCGTGCTGCAGCAATGGCTGGATTCGCCGGACGGCGCCTGCTGCAAGCTGGTCGGCACAATCAAGCCCGTCATCGAAATCCACGGTCCGGGCGCCGGCATTGCCGTGCGCAAAGGCGAGACCGACCTGGTCAACCAGTTCAATGCGGCGATCGACGCGATCCGCGCAAACGGAAAGTACAAGGAAATCAACGATAAATACTTCAAATATGACGTTTACGGCGGCGAGTCCTGATCGACCGACATAGGACAACGTGAACGGCGGGAGATTCCCGCCGTTCTTATAAGGATGCCGCGCACGAGGGGTGATGCGGTACGGGTCTCAACGAGCCTTAAGGAGAACAGGCAGGCGGATGCAGAGCGCACTGACGCTTCTCAGTTGGGGACCCGAAGGCTGGCTCGACGACATCGCCGCGGGTGTGTTTGTCACAGTATGTCTTGCGCTGGCCACGCTGCCCTTCGGGCTGACGCTCGGCTTTTTCGTGGCGCTGGCCAAACAGTCGGAAGAGCCGTCGCTGAGACTGGCCGGGAACATCTACACCACGATCTTTCGCGGAATACCCGAGCTGCTCACGCTGTTTCTGATCTTCTTCGGCATCCCATTAATCCTGCAATACATTGTCCGGCTGGTGAGCCCCGGGACATCGGCCGACGTCAACAGCTTCGTCGCCGGGATGATCGCGCTGTGCTTCATCTTCTCCTCTTATTCCAGCGAGGTGTTTTTATCCGCCTTCCGCGCGATTCCAAAAGGGCAATATGAGGGAGGCTATTCGGTTGGCCTGTCCAGCGGCCAGACGATGCGGCTGATCGTACTGCCGCAGTTAATCCGCATCGCATTGCCCGGACTTGCCAATCTTTGGCTGATCCTGCTCAAGGACACCGCGCTCGTCTCGGCCGTCGGCCTCAACGAGATCCTCCGGCAGAGCGGGGTTGCCGCTCGCGTCACCAAGCACGCCTTCCTGTTTTACGGTTTTGCCGGCCTGATCTATCTCCTGCTAGCGATCGTCTCCTCCTTCGGCATCAATGCGATCGAACGAGCGGTTGGCGGCAGCGAGGTCAAGAGATGAGCCTGGCCACCGACACGCTGAAGGTTGACCGGCCGCCGCCGCCCGCACGCGGCTGGTCGCGCCAACGCATCCTCGGCCATGTCCTGGTCGGCCTGTGGATCGCTCTCGGCATTGGCGTGGTCGTCTACCTGGTCACTGCGTGGAACCCGGAGTTCTTCCAGAAATATGCACCCGGCTACATATCCGGCCTTGGCATCACCCTGCTGCTGGTTGCCATCTCGATTGTGCTTGGTGCGATCCTGTCGGTGCCGATCGCCTATGCACGTATGTCGAACAATCCGATCCTTTCGGGGTTCGCCTATGCCTATGTCTATTTCTTTCGCGGCACGCCGCTGTTGGCGCAGACCTTCCTGGTCTACTACGGGGTCGGCTCCTTCCGACCGGAGCTCGAGATGGTCGGCCTGTGGGGCTTCTTCCGCGAAGCGTTCAACTGCGCGATCTTCGCCTTTTCGCTGAATACGGCCGCCTACCAGGCCGAGATTTTGCGTGGCGCGATCGAGAGCGTGCCAAGGGGCCAATGGGAAGGTGCCGCCTCGCTCGGCCTGCACAAACTGCAGACGATGTGGAAAATCATCCTGCCGCAGGCGCTGATTGTGGCGCTGCGCCCTTATGGCAACGAGATCATCCTGATGATCAAGGGCTCGGCAATCGTCGCCATCATCACGGTCTACGATTTGATGGGCATCACCCGGCTCACTTATGCGCGCACCTTCGACTTTCAGTCGTATATCTGGGCGGCGATCATCTATCTGGTCATCGTCGAAACATTGCGCCACGGCGTCGAGTGGATCGAACGGCGTATCACCATCCATCTGCACCGCTGACTCCCATCCCCTTGCCTGATCCGATAAGAAGGCCGCAAAGCAGGTTTCTAAGGGATTCGAAAACATGGCTTCGGTGGCATTTCTCGGTCTTGGCGTCATGGGTTATCCGATGGCCGGGCATCTCAAGAACAAGGGCGGTCACGACGTCACTGTCTACAACCGCACCAGGGCCAAGGCCGAGCAGTGGGTTGCCCAGCATGGCGGCAGCTTCGCCGTGACGCCGGCAGAGGCGGCCGAGGGCAAGGACTTCGTTTTTTCCTGCGTCGGCAATGACGACGATCTGCGCTCGGTGACGACCGGCGCCGGAGGCGCCTTCAATTCAGTGAAGAAGGGCGCCATCTTCGTCGACAACACCACGGCATCGGCCGAGGTCGCGCGCGAACTGGCGCAGCAGGCGCAAGCGCTCGGGTTTTCGTCCCTCGACGCTCCGGTCTCCGGCGGTCAGGCAGGCGCTGAGAACGGCGTGCTGACCGTGATGGTCGGCGGCGAGCCAGACGCCTTCGACAGGGCCAAGCCGGTCATAGATGCTTATGCCCGCATGGTCGGGTTGATGGGACCGGCAGGGGCTGGCCAGCTCACCAAGATGATCAACCAGATCTGCATCGCCGGCCTCGTTCAGGGACTGGCCGAAGGTATCCATTTCGGCAAGCAGGCCGGGCTCGACATCGAAAAGGTGATCGAGGTGATTTCCAAGGGCGCGGCCGGTTCCTGGCAGATGGAGAACCGCCACAAGACGATGAATGCCGGCAAATATGATTTCGGCTTCGCCGTCGACTGGATGCGCAAGGATCTTGGCATCTGCCTCGCCGAGGCCGACCGCAACGGCGCCAAACTGCCGGTGACGGCACTTGTCGACCAGTTTTACAAGGACGTGCAGGCGATGGGCGGCAAGCGCTGGGACACGTCCTCGCTGCTGGCGCGGCTGGAGAAATAGGATTTCACCGTGGCCGAGCTTTCGCCTCAATCCAGCGCCGACGAAATCGTCGCTCATCTGCGCTCGATCGCCTCGGAGGAAAATCGCCTTGGCATGCTGCGCTACGGCATCAAGATCGAACGTGCGCTCGGTATCTCGCATGGCGTGCAGCGGCAGATTGCCAAGAAGATCAAGCGCAACCATGACCGTGCCTTCGAGCTTTGGCAGACAGGCATCATGGAGGCGCAGTTCATCGCCTCCGTGACCGCCGATCCAGAGCGGTTCTCCGCCGCGGATGCAAGACGATGGGCGGCGACTTTCGACTCGTGGGATATCGTCGACGGGGTCTCCGATCTCTTTGTCGATACGGATTGCTGGAGGGAACTGATCGCCGAATTCGCGGTCGACGAACGGGAATTCGTTCGGCGCACGGCGTTTGCGATGATGGCTTGGTCGGTGGTCCACCGGAAGAAGGAACCCGAGGCGACCTTCCTCGAATTCCTGTCGATCATCGAAGCGCATGCGATCGACGGCCGCAATTTTGTGAAGAAGGCGGTGAACTGGGCGCTTCGTTCGATCGGCAAACGATCGATGAATTTGCACGGCCCTGCCCTTGCCCTGGCGCAAAAACTAGCGGCCTCGACAGACAGGACTGCGCGCTGGATCGGCAAGGACGCCGTGAAGGAACTTTCCGATGCCAAGACGCTCGAACGGCTCGCCGCCAGAAAAGCTTGACCTGAGCAAAGTGCGCTTCACGGAGGTGACGCAATCGACGCGCGCTGATTTCGAAAACCTGTTCGAGCAACCCGGCGGGCCGAAATATTGCTGGTGCATGGCCTGGCGCAACCTCGACCGCCGCGAGCATGTCGAGGACGACGAGAAGAAACGCGCGATGATGGCGCTGATCGAGGCTGGCACGCCGGTCGGCATTGTCGCCCAGATCGATGGCCGGACCGTCGGCTGGTGCTCGGTCGCGCCGCGCGAGACCTACCGCAGGCTGTCGCGGCAGCAGGACGATAGCGAGATGGGCATCTGGTCGATCGTCTGCTTCTATGTACCGAGAGCGCTGCGCGGTGGCGGGCTGGCAAGCGCATTGCTCGACGCGGCCATCGATCACGCCGTTGCCAAAGGCGCCAGGATGATCGAAGCCTATCCGGTCGACGATGCTTCGCCGAGCTACAGCTTCATGGGGTTTCGCGGCATGTTCGTCGCCCGTGGCTTTCGCGAGATTGGCATAGCCGGCTCGCGCCGGCATGTGATGCGGCTTGAGCGTTGACCAGTGGACAGCGGCAGCTTTACTTGATGTCCGCAGATCAAGGCTCAACAGCGGAGCAGCGATGAGCAACCGTTTTAAATCAGGCGCGGTCTTGGCGACTGCCTTGTTGGCGTCCGCCATCGCGGCAAGCGCTTCCGCTGGGACCATGCACATTTTCTGGAAGGATCTGCGCCCAGCGACCCAGGCAGCCGCCGAAAGCGTCGGACTGCCAATGATCGCGGCCAAAATGCCGGATCATGGCGAAACGCTCTCTCACGATTTGCAGGACCAGACCGTGCAGCTCGCGGGCTACGCACTGCCGGTCGATCGCGACGGTGATCTCGTCTATCAATTCCTGCTGGTGCCCTGGACAGGGGCCTGCAGCCATATGCCGACGCCGCCGCCCAACCAGATCGTCCTCGTTACGCCTGCGCAGCCCTACCGGATGTCCGAGGCCTACCAGGCGGTTTCGATAACTGGCGCACTAGAGCCAGGCATGGAGAAGAGCCAGCTTTTCATCCTTGACGGCGTCAGTGTCATCCAGTCGGGCTACACTGTGCGCAAGGCCGAGGTGGTCAACGTCGACACCGTGCCGGACACGATCACGCTGCCGGTCAACTCGCCCTGGACTTTCCTCAACAAAAAGAAGAACTAAGCAGAAGAATCTCAAGCGGCGTTGGCGCCGGACTCCTTGTCGAGCACCATGTAATCCAGCGGCATCTCGGTGGTGTATTTGATCTGCTCCATGGCGAAGGAAGACGACACGTCGCGGATCTCGATCTTGGCGATCAGCCGCTTGTAGAAGGCGTCGTAGGCGGCGATGTCGGGCACCACGACGCGCAAGAGATAGTCGACATCGCCGCTCATGCGGTAGAATTCGACCACTTCGGGAAATTCCTGGATGACCTCCGAAAAGCGCCGCAGCCATTCATGGCTGTGCGAATTGGTGCGGATCGACACAAACACCGTGACCCGCACATTGACCTTTTCATGGTCGAGGATGGCGACGCGCCGCTTGATGACGCCCTCTTCCTCGAGCTTCTGGATGCGCCGCCAGCACGGCGTCGTCGACAGGCCGACCTTCTTGGCGACGTCGGCGACCGCAAGCGTCGCATCCTCCTGCAGGAGGCGGAGGATTTTTCTATCGAGGCGGTCCATTGGGTGCTCCCCCTGATGCAAGTCGTCCAAAGTGCGCAGCGGCTTTGGCACAACGATATGCATAAAAACAAGAATTTAAAGCGCGTCCCCTCATGCGCTGCGCGCTTCGAGGAATAGATTACCATATTCCCTCTTGTCATGGCCTTTTACAAGAAAGAAATTCTGTCGGATAGCGCGAAAGCGAGTGATTTCTTGCTGAATGCCTAGCCGATGCGATAGCGGATTTCCGATCTTAGAAATGGCAGCAAATCCATGTCAAACCATGGATTGCGCTTCAGCCAGCCGGTGTTGCGCCAGGACGGGTGCGGCAGCGGCAGGACTTTCGGGTCAGTCGGTGCCGCCCAGATGGCGCGCCAGTCCAAGACTGTTTCTGTCAGCGAGGGACGGCGCGCCGCGCCCATATGCCAGCTTTGCGCGTAGATGCCGATCGTCAGCACCAGATCGACTTGCGGCATCAGCGCCATCAGCGATACGCGCCAGGCCGGCGCACATTCGCGGCGCGGCGGCAGGTCGGCGCCCTTGGCGTCCTGACCCGGAAAGCAAAAGCCCATCGGCACAATGGCAAATTTGTCCGTGTCATAGAATTCCTCGCTGCCGACGCCGAGCCAGCTTCGCAGCCGGTCGCCGGAGGCGTCGGTGAACGGCATGCCTGACACGTGGACCTTGGTACCCGGCGCCTGGCTGGCGATCAGGATGCGGGCGCTCGAAGATGGCCTGAGCACCGGACGCGGCTGGTGCGGCAATGGCCTGCCGGCCGGCTTATCGACGCAGATGCGGCAGGCGCGTACCCTCGCTGCCAAGGCTTCCAACTCTTCGCTCATTCGGAACTCATTGTCAGGCGGCGGCACTCGGCCGGCTTGAGATTGCCCGATACCAGCGCAGCACGTTGGTGCACTCTTCGGGTACCTTGATGCGAGCCGGCTTCATGAAGTCGATGGCGACCAGCCCGGTGATGTCGGCGATCGAATAGGTATCGCCGGCGACGAATTCCCTGCCGGCGAGCTCAGTGTCCAGAAATCTCAGGAATTCGATCGCCTTCGGCTTGTTGGCCTCGCCCCATTCGGGGATTTGCGGGATCTCCCATTCCCTCATTGCGGGATGGATATGCCGGAACGCCGCGGAGACGCAGCCGAACAGATTGAACTCCACGCGCCTTTGCCACATCTCGACGATTGCCTTGCCCAGCGCACCACGCCCGAACAAAGCCGGCTCGGGGTGCAGTTCCTCGAAGTAACGGCAGATTGCGACGGACTCGGTGATGATGGTGCCATCGTCGAGTTCGAGCACCGGCAGACGCTTCAGCGGATTGCGCGAGCTGACCGGCTGCTCTTTGTGCTCCAGCGCACCCATGTCGACCGGCACCAGCGGAACTTCAACTCCCTTTTCAGCCAGGAAAATCCGAACCCGACGTGGATTGGGCGCGCGCCCGCCGTCGAACAGCTTCATCTCTATCCTCCTCGTCGGTACGACGAATTATAGGCGCAGCTCACCAGAAGCGAAAAATCTCCCGCAGGGCGTCGCCGATCGACGCCAAGGTCCCGTGTTTTCTTTCGACCAGCTCGTGCCCGTGGCTCTCGCGCCAGTTCTTCGGCTCGTCGAAAGTTCCGGCCCAGATGCCGGCCTTGCCTGCGCGCGCAGCGGCTTCCTCGGTCTCGAAGTCGCCAAAGGCGACCGCCCAGCCGGCCTCGACCTGAGCGCGGTTGAGATCCTTGCCGCCGACCTTGCAATCGCCGAGCAGCCTGCCGTAACGGTCGCGCTGCCAGCCGCTGCAGGAAACCGCTTTGCCGGCAATCAACCGCACCAGGGACTGCCGCGCGAGCTTGCCGCAGGGATAGTCGGCACCGTCCTTGCGGCAGATCTGCGAATATTCCGGCGCGTCGATGCCGCGCATGCGGACACGCTCGCTGCCGAGGGTGATGCTATCGCCGTCATTGACGAGCGCGGCGCCCTCCGCCTTGCGCGTCTCCACCCGGTCGAGGCGCGCCGCCAGGAGGATCAGCAGGCCAAGCACGATGAGCGTCAGCCCATAGTCCATCAGCCTGCGCCACCGGCTTCGCGGGCGCGGCGCATAGTATCGCTGGCGCGGCCATCGCGACCACGAACGGCTCATATGGCAAACCGTTGGTTAATCATTCGAACGTAGCTTAACGATTTGAAATTGCTGCCCGCGTAAATTGAAGACTTCATGCCCCTGCAACGCTCGACCACGGCGGACAAGTTTATTGTGGACCGCAGGAAACGCCATCGCAACAGCGATGTCGCGCGCGCGGTCCGCAAGACGCGCGACCGTCTTTCGCAGCAAGCCGGAAATCCCGACTTCGACCGCGAGCTGTTGAAGCTCCACGCGCTGTCGATGACCGGCGGCGTGATCGTCGTCCCGCTGCTCGTTCTGGCAACTGCCGCCGCAGGCTTGCTCGCGGGCGTCGGCAAGGAGATCGGCGTCTGGGCGCTGTTCACATTCATCTGCTACACCATCGTTGCATTCATGGCGAGACGCGTCACTCAGGCGTCCGAGCTCAACCCGCTGGAAACGCATAGGGATTTCCTGATCGGCCATTTTCTTTGCGGGCTTGGCTGGGCCTGGTTCGCATGGCTCGGCTGCGAAACTTGCCAAATCGATCAGTTCCAGGTCGCCAAGGCGGTGGTGCTGCTGCTCGCCATGTCGGCAACCGCGATCCTGGCATCGTCCCTGCGCGGTGCGCTGTTGGCGACCTTCGCCCTCCCGGTCGCCATCTATGCCTATGCCAGTGCGAAACTATGGCTGCCCGTCGAAGTGATCATGGCAGGTTTGCTGATCGCTTCGCTGCCTTTCTTCGCCTATGTGGCGCGCCAGCTCAACCGTTCCTCGCTGATGCTGCTGTCGTTCCGCTCCGAAAAGGATGCGCTGATCGCCGAACTGGAGACGGCGAAATCGATGTCGGACGAGGCACGGCGGCGGGCGGAAGACGCAAATCTGGCGAAATCACGTTTCCTGGCCTCGATGAGTCACGAACTGCGCACGCCGCTCAACGCCATTCTCGGCTTTTCCGAAGTGATGGCCAACGAGGTGCTCGGCCCGATGAGCAACCCGACCTATCGCGACTATGCCCGCGACGTGCATGACTCCGGACAGCATCTGCTCGACCTGATCAACGAAATCCTCGACTTGTCGCGCATCGAAGCGGGTCGCTACCAGCTCAATGAGGAGCCGATGATGCTGCTCTCCGTCGTCGAGGATTGCTGCCACATGATGGAGCTGAAGGCGCGCAACAAGGACATCCGCATCGTCCAGGATTTCGAAAACGCCTTGCCGCGCCTGTTCGCCGACGAACGCGCGGTGCGGCAGATTGCGCTCAACCTCTTGTCCAATGCCATCAAGTTCACCGCCACCGGCGGCGAAATCCGCGTGCGCGTCGGCTGGACGGCGGGCGGCGGGCAATATCTCTCCGTCAAGGACAATGGGCCGGGCATACCGGAAGACGAGATCCCGATCGTACTCTCGGCCTTCGGCCAGGGCTCGATCGCCATCAAGAGCGCCGAACAGGGCACCGGGCTTGGCCTGCCGATCGTGCAGGGCCTGCTGGCCATGCATGGCGGCGAATTCCAGCTCCATTCCAGGCTACGCGAAGGCACCGAGGCGATCGCCATCTTCCCGCTGAGCCGGGTGATGGAGGAACTGCCGGCGCTGCCGACCAAGGCGGTTGCTTCGCGCCGGCGCTGAATGCTTAACCGCGGACCGCGGCTGCCATGCCGGAGCTGGTCAGCGCGGCCGCCTTGACCAGTCCAGCGGCAAGAGCCGCCCCTACCCCCTCGCCCTGGCTGACGCCCAGATCGAGCAGCGCGCGAAGGCCGAGGCGCTCGGCGGCCTTGGCATGGCCCGGCTCCGGCGATAGGCTTGCGAGGAGACAATGATCGAGCGCGGCGGGGTTGGCGGCATATAGGGCGGCAGCGGCCGCGGTCACCGCAAACCCATCGAGCAGCACCGGGATCTTCTGCATCCGCGCCGCCAGAATGGCGCCGCAGATCGCTGCGAATTCCCGTCCACCGACCCGGCGAAGCGCTTCCAGCGGATCCTTGAGGCTCGCGCCGTGAAACGCCATCGCGGCATCGACCACCTCCGCCTTGCGCCTCTGCATCGCTGCGTTGGCCCCCGATCCAGGGCCGACCCAGTCGGCGCCGGTGCCGCCGAACAGGGCCGCGCAAAGAGCCGCGGCGACAGTCGAATTGCCGACGCCGAGGTCGCCAAGGCAAAGCAGGTCGGTGCCGCCGGCAATCGCTTCCATGCCGAAGGCCATGGTGGCGGCGCAACCGCGCTCGTCCAGTGCCGCGTCCTCGGTGATGTCGGCTGTTGGAATGTGCAGAGCCAGATCGAACACCTTCAAGCCGAGATCGTTGGCGATGCAGATCTGGTTGATCGCTGCACCGCCGGCGGCGCAGAGCTCGACCGCATTTGCCGTGGCGGCGGCGGGGCGCGGCGAAATGCCGTGGCGGGTGACGCCATGATTGCCGGCAAAGATCGCCACCAATGGCCGCGTCACCGCCGGTGGCGCGCGGCCGCTCCAGCCGGCGAGCCAGGCGGCGACGTCCTCGATGCGGCCGAGCGAGCCTTTGGGCTTGTCTGCCTTGGCAAACAACTGGCGCACGCGGGCGTTGGCCGCCATATCTGCCGGCGGCAGGCTCACCAGAAGGTCGCGAAAATCGTCGAAAGGCAGCGCGCTGGTCATGTCGATGGCGATCGTCCCTGTGAATTGGTGAGCGGCATAGCCGCCTTGGCCAGCCGGCACAACCTCGGCGTAACTTGGCGGTATTGACGCGAAAGCACTTGTTGGCGGCGCACCCCGGAGGGCTTGCATTGACTTTGTCGTTGCACCATGTGGAGGCTAGCCAAGGAAATCCTCATGACGGCCATTGAATCCCCGTGCATCCTGGTCTGCTCGATCGACATGAAAACCGGTTTCTGTTTCGGTTGCGGGCGCACGCGCGAGGAAATCGCCGCCTGGATCGACATGACCCCGCAAACCCGCCGCAGCGTCATGGCCGAGCTGCCGGCAAGGCTGGAAACGGTCGAGCGACGCCCCCGCCGGGAAACCCGTCGCAGCCGCATGGCACGCGAACGCGACGCCCTCTCGTGAACCGGCCGCAGAGATGAACCGACTGTTGTGGATTCTGATCGTCGCGATCGGGGCGGGTGTGCTCCTGCTCATGCTCAACGATTCCGCCGGCAGCACGTTCGGCATTGAGAATTACGATTTCAGCCAGCTGATCTGGCTTGGCGCTTTAGCGGCGCTCGTCGGCGCCGGCCTGCTCAGATCGGGCAGGCCGTTAGGCACCATGGCCCGCAGCCTCGGCGCCTGGGGTGCCATCGTGCTGGCGCTGATCGCCGGCTATCAGTACCGCTATGAGTTGCAGGATTTCGCCAGCCGCGTCACCGCCGGCTTTGTTCCCGGCAGTCCGCTGGCACTGGGCGTGGACGAAGGCCATGCCACCGTCACCCTGGACAAGGCCGGCAACGGCCATTTCGAAGCGCGTGTCACGATCAACGGGACGCCGATCCTGACGGTTGTCGATACCGGCGCGACCAGCACCGTGCTGACCGCCGAGGACGCACTGGCGGTCGGGTTCAATTCGGCGGCTCTCCGCTTCACCATACCGATCTCTACCGCCAACGGCATGACACGCGCCGCCGCCGTAAAAACCGATGAGCTGTCGATCGGCGGCATCGTGCGCAAGGACATGCCCATCATGATCGCCGCACCCGGCACGCTCGGCCAGAGCCTGCTCGGCATGAATTTCATCGGCTCGCTATCGGGCTTCGACGTCCGTGGCGATCGCATGATTTTGCGGGATTAACTTCTTTCCTCAGGCCGCCTCTGCGGTCCTGCCGAAATCGACTTCTGCGAAAGCCGCCTTGAGCACCTGCGGTCCGGCACCCGGCTTTGTCGCCTCGGTGGAAAGGATCTGCCGATAGCGGCGTGCACCGGGCAGGCCGTGAAACAGCCCGACCATGTGCCGGGTGACATGCCCGAGGCGTCCACCCTGCTCGATATGGCGTGCCGCGTAATCCGCCATGGCATCGATCAGCGCGGCAAAATCGAACGGCTCAGCCGTGCCGCCGTAAAACGCGGCATCGATGCCGGTCAGTATCCCGGGCGTGTGATAGGCGGCGCGGCCGAGCATAGCGCCATCGACATGGTCGAGATGCCTCAGCGCCTCTGCAAGAGATTGAATGCCGCCATTGATGCCGATGAATTTGTTTTGTTTTCTGGCTTTCAGCCGACAGACGCGGCCATAGTCGAGCGGTGGGACGTCGCGATTTTCTTTTGGGCTCAGACCTTCCAGCCAGGCCTTGCGGGCGTGCACCCACAGCGCGTCGGCGCCGGCCGCGAAAACACCGTCGGCCAAGGCATCGAGTGCCGGTTCCGGATCCTGCCCGTCGACGCCGATGCGGCACTTGACGGTAACCGGTATTTTCACCGCCGCCTTCATCGCAGCGACGCAATCCGCGACGAGCACCGGCGTCTTCATCAGGCAGGCGCCGAACGTGCCCGACTGGACGCGGTCGGACGGACAGCCGACATTGAGGTTGATTTCATCATAGCCGAAGGCTTCGCCGATGCGCGCCGCCTCGGCCAGCTTTCCCGGATCGGCGCCGCCGAGCTGCAGCGCCACCGGATGTTCGCTGTCGTCGAAGCCGAGCAGCCGCTCGCGTGCGCCGTGGATGACCGCATCTGCCACCACCATCTCGGTGTAGAGCAGCGCCTCGCGCGTCAATTGGCGATGGAAGAACCGGCAGTGCCGGTCCGTCCAGTCCATCATAGGTGCAACGGCAACTTTGTGTCCTAACATACTAATTTTATTATCTTTTTTATGCGTCAGTCCGTCCAATACCCTGTTGGAACGACTGAGCAATTTGGAAAGAAGCGCGTAGCCAAACGTAACCGAATTTACGACTATGCTGGCGCAAACTGAAGGCCATTTAGCACATCACGCCGCTCACTGCACACGTGGTGCACACGAAATCTTCCGTCATCCCACCGGCCCGACCATCGATCAGATGACCATCAATAGCTTCGCTTGGCTGAACAAGGCCTTGACACGCAACTGGCATGCACACTGCCTCAACCACTTTAGTGACAGCATCGGGCTGTATCGACTTCAAAGGCGTTGCCTGCGGCTTATCGGCGAACTGAATTTGCTCTCCGCTAGTCTGAGCAATGTTATGCGTCAGCCCGAGGCCAGCCTGACCGGTTGGCTGTTCGGCTGCCGCGCGGAAAGCAGGGCCGCGAACTGGTCCACAGCCTGTCCGGCCCGCGCCAGGACTAGCGGATCCACGAGCTTGCCATCGGCAAAGTCGCTGTCGCTGCCGTAGACGGCGCTCGGCACGGTCAGTGCGGAGTAAAAGCCGAACAACGGGCGAAGCTGATGCTCGACCACCAGAGCGTGGCGCTGGCCGCCGCCTGTCGCGCCGATCAGCACCGGCCGGTCGACAAGCGCCAGCGGATCGATGAGGTCGAACAGATGCTTGAAGAGGCCGGCATAGGAGCCGTTGTAGACCGGCGTCGTCACGATCAGCGCGTCGGCCTGTTCGACAGCCTCCACCACATTCAGCGCCTCCGGCGTCAATTCCTTTCGCGTGAACGCAGCACCCAGACCACGGCCGGCATCGACAAGATCGAGGAAATTCACCGTGGCGGATAATCTTTCGCGCAGTGCCTCACCCAGATGATGCGCCAGCGTCCGTGATTTCGATGGCCTATGGGTGTTGCCTGACAAAACGACGATGCTCTGGCGCAGCCGTTCGACATGGAAATTCATGGGCTCTCTCATCTGTCCGAAACGATTGGAGACTCTGGCGGGCCGCCGGCCCCGCCAGTCCACAGCTGACCGTCAGGCGGCGCGCAGAGGCCGCGTCAGCGGGATCGGTGCGGCCGGCTCGGAACGCGGCACGCGGCCTTCGACCGGATGGCTCGGATCGTTGAATCGGTGCGTCGAGGCATGGCCGGCTGTGACGAGGCGGTCGACAAAGGCCTCGTCTTCAGCGGTCAGCCTGAAGTCCAGCGCCTTAGCGTAGCTGTCCCACTGTTCCTCGGTGCGCGGGCCGGCGATCGCCGCCGTGACCAGCCGGTTGTTCAGAACCCAGGCCAGCGCAAAATCGGCGGCGGAGACGCCGCGTGATTTTGCGTGCGCCGCGATCTGCCTGGCGATCTCAATCGATTCCGGGCGCCACTCGGTCTCGGCGATACGCTTGTCGCCACGGCCGGCCCGCGTGTCGGCAGCTGGCGCCTGGTTCGGCTCGTATTTGCCGGTCAGCACGCCGCGCGCCAGCGGGCTGTAGGAGACGACGCCAAGACCAAAATAGGCGGCGGCCGGCAGTTGCTCAGCTTCGGCGGTGCGGTTGACGATGTTGTAGAGCGGCTGGCTGGCCACCGGCCGGTCGATGCCGAGTTCATCGGCGAGATGCGCGACTTCGGCAATGCGCCAGCCACGGAAGTTCGACACGCCGAAATAGCGCAGCTTGCCTTGGCGGATGAGGTCTGCAATCGCCCGTACCGGCTCCTCCAGCGGCGCATCGAAGACGGCACGGTGGAAGTAGAACAGGTCGATGTAATCCGTCCCGAGGCGGCGCAGGCTGTTCTCGACGGTCTGGATTACCCATTTGCGCGAATGGCCGCCAAGATTGGGACCCTTGTCATGCGAGTTGACGAATTTGGTCGCTACAACCCAATGATTGCGCGTCGCCTTGATGCCGCGGCCAACGATTTCTTCGGACTTGCCGTTGTGGTAGACGTCGGCGGTATCGATGAAATTGATGCCTTGCTCGCGCGCCTTGTCGATGATGCGGTGTGCGACATTTTCCTCGGTCGGCCCGCCAAACATCATCGTGCCGAGGCTGAGCGGCGAAACCTTCAAGGCGCTGCGGCCAAGATAGCGGTAATCGGACATTTTTCTGCTCCGTTGAACTTTCAGTTGAGGGTTGGTTCGGCGTAGTGGCAGGCGACGTGGTGTCCCGCCGCGATCGCCCGGAATGCCGGCTCCTGCGAACGGCAAAGATCGGTCGCCAGCGGGCAGCGCGTGTGAAAGCGGCAGCCGCTCGGGATGTTCTGCGGGCTCGGCAGGTCGCCATGGATCGGCGCGGCCTGACGCCGGCGCGACGGGTCCGGCACGGCGTCCATCAGCGCGCGCGTGTAGGGGTGCTTGGGCGAGGTCCACAGCGTCGCATTGTCGGCGCTTTCGACGATGCGGCCGAGATACATGACCAGCACCCGGTCGGCAAAATAGCGGACCACCGACAGATCGTGCGAGATGAAGAGGTAGGACAGGCCGAGCTGCCGCTTCATGTCGACTAGCAGGTTGAGGATCTGCGCCTGGATCGAGAGGTCGAGTGCCGACACCGGCTCGTCGCAGACGACCAGTTCCGGATTGAGGATCAGCGCCCGTGCTATGCCTATGCGCTGACGCTGACCGCCGGAAAATTCATGCGGGTAGCGACCGAGCGAATCCTTCGGCAGACCGACACGCTCGATAATGTCCTCGACGATGCCGCGCCGCTCGGCCTTGTTGCCGATGCCATGGACTTTCAGCGGCGCGGTCAGGATGTCGCCGATCGTGTGGCGTGGGTTGAGCGATGCGAACGGATCCTGAAAAATCATCTGGATATTGCGGCGCGCCGCCTTCAGCCGGCTGGCGTCGAGAACGGTGATGTCGGTGCCGTTGAACTCGATCTTGCCGCCGGTCGGATCGACCAGCCGCATGATCGTCTTGCCGAGTGTCGATTTTCCGCAGCCGCTTTCGCCGACGAGACCAACCGTTTCGCCGCGCCCGACCTCGAGGGAAACGCCGTCGACAGCGCGCAGCGCACCGCCCTGGGCGTGGAAATGCGTCGAGAGGTCAGAGACCGAGAGCAACGCCATGCGCAACCTCCGGAATGAAGCTGTAGGGACAGGCAACGAGGCGATCCTCGCTCACCTCGACGAGGTCGGGTACGCAATGGGCACAGCTGTCGCGCGCCACCGCGCAACGCGGCCGGAACGGACACCCTCTCTCGCCGGCAGCCGAGACGATGCTGCCGGGAATCTCCGTCAGTCTGGCGTCGCGGTAGTGGAGATTGGTCTTCAGCCGCGGCGACGCAGCCAGCAGGCCGCGCGTGTAGGGATGAAGCGGTGTTCTGAACAGCGCGCCCGGCAACGCCTGCTCGACCTTGCGGCCGGCATACATGACGACGACCTTGTCGGCCCATTGCGCGACGACACCGAGATCGTGGGTGATCAGCACGACCGCCATCGACAGTTCGCGGCGCAGCGTATCGAGCAGGTCGAGCACCTGCGCCTGGATGGTGACATCCAGCGCCGTCGTCGGCTCGTCGGCAATCAGCAGGCGCGGCCGGCAGGCAACGGCGATGGCAATCATGACGCGCTGGCGCATGCCGCCGGAAAGCTGGTGCGGATAGTCGTCGATGCGCCGCTGCGGATCGGGAATGCGCACAAGCGAGAGCAATTCGATCGCCCGCGCCCGCGCTGCCTTGCCGCGTATGCCCTCGTGCAGCGTCAGCACCTCGGTGATCTGCCGGCCGATGGTCAGCACCGGGTTGAGCGAGGTCATCGGCTCCTGGAAGATCATCGCGATCTCGCGCCCGCGCAAGTTCCGCATCGCCTTCTGGTCGAGACCGAGCAGATCCCTGCCGGCGAACTCGATCCTGCCATTGGGGATCTTCGCCGAGCGCGGCAGAAGCTGCATCAGGGCAAGTGCTGTCAGCGATTTGCCGGAGCCCGATTCGCCGACGATCGCCAGCGTCTCGCCTTCGCCAACCTCGAAACTCAGCCGGCTGACCGGCTCGGTGGTCGGGAAGCGAACCGTCAGATTGTCGACCCTGAGCAAGGGAGTGGCCATCTCTAGCGCTCCTGCGAGAAGCGCGGATTGAGCGCGTCGTTGAGGCCGTCGCCGATCAGGTTCAGCGCCAGCACGGTAAAGACGATCGCTAATCCCGGCAGTGCCGTCAGATACCAGGCGGTTCGGATCAGCTCTCGACCGGCTCCGATCATCGAGCCCCAGCTGACGACATTGGGATCGCCGAGGCCCATGAAGGACAGCGCCGATTCCATCAGGATCGCGGTTGCCACCATCACCGACGAGGTCACGATCAAAGGTGGCAGCGCGTTGGGCAATATCTCGCGGAAGATGATGCGGGCATGGCCGTAGCCGAGGCTGCGGGCAGCCATGACGAAATCCTTCTCGCGGATGGCCCGGAATTCGGCACGCGTCAACCGCGCCACCGTTGGCCAGGTGATGACGGCGATCGCCACCGTCACCACAGGCGCCGTCGGCTGCGCGATCGCCACCATGACCACCAGAAGCACGAAGCTCGGTATGGTCTGAAAGATTTCGACCAGGCGTACCAGCAGGTCGTCGATCCAGCCGCCGAAATAGCCGGCGGTAGCGCCGACGAGGATGCCGAAGCTGAGACCGAGCGCGGTCGCCATCAGCCCGACGAACAGCGAAATCCGCGCGCCATGCAGAATGCCGGAAAGCACGTCGCGGCCCATCGAATCCGTGCCCAGCGGGAAGGCCGGATTCTGCCCCGGCCACAGGAAGGGCCGTGCTACCATCGACAGAGGATCGGCCGGATAGAGGACGGGCGCCAGCAAGGCTGCCAGCACGACAAGCGACAGGAACACCACGCCGAACATTGCGTTGGGATTGCGCAGGAAAACCTTCAGCGCCCGGCCACCGGCCGCAATCGGTACCGACGCCGCAGAGGCGGAGCGCGCGTCGGGCGCGTGAAGATTGCTCCAGCTCTTCGCCTCGGGTTCAGCCGGCACCGCAGGCTCGCGGGTATCGGCATAGAGGCGGCGGGAGCGGGCATCGCCGGCGGCGAATTCGGTGGAAGCCATCAGCGTACTCCGATGCGGGGATCGAGCCAGGCGTGCAGCAGATCGACGGTCGCATTGGCGACAATGACCAGCAGCGACGACAGCAGCAAGATGCCGAGCAGCACCGTGAAATCACGGCCCATGACCGCCTCGAAGGCGAGACGCCCGAGGCCAGGCCAGGAATAGACGGTCTCGACGACCACGGCGCCGCCGAGCATGCCGCCAACATGCATGCCGGCCATGGTGGTGATGGGGATCAGTGCGTTGCGCAGGACATGCCGGATGGTGATGACGGTCGGCGACAGGCCCTTGGCGGCGGCGGTGCGCACATAGTCCTGCGACTGGACTTCCAGCATCGCCGCCCGGGTCAGCCGCGCATAGATCGCCACGTAGAACAGTGCCAGCGACAGCGCCGGCAAGATCATGTAGCGCACCTTGTCCCAGAGGCCGGCAAGGCCGGTCAGGTTGCTGCCGATGGTTCCCGAACCGCCGCTCGGCAGCCAGCCGAGCTTGACCGAGAACAGGACGATCAGCATCAACCCGATCCAGAAGCCCGGGATCGAATAGAACAGCAGCGAAACGACCGAAAGCAGACGATCCGGCAGGCGTCCCGAAAACACCGCCATCAACGATCCGAGGACGAGACCGAGTGCGATGGCGATGGTCAGCGCCACCGCCATCAGCAACAGCGTTCCCGGCAGCCGCTGGCCGATCAGGTCGGCGACCGGCATGCCGTAGCGCGGCGAAAAGCCAAGACTGAAATGCGCCAGATTGTAGAGATAGTTGAACAGCTGGACGAGCAGTGGATTGTCGAGTCCGAAGCGCTGGCGCAACGCCGCCATGGTTTCCACCGTGGCCGAACCGGCCTCGCCGGCCATGACGTCGGCGGCATCGCCCGGCGCAAGCTGGAGCAGGAAGAAGTTCAGGATCACGATGCCCAGAACCGTTGGCACCGCCTGGATGGCCGTGCGCCGAAAGGTTCTGCCAATGCGCGTCAGGGTCGACATCGTTTTCGCTATCCCGGCTGTGGCTGACGATGCGGGTTTGCTGTTTCCCGGAAAGTTCCGTGCTTTTTAGTTGACAAGATTTATAGACATTGTCAAACCTGATTTAAGAAATTTTGTTCTGAAAATGGCAATGTTTCAGAATAGAATTTTATTTCATGCTACAAAAATAGCCGTTTGAAGTATGAAATCTTAAGTGCGGGAGCGAAGCGGCCAAATCTTTTCACAAACGGGCCGGCTCTTGGAACGATGGATTTTTCACCCGGCTGCCGACGACCGGCCGATTGATGCCGGCAGCAAAAAAGGACCAAGGCGCCATGTCTCATTTCCTCACCCCGAACCGCCGTAGGTTTCTCGGCCTTTCGGCAACAGCGCTCGGAGCCACCCTATTGCCCGCATCGCGCGGCGCCTACGCAGCCGAGCCGAAACAAGGTGGAACGGCGACGCTGCTGCTCTCGGCCGAGCCGCCGGTGCTGACGACGATCGCCCACACGGCGTTCAATTCCGTCTACGTCTCGGCAAAGACCACCGAGGGCCTGCTGACCTACGATTTCGATCTCACGCCGCGCCCGTCACTGGCCAGGCAATGGTCGCTCAGCGACGATGGCCTGCAATACACTTTCAAGCTGCGCGAAGGCGTGAAGTGGCATGATGGCCAGCCATTCACCGCCGCCGACGTCGCCTATTCGATCGCCACGATCAAGGATGTTCACCCTCGTGGCCGCAACACCTTCCTCAATCTTATCGACATCCAGACACCGGATCCGCTGACCGTCACGCTGGTGCTGTCAAAGCCGGCGCCTTACCTGATCACGGCGCTGGCCGCGGCCGAAACGCCGATCGTGCCCAAGCATCTCTATGACGGCGGCAAGGCAGCCGAAAATCCGGTCAACGTCGCGCCGGTCGGCACCGGCCCGTTCGTCTTCAAGGAATGGGTCCGCGGCAGCCACATCGTCTATGAACGCAACCCTGATTATTGGGACGCGCCGCGCCCCTATCTCGACCGGCTGATCGTGCGTTTCATCCCGGACGCTTCGGCGCGTGCCTTGGCGCTGGAAACCGGCGAGATCGACCTGGCGCCGGCAACGCCGATCCCGTACAGCGACTTGCAGCGCTTCGAGACGCTGCCGCATATCGGCTTCGAGAAACAGGGCTATCAGTATTCCAACGGTGTCAGCCGGGTCGAGTTCAACCTGGAGAAACCCTATTTCCAGGATGTTCGGGTCCGCCGCGCCTTCGCCCATGTCATCGACCGCAACGTCATCCGCGAGACGATCAACTATGGCTATGGCGAGACCATGCCCGGTCCGATCAACCCCAATCTGAAAAAATGGTTCGTCGCCGACCTGAAGACCTATCCGGTCGACACTGCCGCCGCCGAGAAACTGCTCGACGAAGCAGGCTTGCAACGCGGTGCCGACGGCACCCGCCTCAAGCTTGTCCACGACTATGTGCCGAGCGGCGAGACCTACAAGCGCGGCGCCGACTACATCAAGCAGGCACTGGCCGCGGTCGGGATCGAGGTCACCGTGCGCAGCCAGGATTTCGCCACCTACACCAAGCGCATCTACACCGACCGCGATTTCGACTTCACCTTCAACGGCATGAGCAATCTGTTCGATCCGACGGTCGGCGTGCAGCGGCTCTACTGGTCGAAGAATTTCAAACCGGGCGTGCCGTTCTCCAACGGGTCGAAATACAGCAATCCCAAGGTCGATGAACTTCTTGAAGCTGCCGCCGTCGAGGTCGATCACGAAAAGCGCTTCGAGCAATGGGCCGCGATCCAGCAGATCCTTGTCGAGGACCTGCCCGACATCGGCATCGTCAGCCAGCCGGAAATCACCCTCTACAACAAGCGCATCGCCGATCACACAGTGGGCGCCGAGGGCAATGCCGGCAGCCTCGCATCAACCCATATCGTCGCCTGATCCGCCGCCCCATGCGCGGTCTTTCGCGCATGGCATCTCTTTCTCCTTCCCCGAGAGATTCCCCCATGACGCTCGCCCACAAGCCTGGTTCCATCGTCGGCACGCCCTTCTTCAAGGCGCCGACCGACTATCCGGACAGCCCGCTATCGAAAGCGCTTCAGCAGCCGGTGCTGCTCGGACTGTTCCTGCCGATCCAGGCCGGCGGCTGGACCAACTCGACCCTGCCGCGCTCGACCGACTGGCGCTTCGATTACAATCGCGACCTGACGCTCAAGGCCGAGGAGCTTGGCTTCGACCTCGTCTTTGCGCTCAGCCAGTGGCTGCCCAAGGGCGGCTATGGCGGGGTCTTCAACGGCCAGGCGCTGGACAGTTTCGTCTCCATTGCAGCCATGGCCGCGATCACCAAGAAGATCATGCTGATCTCGACCATGCATGTTCTCTACGGCCCGTGGCATCCGCTGCATCTGGCCAAATTCGGCGCCACGCTCGATCACATTTCTGGCGGCCGCTGGGGCATCAACGTGGTCACCGGTCATCGCGCCGTCGAACACGAGATGTTCGGCTGGAACCGCATCGAGCACGACCGTCGCTACGAACTCGCGGCCGAGTTCGTCGAAGTGCTGCAGCGGCTGTGGCAGGACGACGAGAATTTCTCCTTCTCTGGAGAATCGAGCTGGAAGCTTAATGGCGGCTTCGTCACGCCGAAGCCGAATTACGGTCGGCCGATCCTGGTCAATGCCACCGGCTCCGATGCCGGCATTTCCTTTGCCGGCCGTTATTCCGACATCGTCTTCGTCACCAGCCCGGCCGGCTCCGACATCGCCAGCGCGCTGGAGGCGCTGCCGGCGCATACGAAGAAGGTGAAGGACGCCGCCCTCGGTGTCGGCCGCACCGTGCGCACGCTGCTCAATCCGCTGGTCATCAGCCGTCCCACTGAGAAGGAAGCCTGGGCCGTCGCCGACCAGATCGTCGCCCGTGCCGACAGCCGTACGCCGAAAGGGTTCCAGACCTTCAACAGCGACGCCCAGGCCTGGAAGGGCCGCGAAGGCCGCGACGATCCCTACGCCAAGGTCGGCGGCAACATTTATCTCATCGGCACGCCCGAGCAGATCGTCGACCAGTTCGTCAAGCTCAAGGACGCCGGCATCGATGGCCTGCAATTGTCCTTCTTCGACTTCAAGCCGGACCTCGAATTCTTCGGCGAGAACATCCTGCCGCTGATGAAGCAGGCCGGCCTGCGCAACGCCTGAGGAGCACTCATGACCACGACTGCGATCTCCGAAATCTGGTACACACGCTGCCCGGTGCCGACGCCTGTCGGGCTTGCGGCGCAGCTCGGACTTCTCGACGAAACCTTTCGCAAGGAGGGGATCGAATTGAAGTCGATCATCGATTCACCCAACCGCGACATCCGCCAGAGCCATTTCAACCACACACTCGACTGGTCGTTCCGCCACGGCGGCAACGTGCCGCCGATCCGTGCGCGGTCCGAAGGGCGCAAGACGCGTCTCGTCGGCATCACCTGGACCGACGAATTCCAGGCGATCATCACCTTGCCCGGCACCGGCATCAGAACAACCCAGGACCTGAAAGGCCGCCGCTTCGGCATCGCCCGGCGTCCGGAAGGCATCGTCGACTTCATGCGGGCGACGGCGCTGAAAGGGCTGGTCTCGGCGCTCTCGCTTGAAGGCCTCAGCCATGCCGACGTCGAGATCGTCGACATCGCGCTGACCGACAGCGTGCTCGACAGCCAGGAAGGGCCGTCGCTGTTCGGCCTCAAGCGCAAACAGGCCTATGGCGAGGAGGCAGCCGCGCTGATCCGTGGCGAGGTCGACGCCATCTATGTCAAAGGCACGGCCGGCATCAATGTCGCCAATCTGATCGGCGCCATCCAGGTCGCCGAATTCGGCTTTCATCCCGACCCGAACATCCGCATCAACTCCGGTTCGCCGCGTGTGCTGACCGTCGACGATTTGCTGGCCGAAGAGCGCCCTGATCTGGTCACGCGCCTGATCGAGACGATCCTGCGCGCCAGCGCCTGGGCTAAGGCGCATCCGGAAGAGACGCGGCGCTTCGTCGCCCGCGAATCCGGCGCCACCGAAGAACAGGTGCTGGCCGCCAACGGTCCGGATGTCCACAACCATCTCGGCCTCGGACTGCAGCCTGAGCTCGTCGCGGCGATTTCCCACTACAAGGATTTCCTGCGCGACTGGGGTTTCCTTGCCAGCGATTTCGACGTCGAGGCCTGGGTCGATCGCCGGCCGCTCGATCAGGTGACCATCCGCGCCGCCGCCTGAGAGGAAGCCAGCATATGACCTCGACGATCCCCGAGTTCCCACAACTCCTCGACACGGTAGCGAGCCTGGCCGACGACTTCGCGCCGACCGCCGCACATCACGACGCGACCGGAGAATTTCCGTTTGCCAATTTCGGCCGGCTTCACCAGGCCGGTCTGCTTGGCCTGGTCACAGCGCGCGAGCATGGCGGCCTCGGCGGCGGGCTGACGGAAGCCCAGGCGGTGATCGCCGAGATCGGCCGCGGCGAGCCGTCGACGGCGCTTGTGCTGGCCATGCATTACAACAGCCAGTATGCGCTGCGGAAATCCGGAAAATGGCCGCGCCATCTGGTGCAGCGGATTGTCGAGGCCGGCCGTCTTGGCCCTGCCTTGATCAATGCCGCCCAGGCCGAGCCGGGGATCGGCTCGCCCGCCCATGGCAAGCCGCCCGAAACCATTGCCCGGCGCGACGGCAATGTCTGGCGGATATCCGGCCACAAGAACTACGTCACCGGCATTCCCATCCTGAAATGGGTGAACTTGCTGGCATTGACCGACGAGCCGCAACCGCGCCTCGCCTCGTTCCTGGTGCCGACCAATGCGCCGGGATTGCGCGTCGAAAAGACATGGAACGCCGCCGGCATGCGGGCCACCGCCAGCGACGACGTCATTCTGGATAATGTCGCCGTGCCTGCCGAGGACATCACCGAGGCGCAGCCGGCGTCCGAGCCGCTGCGGCGGGAGGAAGGTGCGACGGCGTTCTTCTTTTCGCTGATCGGCGCTGTCTACCACGGTGCCGCCCGCGCTGCCCGTGACCGGCTGGTCTCCTTCGTCACCACGCATGCGCCGGCGAGCCTCGGCGCGCCGCTGTCGACCGTGCCGCACATCCAGGCAGGGCTGGGCGAGATCGAGGTCAGGCTCGCAACCAGCACGCGGCTGCTGCGCTCGCTCGCTGATGACGTCGACGCCGGCCGACCGGTCGGCACCGACGGCATGACCGTCAGGCATGTCGTCATCGACAATGCCGTGGCAGTTACCTCGCTGGCGCTGGAGCTTGCCGGCAATCCCGGTCTTAACAGAGACTTCCAGCTCGAGCGTCACCACCGCGATACGCTGACTGCCCGCTCGCACGCACCGCAGAACCATATGATCCGCACGATCGCCGCCAAGGCGGCGCTCAGCCGCCACGCTGCCAGCCAAGTGGCCGAGCCGCCGGCTGTTGCCGCTGTCAAACCCAGGCTCAAGGCGGTCGGGTGAGCGACGCCATGATCTCCGAACATGTCGAAGTCGCTATCATCGGCGGAGGCCCCGGTGGCCTGACATTGGCGCAAGGCCTGAAGAAGAACGGCATCAGCGTCGCGGTCTTCGAGAAGGATCGCGCCCGCAATGACTACGTCCAGGGTTTTCGGCTGCGCATCCGCCAGCGTGGCATCGATTCGCTGATCGCCAACTTGCCGCCGGAACTCTACGAGGCCTTTGTCGCCACGCTCGGCCGAGCGCCGGACCGCAACATCCTGCTCGACGAAAATTTCGAGACCTTGGGCGAGGACGCCTGGGGTGGCGGCAACGCACTCGGCGAGGCCGACGACACGCATATCGAAAAGTCGGTGAGCCGCATCACGTTGCGCCAGGTGCTGCTTTCCGGCCTCGACGGCGTCGTGCGCTACGGCAAGGTCTATTCCCGCTACGAAGAGCAGCCGGACGGTTCGGTGATCGCGCATTTCGAGGACGGCTCGACAATCCATGCCGATGTGTTGGTCGGTGCCGACGGCGCCCGCTCGCGCGTGCGCCAGCAGCTGGTGCCGCATGCGCGAAGCTTCGACACCGGCGTCAGGCGCCTGGCCGGCAAGATGACGCTGCATGCGGCTGCCCTTCACCAGATCTCGCCGCTGCTGCTCGACTACAATGTCGGCGTCAGGCCGACGGAAGGTCACGGGCTGATGGTCACCAGCCATCGGGTCAATGTCGAGGCATTTCGGAAGCATGGGCTGATCGGGCTGGACGACGACACCCACAAGGACATTGCCGGTTTCCATTTCAACAACACCACCAGCTATGTCTGGTGGAACACCGCCTATGAAAATGACGAACTCGCTACGGACGAAGCGCTGGCAAAGTTCTCCGGCTCGGAGTTGCTCGGCCTCTTGATCTCGAAGATCGGCCACTGGCATCCGGAGATCCTCAACCTCATTCGCTACACCGACCCGTCGACGGTGGCGCTGCTGCATGTCCACAGCTCAGAGCCTGTCGATCCGTGGCCGACGAAACAGGTGACACTGCTCGGCGATGCCATCCATGCCATGACCTATTTTCGCGCGCTCGGCGGCAACACCGCGATCTATGACGCCGGGCTGCTGGTGCCTGAACTGGTGGCCGCTAAACGCGGCGACAAGCCGCTGCTTGAAGCCCTGTCAGACTATGAGGCGAAGATGCTGAAGCACGGCGCCAATGCGGTGCGGTCTTCGCTGACGGCGATGCAGAAGAATGTCCTTTCAGGCCGCCGCCGTCAAAAGGAAGCCGCCGAATAGCTGCCTCCAAAAATCGCCCGACAGCTCCTGCCCTACGCCGCTTCCACCAGGCTGGCCGACTGGAAGTCATGCTGGAGGATGGCGATCTCGTAGCCACGGCGCTGCAGCCAGTGCGCCGTCGTCGCCGCGCGGACACCGAGCAGATCGTCGATCAGCACGACACGGGCGCCACGCACGGCAATGGTTCGATAGGCGACGCCGAGCAACTGCCCGCCCTCCGACGCGATCGAGCCCGGAATGTGGCTTGCCGCGAATTCCTCCGGCGTGCGCACATCGAGCTGGTAGGTCGTGCGCCTCTCGTCCTTCGCCCAGGCTGCGGCCGTCGCCGCATCGATGCGCGGGAAGCTGTCGCCTTCGGCAAGTTTTGCGATGCGCTCCTCGGCGAATCGCTTCGCGTCCTCGCTCGCCGAACCATAGGCAGCAGTCCTGCCGGTTTCGAGCGCAAGGCCGGCCTCGCGCCACGCCTTGGTGCCATCGTGCAGATAAGCAACTTTGTTGGGCACGCCGGCATCGATCAGCGTCTGCGCGCCGATGTGGCGCGCGGCAGGCCGGCGCAGGAGACGATCACCTGCGTGTCCGGCGACGGCACCAGGTCGGCGAAGCGCAGCACCAGCTCAGCACCCGGAACGCTGATGGCGCCCGGTACATGGTCCTTGTCGAATTCCGCCACCGTCCGGCTGTCGAGCACGACCACGTCGGCTTTCTTGGCCTTGAGCGCCGCAAGCTTTGCAACGGTAATGACCGGCGTCCCCTTCTCGTCGCGGATCGCCAGCGAAAAATCGACGCCCGGCGTGTCGAAGGTCGGCAAGCCTTCCACATCGTCCTTCGTCCATTCCGGAATTCCGCCGGCCAGTGCGAACACCTGGCTGCGGCCGCGCTCGGCAAATCGCTCAGCAAGCCGCTCGGCGACGCCGCTGCCGTCATCCGCCAGCACGGTGCGCACCGCCTTGCGCGGGATGAAGCGGTCGATCTCCGCCTCGACCTGTGCTGCGGGCAGATTGGTGGCGAACAGCGGCGAGGCATATCCGACAATCGCGCTGTCTCGGATATCCAGCACCGCAAGTTCCTCGCCATCGGCCAGCCATTGGCGAAACGTCTCCGAATCGATCGTGCTCGCGCTCATGATGCTTTCCTTTCCTGGTGTTCGGTGGCGCCGCGGACCGGACGCGCAAGGCCGAGATTCTCGCGCAACGTCCCGCCCTCGTAAGCGGTCCGGAACAGGCCGCGCCGCTGCAGTTCCGGAATGACGAGATCGACGAAATCGGTGAGGCCCGTCGGCAGGATCGGCGGCATGACGTTGAATCCGTCCGCCGCGCCGCCGACGAACCATTCCTCCATCATGTCGGCCACGTCTTTTGGCGTGCCGACGATCTGGAAATGGCCGCGCGCGCCGGCAACGGCGAGATACAATTGCCGGATGGTCAGGTTCCGGCTCGAGGCAATTCGGAGACGACTTTCAGGCGGCTCTTCACCGCATCGGAACTGCCCAGTTCCGGCAACGGTCCGTCGAGCGGATGGCCGGAAAGATCGACGCCGCCGAGCAATCCGGAAACCAGGGCGACGCCGACCACGGGATCGACCAGGCGTTGGATGGCGTCGAACCTGTCCTCGGCTTGCGCGCGCGTCGGCGCGACGACCGGGAAGACACCGGGCATGATTTTCAGGGAATCGGCAGAGCGGCCAAACGACGCCAGCCGGCCTTTCAGCTCGGCATAAAAACCGCGCGCCGATTGGATGGTCGGATGGGCGGTGAAGACCACTTCCGCCGTCCGCGCCGCCAGATGCTGGCCGGCATCGGAAGAACCGGCCTGGACGATGACGGGATGGCCTTGCGGCGGGCGGGCGACGTTGAGCGGCCCTTTGACCCGGAAATGCCGGCCGGCATGGTCAGGGGCATGGATGCCATGCCGGTCGATGGCGATGCCCGAAGCCTTGTCGGCGACGAAAGCATCGTCGTCCCAGCTGTCCCACAGCTTCTGCGCCACGGCGACGAACTCCTCGGCGCGGTCATAGCGGTCGGCATGAACGGGATGCTGGTCGCGGCTGAAATTCGCCGCCGCCGGCGCATCGGCCGAGGTGACGACATTCCAGCCTGTCCTGCCGCCGCTCAGGTGGTCGATCGAGGCAAACAGCCGCGCCAGGTGGAAAGGTTCCCAATAGGTGGTCGAAGCGGTGGCCACCAGCCCGATCCGTTGCGTGATGGTCGAGAGCGCCGACAGCAGCGTCAGCGGCTCGAAATGCACGACATGGCCGGTGCGCTCGAAAGTCTCGATCGGCTGCTCGCCATTGCGCGCACTGAGGCTGTCGGCAAGGAAGACCATGTCGAAGAGACCGCGCTCGGCGGTGCGCGCGGCCTCTGCGTAGTGCTGAAAGCTCAGGCCCGGATTGGCGGGGACATCAGGATGGCGCCAGGCAGCGACATGATGTCCAGGGCCGCGGATGAAGGCTCCAAGCTTTATCTTTCGATCTTCAGTCATTGGGGCTCTTCGGGGGCGTTTCTCGGGCTGGTCGCAAAGGCCTTTCATCTCTAACGCCTGCCAGACCCGCTGAGCGAAAGAATGCCTTTCGCCAGCTGGCAATTATTGTTTTTTGACATCGGGTTATGGGACAGCACGATGGTCGCTGCCGGGGTGATGGGCTAGAGCCACGGACCGCCGGCGTCGTAAGGGTCCTTGATGCTTCATACTTCTTCCTCCCCGCGTTCGATCCCTCGTTCAATCATCATTGTAGGCGGCGGCTTTGCCGGCGCGGTTACCGCGATCAAGCTGCTTGACCGTTCGACCGAACCACTGGCGATCACCATCATCGAGCGCCGGGCGGAGCTCGGTCGCGGCGTTGCCTACAGCACCGTCGATCCACAACATCTGGTCAACGGCGCGGCGCGCATCTTCTCGCTGCATCCGGACGATTCCGATCACCTCGTTCGCTGGCTCGTGGCGAATGGGCCTGAGCATGGCTGGACGCCGCCCGAAGATGTCCCGGACTCCAGCCCGCCGCGTTGGCTATTCGGCAGCTATGTCCAGTCCGAACTGACGAGAGCCGTCAGAGAAGCGGACGGGCGTTCCTCGCTGCGCCACGTCAAGGCGTCCGCCATCGACATGCTGACCGGTCCATCGGGTGTCTGCGTCGGCACCAGCGATGGCCAGCAATTGCCGGCCGACGAGGCGGTGCTGGCAACCGGAGTGTTCCAGAGCGAGCCATCCGCCACGGAAGCAGCCATCGTCAGCGATCCCCGCTATGTCGCCAATCCCTGGGATCCGGCGGCACTCGACCGGCTAGCCGGCAGCAAGGAACTGCTGCTGATCGGGTCCAGCCTGAGCATGGTCGACGTCGTCGCCAGCATGGAAGCGCGCGGCTTCGAGGGCAGCTACCGTGTCGTGTCGCGGCGGGGACAGATTGTCGAGCCACGGCGCAACACCGAGGCATGGCGCGACTTTCTCGCCGAGCGTCCGTTGCCGAAAACCACCAGGGCGCTTCTCGCACTGGTCAAGGCCGAACGCCGGGCAATCGAGGCCACCGGCCTGGACTGGCAAGGACTGCCGCTGACGATCCGGCCATGGATCCTGGCTCTGTGGCAAGGCGCTACCGACAGGGAGCGTCTAAAGTTCACACGCCATCTGCGCGCCTTCTGGGACGTCACCGCGCACCGGGCGGCGCCGCCGAGCTTTGAGCGCGTTGCGCTGGCGCGAAGCCAAGGCCGATGGGTGGGTGGAGCTGGACGGGTGCTGGCACTCCATCCGCAGGCCGACGGCATTGCCGCTGAGATCCGCTGGCGCGATAGCGGCGCGGTCGAACGGCTGCGTTTCGATGGTGTCGTCAACTGCCGCGGCCATCAGGAGCATGACTGGCGGCGGGTCGCCGATCCATTCGTCCAAAGCCTGCTCGATAACGGCATCGTCAGGCCGCATGCGACCGGCTTCGGCATCGACGCGACGCATGGCGGCCAAGTGATTGCCGGTAACGGCAAGACCCACGGCAATCTGTTTGCCGTCGGCCATCCGCTGCGCGGCGTTGCCTGGGAATCGAGTTCCATCAGTGAACAGCTGGCGCAGGCCATCGCCCTGGCTGGCCTTCTGGTCGGCGCCAGCCCAAGGCTGCGTGCTCTGGCCTGAGATTGCAGCCCCACAAATGACAGAAACGAAAAAGGGCCGCATCGACATGCGGCCCTTTTCTTTTCGGTCATCCGCTGGTTCAGGCGTTCGGATCGATATAGGCGTCGGCGAAACTGGCCGACAGGCCTTCCGCACCCGGCGCGTAGTTCTTGACGGTTTTGCGGGCGATGATGATGGTCGGCGGTGCGATCAAATTGATGATCGGCAACTCGTCGGCGATGATCTCCTGGAACCTGAAGAACAGCTGCTTGCGTTTGGCTTCGTCGAGCTCGACGGAAGCGGCTTCCAGCAGTCGGTCGACCTCAGGGTTCTCGTAGTGCGCGCCGTTCGAGAACGGCAGCCCGATCTTGATGTTCTTCGACCAGTAGAGCCGCTGTGCGCCGGCGCTCGGGTCAAAGATGTTGCCGCAGGATTCCGTCGACAGGTCCCAGGTCCGGTCGGTGTAGATGGTTTTGACATAGGTGCCGAAGTCGAATTTCTGGATCTCGGCGTCGATGCCGATCTTCGCCAACGCCTGTTTGAGGAAGTCGGCATAGCCCCACGGGTTATACGGGTTGTTGGTGAGCCTGAGCTTGAAGCGGATGCCGTCCGCTCCCCGCTTGAAGCCCGCCTCGTCGAGCAGTTTTTCCGACAGCGCCGTATCGACGGTCGCGGCCTTCACATCGGGATCGAAATACTTCTTGTTGACGACACTGATCGGCGTCGGCGACACCTGCCCATAGCCGTAGAACACGATGGCATTCACCGCGTCGAGGTCGATCGCGTGCGCGATTGCCTGACGGACTTTCTTCTCCTTCAGGATCGGGTTTTCGAGGTTGATGATCAGCTGGTGCAGCGGGCCGCTATAGGCGAAGACCGTGCTGTCGACGACGAATTGCGGCAGCGCCTTGAAACGCTCCAGATCGGCGAACGCCACCGGGTTCGGCCCGATGTCGACCTCGCCCGTCTCCAGCGCTGCGGCACGCGCGCCGGGATCGGTGATGAAGCGGAAGATGATCCGGTCGAGATAGGGTTTGGGCGCATCCCAATAGGTCGGATTCTTTTCGACGATGATGTGGCTGCCCTTCACCCATTCCTTCAGCACGAACGGTCCGCTGCCGATGATCTGCTCGAAAGACGGATCGTCGGCCGGCTTCAGCTTCTCGTAGATGTGCTTGGGCACGACAGGCGATTCCGTCGCGGCCAGGCCAGAGATCAGCGCGGCGGACGGTTTCGACAATTTGATCTTCACGACATGCGGGTCCGACGTGTCGATGTCGGTGACATTCTGGAAGGTGATGCGCCCGCGCGGATGGGCTTCGCGCAGCCGCGAGATCGAAAAGGCCACGTCCTGCGATGTCAGGTCGTGGCCATCGCTGAATTTCACCCCCTCGCGCAGCTTGAAGACATATTCGAGCCCGTCGTCGCTGATCGACCATTCGGTGGCCAGTTGCGGCCTTGGATTGAGGTCGTAGTCGTAAGCGAGTAGGCCGTCGAAAATCTTCGGGCCGATGGTGGCCGGCCCGCCGGCGCTGGTGTTGATGGAAACGATCTGGTTGGGCTCGGGATAGTAGACGAAGTTGAGCGTGCCGCCGGCCACCGGCTTTGCGTCTTGCGCGAAGGCCCCGGCGGGAAGCGCGGTACTCGCGCCGGCCAGCAGCAGGAACTGATTGAATAGGCGTCGGTTGATGGTCATGGTCGGTACTCCGCGTTTGCGCGATTTGTCTTTCATGGAGAAAAGTCGGATCGGCGGCTTCACGCGCCAATCCCAGAAAAAGGAGATCCAAATGCTTATGCGTTTGGCGCGAGCCAGATCTGCGCGAAGCTGTTGCTGATGCCCTGGGCGCCGGGCGCGAAATCCCGGACCTTCTTGTTGGCGACGATCTGGGCGCCGGCGGCGACGAGATCGACCGACACCACGTCGTCATGGATGATGTGCTGGAATTTGTACCAGAGCTCGCGCCGCTTGGTCTCGTCAGGCTCGATCGCGGCGGCTTCAAGGATCTGGTCGACCTCGGGGTTTGCATAGTGGCTGGCGTTGGAGAAAACGAGGCCGATCTTGAAGTTCTTCGACCAGTAGGCGCGCTGCACGCCGAGCGTCGGATCGAAGGTGTTCGACAGCGATTCGATGACCAAATCCCAGGCGCGGTCGGTGTAAACCGTCTTCAGGAACGTCGACAGATCGAGCTTCAGTATCTCGGCATCGATACCGACCGCTGCCAGCGACTGCTTGATGAAGTCGGCATAGGACGCCGGCAGGAACGCGTTGTAGGCGAGCCGGAGCTTGAAGCGCTTGCCGTCTGCGCCGCGCTTATAGCCGGCATCGTCGAGCAGTTTCTCCGCTAGTTTGGGGTCGGGCTCACGCGCCTTGATGCTCGGGTCGTACCATTTGGGCAGTGCGGTGCTGATTGGGCTTGGCGATACCTGGGCGTAGCCGTAGAGCGCGATGTCGACCAGCTTCTGCAGGTCGATCGCATGGGCAATGGCCAGGCGCACCTCGCGCTTGGTCAGGATTTCATTTTCATAGTTGAAGAACAATTGCTGCTGCGGGCCAGAATAGGCGTAGGTGTTGGTGTCGACGACCAGAGCGGGGTTTGCCTTCAGCCGCTCGATATCGGCCAGCGGCACGGGATTGGCGCCGATGTCGATCTCACCGGTTTCAAGAGCCGCCGAGCGCGCAGCCGGATCGAGGATGACATGCAGGACGACACGGTCGAGATAGGGCCTCGGCGCGTCCCAATAGTCTGGGTTGCGATCGAAGATCAGATGGCTGCCGGGCACCCATTCCTTGAGCACGAAGGGACCGGTGCCGATCGTCTGCTCCAGCTTGGGCTGTTCCGCCGGCTTGAACGTTTCGTAGACATGCTTCGGCACGATCGGCGATTCCGAACTGCTCAGCGCCGTGATCAGATAGGGCGCCGGTTTCGACAGCACGATGATGGCGGTGTGCGGATCGGGCGTCTCAACCGCCGTGACATTCTGGTAGGTGATGCGGCCGCGCGGATGCGCCTCCTTCAGCCGCAAGATGGTGAAGGCAACATCTTGTGAGGTGAAGTCCTTGCCGTCATGCCATCTGACGCCCTGGCGCAGCTTGAAGGTGTAGCGCAGGCCGTCATCGCTGATCGACCACTCGGTCGCCAGCAGCGGTTTCGGGCTGAGGTCATAGGCGAAATCAAGCAGGCCTTCATTGACCTTGGGACCGATGGCCTGGCCGGTGCCTGAAGAGGTGTTGATGGCAATCAGCGACGTGGGGTCGGGATAGTAGGCCCAGTTGAGCGTGCCGCCCTGGACCGGCGTGCCTTCGGCGGCAAAGGAAAGACCGGGCAATGCGAAGCTCGCACCGCCAAGCAGCAACAGCTGGTTGAAATGACGACGATTGACAGACATGGTCTTGGGCTCCGGAAAACGGATTGCATCCGGCGGCCGAACGCATTTCGGCGCCTCGACGCAATGATCCCCGTGGCGCCGCAAAACCGGAAGAATGATTTTCTATCGTCTGCCGAAAGCGCCGCTTCGCACGACGGTTTCATTCCAGGACCCGGCTTTGGATCCGGCGAGGCTCGTCGCCGCCCAAATCAGCATCCCGACCTTATTCTACAAGAATAGTAGACATTGCGATTTCTTAGATTTCCGTTCCTGCTGGCGCGACGCTGCGGCAAACGAAATTTTCCCCTGCGTGCTTTGGCGCAAAGCCCGCCCTCGTCGCGCCGGGCCTGAACGTGTTGAATGCGCCTCATGGTTGATTTCATTCGTGCGAAAACAAGGAAGCTGCGACCGACGCTGGCGAGACTTCCGCCGCTGACCTCGCTTCGCGCTTTTGTCGCAACCGCCCGCCATTTGAGCTTTACGCGGGCGGCGGAAGAGCTCCACGTCACGCCCGCCGCTATCGGCCAGCAGATCCGCCTGCTCGAGGATCACCTCGGGCAACCACTGTTCCAGCGCAACCGCGGCGAGCTTCTGCTGACTTCGGCCGGCCAGGCGCTGATGCCTGGTCTCACCGAGGCTTTCGACGTCGTTGTCGAATCGGTCGCACGCATTTCCGGCGACGAGGAAGATGCACCGATCAAGGTGTCGGTCGCGCCCTCTTTTGCCAGCAAATGGCTGATCCCGCGCCTCGACGCGCTGCGCGATGCGGTGCCCGGCCTCGAAGTGCTGGTCGATGCATCGACCAGGCTTGCCGATTTTGCCAGCGAAGACGTCGACTGTGTCATCCGCTACGGCTCGGGCGCCTATAGCGGCCTCGTCACCGAACGGCTGTTTTCGGAAGCGGTGCTGCCTGTCTGCAGCCCGGAATTTGCCCGTACGCACGGCCTCTACCGCGGGCCGGAGGGGCTGCGTAACGCGCCGATCCTGCATGAGGAAGGACCAGAACGCGATCCTAGCTGCCCGGACTGGAAGGGCTGGCTGCGATCCAATGGCCTGTCTGGCCGGCTTGTCGAAGGTGGCATACGGCTTAGCCAGTCGTCGCTGGTGCTCGATGCCGCTGTGGCCGGCAAGGGCATCGGTCTCGGCAAATTCCGACTGGCCGAGCCTGACCTTGCCGCAGGGCGGCTGGTCAGTCCGTTCGGCTCGCCGCAGCCGGTCGAGTTTTCCTATTATTTCGCGACCACGCCGCACAAGGCGAAGCTGGCGACGGTCGAGCGCTTCCATGGTTGGCTGAAGGCCGAGGCGCGGCGGCTTGGGGCTCTCGACTTCACGCCGCCAGTGCCGCTGCCGGCCCGCATCGCCATCGTCGCTGCGGAATAGTCTCACCTCGGTCTCGCGAGCAGGCGCGCGCGCCTATTTTAGCTTGAAGCCCAGCGCTTTGAGCACTTCGCCCAGGCGATCACGGCCTTTCAGCGCCGCCGTGCTGCCGATGCGGTTCGACATCAGCTCGGTCCAGTCGACCTCAGGCATCGACTGCTCCTGCTGGAAGGTGCGAAGCGTCTGGTTGTAGGCTGCGAGATCGTCCGGATGCGGAGCTGACTGGTAGCGCTCACGGTGCAGAACCACTGTCTGTGGCAGTCTGGGCTTGATGTCAGTCGCGGCCAGGAGATCGGGACAGCCGACGGTCAAGCCGAACATCGCGACGGTTTCCGGCGGCAGGCCGAGTTCGCGCGCCACCTCCTGCGGATGATTGCGCATGGCGCCGATGTAGCAGGAGCCGAGCCCGAGCGCATCGATCGCCACCACGGCATTTTGTGCTGCAAGTGCGGCGTCTATCACGGCCAGCAGAAAACTCTCCTGATAGTCGAGCCCCTCGCCCGCCCGGCCATTTGCCTTGGCAATGGTACGCAGCCGCGACAGATCGGCCAGCCAGACCAGCAGCAGCGGCGCCTGCTCGATATGGCGATTGATCGCCGCCAGTCCGGCAAGCCGCGCCTTGCGCGCCGGATCCTCGACGGCGACGACACTCCACGCCTGGAGATTGGAAGAAGTTGGCGCCGACTGGGCGGCAGCGACGATCAGTTCCAGCGTGCCTTCAGGCAGCGGCCTGGCCAGATAGTTGCGGACCGAGCGATGCGAAAGGATCGCCTCGAGGGCTTCGTTCCAGTTTCCGGTATGCGCGCTTTGCGGCGCTCGATAACGCCGCCGTAGCGCCGCTTCACCGCGTAGGTCAGCGTCGGAAGGGCGGATGCTGAAGGCGGCCGGCTGTGACATCGTCTTCCCTATTTGCCAATCTGGCTTATTCGGCTACCCGGCACGTGGCATGCCGATTGATTGAAGCGGCACCGGTCACATCAGAATGGCATTGGATGCGCCCTGTACGCCTCGCCGATCCGTGCCAGTATGTCCGGCGACAGTGCGACCGAGGCTGCATCGAGCGCATGGTCCAGTTGTTCCACGCTGGTCGCCCCGACGATGGGGACAACGGGAAATGGGCGAGACCGGACGAAAGCGACTGCCATCGTCACAGGGTGGATGCCGGCCTCCCGGGCGATCGAAATATAGGCGTCGACCGCCGGCCACACCCTCGGCGTGCAACGGCCGCCGAGATCGCCATTGAGCGCGCGACGCGATCCTTCGGGCGAGTAGTCGGGCCGGTATTTGCCGCTGAGCAGACCCGCTCCCGCAGGCGAATAGGCAAGCAGCGTTACCCCCTCGTTCACGGCAAGCTCCGCGAGGTCCGTATCGTAGTAGCGGCAGAGCAGCGAATATTCGTTCTGGATCGTCAGCGGGCGAGGACCGACATCGTCATCGGCCAAGCGCAGCCACTGCGCGATGCCCCATGTCGTTTCGTTCGACAGCCCGAAATGCCTGATCTTGCCTTCATTGCGAAGCGCGGCGAGCGTTTCCAGGCATTCGGCCATGCCGGCCACAGTCTCAGCCTTCACCTGTCCGGACGGATCGAAGCTCCAGACCCGGCGAAAATGGTAGTGACTTCGGTTGGGTACGTGGAGTTGGTACAGATCGATGTAGTCCGTCCTCAACCGGCGCAGTGAATTTTCAACCGCGGTCCGCAGCGTCTCGGCGTTGATCTTCGCGCCGCCGCGCACGACGTCCTGGCCGAGACCCGACACTTTGGTGGCAATTACCAAATCGTCACGGCGGCTTTTCGGCGCGAGCCAGCTTCCAATGTAGCTTTCGGTTCGACCGACCGAGTCTTCTCGAACCGGATTGACAGGATAGACCTCTGCTGTGTCGATGAAATTCACGCCACGCTCGACCGCACGATCAAGCTGTGCGTGCGCCTCGGCCTCGGTGTTCTGACGACCCCAGGTCATTGATCCCAGGCAGATCGAACTCACATGCGGGCCTTCCGGACCCAAAATCGTTCTCTTCATCCAAACCGTTCCCTGCACACGCTTCACTCGCCGGCACTTGCCGGTTCAAGAAGCGCGGCTTGGGCCCCATTGCGCAAAAGCGGAAGCAACTGATCGCCCTGCCGCTTGATCTCGGAAAGATACGGTGTGTCCGAGAGCACGAAGTGCGTGATGCCCAGATCCCGGTACCTGCCGAGCGCGCGGGCGACGTCGGCGGCCGAGCCGACCAGCCAGGTGGTGCCGGCGCCGCCGCCGCCGTATTTGCCCGGCGCAGTGTAGAGGTTGTCGTCCAGGACCTCGCCGCGCGCGTGCAGATCGAGCAGACGCCGCTGGCCCACCGCTACCGCCCGACCGTGATCGTTCCAGCCGGCGCCCTTGCCCTTGGCCATCTCGTCAACCTTCGCCTCGGCGTCCGCCCAGGCCTGCTCAGTGGTGTCGCGGACCAGCGTGGTAACCCGCAACCCGAATTCCAGAGGCGGGAGGTCTCGGTCGAGTTCCCTGCTCAAGGCTTTGAGCCGCTCGATCCGCTCCCGGACGCCGTCGAGCGGCTCTCCCCAGAAGAGCTGCACATCCGCCTCCCTGGCCGACACCCGCTCGGCCGCCTCCGACGCACCGCCGAAGTAGAGCTTGGGATGGCGACGATCGCAACGGACAGGGATGCGGGGCATGACGGTAGACCCTGTGACCTGGAAGTGCTCGCCGGCAAAGGTCACGTTCTCTCCGGACCAAAGTTTGCGAACCAGCCGCATGAACTCTCTGGTGCGGGCATAGCGATGTATCTGGTCGCCTTCGCTGTCGCCATACGCAGCGAGGTTGTCCTTGCCCGACACTATGTTGATACGCACGCGACCGGCAGTCAGCTGATCGAGCGTGGCTACGGCTGATGCGAAGTGCGCCGGCCGCCAGTAACCCGGGCGGATCGCGATGAGCGGCTCGAAGGAGGTGGTTCGGGCGGCGAGTGCGGCCGCGACGGTAAACGTGTCGGGCCGACCCCAGCCGGTACCGATCAGCGCGCCCTTCCAGCCGTGGTCCTCAAGCGCCTTCGCGTGGCTGGTCAGTGTGTCCAGGCTGTTGTGGTCCACGGCGGCCGGCTCGCCACGGTGACCGGGATCGACCTGGTTCGGTATGTACCAGAGAAATTCGGGATCAGCGCTCATTGTCAGGCCTGTATTTTTGTCGGGCATGGAGGTCGATGACAGGACTTTCAGCTCCGTTGTCGTTTGATGATCGTTCAATGGGTGGCCCCGAGCAACCCTGGCGCCTTGTGCGGCTGCGGCGCAAAACGACTTTCGGGCCGGACAAGGCCGAGATGGTCTCGCAGCGTGCGCCCTTCATAGTCCGTGCGGAACAGGCCTCGCCGGCGCAGGATCGGCACCACCGTATCGACAAAGACCTCCAGTCCGGTCGGCAGCACGTCCGGCATCAGGTTGAAGCCGTCGACGGCGCCGGCGACAAACCATCTTTCGATATCGTCGGCGATCTGCTCCGGCGTGCCGACGATGGTGCGGTGGCCGGTGCTGCCGTTCAGCGCCCGGATCAGCTGGCGAACCGTGAAATCGTTGCTGCGCGCGAGCGCGAGTGTGGCCTTGAAGAAGGTGTGGCCGCCATTGGGGGGCAGTTGAATCCCTTCTGGCAGCTTCTCGTCGAGCTTCAGCCGCTCGCGATCGATGCCGAGCACGCCGGACAGCCGCCCAAGGCTGTAGTCGAGCGGGATGCGATCCCACAGCTCTTCTTGCCGCCGCTCCGCTTCCCCCTCGGTGCTGCCGATGATGGTGGCCAGGCCGGCAAGGTTGAGCGGCACGCCGCCGGTGCGGCCGTAAATCTGGGCGCGTGTCTTCAGCTCTTGTGCATAGGAAAGCGCTTCTTCGAGGGATTGAGAGGCCGAGAAGACGGCTTCGGCGTGGCGTGCGGCGAGGTCCTTGCCGTCATCGGAACCGCCGGCCTGGACGACCACCGGATGTCCTTGCGGCGAACGCGGCACATTGTGCGGCCCATGCACCGAAAAATGCGCGCCCTTGTGGTCGATGGCGTGAACCTTGGCGGCATCGACGAAGCGCCCGCTGGCGACGTCGCCGATGAAGGCATCGTCCTCCCAGCTGTCCCACAATGCCTTGACGATGTCAGCGAATTCCGCCGCCCGCTCGTAGCGCCGGCCATGATCGATGGCACCGCTGAGGCCGAAATTGCGGGCCGAGGCGGGATCGGCCGTGGTGACGATGTTCCAGCCGATGCGCCCGCCGCTGACATGGTCGAGGGTCGCGAAGCGTCTGGCGATGTTATACGGCTCGTTGAAGCTGGTTGAAGCGGTGGCGATCAGCCCGATGCGCTCGGTTGCGGCGGCTACCGTCGCCAGCACGATGGTCGGCTCCAGCGACGTGATCGGACGATAGTCGATGCGGTCCGATATCGCCGCCTGGTCGGCAAGGAATACGGCGTCGAGCTTGGCGCGCTCTGCGATCTTCGCCACCTGCACATAGTGGTCGACGGTGAAGGCGGCATAGGGGGCGACGCCGTCCATCCGCCAGGCCGCCGGCGAGAAGCCGGCATGCAGGATGTTGACGTTGAGATGGAGCTGCCGGCCGCTCATCGAAAGACGCCGGGCTCGGGATAAGCGCCGGTCAGATACCAGGTGCCGACGGTGCGGGTCTTGTATTCGGCAGGGTTGTGCAAGGTGTGAATGCGTGCGTTGCGCCAGAAGCGGTCGAAGCCGTATTTGCGCACTGCGGAGCGGGCACCCATCACCTCGAATATCTCGGTCGTGACTTCGAGCGCGACATCGCCTGCCAGCACATTGGCCGCGGCGACGGCAACCGCCGCCTCGCCGCGTTCTTGCTCGGTCAGCGCCTTGCCGCGGGCGATCGCATGATCGATCGCCGCCGCCGCGCGATCGGCCAGCACCGTTGCCGCTCGCGTCTTGACCCAGAGCTCGCCATATTGCCGCTTGATCCACGGATCGTCGATATGGCGCTCGACGCCGGAATACATCCACGGCCGCGAACTGTTGAGCGTGTAGTCCCGCGCCGCCAGCAGCGCGCCCTGGGCCGTGCCGATGAAGACATTGAGCAACACGCTTTGCTGCTGCAGCGGGCCGATGGTGCGGATCGGCAGCGAGGCGTCGACCCAGCCGCGCACCAGTTCGCTGTCGTGGATCCTGACATCCTTGTAGGCGACCTTGCCGCTGCCGGTCTGCGTCTGGCCGATGCCGTCCCAGTCGTCGAGAATGCTGATGCCGTCGCGATCCGCGGGGATTGCCGCGAATTTCCTCTCGCCGCTGATCTCGTCTTCCCACGAGGTCGAAAGATAATCGGCCACATGCGAGCCGGAGGCGAAGGGTTTGAAACCATTGACGATCGTCCACTCGCCATCCTTGCGACCGAACAGCGTTTTGGAAAAGCTGTTGCCGGTGTTGCCCCAGAACCAGTCGCCGGCAGCCGAACGCCGCAGCAGATCGGCCGAACGCGGCTCGTCCGAATTGAGCCTGGCGGCGATCAATGCGCTGAAATGGTAGCCGTAGATGTGGCCGATCGAGCCGTCGACCTTGGCGAACTCGCGGCCGATCTTCAGCGCCGTCGAATAGGGTTCGCCGGCGCCGCCGAATTCCTTGGGGATGACGATTGTGAGCAGGCCGCTTTCCTTGAGCAGGCGTATCTGTTCGCTCGGCCTGCCACCAAGCTGGTCGCGCTCGACCGCGTCGCGGGCAAAGATGTCGCGCAGCTCGACCGCCTTGGCGATCCATGGATTGGAGGTATCGGGATCGAAGGTCATGCTGTCACTCATGCAGATGCGGGAAGCCGTGGCGCTCGGCCAGAAGCGCAAGAATGCATTTGGTGTCGTCGGCGAAGGCCTGGCCCTTGGCCGTCGGCAGGTCGGTGGGCGGATCGCCGCCGATGACGAGCACCGGCAGGGACTGATGCCGCTCGCCGAGCGCGTCGATCACCTTGTCCCTCGGCCTCGCGAACGGCACGCGCTCGACGTCCAGTCTGGCGGCGAGATCGGGAAAGGCGGCGAGCATCCCTTCGACCTGGTTGCAATAGGGACAGACGAATGTCCGGCCTGGATGTTTCGGGTCGGAGAAACCCGGCTGAATGAGAAAGAGCTTGTCGCGCGCCATGGTCTGCCTATTCCGCGGCTGCCGCGGCGGACCGCGAAAACCGATTTGCCGGCCGCTTCAGGCCGAGATTGTCGCGCAAGGTCCTGCCCTCATACTCCTGACGGAACAGGCCGCGGCGGCGCAGTTCCGGCACCACCAGTTCGATGAAATCCTTCAAGCCGCCAGGCATGATCGGCGCCATGATGTTGAAGCCGTCGGCGCCGTAATTCTCGAACCGCTCTTCCATGGTGTCGGCGATCTGTTGCGGCGTGCCGACCACCTGCCAGTGGCCACGGGCGCCGGCGATGCGCAGATAGAGCTGCCGAATGGTCAGATTCTCGCGCCGTGCCAGGTCGATCACCAGAGCCTGCCGGCTCTTGCCGGCGTTGGTCTCGGGCAAATCCGGCACGGGCCCGTCGAGCGGGTATGAGCTGAGATCGAAGCCGCCAGCCAGCGCCGACACCAGGCCGAGGCCGACTTCCGGCTGGATCAGGTCCTGCAGCTGTTCGAACTTCTCCTGCGCCTCGGCTTCGGTCCGGCCGACGACCGGGAAGATGCCAGGCAGCACCTTCAGGTCATCTTCCGAGCGGCCATAGTTGCCGAGCCTGCCCTTGACGTCGGCATAGAATGCGGTGGCTTCGTCGAGCGTGATCTGCGCGGCGAAAATCGCTTCCGCGGTACGAGCCGCCAGCTCCTTGCCCGGACCGGACGCCCCGGCCTGGACCACAACCGGATGACCTTGCGGCGTTCGCGGCGTGTTCAGCGGACCGCGCACCTTGAAGTGCTGGCCCTTGTGGTTCAGCACGTGCAGCTTGTCCTTGTCGAAATAGCGCCCACTCGCTTTGTCGCGCGAGAAGGCATCGTCTTCCCAGCTGTCCCAGAGGCCGAGCACCACATCGACGAATTCTTCAGCCCGGTCGTAGCGGTCGCCGTGCTGGATATGCGCCTCGTGGCCGAAATTGAACGCCGCTTCCGGATCGGAAGAGGTGACCAGGTTCCAGCCGGCACGGCCGCCGCTCAAATGATCGAGCGAAGCGAACTGGCGGGCCAGATTGTAGGGATCGGAATAGCTGGTCGAAGCCGTGGCGATCAGGCCGATGTTCCTGGTCGCCGCCGAAAGCGCCGACAGCAGCGTGATCGGCTCGAACGGATAGACGCCGCTATGCGCCTTGCGGCTGGCGACCTCCAGATCCTTCAGCCGCGCCGCGACGCCGTCGGCGAAGAAGATCGTGTCGAACTTGGCCGCTTCCGCCAACCTGGCAAGTTCAATGTAGTCGCTGAGGCTGGTTCCCTCGCCCGCCGCCGGATGACGCCAAGCGGCGACATGGTGGCCGGTGAAGAGCAGAAACGCTCCAAGCTTGAGCTTGTCCTTGCGCCTGGCCATGTCTCCCGCCTCCTCAGCGATACAATCCGCCGACCGGGAATTCCCCGGTCAGCAACCAGGTGCCAATGGTGCGCTTCTTGTACTCGGCCGGATTGTGCAGCGTGTGCGTTCGCACGTTGCGCCAGAACCTGTCGAAGCCGTTGGCCTTGGTGGCCGAGCGGGCGCCCATCACCTCGAAAACCTCGCTCGAGGCATCGAGGCCGATTTGCCCGGCATAGACATTGGCGGTGGCGAGATCGATCGCCGTCTGCCCGCGCTGCTCCAGGGTCAAGGCCTCGCCTTGGCTATAGGCGGCATCGACGCTTTTCGCCGCCACATCGGCGAGTTCGGCCGCGGCGAGCGTTCGGATATAGAGATCGCCATATTTGCGCTGCACGAACGGGTCGTCCGTGTGCTTCTCGTAGCCGGAATAGATCCAGGGGCGCGATTGCGAGACCGTATAGTCGCGCCCTTCGCTCAGTGCTCCCTGCGCACTGCCGACGAACAGGTTGAGCAGGACCGCCTGCTGGAAAAGTGACGTCAGCGTCTGGAACGGCGTTAGCGGCGCCGCGGGTGAGCCGATCAGTTCGTCGTCGCAGACATGCACATCCTTGAAGGTCACCTTGCCGGAACCCGTCTGGCGCTGGCCGACACCATCCCAGTCGTCCTCGATGACGATGCCTTCGCGCTCGGCCGGGATCGCCGCTGCCAGCCGGTCCTGACCGTCCTCCCAGGCGACCTGGATATAGTCGGCGATATGCGAACCGGAAGAAAAAGGCCGAAAGCCGCTGAGGATCCAGCCCTTGCCGTTGCGCTTGGCCGTCGAGGTCTTTGACATGGCGTTGCCGGAATTGCCCCAGACCCAGTTTTCCCGGGCTGAGCGCGTTAGCAGCTGATCCTTTTGCGCCTGCGTGCCGCGAAACAACACGCCGTTAAGCGGCAGATGATGGTAGCCGTAGAGATGGGCGAGCGAACCATCGGTGCGGGCGAATTCGCGCACCACGCGAAGCACCGACAGCCAGGATGCGCCCTTGCCGCCATAGCGCTTGGGAATCTGCGCCGACGGCAAGCCGCTCTCCTTCAGCAGCCGGATCTGTTCGACCGGCCGTCCGCCGGCCTTGTCACGCGCCACCGCATCCCGATCGAAGATCTCGCGCAACTCAACCGCCGTGGCGACGAACGGGTCGGAAAGGTCAGGGCTGAAGGTCATCGGCACTTGTCCATTGAAATGCGTCTATTCCGCCGCGATGGTCTGCGCCGGCCGCCAAACGGCAGAGGCATAGGCCTCTTCGCCGAATTCGGCCGGATGGCTGCCGGTTATGCGGCCCTCATGGCTGTCGAGATCGGCGAGGAAGAGATCGCGGCTGATGCGGGCAACCACGGCGGGCACATCGCGCCTGATCGACGGGATATCGCCGATCGGCAGGCCGAAGCTGACGAAGCCGCCGGGATTGAAGACATGGACATCCTTCAGGAACGGCGCCTCGCCCGGCGCCTTCTCAAGGAATTCATGACCGAGACCGAGATAGGGATGGGCGCCGAAGAATTTATCGCGTTCTGCTTTGGGCGGCGCGTACTGGTCGCGCCACAGGCGGATAGAGGCGGCGAAATCGGCGAATTCGGGCTTGCGTGTCGGGTCGGCGAAATAGCCGGTACCGGCGATGACGAAGTCGAAGGCAAACGTCTCACCGGCGATCTCGGTGACGACCTTACCGCTGTCGACACCGGCCTTCGTCCATGGGGCGCCGAGGTGCAGGTGGAAATTCTGGTGCCGCACCACCCGCTCCACCGCATCGGGTGGCGGCGTCGAACCGGCATCGCGAAACCGCAGCGCCTGGCGCCAGCGCACCGCATCCGGCAGCAGCGGATAGTTGTCATAGGCACCGGGATAGCCGCGGACGCGATTGATCGGCACGCTGGCAATGCTGTTGCGGCGGGCAAAGAGACGCACCGATTTTGCCCCGGCCTCAAGGGCCGTCCCGGCTGCATCGAATGCCGAAGCCGCGGAACCGACGACAGCGATCGCCTTGCCCTTGAGCGAGGCAAAATCGATTGCCGCCGAACTGTGCGCGACGATACCCGGGGGAAGAGCTGCGAACACATCCGGTATCACCGCACCGCCGCTGCCGCCAAAGCCATTGGCCAGGATGATCTTGCGCGCTGTTTCGACCGATCGTTTGCCTTCCGCTTCGAGATCGAGGCGGAAATGCCCGGCAGCCGGCTCGATGCGCAGGAGACGCGTGCCGTAGCGGATGCCGATACCGAGGAACTCTCGATACCATTTCAGGTAACTCGCCCAATCCGTCCGCGCGATGCGGTCGAAACCGGCATACGCTTCCGCACCGTGGCGGGCTTCATACCATGACTGAAAGCTCAAGCCTGGCAGACCGAGTTCTGGTCCCGGCAGGCCTTTCGGCGTCCGCAGCCGGTTCATCCGCGCATGGGTAAGCCAGATGCCGGCCTTGCCTTCGTCCGATGCGGCGTCGATGACCGTGACCTTGCCGATGCCGGCGCGCCTCAGCGCGAAGGCGAAGGTCGCGCCCGTCTGCCCGCCACCGACGATGAAGACATTGTGGTCGATGCCCTCCCGATCCGGCACCCAGTTCTGCGGATCGGGACCGATCAGTCGAAGTGTTTCGCGGGCGTCGTGATCTGGATCGGACGGTAAGGCCATTTCGGTCCCGGCTGAAGTTCAAGCGTTGCGCCAAACTCCGCCTCGCTCGACAAACAGTCCAGAAATGTCTGCTTTGATTGCCCGGTAGTTTTTTTCACTTGCATTGCAACGACGCGCTTTCACCGCCGACCGAATGGGCGGTGGGTGTGGCCTCCCTGAAGCCGGAGCATCTTTTGATATTGCAGCGAGCGCAGGCACTGTTACGGCTCCCGCACAATACGCATGCGTAGCCGGGCATTGGTGTCGAGGACATCAGCAGCGCCGCGTGGGATCAGCTTTGTGTGACGTCCGCCATCTGGCAGACGGCAGATCGCGGATACACTGGCGACGGCCCTCGCGAGATAAGTCAGCGCAGCTATTCAAAAGGCGTCCTAAGAGTGCGGTCGGATACTCCGTCGCAAGAACGGATATGGACGAGAAGGAGAACTTTCGTGTGCAGTTGTTGCACACAAACCCTCATAAACATTTGATTTTATTATCTATCTTCCCCATCCATCATTGGCGCCACCGCAAGTCTGTGGCGTAACATATTCATTTCATTATCTTCTTAATGTCTCTGTCAGACCAATTTGGCGAGGATGCCCGCCCAAACGTAACCGAATTTACGATTTTGCCGCCGCAACTGAAAGCCCCTCAGCTACATCAATCTTTCGCTGCACACGTAGGGCGCACGAAACCGGTGAGCAACGTCCGCTCCGCCACTGCGCATCGCGCTGCCACGCTGGTCGTGTCTGACGATCGAACGCGCCGTGCCTCAGGTGGATTGGCGGATCACCAGTTCCGGATCGATCAGCGTCACGATCGGCGTCGGTAACGGCTTGCCGATCATCGACAGGATCCGCTCAACCGCATGGCTGCTGACCTCGGCGGCGGCATAGTTGATCGATGTAATCGGCACCGAGCTGAAGTCCGCCGCTTCGGTGTTGTCATAGCCGACGATCGCCAGTTCGCCGGGCACGGAGACGCCCTGCTCGCGACACCAGCGCAACGCTCCAATGGCGAGCGAATCGGTCGTGGCAAACAGCGCCGTCGGCCGCTGCTTCGGCTTCATTGCCTCGCCGATCGCCTGAAAACCGTCGGTCGCCGAATGGCCGCCGGGCTTGACCACGACGAGCGCATCGGCGGGAAGCCCTGCCTCGGTCACGGCGCGAAACGCGCCGTCATGCTTTTCGCTGTTGCCGAGCAGCTGCGCCGCGTCGAGCATGGCGATGCGACGATGGCCGCGCTCGATCAGGTGCCGGACCGCCTTGTAGCCGCCGCTGCGGTCGTCGATCGCCACCACGTCGAGGCCGGCAACCGGAATATCGGCAAGCACCAGTGCGGGATATCCGACCTGACGCACCGCGCGGATGTGGTCGAGCCGGTCGTGGTTGGTCGGATAAATGAGGATGCCGTCGACCTGCCGCGAGCGGAACACGTTCAGCGCACTCCACTCCTTGGCGGAATCGTGGTCGCTGGCGGCCAGCATCAGGGAATAACCACGCTGGGCGAGCTCCCTCTCGAGGAAACGCGACACCAGCGTCAGCGTCGGGTTCATGATGTCGGTGAGCACCAGCCCGATCGTCCGCGTCTCGCGGCTGACCAGCGCCTGCGCGATGGTGTTCGGAAAATAGTTCAGGCTCTGCGCGGCCGACTGGATACGGTCGCGCGTTTCCTCCGGAATTCGCAGACTGCCGCGCAGCGCCAGCGAAACGGTGTTCGCCGAGTAGCCGGTGGCCACCGCGATGTCCTTCAGTCGGGTACGGGTTCTCTGCAAGATCTCGTCACATTGGCCATGTTGCCTGAGAGGACTTAAGCCGGCAGCAATCCCTCTTCGCGCAACCGTTTCAGACCCTTGTACTGAAGGCAATCGGCGTGCATCTCCATCAGCTCGATGCGATTGCCGTCAGGATCCTCGATCCAGGCCTGGCGGTTGCCGTCGAGCCCGTCCTTGATCTGTGCGGTCAGCTTGATGCCGTTGGCCTCGATCGCCGGGCAGAAGCTGTCAAGATTATCGATCGTCAGGCACATGTGATTGACGCCGTTGGCGTTCCAGCCGGGAGCGCGATCGTTTTCCGCGCCGGGAAATATCTCCAAGAACACCTCTTCCGTGATCCTGAGATACACCAGCCAAGTGCTGCCGTCCTTATTGTGAAGGCGCAGCATCTCGGGAAAGCCGAGCTTGTCCCTATAGAAGGCGAGGCTGGCGTCCAGGTCCTTCACCTTGATGGCGGCGTGGCCGAAGCCGGTGATCCCTTTCATGACGTTTTCCTCCCGATAGGTCGAATTTCGTATGAGCGTTAATATCGCCTTTGCTCCCCGCCGCGCGCTTTGTCAATATGAATTCTCACCCGCCAAAGCGCGGGTTTGCTGCGCTGCAGCGTCGTTTTCTCGAATGCCCGGTGCCATTTGATCCCGATTTGCTTGTCACTGTTGACAGAGCGATATCGTCATGATTGGTTTAACGCTAATATGAAAATTGCCAGAGCCGCGATCGGCTAAGGCAGGCCTTCGAGGGAGGAACCCGAATGGCGCTCAGGTGGAGCAAGGTCTCGCCGCAGCTTGCGCTGATTCCTGCGCTCACTGTCACCCTGGTGGCCTTCGCCGGCGCCATCGGATGGACGATCTGGATGTCGTTCACGCGTTCGCGTCGTTTCCCTGACTACGCGATCGACCCCGCAGTTTGGGCGCGCCAGTATGACCGGCTTTTCAGCGACGGCGTCTGGATGACCTCGCTCCGGAACGTCGTCGTCCTGGCGATCGGCAGCGCGCTCGCCATCGTGCTGGGTTTCATCCTGGCCGCGATGATCGAGAAGGAAAAGCGCGGCGAAGGCTTCTTCCGGACGATTTTTCTCTATCCGCTCGCGGTGTCGCTGATCGTCACCGGCATCGTCTGGCGCTGGATGTTCAACCCGGCCCTCGGTGTCCAGAACTTCCTGCACCAGCTGGGCTGGGAAAGCGCCAATTTCAACTGGCTGGCCGATCCTGCCACGGCAATCTACGGCATCATTCTCGCCTCGATCTGGCACGGGCTCGGCTTCTACATGGCGCTGATGCTGGCCGGCCTGAAGTCGATCAACACGGAAATCTGGAGCGCCGCCAAGCTCGACGGCGTGAGCTTCTGGCGGCTCTACGTCGAGATCATCATTCCGATGCTGAAGTTCACGTTCCTGACCTGCGCGATCCTGCTGTCGCTCGGCGTGGTCAAGACCTACGACATCGTGCTCGCCATGACCAATGGCGGACCCGGTACGTCAACCTGGACGCCGGCCTATTTCGTCATCAACGCCTATTCGACCCGTTCCAACATCGGTTACGCGTCCGCCTCAGCAGTCATCATGCTGTTGATCACGGCTGCCGTCTTCCTGCCGCTGATGCTGGTCACCGCCTGGCAAGTCCGCCGTCGCCAGGCCGCCGCCGTATGAATGCCGTGTCCGCTTACGAGACATCAGCGGCCGCGCGCATCGGCGGGCGCGTCTACCCCCGTAGGCGCCGCCGCATCAAGGGAGCGTCGATCGCCGTCCTCGTGTTCCTCGCCATGTGCGCGGCCTTCATTTCGATCCCGCTCTACGTGGTGATCGTCACCTCTTTCAAGACAATGGACCAGATCGCGCTCGGCGAGGTCTTTTCGCTGCCGACCACCTGGACATTCGAAGGCTGGTGGAAGGCCTGGGCAGAAGTCTGCTCGGGCATGACGTGCGAGGGTGTCAGGCACGGATTCTTCATCTCGCTCGCCATTCTGTTCCCGAGCCTGTTCCTGTCGATCGCCCTGGCGTCGGTCACCGGCTACGCGCTGGCTCTGTGGAACGTCCGCTGGGCTGGCCCCTTTCTGTTCGTATTGTTCATGTGCGCCTTTGTGCCGTTCCAGATCATCATGATCCCGTTGGTCGCCCTGACCGCCTCGCTCGGCATCTACGGCACCATTTGGGCGATCGCCGTCATCCACGCCGTGCTGGCGATGCCGCTGCTGACGTTGATCTTCCGCAATTTCTACAAGGACGTGCCGCCCGAGATCATCAACGCGGCGATCATGGATTCCGGTAGCTTCTGGCGCATCTTCGCCGAGATCATCCTGCCGATGTCCGGCAACATCATGATCGTCGTGCTGATCCTGATGATCACCAGCGTCTGGAACGACTTCCTGATCGGGCTCACCTTTGGCGGCATGGGCGCCCAACCGATGACCGTCATCCTGGCCAACACCGTCATCACGGAGCGCGGCGAGGTCCACTACAATGTCGACATGGCCGCAGCTTTGCTGACGGCCATCCCGCCGCTGGTGGTCTATTTCGGGCTCGGCAAATTCTTCGTCCAGGGCATCACCGCCGGAGCCATCAAGGGATAGCCGTGCCGAAGGTCGAATTCAAAAATATCGTCAAGCAGTTCGGGCGCGTCACCGTGCTCGAGGATCTCGACCTCACCGTCAATGACGGCGAGTTCCTGGTGCTGCTCGGCCCGTCCGGCTGCGGCAAGACCACATTGCTTAACCTGCTTGCCGGCCTGCAGGAGGTGACCGCAGGCTCGATCACCATCGGCGGCCGCGATGTCACCGATCTCGATCCCAAGGACCGCGGCCTGGCCATGGTGTTCCAGTCCTATGCGCTCTATCCGACAAAAACGGTGCGCGGCAACCTGAAGTTCGGCCTCTCGGCGCAACGGCTCGACCGCGGCGAGATAGAGCGGCGTGTCGCCTGGGCCGCACAGCTGTTGCGTATCGAACCGCTGCTCGACCGCCGTCCGGCGCAACTGTCCGGCGGCCAGCGCCAGCGCGTCGCCATCGGCCGCGCGCTGGTGAAGAATGTCGACGTGTTCCTGTTCGACGAGCCGTTGTCCAACCTCGACGCCAAGCTGCGCACCGAGATGCGTCTGGAGATCAAGAAGCTCCACCACGACCTCAAGAAGACGGTCGTCTACGTTACCCATGACCAGGTCGAAGCGATGACTATGGCGACGCGGATCGCTGTAATGGACGGCGGCGTCATCCAGCAGATCGGCACGCCGGACGAGATCTACGAGCGGCCGGCCAACCTCTTCGTCGCTCGTTTTGTCGGCTCGCAGCCGATGAACGTCTTCGAGACGACGATCGATCTCACCGGCAACCGCGTCGTCGCGACCCACCGGTCGACCGGCGTCGAGATGGACCTGTCCGACTATTCCTTCATCAGGCAGCCGGCCACGGGCATGAAGGTGCTGGTCGGCTTGCGGCCGGAGCATTTCTCGATCGGCAGGCCGAATGGCGGCAAACCGGCCGCCATCTTCGACCTGCCGCTGCGCTACAGCGAAAAGACCGGTAGCGACGGTACCGCCTTCTTGGCGGCCGCCGACGAGCTGCTGGCTGTGCATGTAGACCATTCGCAGATCGGCGCGCTGCGGGACGGCGCCAGCGTCAGAGCGATCTTTCCGGCCGACCGGTTCAATCTTTTCGACGCCGAAACTCGGAGTCGGATTTAACATCAATAGGGAGGAAACGATGTCCAGAAGACTGACGTCCAAGAGACTGCTGGGCGCATTTGGACTGGCGCTGGCGATCGGCGCCGCGCCGTTCGCCAGCGCCGCCGCCACCGAGCTCAAACTGTTCCATACATGGTCGAATGAGAGCGAGATCGGCGCGCTCAACGCGATCGTCAAGGCGTTCGAAGCGAAAGGTAATAAGATTACCGAGATGGCCGTGCCGCACGAGCAGGCCGGCTCCAGCCCGCTGGTCAGCCTGATCGTCGCCGGCACACCACCCAATTTGTTCATCAACTCCGAGCCTGGCCTTTATCGCGATCTGACCAAACGCGGACTGGGCGAGCCGCTCGACGCCTATTTCGACAAGATCGGGGCGACGCCGAATTTTCCCGAAACGGTTTTGAAGTCAATCAAGGTCGACGGCGAGATCCGCAAAATCCCGACCGGCGTCCATATCGACGGGATGATCTACTACAACAAGAAGGTCGCCGCCGAGGCCGGCGTCGACCCGACCAAATGGGCCTCGCTCGACGATATGTTCGCCGACATGAAAAAGGTCCAGCAGGCCGGCTTCACCTTCATCGGAGTGGGCGGCAACACGTTTCAGGCCGGCTATCTCTTTCATGCCCTGGTCGCTGCCGTCGCCGGCCCGGACATATACAACCGCTTCTATGGTGAAACGCCTGACAAGACTGTGTTCGACGAGAAAGGCCTGCGCGACGCGATCGACATGTTCCGCAAGATCACCAGCCAGGCCGACGCGGGCTGGGTGAACCGGCAATGGAACGAGACGACCAGCACGGTCATTTCGGGCAAGACGCTCATGCAGATCCATGGCGACTGGATGAAGGGTCAGTGGAAGGCCAACAAGAAGGTGCTCGGCGAGGATTTCGGCTGCATCAACATTCCCGGCACCAAGGCGCTATCGGTGACGGTGGATGCGTTCGGCATCCTCGGCGGCCAGCCCGATGACGTGCTCAAGGCAGAGCTCGACTTCGCCGGTACCGTCGTCGACCCCAAGATCAACGCCGAGTTCGCTTCCATCAAGGGATCGAGCCCGGTGCGCCTGGACGTTCCGACCGACAAGCTCGACGCCTGCAACCAGCTCGTCCTCGACTCGCTGAAAAAGCCCGGCTTCAGCGTCCAGAATCCTTTCAACATATCCGACACCGACTGGCTGAACTCGGTGTGGAATACGATGTACACATTCCAGGGCGACCCCGACATGACGGTCGACGACGTCATCGGGGATTTCCGCAGCGAATACGCGGCGGTCTTCCCGTAATATTGGTTGAGTCCGCGCCGCCCACCTGCCTCGCGAGTTCGTCGAAGGACGATACCCTCTCCCGTGAACGGGGAGAGGTTGATCGATCATTTGGCCAACTCAACGCGCCGCCACTAACCCACGGGAAAACATTTTGCGCAACAGACGGCGGGGGCAACCCCTGCATCCATTGACAGTCGTCATGCTCGGCTGGAGAATGAAGAAGGTCAACGGCGATAGCCATGCGGGAAGGCAATGGTCCAACCGCCAGATACCGGACACCGTCCTGGCAGCGTCGTCGCGGTCATCGTCATTTGTTTGATCATCGTCGCTTTGTTCTTCATAGGCTTCAGATACTCAAGGCCAGGCCAAGGTACCCTCGTTATTCCTGGCGGTACGCTGCAGCAACCGTGAATCCGACCCCTTGGCGCTGATGCGGAGCCGTTCTCGGGCTACCAAAAGTGCCCCGGCGGGACTGGGGACGACAGCAAGAACCGTCCGGCGCTTCGCGGCCGGTCTTTTGCATCCCGCCGCGGCCTTCCTTTCCCACCTAAACAACCAAGCCTGGCCGGTGTGAGGTCGACATACTGGGAGACGACGAGCCCCATCCACCAGGCACTAGACGGCCCTGATCAGCCGGAGCAGAGAAAGCGCCTCGAAAAAGGTCCCCTTGCGAAAGGCGAGATAGGTCGGCTCTTCGACACCGTGGAACCGGCGCTTGAAGGCCGCCTGCCCCTGCAGGTTGAAGCGGGTGCGATTGACCCACGGCGATTCATAGGCGCGCTGGAAAGCGCACCGCCAGAAATCGCTTTCGACAAACCCGCTGGGTCCGATTTCGACCAGCGGCGACAGGCCGAGGGTAACGACGGAAACACCTTCGTTGCGAAAGCGGTCGACCGCAAATTTGGTCAGGCCGATCTCGGCATGCGCCGAGGCATCGATGTGCTTGCGCTTGAACGAGGTGGTGTAGCCGATGACCTTGCCGTCACTGAACAGCGGATCGAAATCCAGCAAGGCCACGAGCTCTCCATCCGGACCGTGCAGGACGAAGCGGCGCATGTCGATGCCAAGGTGATCGGCAAAGGGCCTGTTGAGAAACCTCATCTCCCAGCGCTTGACGATGCGGTCTGCCCGCCAGTTCTGGGAGAGCCTGGCAATCTCGTCGAGGAAGACGGTCCCGTTGTCCTCCGCAAAGGAAAACCCCTTCCTCAAGAGCCAACGTTCGGAATAGCGCACTGTCTCATTGCGCCTTCCGGAAAAGTCGTGGCCGGGCAGGACAAGCCTGGTGTCGACGCCAAGGCGGTTGACCTGATAGCCAAGCCCGGCAAGCACGCGCGCCGTCTGTTCGCCGATCTGCACGAACCACGGGCTGCCTGCAACCTCGACGAAACGTTTGATATAGTCGCGCCGATCGGCCGGGGCAGCCATTGGATCACCGAGCGCGAAATGATGTCGCGTTTTGCTGCCGTAAGCGATGTAGCCCTGGGCATCGCCGAAGTAATGAAGCCCCTTCTGCACGGCGGCCGAATACGCAAGGGAAAAATCACCATGGCGACGGACCAGCGCCAGGCGCTCGACATGGTTCAGCTGCAGCCGCGGTATTTTAGGCCCGCGGTTTTCCAAAAAACGATCGAGGCGTCTTCGCAATGACGGCATGGTCGACTTTCGCGTGCCGGCTAGGCCGATGAAAGAGCTGACGGACCCCAGACCGATCATATTGCCGCGAGCTGATCCTTACCTGGTGCGGCATCTTATCCGGCCGGAACCGCCAGATTTAGGCACAATCCGCCCCCGGTCCCGCCCCAAGGCGGCACCACGCATTGTTGTCGACGCCCAGCGTCTGACGGCTGGTTGCTGCGCTCTTCGCGACACGAAATCGATTCCACTTCGGAAGCGCTCACCTGCCAAACACGATGGCGCTTATCGAACTGCGCTCTGAGAAGATTGTGCTTGATCTGAAGCCAGGAATTCGTCGCGTTCTGCTATCCACAAATCGGCATAGTCGACATTCTGCCACTCGGCAAACCACGGGCCGCCGCTCGTATAGTGGACCGCCTTAGGTGTGCCGACAGCAGGCTTTTCGTTCCAGCCTTCGAGCCAATTCCACTCTACCGGCAATGAGCCCAGATCTTCGTCGGCAACCCACTGCATTCGGTGAAGATAGGCGCCACTTTCCTGGTTCACGACCTCTGGCGTGAGCGATTTGACCGAGGGATGCGCGCAATTGAACAGCATCAACGACGACCAGTTTTTCCGAGGATAGGATGTCTGGACCACGCCATCCATCTTGGTCGTGGCCTTCGGCGTATAGTCATGCTGGACGCAATAGACCGCCTTGTCCGAGTCCGTATATTTCAGCAGGCCTGCGACGTCACCGAGCCACAGGAAATCGCAATCGCAAAACAGGGCCCAACCCGTGTAGCCGGCGAGAAAGGGCGTCAGAAAGCGCGTGTAGGTGAACTCCGTTGAGGCGAGCGGGTCTTTTTCCCGCCAGTACAGCCCGCGGCTACGCATCTCGTCCTGCTTGATCGGAATGACGGAGACAGGCGCCGACGCATGTTTGAGCAGCGAGTGGCGCGCGACGTCGTACGCGATCGGCTCACGGCTGTCCCATCCGATAAATACCCTAAACGCATCAGTCATATTCACTACCCTGGCTTTCGATTTTAACGGTCGTACACTAACTAGTTGGCGATGGCTCGGCAACAATGGCGGTCGCGCAAGCCGGTTTCTCACAGATTTGTCCTGGCCTCGGTCTTGCTGGTTCGGGTGGAATTGGCCTCGCTCCCCAATGCCACACGCGCCCATTTCTGATAGGTGTAGCTGGCGGAATAAGCGGCAACCATCGCCCCAGTGGAACCGTCCAGAAATCCCAGCCGGAAAACATAGCTGCGCATATAAGCCCAGACAGAGCGCAAAACCGCCTTGCCTATCGAGCTTTTTTTGCCCTCGGCAAGCAGCCGCGCGGCGGACGCTTCGGCGTACCGGCCAATCTTGTCGTGGGCATCCGCCAGGTCGGCGATGGAGTCGTGCTCGATCGGCTGGGACAATCGCCCGACCTTCCCGTTCACCACTACTTTCTCGTGCACGGTATCGTCGCTGAAGCGCCCGGAGCGGCGACGAAATAGCCTGAGCACCAGATCGGGTGACCAGCCGCCATGGCGGACAATATGCCCGCAAAAGCGCGATCTTCTCGGTATTTCGAAGCCGTCATAGCCTTTTGGGTCGGCGATTGCGGCTCTGATTTCCGCACCGAGCGGCGCCTCCACCCACTCATCGGCATCCAGCGAAAGGATCCAATCCCCCGTTGCCGCGGCAAGCGCACGGTTTTTTTGCGCGCCGAAACCGGGCCAATCAAGGGTCATCAAAACCTTGGCTCCGAGATCACCGGCAATGTCCCTGGTTCTGTCGCTGCTGTCATTGTCTAGAACGACGATTTCGTCGGCAAAATCCACCGAACGAAGGCAGCGCGCGATGGACGCCTCCTCATTGCGGGTGATGATAACGACCGAGAGCACCGGCACGGTCAGAAGGTTCCGGCATCAAAGCTGCCGCTGTCATTCGAATGTATCTGCAGCATCGGCTCCCGGCCTGTTAGCGCACTGAGGGTACTAACCTAATCCAACAAAGTCGAAAATCATTTCAGATCAAGGCTTTCATACAGCGCCATCATTCGCTTTATCATGACGTTGAAATCATAATGCTCGGCCGCCGCTCTCACCCGGGTCGCGGTCTCACATCGTGACGACAACTGCAGCGCGTGCGCGAGCCCTGCAGCGAGGTCGCTTTCGCTGGCCGCGTCGCAAACAAGCGTCGGCTCGAACCGCTCGACAAGCTCGCGCGCTCCGCAGCCGGTGCTTACCACAGCGGGCAAGCCGCTGGCCATGGCCTCGATCACCACTGTGCCGAAAGGATCATAGATGGAAGGCAGCACGGCAATATCGGCCGCGCCGTACCACGGCAACATGTCCTTTTGCGGCCCCAGCATCTTGAGCCTTGCGCCGAGACCCAGCCTGTCACCAGCCTGCCTGAAGGCGTTGGCGCGCGAATCGTGGCCGACGACCCACAATTCCGGCTCGCCATCGAGCCTGGCGACAGCCCTCATCAGTGCAAGAAGCCCCTTTCGCGCAAAGCCCGAGCCGACAAACAGGACGACCGACCTGTTATCGTCGACGTCGAGCCGCGCGCGGACCGCGGTCCGATGCTGTTGGCGCAGTTGCGGATTGAAGCGGTCGAGGTCCACGCCGTTGGGGATATGGTGCACATTTTCCGCCGGATAATCGTAGTGACGGACAATGTCGTCTGCGACCATTTTCGAAATCGCAATGACAGCTTTGAGCCGTGGGCTGGCATAGGTTGCGCGCTCGAGGCGCAGCGTCTGGCGGTGAAAAGGGCTCAGCGCCATTGCCGCCCTGCCAAGCCGCGTCTGGAAACGCCGCCGCTCGGCAAGATAGGCGGCATGAACGCCCTCCCCGGCCCGGAAGACATCGCAGCACGGGAGGCGATCGTTGCTCTGCACCAGCGCCCGTGGCATCTCGGCGATCTTGCGGCAGGCGGCTTGAGCAAAGGACGTCGCCCGCAGCGAACGCGGAAAGCGGCGGCCGGCGCAATGGATGAACTCTATCCCTTCATTACGCGGCCAGTCGCCGGAGAGCACGGCCACCGGCCGCTGACGCGCCGCGAACGCGGCCATGATGTTTTCCAGCATGATCTCGCCTCCACCGAAAGGCGCATAACGCTGGCGCACGAACAGGATCGGCACTGTCGGTTCGGCTTGGACCTGCCGATCATGCTGAGACAGAGCCATTTGACCTCGCTACGCCGTGAAGATTTGCACATGATCGACTGGAGTGTCGTTTTCCTGAGGTAGACTGTGCGCCGCCGAGCAGAAGCCGCGCATTGCCGTCAGTAGCCGAAAGCCTCAAAATCCTCGGCATAGAGGCTAGAGACGATCCCGCGCGATCTCTTATCATAGTAATCGTCGGCCTTGCTCGTCGCATCCGTTCGGCTTTGGCTGCGGTGGATGGTGTTGCTGATTTGCCTGCCGCCACTGATCCGATCCCACACCTTTTGGAAGTCCTCGGCGAAATTTTCGACACGACCGATAAAATCAAACTCGGACGTGGGCATGACAAGCGACGATGTCTGCGGAGCCCAATGGAGGTCCGCATACAGCCAGCCATCTTCCAGGAGATCACAAAATTCACAGAAAGTCGGGATATTGCCGCGCTTACCGATGTTTTTCTTTCCCGTCGCGACCTTATCCAAATAGGCCGACAGCACGCGGCTGTAGGGATTCCGCACAAACGTGAACGCGAACACGTTCGAAATCGAATCAACCTGATCGACGGTCAATTGCGACGGACGCAACAGGGTGTCGCTCTGCAGCAATTGTTTCTTCGCGCCGGCGAGCTGGAACTTTTCGCGAAATTTAAGCTGGGCCAAGTTTATTGTGACCGTAGAGTTGGCCGACTTCGCAATGCGATTGTAGAAAAATCCGTGATCGGGATCAAACAATCCTTGCCGATCGGCGGTCAGTATCGTCAATTTGCCGCCATACGGGTATCGCTTGTAAAACGGAGAAGCCGGTATGGTCCTTTTGGCGACCGTTCGGCCAACCTTTGTTTTGATTTTCCGAAATCGTTTCAGCACATTCGAGCTCGATCCGTGAGTGGTTTCGTCCCCCGTTTACCGTGCCCACCGCGGCGTATAGCGTAAGTCTGTCGACGCTGCCAAGTTAGAGATTGAATGTAAAAAATTTGGCGGAACATTTGCGTTGTCTAACGCCTTCCCACCCCCGGAAAAACATCGCAGCACAAAAGGCGATCATTGTCCTGCACCAGGGCCGGAAGCGTTGGTCGTGCTGTGACAAGCCCGTGCGACGCGCGATGCCTCTATCCACCTCAATTGAGCTTTCGAACTTGGCGGGAGTTTCTTCGCGGTCTATTAAGCGCCGTAAGCCAGCCTTGGATAGGGCAATGCGGTAAAGACAGTCTGCCTGCTTACAGGCCTATGCCACGACAGGTAGACTGATTTCAAGGCGAGGGTTTTTGCCGATGACGACCAGCCATGTTTCGCCCGATAATGTCGTGCCGGGCAAACCCCAGCTCGGCGCATTCCGTCGCCTCGAGCGCTCGTTGCGGCCACGGCTGCAAAGCCTTCGCGACGTAGTCAGGGAGCCGTTTCTTGCCTGGGCGCATCCGGAAGCCCTCGCCTTCTACCGCAGGGCCGTGGCAACCGCATACCTGCCGGACGACTTGATCGACGTGGTCCCGCAACTCAAGATCCTGTACCTGGCAACGCCGAAGGCGGCCAGCAGCCGCATTCGAAGCAACCTTGCAGCCATGATCGGCAACGACACCGTGTCGGGGTGGCGCAGCGACCAGAACTGGAAGGTCCACAACCGAAAGGCGTCACGGTTGCAGGCGCCTCGCCACGGCATCGTGCAGTTCCACCACATGGCGACAAGTGCTGAAGCCTTGCGATTTACCTTCGTTCGCAATCCCTACACCAGGCTGTTGTCGTGCTGGGCCGACCAATATCGCGACCGTCCCCTTGTGCCTGGCTATGGCAGGGTCGAGGTCTATCTGGCCCACCGCGAACGGGCCGATCCGGCGCTGCCTGTCGGCGCTGACAAGAGCCTTTCCTTTGCAGATTTCGTCGCCTTTGCCTGCAAGACGTCCACATGGCGCATCGACAAACATTGGCAGAGGCAAAGCGACATTGTCGAAGTTCCAGGAGTTGCGTTCGACCTCATCGGCAAGACCGAGACTTTCGCAAAGGATTTCGAACGGGTTCTCGATCATGTCGGTGCAGGCGACGATATGCGGCGCGCGGCGATGCCGCCCCTGCACACCTCCTCGCGTCGCAGGCTTGCCGACTACTTCACGCCAGAACTGGCGGATTCCATCTATCGCGCATATGAGCGCGACTTCGATCAGTTTGGCTATCCGCGCGCGCTTCCAGAGTGAAAATATCGGGCGTATCGCTCAAAGGTACCCGAAAGCCTGCATCAGGGGCTTCCCACGGCCCTCGGTAAGCTCCGCCAATTCCTGCTGACCAAGGTCGGTCTTCCATCGTCCGCGCCCGTCATAGATCGGCTGATTGACCTGCTGGTTGCGGAGTGCAGTATGTTGCTTCTCAAGTTCGACTTCGGCCGGCTTGAACCATTGCTGCGGCTTCCTGTGATAGTCGAGCAGGTCCGGGCTGAAGGGCAGGTTGAGAAAGCCGCAGATGCGCTCGACGATCTTGGCCGGATCCTCGACCAGATCCTCGTAGCGATAGATCAGTACATCCGGCTGTCCTTGTTCGGCGAGAACGAGCGCATTGTCGCCGATCCAGCGGTCGAGCGCCTCCCTTGGATCGCCAAGACGCTTGGCCAATGACGCCACGACGTCGCGCCCGTCCCGCACCGGCATCACGAAACGCGCCCCGGGCACGAGGCGGCGAATACGGCCGACGCGACGGATATGCCGCGGCGTTTTTTCAAGCAGCAAGGTCTTTCCGGCACCGCGCGCCGCGCGCTTCAGCTTCCAATAGCGAAACATCGCCAGCGGCGTCCATTTGAAGAAGACATTGGTTTCCTGGAACGGCAGGTAGACGTCGGGATGGGCTGCGAGGATCGTCGCGATCAACGTCGTGCCGCTATGACCGCAGCCGCATATGAATCCGGTCCGCATCACCATGTCGGCAGTGCTCCCATGGCCCGACCCCGCTCCGTCACGGCAAAAAAGAAATGCTGGTAGCCTTGAGGGTGGCTATGCGGAGGCATTCGAAAACTTGGCGCCTTTCAGGAAACCGGACAATACCGCCTCCTGATAGCTTTCCTCGGATTGCGAAGCCACGGCCGTTCGCTTCCAGCTTTGTGGAAGACCAAATCCCTGCTTCTTACGTTTGAGCGTGCTTGCCGGCAAAACATTGCGATATGCGTATTTAAGCCCGCCCTTAAGCTGGCCATCCTTGTAAAGAAACGACTCCGGCAGGCTGAACGCATATTCGATCATCGTTCGCGACAGGAACGGGATACGCGCTTCGAGCGAAACCGACATGCTCAACCGATCGACCTTGGTCAGGATATTGTTGGGCAGACTGGTATGAAAATCGAGATATTGCAGGCTGCGCAACGGTCCGAGTTCCGGCTTCCACCACGCCCTGAGATGGGCGAGTTCATCATAGTCAGCAGCGATGGCAAGGCGTTCGCGATAGACGTCGCGCTGCCATCTCGTTCTGCCGGAGCCAATGGCGATGGAGAGCTCGACCGGGTCACGCGTGGTGATCAGGCGCAAATTGCGGTCCTTCAGGCGCCACCCGCTCTGTGAACCGAACGGGACGAAACGTTGCTTCCTGCGAATGCCGCTAAACCGCTTGTATGAGCGATAGCCGCCGAAAAGCTCGTCCCCGCCATCGCCCGTCAGCACGACGGTCCTGTCGCGGCTGGCAAATTCGCAGACACGAAACGCCGGGATGGCGGCCTTGTCGGAAAGCGGCTCGTCATACCATTCCCGCGTGCGGTCGAAGACGTCATCGAGCTCTGTCGGCTGCAGGATCCGGATCGCGTGTTCGGCGCCGAACAGCGCCGCGACCTTGGCCGCCTGCGCGCTCTCGTCAAATCTCGGATCTTCGAAGCCGATCGAAAACGCCTTTGCCGTGGGGTTCACCGCAACGGCATGCGACAGGACAACCGCCGAGTCTATGCCGCCACTGAGAAAATAGCCGACCGGCACATCGCTCACCATGTGAGCGGCAACGCTCGCCTGCATGCGGTCCCGCAGCCCGTCGGCCAGGCGGTCGTCATTGTCCGAGCGGAGTTCGGTAGGCATGGTCCAGTAACGCCCGACATCGACGCGGCCGGTTTCCAGATCGAATGTCAGCCGACTTGCGGCCGGAAGTTTGAAGATATTGCGGTAAAGGCTTTTGGGCGCTGGAATATAGCGGCATGCGAGATAGTCCAGGACAGCCGTCTCGTCGATCGGCGGCAGATCGTCGCCGAGCCAGGTCTGCAGCGCTTTCAGTTCCGACGCCCAGGCAAATCGGCGTCCCGAATGGAAGTAGAAGAACGGCTTCATGCCCGGCCGGTCGCGGATCGCATGCAGCTTGCGGCGTTCCCCGTCATGGATCACGGCCGCATACATGCCGTCCAGCTTCTCGCAGAGCCCTTCGAGCCCCCACACCCGATAGCCATGCAGCACAACTTCGGAATCGGACTGCGAGGTGAATACGCAGCCTTTGGCAATCAGATCGGCGCGGAGCTCGCGATAGTTGTAGATCTCACCATTGACCGTGATCGCGAACTTCCCGTCGGCGCTGACCATGGGCTGATTGCCTGCCGCCGAGAGGTCGATAATGCTGAGGCGCCGAAACCCGTGATAGAGATCGCTGGTGACACGTGCGCCGCCATAATTCGGGCCGCGGTGCACAAGCGTGTCGCGGGCCTGGTCGGCACGATGGATATCGTCGGGCGAAAAGCCCTCGGCACGATAGACGCCGAACAATCCGCACATCATTGGCTCCGCAGGAAGATCTTCGGTTCGAAAGCTTTTTGCCGGCTCCGCCAGCCGGGCCAGACCAGTATAGGAAACTGCCTGGATGCTCAACCGCCCTGCTGATTTGTACGGTCAGGCTCGAGCGGCCTCGAGCAGGCGCCTCATGTTCTTCTCCGCCTCGTCCATCACCTCGGCCCAGGGCCGTAGGCGGCCGTGATCTGGGGATCGGCCCGGGCCGAGCGCGCGGGCCGATAGAACTCGCATGATGGATCGCTGTGGCCAGCCAGACCTGCTTCTCGGCCTTCTCGAACCGGAGAGCAGAACCTAGATGGCAAAAAAGGCATCGGCATATGAGGCAAAATCGTAGCTATCGGCGTCGTGCCGCTATGTCCGCATCCGCAGACAAACCGATGCATCGGATCAATTCACACCTGCCCCTGTCGCCGATATAAGATATGCCATGCCGCAGGAAGGCCTCATCGAGCCGCTTCCAGTAATCGAGCCGCGCAAGTACATTGTCGCAGAAGGCTACATCATCTACGCTGAGGTAGTCCAAATAACCACCGACCTTACCTTTTCGAACCTTGAAACTTTCCGGGTCGTCAGGATTGCGTGGTCGCAATTTTCCGCCATAGCGCGCACCCAGTTCTCCTGAGATTTCAGATTGCTGCATTCGTTTGAACGACCTACTGACGACCACATCAGCAAGGTTGGACTCGTCGAAGGACTTTCCCACAAAGTTTCCGACACTGCGCAAAGCGTCGTTTGTATCCCGCTGCATATCTTCATAGCGCAGAAGCGCAATTTTTCGCATGTAACTTGCGGCTGCGAACCACTGCAGATTGAAAAGGGCAATCTTCTCGACGCCGTGTTTGGGGCTCCTTACACATTCGCCTATCGGACCTGCTCCCAGCTGATGGCGTTTGCAAACCTGAAAATATCCAGACACCACAGTGTCGCGGGGGTCTCGCGTCAGAAATAGGATCCGCTGCCGTTTGTAGCGTGATTTGTCGGTGCTGATCTGTGCAATGTCACGCAGCTCCTTGTGGTCGGAACCATCATGCGTGTAAGCCGCATTGACGCCCAGATCGTCAAGCATTACGCGCAGCCACGTCCGCCCGGACTTGGGAAACGAGACGACAAGGAGTGGCGGCCTTTTTGCAAAGAAGTTGGACAACAATCTCAACTTAGGCCTCCGATTGCGAGCACTTTGATTGCGCAAAATCAGCGGTTGTAAATATCGATCAAAGCATTGGCGATCCGTTGCGAAGCTGGCATCTTTGGATCAATCGACAGATTGGCATTGAGGAAGTCCCGGCTTTGCTCAAAATAGGTCGGTCTTGACCTGACCGCAGCAAGGATATCGTCGACGAGTTGATGCTCCGACCATGTTGGTTTGAAAGCGCCCATAGGACTGTCGAACTCGACCATCGGCGAAACCAGCGGAAAGAGCACCACCGGAATGCCGCAGGCGATCGCTTCGTAAACCGTGGTGCTTGGGCGAGTTACTAGCGCCAGGGCGTCCGGGAGCAGTTGTGCGAAGTCTACGGGCGATTTGTTCGGCATGTCGACTTTTGCGAACATCGTGGGATGGACACTAACGACATGGGCAAGGCCGAGTTTCGCACATGCGGCTGCCACCGCTTCAATCGATTGGCGGTCTGCGAGGTCTTCGATATCCCCCTTGAAGTTCACCAGCACGAAAAGCCCTTCATCGTGCCTGGCGCCCGCGTTTTCGACAGCACGCTCAATTACCGGGGAGCCGACAATGTAGGTCGGTTGTCGTCGTTGCTGCAGCGCTGCCGGTCCCATCGACAGGATGTAGTCAGCTCTCACAAATCGATGCGGCTGCAGCAGTCTCGCACCTCCGATGAGGCCGACCACACGGACCATTCCGAAGTTGATAGAATCTATGAACCGCCTAAAAAATTGCGGTGCATAGTCATTTCCAGTCACCAGCATGTCGCAGGGTCTGATCGTCCGCTTGAGCTCAGCAAAGCTGATATGCGACATTCCCCGGGCGTTTAGTTCAGGGCGTGCGACGCCGCCGCGTTTCAATCCGTCAATATGCGCGAATACGCATTGAATGCCGCCGTCGACCAGAAGTTGAGCCGCATCAGCCAGCAGACGAACATTGTTGCGATTGTGTGGGACGAAGTAGACCGTCCTCGTCTCTGCCCTGCCGCGAGCGTAGATACGCCCCCGCCTGAACAGGTTTCCTGGATGCACAAGCCTGTACACCGCGAGGAGCCGCTGCACAAAGTCTTCGCTGATAAGAGAAGCCGACTTGTTCCCCGACCTACCCAAAGATATGCATCGCCCTCCAAGTCTTGAACCAGCCGCCAGCCGGCAGTTTACAGCGTTCTCGCCGTAAAAAAAGGCCCTTGACCACTTGGCTGCTGTGGCCTTCCTAGTGCGTTCGCGATGCCAGGCGTGGCGGAGTCAACTAGAGGCGATGAGTGAGCACATGTGGTGTCGCGCCTCGTCCATCACGTCGGCCCAGGGCCGTTCGCGCTTTGAGACCAGCACGGCCGAAGGATAGTAGGGCGTGCGGTCGCCCTCCACTGGCCACGAACGTTTGAAGCCGTCACCAAGGATGAAGACCGACGGGACGCCGAGGGCGCCCGCCAGGTGGGCCCCGGTGTTGCTGATGGTTACGACGGCGTCCATCGCTGCAACCTGCGCCGCGAACATGTCCATGTCGACAAGCTGATCCACGGTAGGGTCGTGCAACACACGTGTCGGGTCGCCATCGGTCAAGATTTTCAGGTCTGACTCGGTCCGGCCATATTGCAGCGAAACGAACCGAAGGTCCTGTCGGCCAAGCAGGGGACGCCACGCCGCCAGCGGCGGCAGGTCCTTGCCGGGATTGGAGCTGCCCCATGCGATGCCGACCAGCGGCCGGCCGTCCTCGCTGTAGCGGGCGCGAAGTTCAGCGACCCGCGCCGGATCCGGTTTAAGCGGGACGAAATGCTCCCGGATCGTCGCCTCATTGGTTTCGAACACAGCAGTCAGATGCTGGACGCCGGCAAAGGCCTGCGCCTCGGCGTAGGCGGCCTTGTTCCCGGGACCGACAGCCCGCACATCGGCAATGGGAAATGTCCGCTGAAACAACGGCACCAACCGATGCTCGACGAGCACGATCAATCGTGCGGCGCGGGCGAGCGCGCGGCCGACGGAACTCGCATGATGGATCGCGGTGGCCAGCCCCTGCTTCTCGGTCTCCATCAGGTCGACAAGCAGTACCTGGCCCGAGACATCCTGGCCGAGCCACTCACGCTCGACACGCCCTTCGACGATATGGCGCCGGGCGATCTTGAGTTCGGCCGCCGGGCCGTAAGCGCCCATCCGCATCAGCGCCTTGCCGAGCTCGTCGAGCAGATGTACCTCGCCCCTCGACTTCGCGATCGATGCTAGCGCCAAGGCTTTCGGCAGCGCGGCCGACCAATCGCGCGCCTCGATGCTTCGCCGATAATCCGCCATCTGATCGGCAATATCGCCGTCGCGCCAGCGAAGGAAAAGCTGCCGCCGATGACTGCGGAACCAAACCTTGTATTTGTAGCCGGCAAGCGCGATAGCGCGGCGGAACCGGAGAAGAAATCGGCTATCGGCCATCAGCAACTCCACTGATGATTTGCCTGATCCGTCCACCTGCTTCCTGCATTGCGGACGCCCATGCCTGGCCGCCTTTTCTGACCAGTCGAACGCTTGGATATGTGGCCACGGTCTCGCCGAAGGCGGGCCACGACAGCCGAAACCCGTCGTCGAGCATGACGACCGTTGGGACGCCAAGCGCCCCCGCCAGATTGGCGCCGGTATTGCTGATCGTCACCACGGCATCGAGCGCAGCGATTTGCGCGGCAAAGCGGTCCATATCCGACAACTGGTCGACGGAAGCGTCATGGATGATGCGTCCCGGCGCCCAGTGCTCGAACTCGGAAAGCGCCGGCCCGACATCGCCATATTGCAGGCTGACGAAACGTCCCGGCAGGCTGCCGAGCAACGCCCGCCAATCGTCCAGGGCCGGCAGGTCCTTGGCCTTGTTCAGGCTTCCCCAGGCAAAGCCGATCAGAGGACCGGGGCCGCGATCGAGGTAGGTGCTGCGCAACTCGGCGACCAATCGGCGGTCCGGCTCCAACGGGACGAAGGGCGCGCGTGCTGCCGGTTCATCCGGCCAGAAGTGCTTCGCCAGTGTCTCGAAGCAGGCGAAGACATCGGCGTCCACCGCCGCCACCTCCCCCTGTTCCTCCAGCCTGAGATCGAGCGCAGGATATGTTCGGCGATAGAGTGGCACCAGTCGCGGCTCGACCGAGACGATGCATCGCTCGGCAGCCGCGATCACCGGGCCAAGCAACGACGCGAACTGAAGGAAAATCGCAAGATCGCCTTCGCGGCGCTCGACGGCAAGCCTGCGACCCGCAAGATCACTGCCATCCCATTCGGGCCTGCCTGGCATTTGCTTGCTCGACGCAATCAACTGCCAGGCACGGTTCCCGCCGCCGAGACGTCTGAGGCCACGCCCGGCTTTCTTGACAAGCCCGCGATCGCCAAGCTGCTCACCCAGCAGGCCGAGTGCCAGCGCATGGTCCCGGGCCGCCTTCCAGTCGCTTCGCTCGACGCTCTCCGCCATCAGCCTCATATGCCGTTCGACGCTTTCGTCGGCATGACGCGAGGGCCGTTTAAGAAGTTCCTTTGCTCGATCAAAAAGTGTCTGTAGCCGCTTGCCCGCGCCTGCTTGCGGGCGCAGGTCCGCAGCTTTTGCTTTTTGAAGGACGGATCGTCTGTTCGGCACGGCGATCCTCAACAGGCAGCGTCGGAATGCGTCGTCAAGATCGACGAGAGTCTTTGACCAACCTCGTCGAGCACCACCGACCACGCGCGCCCTTCCTTACGAATGACGACGCCCTTCGGATACCAAGGCGTTCGATCGCCGATGACTGGCCACGCCGTCTGAAAATTGTCGTCGATCAGGAAAATAGTCGGAATACCAAGTGCTCCGGATAGATGAGCCGCCGTGTTGCTGATCGTCACGACGGCATCGAGCGCTGCGACCTGTGCAGCGAACCGGTCCATATCGACCATCTGGTCAACGCTGTCGTCATAGATAAGACGCGCGTCATTGCCATTGCGCAGGCGCCGCAGCGCCGGCTTGATCTGTCCGTACTGAAGCGAAACGAATGTCGCTTGTGTCTGGGCGATGAACCGTGCCCATTCGGGGAAGTCAGGCACGTCCTTGGTGTGGGATTTGCTACCCCAGGAGAGGCCGACCAGCGGCAGATCCGTGATCGAGCGATAATGCTTGCGGAATGTCTCGACGAGCCCAGGATCTGCTCGCAGCGGCACGAAGTCGGCGGCAAGTTTCTCGGCATCGCGTCCGAACACCCAGGCGAGATCTTCGAAGGTCGCACGTTTGTCGCCGATCACATCCTGCTGCGCCGGGACCACGGTCGCCTTCGGGAACGTTCGCTGCAGAATTGATATGAGCCGCGGCTCTGCCCGAATTGTTGCACTTTGCGCATAGGCAGCGGCGGCGCCGGCCAGTCGCGCGTGGCGGATAACCCGGCCAAGGCTGCGCGGGTCATCCTCCACAAGATCGATCAGCAGTGTATCCGAACCGAGGTTCTCCCCGGTCCACTCGTTGGCATTTTTCCCCTTCCGCAGCCGGCGAGCGGTAAGCCGAAGCTCGGCCGCCCGGGCGAAGTTGCCCAGCCGTTCGAAGGCCTGTCCTGCCTTCTGCATCAGCTCGGGGTTGCGGGAACGGTCAGCCATGATGGCCATTTCATTGATACTTGCTTCAAGGCCTGTCCAGTCCCTGCGCGCGATCAGCGCGTCGGCCTTGGCCTGCAGCTCAAGAACGGAATGAGGCTTGGAGCCGGCAAACAATGTCCGCGCGGCCTTTGTGTATCGGCGCAATCGCAGGCCTATCCCAGCAATCACATACCTGACATAGGAACCGTGATAAAAACTGGTCATCGCCGTCAGCGCAAAACGCTTTGCCGCAGCTGCTTGCTGCCCTCGACGATCGGGCCGGACGCCTCCAGGTGAAAGATCGAGCGATAAATTTCGCTGCGCCTGGCAAGCTCGTCATGAGTCCCGGCGTCCGCCAGAATGCCAGCGTCAAACACCAGGATGCGATCGGCTGCCTTGATGGTTGAAAGCCTGTGCGCAATGCAGATCACCGTGCGCTCGAATGCATCGTCGAAAGCAGCCTCCATGACCGCCCGTTCGTTTTCGCCGTCAAGCGCGGACGTTGCTTCATCATAGACGATTACCGGAGCATTCTTGAGCAGCGCGCGCGCGATGGCGACGCGTTGTTTCTGCCCGCCCGACAGGTTGGTGCCACTCGGCCCGACAAGAGTGTCGAGCCCGTTTTCAAGGCTGGAGGAAAAGCTGGTGACCCGGGCGAGGTCCGCCGCGGACTCGATTTCCTGATCGGTGGCGCCCGGGCGTCCGTCGCGGATGTTGTCGCGGATCGAGCCTTCGAACAGGAAGACATCCTGTGACACCAGTGCGATATTGTCGCGAACGTCGGCGAGGCCGATCTTGGAAATGTCCTTTCCGTCGATGAGGATCCGGCCCTTGTCCGGCTCAATGAGGCGCAGGATCAGATTGACGATGGTGGTCTTGCCGGCGCCGGAGCGGCCGACGATCGCCAGCTTCTCACGGGGCCGTACCTCGAAGGAAACGCCGTGCAGCGCCGGGCTGTTGCCTTCGTAGGAGAAGGCCACATCTTCAAAACGGATACCGCCCTCGACATCGGTGAGGCGCTCGCCGGCGGTTGCGAGTTGTCGCTGCTCGGGCGTATCGATCAAATCATACATCTGCTCAACCGCCACCATCTGCTTCTGGATATCGACATTGACGCGGGCCAGCCGCTTGGCGGGCTCATAGGCAAGCAGAAAGGCGGTTATGAAGGCCATGAACTCGCCCGGGGTCTTGCCGTTGCCGAGGGTCTGCCAACTGGCATAAATGACGAACAGCCCGATGATCACGCCGCCGCCGGTCTCCATCAACGGACTCATCAACGCTGACGTCCGGTTTATCTGGATGCCGCGCCTTTCCATCTTGCCGACGGCCTTTGCGAAGCTGGCGACCGCCTTGTCTTCGAGCTGAAAGGACTTGATGGTCCGGATACCTTCGACGGCTTCCGTGCCGATCGACTGGACCAGTGCAGCCAACTCCGTCTCGCCCCTTGCCAGCGCCTTGAGCTTCCTGGTTATGGCGCCCACCGACAGGAACAGCAGCGGCAGAACCGCCACGGATATCAGCGACATCATCGGATCCTGCTTGACCATGACGCTTGCCAGGCCAATCAGCGTCAGCACATCGGAGACGGTGCTGCTCGTGAGCGTCAGAATAACGGATGACCCGGCGCGCGCGTTGAACATGATCTTGGAGACGAATTTCGCCGGATGCTGATTGGCGAAACGACCGATGTCGAAACGCACCATTCGAGAAAACTGGCGGTTTTGCAGGTCCGAGACGATAGCCCGGCGAATCTTTCCCGTCGTGATGGTCTGGCAATAGGCGGCTATGCCCTTAACCAGGAAAATGCCGATGATTACGGCGCTGATACCCCATGCGGCGGCAGCGTTGCGTTCCACATAGATGCTATTGACCATGGTGCTCATGATCCAAGCCGACGCGGCGGTCGTCGCCGCAACGGCGATCGAACACAGCAAACCGGCGAGATACAGCGTTTTGTGCGGCGGCAGGTTCTCGATGATCAGACGCTTAACCAGCGGGTATGCCAGCACCGCCGAAATTCGTCTCTTTGCGCTCATTCCATTTCCCGATGCGATGTGCGTTGGTACCGGAGGGCCTCTGCTCTCTGCCGACCCGCACGATTTCGGGACGCCGCTTGAGCATCCGCGATAGTTCATATCCTATTCCATGTCTGTGGCTTCGTTCGGAGCCGCAGTCAATGCCGAACCCGACTCATTGAATGGCGACCGTCAAGGCTGCCGCACGGGCTCAATCGGCTCGGTGATACGCCGCGTCCTTGACAAGCTTTGTTCCTTCGGCTCAATCGTTTGCCAATAGCTTGGGTGCATTCTCGTGGTGGGCGAAAATAGTGTCTGACATTCACAACGTGCCCTCCAAGAGGGCTGCGGCCAATGGTTGGTTTTCCGACTTGGTGTGTGCATCGACGTTCTTTGGGGTGGTATTTCCCGTCGGATTTGCACGCCGGTTGGTCAGAGTGATCTGCCGACGGCTCCAAAGAACGCATTCCAATGATACATTTTGGATTGAACGAAGAACCAAGAACGATTTGAACTCGATGACCAATCAGTTTTGAAGACAATATTATGACCAATATATTGGGCATATCGGCTTTCTACCACGACAGCGCGGCCTCCCTCGTCGTCGACGGCGCCATCATTTCGGCGGCCCAGGAGGAGCGGTTCACCCGTCGAAAAGCCGACGAACGCTTCCCCTCAAACGCCATTCGCTCCGTTTTGCAGACCGGCGGTGTCTTGCTGAAGGATGTGGACTACGTCGTATTCTATGAAAAGCCGCTGCTAAAATTTTCGCGTCTGCTTGAAACCTATCTCGACGCCGCTCCTAGCGGATTCGATTCATTCCGAAAGGCGATGCCCGCTTGGCTGACGGGAAAATTATTTCAGAAGAGGATCATTTTCGACGAACTCCGCAGAATCGACCGCGGCTTCAAGGATCCATCCCGGATCCTTTTTTCCGAACACCACGTGAGCCACGCGGCCAGCGCGTTTTTCCCGTCGCCCTTTAATGAAGCTGTGGTTTTAACTCTCGACGGCGTTGGCGAGAAAGCAACCACGACAGTTGCGATCGGCAGGGGCGCAACTCTTGATGTCGTGCGGGAATTGCGGTTTCCGCATTCGCTCGGGCTTCTATACGCGGCGTTCTGTTATTATCTCGGCTTCAAGATAAACAGTGGCGAATACAAGGTGATGGGGCTGGCCCCCTATGGTGTGCCTCGGTTCAAATCGCTGATCCTGGAAAAGCTGGTCGACCTGAAGGAGGACGGAACCTTCCGTCTCGACCAAAGCTATTTCGCGTATGCCACTGGACTGAAAATGACGAACGCACGGTTCGCCAGCCTCTTCGGGCAGCCGGTAAGGCGCCCTGATACCGATCTGTTAACTGATTTTCATATGGACGTTGCCGCGTCCATCCAGGCCGTCGCCGATGAGATCGTTCTTCGGCTGACTCGCAGCTTGGCACGAGATTTTGCAATTCCCAATCTGTGCATGGCCGGCGGTGTGGCGCTTAACTGCGTGGCGAACGGCAAAGTGCTCAGAGATGGTGCCTTCAAGAGAATCTGGGTTCAGCCCGCAGCCGGCGATGCCGGAGGCTCGCTTGGGGCCGCACTCGCCGCCTGGCATCTTAAACTCGGCGGTGAGCGGGTTATAGCCAAGCAAGATTCCATGAAAGGGAGTTATCTCGGTCCGGAATTCGGTCAGAGCGAGATCGAAGCGCAACTCAGCCGAGCCAAAGCCGTTTTCGAAGTCATGCCAACCGACCAACTGATCGATGCCACGGCTGCGGCGCTGGCCGACGGCAAGGCGGTGGGGTGGTTCCAGGGCAGGATGGAATTCGGACCACGGGCGCTTGGCAACAGATCCATCCTTGCAGATCCGCGGTCGGACCATATGCAGAAGACGCTCAATCTCAAGGTCAAGTTTCGCGAGAGTTTTCGTCCGTTCGCCCCCTCAGTCCTGTCGGCACATGTGTCGGACTGGTTCGATCTGGAGGGTGAATCGCCTTATATGCTCCTCGTTGCTCCGGTTAAGCAGAGCCGTCACCGCGCGATGACTGCATCCGAGGCCGCTATGTTCGGAATAGACAAGCTGAACGTCCGTCGGTCCGAGATTCCTGCCGTCACGCATGTCGACTATTCGGCCAGGATTCAGACGGTGCACGTCGAGACCAACCCGCTATACCACGCGTTGATCACCCGGTTTGAAGCGCTTACCGGCTGTCCTGTCTTGGTGAACACCAGTTTCAATGTGCGCAGCGAGCCGATCGTATGTTCCCCGACGGATGCTTTTCGCTGCTTCATGGGAACGGATCTGGACGTGCTGGTGGCTGGTAACTGCGTTCTCCATAAGCCGAAGCAGGATTCCGCCCTCGCAATGGACTACCGCGGTGAGTTTGAGCCCGATTGAGCACGCGCACGAAAGGCGTTGCTACATGGTGTCGAGATGAACGTGGTTAAAAAGCAACTTTGGAGAGCGCGGCGCACTTTGCGCAAAGGCCTCATTATGCTTCTAGGCGATAGGGCGCTGCTCCAGATCGGTTTCCCAGGCTTGATTGCCAAATGGGCTGGTTGCCCGACACCTTTGGTTCGGCCAAACCCCTATACCCTATATGAGCTGAATCCTGTGTGGCACTCGGGCAACGGCAGATCGAGACACAATAGCCTGGGCTTCCGGGGCCCGGAAACCGCCATGCCGAAGCCGGAGCAATGTCTAAGAGTTGTCTGTATGGGAGAATCGTCTACTTATTGTACCGGAATAGAAGACGATAGCCGTACTTATCCGCACCGGCTGGGCGAATACCTGAGGGATCTGAAACCGGGAGTCGAAATTGACATCGTCAACGCAGGAGTTGGCGGATATACCTCGGTCGAGAACGTTTTGAGACTTCTTTTCCACGTAGCACCATTGTCACCTAATCTTATCGTATACTACTATACCCACAATGATGTTCATCCTCGCCGACTGGAAGGACTGTCTCGAGACTACAACCAGTATTCCTGCTCCTGGTTCGAGCCACCGTCAGGTGGCGGGCTTTCGGGTTGGTTCAAAAGACGGCAAAATCTGGCGACCGCGTATGTCGGGAACATTGTTCGACGTCGAGGCGATGGACGTCGAAATTCGAAGCACATTGCGCACAATCCACCAGACGCGTTTCGTGCGAACTTTAGTGCACTGGTCGTCCTCGCAAAGGCAGCCGGAGCCTCGGTTCTCTTCGTAAACCCCAATTATCGGCAGGAAGACCCAATCGATCCCGCTGCAAACGCGGTTTGGGAACACAGACGCATTGTGGAAGACATAGCCAAGCGAACCGGCGCCTCGGTCGTTGATCTCCATGGATCGTTGCCTTACCTTTGCCAACGCAGCGAGACTTTGGATAGAAATTATTACGACGAGGTGCATTTCACCGAGAAGGGAGCGGATTCTGCTGCCAGGATTGTTGCCAACGCGATTATGGAACAGGGTCTTCTGAACTTTTCCAAAGAGAAACCTCTAATATACTGACGTATACGAGAGAAAAACTATGAATGTTTTTCATGAATAGTATATTTTTTTGGACATCCGCTGCTTTGCTGGTTGTAGCCGCAATAGCATTGGTGCGGATGGTCATAAAAAAACGAGGAAAAGCTGACGAGGAAGCTGAGCCGGAGGACAATTACCCTCTCTGGTAGGCCCTAATCCCTCGGTCTGCCTTGGGTTACGCCAGACGTGCGCGAGAGAGATCCCCCGGTCCCAAGGGCGCGGCTCATGTTGCGTTGCCGATCCACCAAAGGCGATTTCTGCACAACTGTCGGGGTCAGCGGACAGCCCGACAGACGCCTCAATGAAGCGTGAAGCGGGACCAGACTGCGCCGCGACAACATGCGCCAAAAGAACCGCATCTGAGGTCTGACGTCGTTCGAATAGTCAATCTTGAATCCTTCTGATTGCAGCTAGCCGCGAAGCGGACTACATGTCCGGCATTGCGGTTGGGGCCAGCTGTGACCACTATGGAGCGACTGTGCCATTTCTGGAGCGAGTTAAACGAAGGTACCTTCGGATACGCAATCGACTCGGATACGCCAAACCTGTCCGTCTGATGGCGTCGGATAAATTGAACGCGAAGTATGGCGACTTTGTAAGCTCTGGCGCCATTACTATACGCAAAACCCCCGTATTAACTTCTGACGACATATTCTTCACGATGGGGAGTTGCTTTGCGCAGGAAATTCGACGCGCGTTGACAAACAGACGCATCGCATGCGTCCCGTCCTACGGAAATATCAGCTTCGACCCCGCGGAGGCCATTGTAGATGAGCTGCCTCGGCAGGAACATATGAACTTCTACAACACTTTCACTGTTCGCCTCCAGCTCGAGCAAATGCTTGGCGTGTGGGATCAGGCAGACGACGACTGGTGGCAGGTCAAGAAACGCGTCCCTTGGGGCTCGGCCAGCTTTCAGGACCCGTATCGGCGCGGTATTTTCGCCAAATCTCCGGAAGTTCTCAAAGAGGTGATCGGGAGCGTAAACCGGGAGATGCGGGCTGGCTTCGATGCCGCCACGGCATTCATATTCACCTTTGGAATGACCGAGGTCTTCATCAACAAGGCCAGTGGCAAAGCAGCAGCGCAGAAGCCGCTCTATCTCGGCGGCGGCGGAATGCAGGAAACAACGCTTCACGTCAGCAGCTTTCAGGAAAACTACGCCAACGTGATGGCTGCCGTGGACATGGTCCGTGAACGCAAACCCGATGCGCCGATAATTCTCACGGTCTCACCGGTTGCATTGGCGCGCACATTTCAGGACGCGGATGTCGTCACCGCGAGCACTGAAGGCAAGTCCGTTCTTCGCGCCGTGCTTGGTCAAGTCTGCCGGGAACGGGACAATGTCCATTATCTTCCCTCGTTCGAGCTTGTCACCTATGGAGGCCTCGCTCGTAGCTACAGAGAGGACTTGCGGCACGTAAAGAACTCAGTCGTCGACGAGATCGTTGAGCAGTTCTTCAATGCCTATTTTGCTCCGTCTCAGGTGCCATCAAGCGAGAATTGATACCCGTGCCCTGCCGATTTCCATCATGGCTTTCGGCGACGTCCTCGCTTCATCCGATGGAGAGCCGCCGCAACCATTCAGGACTAGCTTGCCTTTACGACAATCGCCTGCCCCGTTGGAAGTTCGATAATGCCTTCCGGGCGGTTTTCGAAGAATTGGTCAAAGGCCTTTCGGGCTCCAGGACAGAGCGCGGAGCCGTAGTCATCGCATATGATGATGCCATGTGCGCACACCCGATCGTAGAAGAAGGCAAGCGCGTCACGCGTCGGCTCGTATAGATCGACGTCAATATGGACCAGGGCGAAACGCCGGTCGGCTACGCTGGGAAAAGTTTCCGGTATCCATCCCACATGAAAAGTTGTGTTGCCGAAGTCCGAAATATTCTCTCTGGCTACCCTCTCGTCAGTGCTGAGATCGCCGGACTTCCACGGCGTTTGGCCGTTTCGCTTGCGATCCTCTGCGGTCGGTTCCGAGAGGCCGGCGAACGAGTCGAAAAGGTGATAGTGCCGTGGCCGAAGATCGCTCATCAGCATGAATATCGTCGACCGGCCTTGCCTTACGCCGCATTCGGCCACATCGCCGTCGATCCGCTCGATCGATCGTAGGCAGCTTTGCAGGACAAAAGCTCGCGGATCTGGAATCCCGCGGATGTTTTTGACCCGCTGCAGTGCCTTGCGGAAAAATGGCTGGTCCTTCCAGACCATATGGCTGGAATAGACATAGAAGCCGTATCTGTCCGCCTTCTTCTGTGCGATCTTATACCAAGCCACGCCTCGGCGTTTGTTTGAAAAAACAGCAAGTGCCGCGTCTCTCAATTTCACCTGTATCCTCCAGCATTCGGTATGTGTTCTGATGACGGCAGAGAGAAACTCTGCCGTCATCAGACGCGAAATGACGTCGAGTTCCGACTGAAGGACATGGCCTTATCCCGCAACGAAGCGCTTCCGGTGCACGTAATAAGCCAAGATCGGGAATGGAACTCCCATGCACTGCGACTCAAGATCACGGTCACGTACCAGGCCGGTCCGGAAATTGGTCGATTGCCAGCGGAAGTTAGCACACTGCCCGGCTTAATCTGCGCGCCGCAACGATGGCGCGGCACCTCCTCATCACATATTTGCGCACAGCAGGGCAATGCCCGCAGCAGATGTGCGTCGAAAGTGTCAGGCGCCCTCGTCGCGCCTGGAGCGTCAGAGAGCCCAACTCGGCGACCAGGGAGATCAGGCCGTCGCGATCGCGGATCAGTCTCGCCGCGCTCGCCTTGGTCAGTCCCCTGCCCTCGAGATCCTGGAATGCTACGGTAGCCCTGGGCCGACAAACGGGAGCATAAATAGTTCCCCTGTCGGCAAGGCAAGCCATGTTTGTTCTTGCTTTGTGCCGGCAGCTATGCTACTAATTTGCTTATGGTGCTGATTTGCGCCAACGACCGCCTTGCCCGCGACATGCGGTTTTTCAGCCAGGCTCGACAAAGCTCGCCCGCATTGCGGGCCTTTGGCCAATCACGGTCGAGTGCCAGCCTTTTCGGCAGCTTCCGAGAAGGGAAATCGGAATAGCAGCTTCCGGTTCTCGTCGCAGATTTCGAAGGAAAGACCTGTCAGGACCGGGCTGCCGCTGAGCAGGCCCTCGGCCAGGATTTCCTTGGCCGAAGCCATGGCGTTATCCTGAGCCGCGGACAAACCGTCCAACTCCTGACCCTCGAAATCTTCCGTCAAGCGGCCGTCATTGTTTCGGAAGTGAAAAAAATATCTCGGCATGCCGGTTCCGGTTGGTCGGTTTATCTAATTTTAGCCTTCATGCGTCAGGTCGATCGAACAGCACCCCCAGCCCATGTTCGAACGCACATGCCGCAATCATGTCGTCCAAGGCTTTTCCGGAGACCGGGCAATTCGGCATGACAGCCCTGATGGCGATCTCAGCCGCTGCGGTAGAAACCTCATCGTGGCGCCTCTTCCTGGTCTCGATATATTGCTCGATCAGAATTTTCAGGCGCCGCGCTGCAATCTCGTCAACGACCATGGTTCTCCCTCGATTCGGCACAATGTCCGTCTTCCGGGGTCCGTCTTGCGGGTGAACGGTCCGCCGCCATTGGGTAGCAGCGGACCACTCGGCTGGGTGAGCCAACGGCCCGAGGCGGGGGTGTCTCGGACCGCCACCACAATAGCTTCGAGAGGCCACACGTTCCACAGGACGCTGCCGTTGGTAATTTTCGTACACTGAACATTGCCGCGGGCAGTCCGGGACTGTGGGATTTTTTGGCTAAGCCGCCGTCGCCGGATGCCGGATCAGCTCCGGCTTTGATAGCTGTAGATGCCGGCGCCGATCGCGACCGCTCCTACGGTTATCAGGATCGATGGCAGCCCCATCGACGTGGCGATGATCCCCCAGACGATGGCGACGGCAATTGCGCCGGCCGTTCCCAACACCAGTCTAAGCCGTTTCGACATTATCTGTTTCCCCCGAAAAGCGCATCTTTGGTCTTTTTCTGATCGAAATACCGCAATGCGGCACCATTGTCTGCGCTTTGTCCAACGTTTTTACGCCGCCCCTGAGCCCGACCGCTGAGGCGTAAGCGATCCGTATGCGGCCTTGTTGCAAACACCCGCTCGACAATGAGGAAGCTTGGGCGAAAGCCCGAGAAGCGAGGCGTCAGAAAGCGAGGTATCTATGCAAAATTTTCGGAATTTACTCCGGTTCACAATCATGGGCATGGCGGCCACGACAACCGCAATAGTCATCACAGGCCTTACCCCCGAGACAACCGAAGCGACTTTGATTTGCCATAGGGTGGTCTGCCAGAAGGCGAGCAATGAACGCAGTGCTTTCGGCACCAAATATCAGCGCAAGTGCACCTGCGAAAATGTAAGCGAGGGCGCTAACAACTATCCCTCCCCGCGCAACGCAAACAAGGGGCCCATCGGCGGTTCGAGCGGCACCAGCAGCTCAAGCGGCAGCAGTGGTTCGAGCGGCACCAGCAGCTCAAGCGTCAGCATTGGTTCGAGTGGCAGCTGTGGTTCGAGTGGCAGCAGCGGCTCGAGCGGCACCAGTGGTTCAAGCGGCAGCGGTGGTTCAAGCGGCAGCAGCGGGTCGAGCGGCACCAGTGGTTCAAGCGGCAGCAGCGGGTCGAGCGGCAGCAGTGGTTCAAGCGGCGGCAATGACGGAACAAGCAGCGGCGGATCCAACGGCAGCGGTGGAGTGTAGCAGCTGCTCAAGTGGCTCCAGCGGCGGCGGGTGGGCACACCACGTGACCCGTGCCGGCCGCCCACGACGATCAAACCCTCACGACAACGGGAGTAGTAGCTTGACGCTCCAACCGAAATCCGCGACCGCGCCCCTCACCGGCCTTGCAGGACTGCTTGGTCTTGCGCTGGCCGTCGGGGTGCTCGTCGACAGAAGCTGGCCTGTGCATTTGCAGGCCATGACTGTCATTGCAGCTACCGCGGCAGCGATGATCGCGGTCGACACGGCCTATTTCCAGACGTTTCGAAGGCGTTCAACGGGATTGCAGGCAAAGCCGATGCGAGCGCTTGAAGTCGAGCGCGTCATGCGCAAACTCATCGGCTTCATCGTCACGCTCACGACGATTGCCGCAGTCTACTGGATATTGCCGGAATACCGGCGTGAGTTTTACGCCCCCTACTGGGCAGCTCTCTACGACACCTTGCCGGCGCTGCTCGTCGCCGCGCCGCTTTATGTTGCTTATGTCGATCGCCGGCAAACCGATCCGGAAGATTCATATGCCGAAATCGGTGCATTCGTCCTCGGCGGCGCCGTGCCGCAAAGGACTGAGCAGATACGCCAGCATGTGCGGGGCTGGATCGTCAAAGGCTTCTTCCTGCCGCTGATGTTCGTCTATCTGTGCTCCGCGCTAGGTTCGATCCTGGCCGGACTGGAACAACCGTATCAATTCGACATCATGCGCTGGCACGCTTTTGCAATCGATCTCCTGTTCATGGTGGATGTCCTTGTCGCGGTCGTCGGCTACATTTTCACGCTGCGCGTCCTCGACAACCATATCCGCACCGTCGAGCCCACTGTGTTCGGCTGGCTGGTTTGTCTTGCCTGTTATGAACCCATGAATGCCGCCACCCGTGCCTACCTGAATTACGAAACGGGCGTCAACTGGACGGCGGTGATGCCCACACCGGCGCTCCAGGTTTTCTGGGGATCGGCGATCGTCTTCTGCGTCTTGATTTTTGTCTGGTCCACCGTGAGCTTTGGCCTGAGATTTTCCAATCTCACCAACCGCGGAATCATCACCTGCGGACCGTATCGCTGGATCAAGCACCCCGCCTATGTTTCGAAAAACCTCTCCTGGTGGCTGGTCTCCGTCCCTTTCCTCACCGCCACGGGACCCGCTGAAGCGCTGCGGCACTCCGCCATCCTGCTCGGGCTCAACGCCGTCTATGCACTTCGCGCCATCACCGAGGAACGCCATCTGTCACGCGACCCCGATTATGCCGCCTATTGCGATTACATCGCCGAGAACGGTGCTGTAGCCCAGTTCAAACGACTGTTCGCGAAAGCGAGTCGGTCGCCGATCGGGCGTTCCGGCTGAATGATATCTTGTTTTGAGGGTTAGCGGCAGCTGGCGCTATCGTCGCAGCGCATCCGCGCGATGCCGATCCTCGCCGCTCACCGGCAACGGCCTATCGCCCTCGAGCAGGCGGGTGATCCGGGCGAAGCCGGCAAAAGCCTTTCTCGCTTCCTCGGCCGACATCCGGCCGGCCATGGCCGCAGCACAGCAATTCACCGCACATTGGTAAACCGGCCCGCGCCGCCCGGCCGGCCATTTTCGCAGGAATGCCATCGCTTCGGCAACGCTGTCGATTTCCTCCACAGGCTGTCCCTGTCCGCGCAAAATCCGCACGGGCGAAAAGAATTGCAAGCGGTCCATCATTTCCTCCCCGTCGACCGGATGCGTGCGATCGAACCCCACTAAACTCGCGAACTGGCCCTTTGGTTCCCGGCAAAAGAGGCTTGCCATGAAAAATGTTGGCTGGACGGCAAGCTCCGGCAGTCCCCATTGCGCGACATCTTGCCGTTGTACGGGAACGTTAGCGCGACTGATGCATTTCGATCCCACGAGCAGTCTTTTTGAGGGAAATGCCAAAACATGAGATTAGCCCATGTGGCGCCGCTCCATGAATCCGTGCCACCCCGGTTCTATGGAGGGACGGAGCGCATCGTCTCCTATCTGACCGAAGGATTGGTCGAGCTTGGCCATGACGTGACACTGTTCGCCAGCGGCGATACCAAAACGTCGGCGAAATTGGTGGCGTGTCGCGAGCGTGCGCTGCGTCTCGATCCGCGCCCCCACAAATCCGAAACCGCGGCACATCTCTCTATGCTTGCCGAGGTGAGGAACCGTGCGCAGCAGTTCGACGTCATCCACTTCCATCTCAGCCACTTCCTGCATTTTCCTTTCTTCGAACACATGCCCGACCGGACGGTGACAACACCGCATGGCAGGCTCGACTATGTCGATCTGGCGCCGGCCTACGAACGTTTTCCGCGCTTTCCGATGATCTCGATTTCCCGCAGCCAGAGAGCCGGACTCGCCAAGGCCAATTGGCTGGCGACCATCCATCACGGGCTGCCGATCGATATCTACGAGCCGACTTTCGAGACGGATGCGGACGAGCCGTATCTGGCCTTCCTGGGCCGGCTGTCGCGCGACAAGCGCCCCGATCGTGCCATCGAGATCGCCTTGCGCTCCGGGCTGAAACTGAAGCTTGCGGCAAAGATTGGCGATGACGACCGCGCGTTTTTCCACGACACGGTCGAGCCGCTGATCGACGGCGACCGTGTCGATTATATCGGCGAGATCGAAGAGGACAGAAAGGCGGAATTCCTCGGCAAGGCGGCCGGCCTGCTGTTTCCGATCGATTGGCCGGAGCCGTTCGGCCTTGCCGCGATAGAGGCGATGGCCTGCGGCACGCCGGTAATCGCCTGGAATTGCGGTGCCCTGCCGGAGATCATCGACCACGGCGTGACCGGTTTCCTTGTCGATACAGTCGACGCTGCGGTCGCCTCGATACCGGAATTGCTACGCCTCGACAGGCGTCAGGTGAGAGCCGTATTCGAGAACCGTTTTTCTGCCACGAGAATGGCCCACGACTATGTGGCAGCCTATGCGCACCTGATCGGTGCTCCCGGTGAAGCGAGAGCGTCCTGATCGGCGTCATTGTGGAAGTTGAGAACGAAACGACAGAGTTTGTGACGAATGAATCAACTCGACGAGCGTAAGCTTGATCCCGCCGTAGCCCTTGCCTCTCTCGACGAGGTCGCGCCTCGGGAGCCGCACCGGCTGTTCGCCCTCAAGCAAGGCGACTGCTTCGCGGTGGCCGACGCCTATGGCGACATCCGCGGCGCCGGCGACGGCTTTTTCCGAGACGACACGCGTGTGCTTTCGGAATTTCGGTTGACGGTCGGTGGCCGGCAAATGTCGCTGCTCGGCGCATCGCTCAGCCAGGACAATGTGCTTTTCACCTCGAACCTGACCAATCTGCCGATTCAGAGTGTCGGTGGCCGGGATATTCCGCAGGGCGCGATCCACATAGAACGCGTCAGGCTGCTTTGGCAGGACCGGCTGTTCGAGCGCATCACCCTTTCCAACTACAGCCAGGAATCGTCGGCCATTCGGGTTTCCTTGCATTTCGCAGCAGATTTCCGTGACATGTTCGAGGTGCGCGGCTCGACCCGGCCCAAGCGCGGGATAGCCCATGCCGCCGAGACCAGTCCGACGTCCGTGGTGCTTCGATATGACGGGCTGGACCAGCTTGTGCGCCTGTCGGCGATCTCGTTCTCGCAAGCCCCGGACAATTTGACCACCAACCGTGCGGATTTCCTGATTGCGGTGACTAAGCGCAGCAGCGAGGTCCTCTATATCGAAGTCGGCCCGGAAGTGGCGGAGACACCCGACCGCGACCGTTTTCGGGCTGCCGCCGCCCGCGCTCGCTTCGGCATGCGCGCCAAACGCCGCCACGGCGCGACGGTGCACAGCTCTGGCCGCGTCTTCAACGACTGGATCGAGCGCGCGCGCGCGGACGTGGCGTTGCTGACCACCGAGCTTGCAACCGGACCTTACCCCTATGCCGGCATACCCTGGTTCTCGACGGCGTTTGGCCGCGACGGGGTGATCTCCGCACTGCAGATGCTGTGGTTGAATCCCGGGCTGGCGCGCGGCGTGCTCGCCTTTCTCGCCCAGCATCAGGCAACCGAAACGTCGCCGTTCAGCGATTCGCAGCCGGGCAAGATCATGCACGAGACCCGCAAGGGCGAGATGGCGGCACTGCGGGAGCTCCCGTTTGGCCGCTATTACGGCGGTGTCGACACCACGCCGCTCTACATTCATCTCGCTTGTGCCTATGCGGATCGTACCGGCGACATGGCGTTCATCGACAGCCTGTGGCCATCGCTCTGTGCTGCGGCCGAATGGACCGAAGAGATAAGCCGCGCGACCGGGTTCGTTACCTATCAGCGCGGCGCCGAGTCCGGCCTCGCCAACCAGGGCTGGAAAGACAGCTTCGATTCGGTCTTCCATGCCGATGGCCGCATGCCCAAGGGGCCGATCGCCCTGGTGGAGGTGCAAGGCTATGTCTTTGCCGCGTTCCGTGGGCTGGCAGCGCTCGCCCGCCGCCGTGGCGAGGACGACAAGGCCGATCATTGGGACGAACGCGCCGAAACCACGCGCACCGCGGTCGAACGCCATTTCTGGATGGACGATCTCAATTTCTACGCCATGGCGATCGACGGTGCCGGCGAGGTCTGCAAGGTACGGACGTCGAATGCCGGCCATCTCCTCTATGTCGGGCTGCCCGAGCCGGAACGGGCGCAGTTGGTCGCCGATCAGCTGCTCTCGGCGTCGTTCCACTCGGGTTGGGGCGTCAGGACGCTGGCCGACGATGCGATATTCTTCAATCCCATGTCTTACCACAACGGTTCGATCTGGCCGCACGACACTGCCATGTGCGGTGCCGGCCTGGCACGTTATGGCGTACGCGACAGCGTGGTGCGGCTGATGAGCGGCACGTTCGAGTCGGCTGTCCATTTCAACATGCGGCTGCCGGAACTGTTCTGCGGTTTTACCAGGTCGCCGGGCGAAGCGCCGATCGCCTATCCCGTCGCGTGCCTGCCGCAGGCCTGGTCGGCGGGATCGGCCTTCATGTTGATGCAGGCCTGCCTTGGCCTGGAAATCGATGGCTGGGACGGTGAAATCCGGGTCACCCGCCCGAGGCTGCCGATCGGCATCGACACGCTGACACTGCGGCATCTGGGTGTCGGCTCGGCGGTGGTCGACCTCACATTCCAGCGTGTCGGCGATCGGGTCGTCGCCTTTCTCGCCGATCGGTATGAGGGGATGGTACCGCTCATCGTGCGCACCTGACGCCGCCTCGCAGCGGCGCATCGAAAACGACGCGCGGCACCGCAATCGTCCGGAACCGATAGCCTCTTTGTGCGTTGCAAAAATGGGCGGCGTGGGAACTGTTGTTGTCGCACGGCAGCGAACCAGAAAAACCAATAAAAACGGCTATCGGCGGCCGGAGGCGAGATCACATTCCATGTCAGATTATACTGTAGACCTGCTCTGGGTTTTGCTGATTGCAAGTTTTGGCTTTTCCGCTTTTGCCATTCTCCTATCGATATCCCGCCAGCGCCGCGGCCGCGCAACGGCGGCCGCATACACGCCGAGCGAGGATGTCGCATCGGAAGCGGCACGCAAGGTGCTGCGCGAGTTCGAAAAGAACGGCCAGTCGGCCGACGCGGCGCTGGTCACATGGTCGCCCGACACATTGCGTAAGATCCTGGCCGACGACCTGCCGGACGCACAGGTCATCGTCGTGTCCAACCGCGAACCTTACATCCACAACATCAAGGATGACGGGGTCCAACTTCTGGTGCCGGCCAGCGGGCTGGTTTCGGCACTCGAGCCCATCACTCGCGCCTGTGCCGGAACCTGGATCGCCTATGGCGGCGGAACGGCAGACCGTCTCACGGTCGACAAGGACGACCGGGTGCAAGTGCCGCCAGGCAATCCGTCCTACACGCTGCGCAGGGTCTGGCTGACGGAGGAGGAATATCAGGGCTATTATCTGGGCTTCGCCAATGAGGGCCTATGGCCGCTTTGCCATATCGCCTTCACCCGCCCGATCTTTCGCGCCTCGGACTGGGACGCCTACGAGGCCGTCAACCGCAAGTTCGCCGATACGGTGGTTGCCGAAGCACGCAACGAGCGGCCGATCGTGCTGGTGCAGGACTACCACTTCGCGCTGCTGCCGCGCATGATCCGCCAGCGCCTGCCGGACGCCATCATCATCACCTTCTGGCACATCCCGTGGCCCAATTCGGAAGTGTTCAGCATCTGTCCGTGGCGTGAGCGGATCCTGGAGGGATTGCTCGGCAGTTCGATCATCGGCTTTCATACCCAGTTCCATGCCAACAACTTCACCGAAAGTGTCGACCGCTTTCTGGAGAGCCGCATAGAACGGGCCGACGCGGCGATCTCCTATGGCGGACAGACCACGTTGGTCCACGCCTATCCCATTTCCATAGAATGGCCGGCCCAATTGCTGGCAAGTTTGCCGTCTGTCGAGGAGTGCCGCGCCCGTGTCCGCGATAGATTCGGCCTGTCTGCGGAGACCAAACTATGCGTTGGCGTCGAGCGCCTCGACTACACGAAAGGCATTCTCGATCGCTTCCATGCCTTGGACGAATTGTTCACCAGATATCCCGAATGGATAGGCAAGGTGGTTTTCCTGCAGATCGCGGCGCCGAGCCGGGGGACATTGCCGGCCTACCAGCAACTCCATGACGAATGCCGCCGCTGTGCCGAGGAGCTCAACCGGCGCTATGGCAGCGAGACATACAGCCCTATCCTGATGGTCGCCGAACATCATCGGCAGGAGCAGGTCTACGAGGTCTATCGCGCCGCCGACATCTGCATGGTCACCAGCCTGCATGACGGCATGAACCTTGTCGCCAAGGAATTCGTCGCGGCGCGCGACGACGAACAGGGCGTGCTTTTGCTCAGCACCTTCGCCGGCGCCTCGCGCGAATTGCTGGAGGCACTGATCGTCAACCCCTACGACGCAGCCATGATGAGCGAGGCGCTGTTGCAGGCGCTGACGATGACGCCGGAAGAGCAGCGCGAGCGTTTGCGGCCGATGCGCGAGATGGTCCGCGACAATAATGTCTACCGCTGGGCCGGCAGCATGTTGCTGGATGCCGCGCGCCTGCGCAAACGCGGCGATCTCGACAGGGTGACCGGAACTGGCGAGCGCCCGCCGTCGAACACCAACAACGTCATCTCGATGTTCGAGCGGGCACGGAAGGCAGCGTCGTGAAAAGCTTTGAACAACCGCCGGCGCCGGACCTGCCGGAAGGGCAATGGGCGCTCTTCCTCGACATCGACGGAACCCTGCTGGAACACGCTGCCCATCCCGACGCGGTGTCGGTCGGCGAGGAATTGCGCAATCTGCTTGGGCACATCGAGCAGCGGCTGGATGGTGCGGTCGCCTTCATCACCGGCCGCTCGATCCCCGCTGTGGACAAGCTGTTCCACCCGCTGAAGCTGAGGATCGCCGGCCTCTATGGGCTGGAGCACCGGCTGACGCCGACGGGTCCGATCGATGCCGCCGACGCGCCTGCCGACATCGCCGCCCTTGCCGACGAGATCGAGGCCGAACTGGGCAGCGGCAAGGTCTATGTCGAGCGCAAGGGTCCGGTCCTTGCCGTCCATACAAGAGCAGCGCCGCAACTGCTTGCGCCGGCAATCCAGTTGATCGAACAGGCATTGGCCCGGCTTCCGAAGGGTTATCGGGTGCTTCCCGGAAACGCCGGCGTCGAGCTCATGCCTCTGGAAGCCGTCAAAGGTGCTGCCATCCGGCGTTTCATGGACATTCCGCCCTTTGTCGGCCGGCGGCCGATATTCCTCGGAGACGACACATCGGACGAACACGGTTTCGAGGCCATCAACGAAATTGGCGGCATCTCGATCCGCGTGAAGCCGAACGGACCGACGGCCGCAACCTATGTCCTCGATGGCGTGACCGGCGCAATAGCCTGGCTCGGGGCCAATTTCGAAGTCTCGCCGGTCTCCGGTGCTCGACCGGCCGACAACAAGGCAGAGACCGAATCAAGGGCGAAGCTCAATATCGCAGCCACGGCAGCGTCCGGTCGATAAGCGCGTTTCTCATTGAATATCTTTAAGCCCAAAGCCGGCAGATCGTCTGCTTGCCGGTTCCCCTGCGTCAGGCTTAACCTGCGTGCCACGCGTGGAGGCGCGTGCGGTAACAAGGGGAGGACATCTCTATGACCATACAAGGCGCATCACCGGACCTGTACAATGAGGATCTCGCTCCGGCGAAGGTTCGAAACTGGGGACCGTTCTCGATCTTCAACGTCTGGACGTCGGACGTCCACAGCCTGTGGGGCTACTATCTCGCTGCCAGCCTGTTCCTGTTCTGCGGCGGCTTCGTCAACTTCATCATCGCCATCGGTATCGGTTCGCTGATCATCTATGCGTTGATGAACATGGTCGGCTATGCCGGCGTGAAGACCGGGGTGCCCTACCCGGTCCTGGCGCGCGCCTCCTTCGGCATCTGGGGCGCCAACATACCGGCGCTGGTGCGTGCCATCGTCGCCTGCTTCTGGTACGGCGCGCAGACGGCGGCGGCCTCCGGCGCGATCGTAGCCCTGCTGATCCGCTCGCAATGGTTCGCCGACTTCAACCAGAGCACACATTTCCTCGGCCACTCCGGGCTCGAGGTGATCTGCTTCGCCGTCATCTGGGCGCTGCAGCTCCTGATCATCCAGAGGGGCATGGAAACGGTGCGCCGCTTCCAGGATTGGGCCGGACCGGCGGTGTGGGTGATGATGCTGATCCTGGCGATCTATCTTTGCATCAAGGCAGGCACCTTCGCCTTCACCAGCGACATCCCGATGGATGTGCTGCTGGAAAAGACCAAGGACGCGGGCGTGCCGGGCACGCCGGGCTCCTGGACCTCGCTGTTTGCTGTAGCGGCGATCTGGGTGACCTATTTCTCAGCGCTCTACCTCAACTTCTGCGATTTCGCCCGTTATGCGCCGGACAAGGCATCGCTGCGCAAGGGCAACATCTGGGGCCTGCCGGTCAATCTCATCCTGTTCTCGCTGGTCGCCGGCGTCACCACGATCGCCGCCTTCGACGTCTATGGCGAGGTGCTGCTGCATCCTGACCAGATCTCGGCGAAATTCGACAGCTGGTTCCTGGCGGCGCTCGCGGCCCTGACCTTTGCCGTAGCGACGCTTGGCATCAATGTGGTGGCAAACTTCGTGTCGCCGGCCTTCGACTTCTCCAACGTCTTTCCACGTCAGATCGACTTCAAGAAGGGCGGCTACATCGCGGCGCTGATCGCGCTGGTGCTCTATCCCTTCGCGCCCTGGGAAGGCAGTGCCGCCTCCTTCGTCAACATCATTGGCGCGACGATGGGGCCGATCTTCGGCGTGATGATGGTCGACTACTACCTGATCCGGAAGGGCGAGGTCGATGTCGAGGCGCTCTACAGGGAGAATGGCGAATTCCGCTTCCAGGGCGGCTGGCATGTCAATGCCTTCATCGCCGCCGGTATTGGCGCGGTCTTCTCGTCGATCCTGCCCAACTTCACCAGCCTGCTGCCGTCCTGGTGGGGCGTCTATGGCTGGTTTTTCGGCGTGGCAATTGCCGGCGTCATCTATTACGTGCTGCGTACGATGGCACTCGGCGCCTGGGCCAAGATGGCCAAGGCCTAAACGGATTCGGGGCGGCGCAAGCCGCCCCGTTCATTCTGCGACCATCTCGGCCAGGCGGCGCACGGTGTTCCAGTTGCGCGACGTGCCGATGCCGAGGCGTTTGTGGCTCACCGCCGCAAGCAGCCGCGAACTCGGCGTCTCGCGCGAAAAGACGATCCAGATGTCGCCGCCGACCGCCTGCAGCTTTTCATTCCTGCCGATATAGGCCTGCAGCGCAGAGACCGCATCGGGGGAAACAGGCGCCCGCATCACGCGCACCGCCACCTGGTCCGCGGCTTTAGCCGATTCGGCTGGGAACGGATTGCCGGCCGCCAGCCTCAGCCAGCCGTCGGCGCGGCGCACGATGATGTCGACATGGCGGCCAAAAGTCTTTGCGAACGCCGCCTCCAGCCGCTGCTCCAACGCCGCGAGTTCTGTCTCCTGCGCCTCGAAGACCAGATTGCCGGTCGCCACCAGTGTGCGCGGGTTGTTCAGGCCCAGGCCTTCGGCCATCGCCTTGAGATCGGACATGACGACCCGCCGCCCCTCGCCCAGGATGATGCTGTAGAGCAGCGCGACGTAAGTTCGCATCGGCGGCTAATCTAGACCAGCCGCGACTGCTCTACCGCCGCCTCGATGAAGCTGGCAAACAGCGGGTGCGGATCGAGCGGCCGGCTTTTCAACTCGGGATGATACTGCACGCCGATGAACCAGGGATGGTCGGGATATTCGACCGTTTCCGGCAGCACGCCATCCGGCGACATGCCGGCAAACACCAGGCCGCAATCCTCGAGCCGCTCCTTGTAGTCGACATTGACCTCATAGCGGTGGCGATGGCGTTCGGAAATCTGCGTATCGCCATAGATCTCGGCGATCTTCGATCCCTTGGCGAGGTCGGCCTGGTAGGCACCGAGCCGCATGGTGCCGCCGAGGTCGCCGGTTTCCCTGCGCTTTTCCAGCATGTTGCCCTTCAGCCATTCGGTCATCAAGCCGACGACCGGCTCCTCGGTTGGACCGAACTCGGTCGATGATGCGTGCTCGACGCCGGCCAGCGAACGAGCCGCCTCGATGCAGGCCATCTGCATGCCGAAGCAGATGCCGAAATATGGCACCTTGCGCTCGCGCGCGAACTTCGCCGCCAGGATCTTGCCCTCCGAGCCGCGCTCGCCAAAACCGCCGGGGACGAGAATGCCATGGACCTTTTCCAGCCACGGCGCCGGGTCTTCCTTCTCGAATATCTCGCTTTCGATCCAGTCGAGCTTGACCTTGACCCGGTTGGCGAGGCCGCCATGCGACAGCGCCTCGATCAGCGATTTGTAGGCATCCTTGAGGCCGGTATATTTGCCGACGACGGCGATAGTCACCTCGCCTTCCGGATTGTGGATGCGGTTGGACACCGCTTGCCATCGTTCCATGCGCGGCTTCGGCGCCGGATCGATGCCGAAGGCGGCCAGCACTTCCGAATCCAGCCCTTCATTGTGATAGGCCATCGGCACGTCGTAGATATGCGGCACGTCGAGCGCCTGGATGACGGCGCTTTCTCGCACGTTGCAGAACAGCGACAGTTTTCTGCGCTCTTCCTTGGGGATCGGCCGGTCGGCGCGGACCAGCAGGATATCAGGCGCAATGCCGATGCCGCGCAACTCCTTGACCGAATGCTGTGTCGGCTTGGTCTTCAGTTCGCCCGCCGTCGGAATGTAAGGCATCAAGGTCAGGTGGACGTAGACGGCGTTGTTGCGCGGCAGGTCGTTACCGAGCTGGCGGATCGCCTCCAGGAACGGCATCGCCTCGATGTCGCCGACGGTGCCACCGATCTCGCACAGCACGAAATCGTAGTCGTCATTGCCGTTGAGGACGAAGTTCTTGATCTCGTCGGTGACGTGCGGAATGACCTGCACGGTGGCGCCAAGATAGTCGCCGCGCCGCTCGCGCTCGATGATGTTCTTGTAGATGCGGCCGGTGGTGATGTTGTCCTGCTGGTTGGCCGAGCGGCCTGTGAAGCGCTCATAATGGCCAAGATCGAGATCGGTCTCGGCGCCGTCGTCGGTCACGAAGACTTCGCCGTGCTGGTAGGGCGACATCGTGCCGGGATCGACATTGAGATAGGGATCGAGCTTTTTGATGCGTGCGCGATAGCCCCGCGCCTGCAAGAGAGCCCCAAGGGCCGCTGCAGCAATGCCTTTTCCAAGTGAGGAAACCACGCCGCCTGTGATGAATACATATCGCGCCATGGGAGTCATCGCTTAACGCGGCCGAATTGATTCCGCCAGAGAAAAAACCGCCGCGAAGGCTTTTTCCCAAGAAGGCGCTCTGGTCATTGGCGTATCAAAACAAAAGGGCCGGCGAGGCCGGCCCTTTTGGCACGATCTGTCGAGGCGTCAGATGATGACGACCTTGGTGCCTACTTTCACCCGGCGATAGAGATCCATGACGTGCTCGTTGATCATGCGGAAGCAGCCATTGGAGGCGCTGGTTCCGATCGACTGCGGTGCAATGGTACCGTGGATGCGCAGATGGGTATCCTTCTTGCCATCGTAGAGATAGATGGCGCGCGCACCGAGCGGATTGTCGCCGCCGCCGGGCATACCGTCCTTGTACTGCCCATAATGCTTGGGTTCGCGCTTTTGCATATCCAGCGTCGGAATCCAGCGCGGCCATTCCTGCTTGTCGCCGACGGCAACCGTCCCCTTGAACTGCAGGCCTTCGCGGCCGACCGCAATGGCATAACGGCGGGCGGTTGACGATGATTCGACGAGGTAGAGACGGCGGGCGCTGGTATCGATGACGATGGTGCCGGGGTTGTAGCCGGTGAATTCGACCTCCTGCGGCACGAATTCCGGCTTGACCTTGAACTGGCGCTTGGCCTGCTTCCTTTCGAGCGCGGCGTCGAGCGCGCGCGTCTCAGGAAGCAGCGACATCGATGAAGAGGATGTGCCGCCGAACAGTCCCGCGAACAGCCCGACGCTCTGCGGCTTCTGCCCGACCGGTTCGCTGCGCAATTCGCCATTGTTGCCGGTCAGCGCAACGTTCATGGCCTCGGCCGGGATCGGCTCGGCCGACTGGATCGGCGCGATGGGTGCGATCGGTTCGATGATGTTGACGGTCTTCTTCTTGGCCGGCTTGGCATCAGCCACCTTGACCGCCGCGACCGGCTGGCTCTCCTTGGCAAGGAATGCCTGCCGTTCCGCATCGGCCTTGGCTTTCGCCGCCTCGCGCATCGCCAGCTTCCTGGCTTCGAGTGCCTTGGCGCGAGCGGCTTCCTTATCGGCTGCGATCTTGGCTTCGATCTTGCGGATCTGCGCAAGGTCGTCCGGCGTCGGATCTTTCTTCTTCTTGAGAAGCTTCAATTGCGCCGCATCGCTTTTGGCAGCGACGTTGACGACGTCAGTTGTTGTCGCGGCTTTATGAGCCGAATTTGCCGTCGGCATAGCCGCGTAAGCGGGCGCACCTAGGCTGAGCACGGCACAAAGGCCGGCAAAAATGAAGCTGCGAAGCTGCATGGGGAAGATCCGATCGTTCAATGCTTGTTGCCCACGGCGTCGCCCGGCGCCCCCCAAGGACGCCGAAAATGCCGCGCGCAATGTATAATCGATTAGCCGGAAGCGCCTCAAGCGTAGGGCGCGGTCGAATCTTCGTGATTGTGCGGCATTTGCCGCGACTGTGTTCAAACGACAACAGATCGCGGCATCAGATGCCCGATTACTGGTTGGGGACCTGCGGCGTGGCCGGCGCGGTGGCGCCGTTTGTCGCTGGCGGCGTCGCCGGGGCTGTTGCCGGAGGCGTCGTTGCCGCGCCATTGCCGGACGGCGGGGTCGGCGCCGTGTTGCCTGAAGGCGGCGTCGTGGTGCCGGGCAATTGGTTGAGTACGCCCTTGCCTGCCCCGTCCGAGCTCGCCGGGACGCGATCGAGAATGTCGATCGGCTTCTCGCCATAGCGCGCGACGATCGACAGTGTCAGCGAAGTGACGAAGAAAGCCGCGGCCAGGATCGCTGTCGCCCGCGTCAGCGCATTGGCGGCGCCACGCGCGGTCATGAAGCCCGATCCGCCGCCGATGCCGAGACCGCCGCCTTCGGAGCGCTGCAGCAGCACCACGCCGACAAGCGCGAGCACGACCATGAGGTGGACGACGATCAGTACGGTTTCCATAATTTATCCTGGCAAGGCCTTGCGCGGCCGCTGATTTGGAGGCGGCTCAATACAATGCTTTGACGGCATTTCCAAGCCCGTGGCCGGAATATGGGAAGCAATGCGTCCTTTGCAACGATTCTGGCGCCGGCCGTCCGCTCAAATCCGGCAAGCAGTCCCAGTATCAAGCGATGTTTCGATAGGCTTCCGCGATGCCGAGGAAGTCCGCTGCCTTCAGGCTGGCGCCGCCGACCAGCGCGCCGTCGACATTCCTGACGCCGAGCAACTCGACGGCGTTGGACGGCTTGACCGAGCCGCCGTAGAGAATGCGCATCTTGGCCGCCGTATTGCCAAGCTTCCGCGCCAGTTCTTCACGGATATGCGCATGCGCCTCGGCGACGTCGGCGGCGGTCGGGGTCAAGCCGGTGCCGATCGCCCATACCGGCTCATAGGCAATGACGCTGTTGGACGCCGTGGCGTTTGGCGGTACCGAGCCCGCAACCTGGCGCGACAGCACGTCAAGCGTGGCTCCTGCTTCGCGTTCGGCTCTTGTCTCACCAATGCAGATGATAGCCACCAGCCCGGCGCGCCATGCGGCGGAGGCCTTGGCCTGCACTATGGCATCGTTCTCCTTGCGATCAGCACGGCATTCGGAATGGCCGACGATGACATGGCTGGCGCCTGCATCCTTCAGCATCTCCGCCGAAATACAGCCGGTATAGGCGCCGCTTTCCTCGGTGTGGCAATCCTCACCACCGGCCCGGACCGGCGTGCGCGACAGAATCTCGGCGGCGTGCGCAAGCAAGGTCGCCGGCACGCAGACCACGGCTTCGGTCTCGGCGTCGAGCCCGCTCATGAAGCCGTTGCCGATCATCCTGAGCTCGTTGAGCGAGGCGCTGGTCCCGTTCATTTTCCAGTTGCCGGCGACGAGCGGGCGGATTCCAGGCGTCATGGGATTTGTTTCTCCGGGCAATTTCCAGCTGGCTCTCACTATCAAAATCAGGCCACAAAGCAATCGACAGTGAGCAGGAAGGGCGCTATTGCGCTTGTTTCAGACTCGGCGCATGCGAAATGCGCAAAAATCGGAAGTACTCATGCTTGGTATGTTGAGAAGCGCGGCGGGGACCTGGGTCGCGAAACTGCTGCTGTCATTGTTGGTGTTGAGCTTCGCCGTCTGGGGCATCTCGGGGCGGCTGATGGGCGGTCTTGCCGGCCATGACGCCGTGATTACGGCCGGAGGCACCAAGGTCTCGATCAACGAATACCGCCTCGCCTACGATCGCCAGCTCAGCGTAATGTCGCAGCAATTCGGCCAGCGCATCAGCCGTGAGCAGGCGACGGCGCTCGGCATCGACAACCAGGTGCTGGCGCAACTCGTCTCGGGCGCCGTCCTCGACGAGCAGGCCCGCAAGCTCGGCCTTGGCCTGTCCAAGGACCGGCTGGCCGAACTGACCCGCGAAGACCCGGCGTTCAAAGGGCCTAGCGGAACCTTCGACAGGCGAACCTTCGAGTACCTGCTCCGGCAGATCGGCATGCGGCCGGAGGACTATCTGAAAAACCGCGCCCAGGTGGCGGTCCGCCAGCAGATCGTCGAGGCGGTTTCGGATGGCCTCAAAGCCCCGGATACATTCTTCAAGGCGGTCGCGCTCTATCGCGGCGAAGATCGCACAATCGACTACCTGACCTTGCCGAAATCGCTGGTCGAACCGATAGAAGCGCCGTCCGACAGCGTGCTTTCGGCCTATTTCGGGGAGAACAAGAAAACCTACGCCGCGCCCGAATACCGTAAGTTCTCCTATGTCAGGCTCGAACCGGAAGACATCATGGATTTGAGCGCAGTGACCGATCAACAGGTCAGCGACGACTACAACAAGAACAAGGCGCGCTACACCACGCCCGAGATGCGCACCATCGAGCAGCTTGTGTTCAAGACGCCTGATGCTGCCAAGGCGGCGCTCGATTCGCTCAGGACCGGCGCGACCTTCGACAAGATCGTCGCCGCCGAAGGCAAGACGCCGGCCGACACCCTGCTCGGCACGCTGGCCAAGGACAAGATCGCCGACAAGGCGGTTGCCGATGCTGCCTTCAAGCTCAACGCCAATGAAGTCAGCCCGGTCGTACAGGGCGCCTTTGGCCCCGTTCTGCTGCGCGTCACCGAGATCAAGCCCGAAGTGGTGAAGCCGCTGGCCGAAGTGTCCGAGCAGATCCGCAAGGATCTGGCACTGGGCGAGGCAAGTCGCATCTTGCTGGACGTGCACGACAATTACGAGGATACTCGCGCCTCCGGCAGTTCGCTCGCTGAGGCAGCTGCCAAATTGAAGCTGAAGGTCGTTACCATCGACGCCATCGACCGCACCGGCCGAAGGCCGGATGAAAGCATCGTCAAAGACCTGCCGGAATCGCCGGCGCTCATCAAGGCGGTGTTCGAATCCGAACCCGGAACCGACAATGAAGGCCTCACCACCGCCGATAACGGCTTCGTCTTCTACGACGTGAGCGCGATCACGCCGGCCCGCGACCGCACGCTGGACGAAGTCCGCCAGAAGGTCGTGGCCGACTGGACCGCGGCGGAGACCACCAAACGGCTTACCGCAAAGGCACAAGAGCTCGAGAAGCGTCTCAAGGCCGGCGCCACGCTCGAGGTGATCGCCGGTGAGCTCAAGCTCGAAAAGCAGACCAAGCGCGGTGTCAAGCGCGATGCTGACGACGTCGATTTCGGCAAGGAAGGGGCCGCCGCGATGTTCGGCGTCGGCGAAGGCGGCACCGGGCTAATCCCCTCGCCCACAGGCGACGGACAGATCCTGTTCAAGGTTGCCGAGGTATTCGAGCCCGCCGGGGCCGACGCCAACTCAGTACCCCAGGACGCGCAGAAATCCTTCACCTCCGGTATGTCCGACGACCTGCTCGACCAGTTGGTGGCGCAGTTGCAGACGCAATATGACGTCCGCATCGATCAGACGGCCGTAACCCAAGCCCTGGCCAGATGAGCGCGCTGAAGATCCACATCGCCAAGGTCGCCGCCGGTAGCGCTCTTTCCTTCGAGGAGGCGCGCGAGGCCTTCGACATCATCATGTCCGGTGACGCCACCCCCGGCCAGATCGGCGGCTTCCTGATGGCATTGCGGGTGCGCGGTGAGACCGTCAGCGAGATCGCCGGCGCCGTCGCCACCATGCGCGCCAAGATGCTGCGCGTCGAAGCCCCCGAGGGCGCCATCGACATTGTCGGCACCGGCGGCGACAATTCGCACAGCGTCAACATTTCGACCGCATCCGCCTTCGTCATCGCCGGCAGCGGCGTGCCCGTCGCCAAGCACGGCAATCGCGGACTGTCCTCGCTGACCGGCGCCGCCGATGTTCTGATCGCGTTGGGCGTCAAGATCGACATCCCTCCGGAGACGATCGGCCGCTGCATCCACGAGGCCGGAGTTGGCTTCATGTTCGCGCCGGCGCACCACCCGGCGATGAAGCATGTCGGCCCGACCCGGGTCGAGCTCGGCACCCGCACCATCTTCAACCTGCTGGGTCCGCTTTCCAATCCGGCCAGTGTCAGACGGCAGATGGTCGGCGTGTTCCTGCCCGAATGGATCATGCCGGTGGCAGAAACGTTGAAGGAGCTTGGTGCCGACCATGCCTGGGTCGTCCATGGCGACGGTTATGACGAGATCACCACCACCGGCGAGACGCAGGTCGCCGAATTGGCCGGCGGCGAGATCCGCAGCTTTGTGCTGACCCCGGAAGCGGTCGGGCTGAAGCGTCACACCAAGGACGAGTTGCGCGGCGGCGACGCCGCCCACAATGCCCAGGCACTGCGCGACATGCTGGGCGGCGCCGCCGGCGCCTTTCGCGACACGGTGCTGATGAATGCCGGCGCCGGGCTGGTGGTGGCCGGCAAGGCGACGACACTTGCCGACGGCATGGTGACGGCGGCGCAGGCCATCGACAGCGGCCGCGCGCTGAAAGTGCTCGACAGGCTGGTCGAGATTTCGAACGGTTAGAACTATGTCCGACATCCTGCGCAAGATCGAGGCTTACAAGCGCGACGAGATCGCGGCGGCCAAGGCGCAAGTGCCGTTTGCCGAGATCAAGGCACGGGCAACGGACGCCGAAGCGCCGCGCGGCTTTCTTTCCGTCCTTGAAGCAAAGCGCCAATCCGGCAGGTTCGCGCTGATTGCCGAAATCAAGAAGGCTAGCCCATCCAAAGGCCTGATCCGCGCCGATTTCGATCCGCCGGCGCTGGCCAGGGCCTATGCGGAAGGCGGTGCCGCCTGTCTTTCGGTGCTGACCGACGCACCCTCTTTCCAGGGGGCGCCCGCGTTCCTCAGCGATGCGCGCGCTGCCGTCGAGTTGCCTGCCTTGCGCAAGGATTTCCTGTTCGATCCCTATCAGGTCTACGAGGCCAGGGCATGGGGCGCCGATGCCATACTGATCATCATGGCCAGCGTCGACGACGCGTTGGCAAGAGAACTCGAAGCGACAGCTTTCGGGCTCGGCATGGACGCGCTGGTCGAAGTGCATGACGAGGCTGAGATGGAACGCGCGCTGCAGCTGTCGTCGCGGCTGATCGGTATCAACAACCGCAATCTCCGGACCTTCGAAACCAGCCTCGAGACCTCGGAACGGCTGGTCGCGATGGTGCCCGCCGACCGCCTTCTGGTCAGCGAGAGCGGTATCTTTTCGCATGACGATTGCCGCCGGCTGGAGCGGAGCGGCATCGCCACTTTTCTGGTCGGTGAGAGCCTGATGCGTCAACAGGACGTGGCCGCTGCAACGCGCCTGCTTTTGACGGGCAAGGCGCCGGCAGAGGCGATCTGAGGATGGCGGCCGCCCTCACCCATCTTGGCGCGCGCGGCGAAGCCAACATGGTCGATGTCGGCGACAAGGCTGAGACGGTGCGCACGGCAGTCGCGGAGGGCTTCGTGTCGATGCGGCCCGAGACGCTGGACATGATCCTCGCCGGCGATGCCAAGAAGGGCGACGTGCTCGGTACCGCGCGTATCGCCGGCATCATGGCGGCCAAGAAGACGCATGAACTGATCCCGCTCTGCCATCCACTGCTGCTGACCAGGATATCTGTCGATATCGAGCCGGACGCAGCTTTGCCCGGCCTGAAGGTCACAGCATTGACCCGCGTCACCGGCAAAACCGGCGTTGAGATGGAGGCCCTGAGCGCCGTCTCGGTCGCTTGCCTGACCATCTACGACATGGCCAAGGCGGTCGACCGCGCCATGGTCATCTCCGGCATCAGGCTGGTTGAAAAGACCGGCGGCAAATCCGGCGACTACAAGATCACCGAAGATGGGGTCACCGAGGCAGGCCGCTGATGGCGCTGGTCCCAGTTGCTGAGGCGCTCGAGCGCCTGTTGGACGGCGCAGCTGCACTGCAGGGCGAACGCGTCGCGCTGCTGGATGCCGCCGACCGCGTGCTGGCGGAGCCGGTTGTGGCGCTCCGCACCCAGCCGCCGTTCAACGCCTCCGCCATGGACGGCTATGCCGTGCGGGCGGCTGATATCGCGTCCTTACCAGCAAAGCTTTCGGTGGTCGGCATGGCGCCGGCCGGAAGCGGCTTTGCCGGGACGGTGCAGCAGGGGCAGGCCGTCCGTATCTTCACCGGCGCGCCGCTTCCCGAAGGCGCCGACACCATCGTCATCCAGGAGAACGTCCGCGATCTCGGCCGCGGTGTCGTCGAAGTGACGGAGCCGACGGTGCAGGGGCGAAACATCCGCCGCCTCGGGCTCGATTTCGCCAAAGGCGACGTCCTGCTGCACAAAGGCCGCCTGCTCGACCCGGCGGCCTTGTCGCTGGCGGCATCGGCCAACCACCCCGAGGTCGGCGTGGTCAAAAGGCCGTTGGTCGCCATCATCGCCACCGGCGACGAATTGCTGCCGCCGGGCAGCGAGCTTGGCCCCGACCAGATCATCTCCTCCAACGCCTATGGTGTCGCCGCCGCCGCACAGTCGGTCGGTGCGCGAGTGCTCGACCTTGGCATCGCGCCGGACCGCAGGGAGGCGATCGCTGCGCTGGTGGAAAAGGCCGTGAAGGCTGGCGCGAACGTCATCGTCACGCTGGGCGGTGCCTCGGTCGGTGACCACGATTTCGTCCATGACGTGCTGACCGGGCAAGGCATGACTCTCGATTTCTGGAAGATCGCCATGCGGCCGGGCAAGCCGCTGATGTTCGGGCGGCTGGGCGACATTCGCTGCATCGGCTTGCCCGGCAATCCGGTGGCGAGCCTGGTCTGCACCCAGCTCTTCCTGAAGCCGCTGCTGGCGCGGCTCGGCGGCCGCGCCTTTCAGCAGGATATGCGTGAGGCACGGCTCGGCGCTGCCATGCCGGCCAACGATCTCAGGCAAGATTATGTGCGGGCTGTTGTCACAGACGACGCCGGTACGCTCGTGGCGACGCCGTTCGGCATCCAGGACTCCTCGATGCTGAAAATGCTGGCCGATGCCAACGGGCTGATCGTCCGTGCGCCGTTCACGCCCGCCGCGGCGGCGGGCGCCGCCTGCGACGTGCTGATGCTACGCTGAACCTGCCTCACTCCGAGATCAAGGTCCGGGTCAGCGGATGGTCTGGATCGGCCAAACCGTCGATGATGTTGAAATGATGCCGGTCAGGCTCGACCACCGAACTGGTCGCGGCACCCAGGCCGATCCAGATATTGGCCAGCAACGCGCTCTGGCGCAGGAATTCGGCGCGCTCGCCGCCGCCGGCCCAGCAGGTCAGGCGGGCCTTGTCCATCGGGCGCAGCAGCACCGGGCTTTCGGCCTGCGCCTCGGCCTCATCGATCGCCAGCGTCTCGTTCATGCCGGTGCGCATGATCGGGCGCAAATCGTGCACACCCGAGATCGATACGACATGGCGAATGCGCCGGACAATTTCGGGCGCCAGCGGCGTCGTCGTCGTAACCATCCGGCTAACAAGATGGCCACCGGCCGAGTGTCCGGTCAGCATCAGCGGCCCTGCGACCATCCCCGCCGCCTTGCCGATCGCCGCGCCGACTTCCTTGACGATGCCGCCAATGCGCATCTGCGGACAGAGCGTGTAGGACGGCATCGCCACGGCATAGCCGCGATCAACAGCGCCAGCGGCAAGATGCGACCAGAAACTCTTGTCGAATGCCATCCAGTAGCCGCCATGGACGAACACCACGAGCCCCTTGGGCTTGGTGGCCGGCAGGAAAAGATCGAGCCGGTTGCGTGGGCCATGGCCATAGGCCATGTCGAGCCGCGCCCGGCCCTCGGTCGAAAGCACGTCGCGAAAAACCCGCGCGGGCTCGACCCAGGCCGCCGGCCAGCGATCGCTGCCGGCTATGTTGGCGCCGTTGGCATAGGCGTTGTCCCAATCGGCAATGTGACGTTCGAACACCCTGCGCCCTCCCCTGGCAATATGGCCTTGCAACGAGCGTGAGCATCGCGCGGCGCGTCGTCGCCAGCCTCACGATTCCAGCTCTCGCATCAATCTCAAGTGACAGCCGCCTTGATGGCGAAGCGCGCATCCTTCCACGCACCGGTGCGCAGGATGTCCTCAAGCACTTCGACGGCCTGCCAGACATCGGCATAGCCGACATAGAGCGGGGTGAAGCCGAAGCGCATGGTCGATGGCGCGCGAAAATCGCCGATCACGCCACGTTCGATCAGCGCGCGCATGATCTGGTAGCCATGCTCGTGCATGAATGAAATCTGGCTGCCGCGTTTTTCCCCGTCGCGCGTGCTTTCGAGCGTTAGCCCGTAAGTGCCGCACTTTGCCTCGACGAGCTCGATGAACAGATCAGCCAGCGCGATGCTCTTCTTGCGCACCGCCGTCATGTCGACATCGTTCCAGATGTCGAGCGCGCCCTTCAGCGTGCGCATCGACAGGACCGGCTGGGTGCCGCACAGAAACCGGCGGATGCCGGTGCCGGCCGCATAGCCTGGCTCGAAGGCGAAGGGCCGTGCATGGCCCCACCAGCCGGTGAGCGGCTGCTGGATGTCGGCAAGATGCCGCTCAGCCGCATAGATGAAGGCAGGCGCGCCCGGTCCGCCATTCAGATATTTGTAGGTGCAGCCAACGGCAAAATCGGCGTTTGCCGTGTCGAGCTCGACTGGCATCGCACCGGCGGTGTGGCAGAGATCCCAGACGATCATCGCCCCGGCTTCCTGGGCCCTGCGCGTCAGCGCCGGCATGTCGCGCAGTTCGCCCGACTTGTAGTTGACGTGGTTGACCAGCACCACGGCGGTGCGTTCGTCGATCAGCTCTTCGATGCTCGGCGCGTCGACCCCCGAGAGGCGCAGCAGCGTATCTTTTCGCGTCGAAACCACACCCTCAGCCATGTAGAGGTCTGTCGGAAAACTGTCGCCCTCGGCGACGATGACCTGCCGCTCCGGCCGCATGGCCATGGCGGCGTGCAGCAGCTTGTAGATGTTGACCGATGTCGTGTCGCAGACCACCGTCTGGCCGGCCGCGGCACCGATCAGGCGCCCGAGCTGGTCGCCGAGTTCGAGCGGCATGTTGAACCAGCCGGCCGTGTTCCAGGCGCGGATGAGATCATGCGCCCATTCTTCGGTCGCTGCCTTGCTCAATTCATCGAAAGCGGCACGCGAAGCGGCCCCTAGCGAATTGCCGTCGAGATAGATCACTCCTTGCGGCAGCACAAAGCGGTCGCGCATCGCGCGCAGCGGATCTGCAGCATCCATCGCCCTTATGGCAACGAGATCGCGAATTCCTGTCATGATTTGTCTGCTCCCCCAAGATTCACCGCAACGCCGGACACGCATCGACGGCATCCATCGGTCACGAGCGGTTCTCCATTACCTGGTATCGCGCAGCAAGGCTCCACCGGCGACAAGTTGCCTGACCACGCGGTGGAAACCAGGAGCCAAGCCAACCCAAGGTTGGCGTTTTGAGTTCGTTTCGTTCACGGTGCATTGACCAAACCGCACAGTCGATACGGCTTCAATTCCGTGCCCTTTGCCGGCTGACGGCCGATACCAGTGCCGCCTTCTGGGAACCCAGAGGCCGCAAACGAAAGCAGAATCAAGGCGATGACGCCCGCGGCGGTGAAAATGCAGCGTTCCGGTTTGGTGAGTGGTATCGTTTCCCGAGCCCTAACACATTCATTAAACTTTAAACAGTTGCGGAACACAACTGGAACAGATAGTGTTTGTTCTGGGTTTGTTTTTCTGATTCTGTTGGGGGTCGCTATGCTGACACGCAAACAACACGAACTGCTTATGTTCATCCACGAAAGGCTGAAGGAAAGCGGTATCCCGCCCTCCTTCGACGAGATGAAGGAAGCGCTCGACCTGGCTTCCAAATCGGGAATCCACCGGCTGATTACGGCGCTGGAGGAGCGCGGCTTCATTCGCCGTTTGCCCAACCGGGCCCGTGCACTGGAGGTGCTGCGCCTGCCCGATTCGATCGCCCCCGGCCTCAATGCGGCACGCAAGTTCTCGCCGAGCGTCATCCAGGGCAGTCTTGGGCAAGGTCCTCGGCAGGGCAAGCCGACATCGTCGCGCATGCCTGCAGCCGGCAATGACGACGATGTCGTCGCCGCCGTGTCGATCCCGGTGATGGGCCGCATCGCCGCCGGTGTGCCGATCGATGCCATCCAGCACCAGACGCATTCGATCTCGGTGCCGCCGGACATGATCATGGGCGGCGAGCATTATGCGCTGGAGGTCAAAGGCGATTCGATGATCGAGGCTGGCATTTTCGACGGCGACACGGTGATCATCCGCAATGCCGATACGGCGAGCCCCGGTGAGATCGTGGTGGCACTGGTCGACGAGGAAGAAGCGACGCTGAAGCGGTTCCGCCGCAAGGGCGCCTCGATCGCCCTGGAAGCCGCCAATCCGGCCTACGAGACGCGCATCTTCGGACCAGACAGGGTCAAGGTGCAGGGCAAGCTCGTTGGGCTGATCCGCCGCTACTGAGCTGCGCCCTTGGCGCCGGCTTTTGGCTTGTCGGCTCTGCGGTATGGCGGCATGCCCCGCGCCGCGCGGGAAAATTTCCGCTGCACGTGCCAGGGCCGGTATGATTTTTCGACGGCGAAGCGGATTTCGGCGCGTGTTGCCGCTTGTGGATCGAAATAGACGGCCGCACTTCCCGCGCGCGCCAGTTGCCGTTTGGTGACGACGAGGACCAGCCGGTCGTAGTAGCAGGGATTATGGGCGGTGGCGTCGTCGATGACGATCAAGCTGGCAAAGGCGCAGGCTGGCCGTGCAGTATCGCGGTCATTGGCTAGCGCGATGATCGCGCCGGATGGATGCCTGGCAAGGCAGAGACCGTCCGTGCAAATGAACGGCATGCCCGGCGGTAAGTCGGCCGGATCGGCAATGTCGAATTGCGGATCGTTCTTTCCAGGTGTTTCCGGCGCGACGATAGCCTCTGATGTGAGCGCGCGTTTCCAGTTGTCGATGGTGAACTCATTCGGGCGTGCCCGGTTGACCGCGAGTTCACCGCTGCCGATCGGCAGCGCGACGAGCCGTGCGTCCTCCGAGATCAATACATCGGGTACGCGCGTCTGCGTTGTCGTTAGCAAGCCGGCGAGCGCAAAAGGAAGGGCCACGAGCCGCAACCAGGTCGTCGCCATGCTGGCAATGACGAGGGCGATCGTCACCAAAAGGACAGATCTCAGCGAAATCAGCCCGACCGCATCGATCGGCGAGCGCTCGGAGATCCACCCGGACAGGGCGATCATCGCCGTCAGCCCCTTGCCCATCACGTAGAGGAAAGGCCCATCCGCGCCGAACGGCATCGCCAGCGCACTGAGGACGGCGAAGGGCATGACGACCAGTGAGATGATAGGCATGATGGCCAGATTGGCGAACAGGCTGAGCGGCGCCACGCGCTGGAAATGCCATATGGCGAAAAGCGCCGTGGCGCTCCCTGCAATGATCGAGGTCATCGCTAGGCCGCCCATGCCCAGCAGTACCTTTCTAGTGGCAAAGCGTAGCGGCGACCGCCGGGGCGGCGGCGTGGTGGCCCCGCCGGCGCGGTAATCGGACCAGCCTGCATAGGCGCCGACAAGGGCCGCCGTCGCGGCGAAGGACATCTGGAAGCTCGGACCGACCACCTCGTGCGGCGACACCAGAATGACCGCGATGGCCGAGATCGCCAGGTTGCGCATGGTGAGCGCGGCCCGGTCGAACAGCACGGCGATAAGCATCACCGCCAGCATGATGAAGCTGCGTTCGGCCGCCACCACAATGCCGGAAAAGACGAGGTAGGCCGCAATCGAAAAAAGCGCGGCGGCCGCGGCATATTTCTTGACCGGCCGTCGCGATGAGAAATCGGGAAACAACGCAAAGGTGCCGCGTAGCAGCGCCATGATGGTGCCGGCGACCAACGCCATATGCAGCCCCGAGATGGAGATGATGTGATAGATGCCTGTACGCCGCATCGCTTCGTTGATCTCCTCGGGAATGCCGGCGCGCACGCCGACGATCAGCGCAGCAGCAATCTCGCCCTCGGCGCCGCCGATGCGGCTGCGGATATGGTCGGCGATGGATTCGCGCGCGTCTTCGATCGAGGAAGAAAGCCGCGCGGCAAGCGGCATGCTGCCCGACGACACGACTTTCGGATTGCCGAGAAAAAAGCCGCTGCCGCCGATACCGGCGAAATAGCTGTCGAAGGAGAAATCATAGCTGTCGGGCCGCACCGGCCCGGTCGGCGGCAGCAGCCGCACATAGCCGGCGATCTCGGAACCGGCGGTCAGCTCAGCCGGTATTTTCATCGCCGAAACGCGGACCCGTTCCGGCATGTAGCGCAGTGTCGGCCTGGCGGTTGAGATCACATCGATCGTCAGCCTGATGCGGCCGCTCGCCATGGGCTCGAACGATACGACGCGACCCGTGAGGCGCGTTGAGATTTCGGAACCGAGCATATGCGTTCCGACACGCCAGGTCTCGACCTTGGCGGCAAGCACGCCAAGCGCGCAGAGCAACGCCGCCATGAAGCACAGGCGGGTTCTGGGCCACGACCGCGAGGCGACGGCACAGAGGGCTGCCAAGGCGACGATTGCGATCGGCTGTGGAAAGGCCGGCTCCACCGCCAGCGCAAAATATACGATCACCCCGCATGCGAGGAACACCGGCACCAGCAGGAAGGCGACCCCACGGTCGAGCTCCAGGCCGACCGCCGAGGTTACGCCGTTGCGGATACGGGACGGTGACGGGAGGCGGAAACGCCGGCGTAGGCGCACGATGGGCTCGGCCGCGGGCACGAGAACCGTTGCTGGGTCGCTCGCCGGCAGCGACGGGGCATCAAAGCGTGGAACCGGCAGCAATGCCGGTGCCGGCAGGACAGGCACGGGCGCGGCAAACAGCAAGCGTTCGCTGACGCCGCTGCCAACGTCCTCGCCCTCGCCCGCACCACGGCCTCGCACAGCCATCGGGTCTGCCCCTTGCGCCCTCGACCTCCTATGCTACATGAACGCGCAACGCGCGAAAGTCCGCAAACCCACTTCCTTCGCCTGCCTGAGAGTTCCATGCCCGACAAGGTCGTCACCCGTTTTGCCCCCTCGCCCACCGGCTATCTGCATATTGGCGGGGCGCGCACGGCGCTGTTCAACTGGCTGTATGCCAAGCACACAGCCGGCACGATGCTGCTGCGCATCGAGGACACCGACCGCGAGCGTTCCACCGATGCGGCAACCGCGGCCATCCTCGACGGGCTTTCCTGGCTTGGCCTGACATGGGACGGTGAGCCGGTGTCGCAGTTCGAGCGTGCGCCGCGCCATCGCGAGGTGGCCGAGGAACTCGTTCGCATGGGCAAGGCCTATTATTGTTACGCGACGCCTGCCGAGTTGGAGGCAATGCGCGAGAGCGCACGAGCCAAGGGGCTGCCTCCCCGCTATGACGGCCGCTGGCGCGACCGCGACCCCTCCGAGGCGCCGGCCGGCGCCAAGGGGGCGATCCGCATCAAGGCGCCGACAGACGGCGAGACGGTTGTGCATGACCGCGTCCAGGGCGACGTGCGCTTTCCCAACAAGGATCTCGACGATTTCATTATTCTGCGCTCGGACGGCAACCCGACCTACATGCATGCCGTCGTCGTCGACGATCACGACATGGGCGTCACCCACATCATCCGCGGCGACGACCATTTGACCAACGCCGCCCGCCAGACGGTGATCTACCATGCCATGGGGTGGGAGGTGCCGTCGATGTCGCATATCCCGCTGATCCACGGTGCCGACGGCGCCAAGCTGTCGAAACGGCACGGTGCGCTCGGCGTCGAGGCCTATCGCGCCAGGGGCTACCTGCCGGAGGCGCTGCTCAATTATCTGGCGAGGCTTGGCTGGAGCCACGGCGACGATGAGATCATGTCGATCGCCAACATGATCGCATGGTTCGACATTGGCGACGTCAACAAGGGCGCCGCCCGTTTCGACTTCGCCAAGCTCGAGGCGCTGAACGGCGTGCACATGCGCCGCATGAACGACGCGGCGCTGCTCGACATCTTCATCGCCACTCTGCCCTATCTCGACGGCGGTCCGGCGATCGCAGCTAGCCTCGACGACAGACGCAAGGCGCAATTGCTTGCCGCTTTGCCAGGCCTGAAGGAGCGCGCCAAGACGCTGGTCGAACTTGTTGAAGGGGCTGCATTCCTGTTCGTCGAGCGGCCGATGCCGGTCGACGAGAAGGCGGCGGCGCTGCTCAGCGGTGAGGCGCGCGCGATCCTGCGGGGCGCTCATGCGGCACTGGCCACGATTTCGGACTGGTCTGCCGCCTCGGCGGAAGCCGCGATCCGCGACTATGCGCAGGCCGGCGGCCACAAACTCGGCGCCGTGGCCCAACCTCTGCGCGCCGCGCTCACCGGCAAAAGCACCTCGCCCGGCGTCTTCGATGTGCTGGCCGTGCTTGGCCGCGAGGAAGGCCTGGCGCGGATTGCCGATCAAATCGATTAGGAAACTGGCCCAAGAAGATTGGCATTGAAAGGTGTGTTTCGCAGTGCAACATTGGGTCTTGGCCTAATCTGGCGCGCAGATTCAATTGCGGGCGCAAATGTGCGTATTCCGATGCTTTTGACGTGTTGGGTTCAATGTTTTGCCGTTGCCGGCCTGAGGAAACAAAAAGGAGTTTGCTATGACCGAACCTGCGACAAAGATGGAATTTGGCGGCAAAACCCAGGCGTCGACGGCAAAACTGGAACTCGACGGCAAAACCCATGAATTCAAGATACGAAGTGGTTCGGTAGGACCTGATGTCATCGACATCGGTTCGCTCTACAGCACCACCGGCGTATTTACCTACGATCCCGGTTTTACGTCGACGGCGAGCTGCGAATCGGAAATCACCTTCATCGATGGCGATGCCGGTATTCTCTTGCACCGCGGCTACCCGATCGACCAGCTGGCCGAGCACGGCGACTTCCTCGAAGTCTGCTATCTCTTGCTCTACGGAGAACTACCGACCAAGGCGCAGAAGGACGATTTCGACTACCGGGTGACGCGCCACACCATGGTGCATGAGCAGATGTCGCGCTTCTTCACCGGCTTCCGCCGCGATGCGCATCCGATGGCGGTGATGTGCGGCGTGGTCGGCGCGCTGTCCGCCTTCTATCACGATTCCACCGATATCTCGGACCCTTATCAGCGCATGGTCGCCTCGATGCGGCTGATCGCCAAGATGCCGACGATCGCGGCGATGGCGTATAAATACCACATCGGCCAGCCGTTCATTTATCCGAAGAACGAACTGAATTTCGCAGCCAACTTCCTGCATATGTGCTTCGCCGTGCCTTGCGAGGAATACAAGATCAATCCGGTGCTGGCGCGCGCGATGGAGCGCATCTTCATCCTGCACGCCGACCACGAGCAGAACGCCTCGACCTCGACCGTCCGCCTCGCCGGCTCGTCGGGCGCCAATCCCTTTGCCTGTATCGCTGCCGGCATCGCCTGCCTGTGGGGTCCTGCACATGGCGGAGCCAACGAGGCAGCCCTGAACATGTTGGGCGAGATCGGCCATGTCGATCACATCCCGGAATTCATTGCGCGCGCCAAGGATAAGAACGATCCGTTCCGATTGATGGGCTTTGGCCACCGCGTTTATAAGAACTACGATCCGCGCGCCAAGATCATGCAGAAGACCGCGCACGAAGTCCTGGGCGAGCTCGGCATCAAGGACGATCCGCTGCTCGACATCGCCATGGAGCTGGAAAAGATCGCGCTGACCGATTCCTATTTCATCGAGAAGAAGCTCTACCCCAACGTCGATTTCTATTCCGGCATCACGCTGAAGGCGCTGGGCTTCCCCACTACCATGTTCACCGTGCTGTTCGCGGTTGCCCGCACCGTCGGCTGGATCGCGCAGTGGAAAGAGATGATCGAGGACCCGCACCAGAAGATCGGCCGTCCGCGCCAGCTTTATACCGGTGCGCCGGAACGGGATTACGTGCCGATCGCGAAGCGGTGAAGGTAGCGAGTAGCGAGTAGCGAGTAGCGAGTAGTAGCTGAAGCAGCTTGGCTGTTACGGCCAGCACCATTTCCTATTCGCTACTCACTACTCGCTCACTTCCTCACCATGCCCATCACCACCCCCGCCGCCATCTCGCCTGACGGCTTGTCGGTTGCCATACGCCCGGCGATGTCGGCAAAACCGTCCTTCTGCCAGGCGCGGTAGGCGGTATCGGAGAATAGCGCCTCCAGCTGGCGCGCCAGATAATGCGGACGCACATATTGGTTGTAGTGTTCCGGCACGACCGGCCGGTCGGCGATGAGATTGGGCAAGGCTGCGCTCCAAACTTTGATCAGTCCCTGCGCCATGCGCATGACCGGATCGAGCCGGTAGCAGGAGATCATCGGCACGCCCGCCAGTGCCAGTTCCAGCGATACCGTCCCCGACGCGATCAGCGCCGCATCGGCCTTGCCGAAGGTCTGCCATTTGCGTTCGGCATCAAGGATGATCTCCGGCTTCTCGTTCCAGCTCGCGACCGAGGTCCTGACCAGGTCGGCGACGTGCGGCACCGTCGGCAACAGCAAGCGCAAGCGGTGCCCGCGCGCCCGCAGGATCGATACCGTTTCGCCGAACGGCCCGACCAGGCGCCGCACCTCGCCGCGACGCGAACCGGGCAATACAAGCAACGTTTTCACACGGTCGGCGGAGAGGTCACGCGGCTGCGCCTGCGCCCTGGCGGCACTGACTATGCCCGGATCGTGTGCAAGGCGATGCCCGACATAGGTGCCGGGCGGCCCGCCCAGGCGAGCGAGTTCCTTCACCTCGAACGGCAGGATACAAAGAATGTGATCGACATATGGCTTCATCGCCGCCGCCCTGCCCGGCCGCCAAGCCCATACGCTCGGGCAGACATAGTGGACGATCGGGATCGTCGGATCGGCGGCGCGCACCTTCTTGGCGACGCGCAGCGAGAAATCCGGACTGTCGATGGTGATAAGGCAGTCGGGCTTTTCATCGACAATCGCGTTTGCCGTCTGGCCGATCCGCCGCATCAGGCGCGGCAGGTCGCGCAGGATAGCGCTAAGCCCCATCAGCGCGATCTCGCTGCCGTCGAACAATGGCGCCAAACCGAGCGCCTGCAAATGGCGGCCGCCGATGCCTACGAGCCGAACTTCGCGCCCGGTCATGCGCTTTAACGCCTGCACGAGGTCGGCGCCAAGCAGGTCGCCGGACTCCTCGCCGGCGACGACGGCTATCTTCAACGGCTGCTCATTCGCCATGCGCCGGCTCCGCAGCAGGCAGGCCGATCACGAACAGGCCGAGTGCATTGGCACGCCCGATGGTGGCAGGACCTTCGAGCACCAGCGAGCGGCCGGCTTCGACGGCAATGCCGGCCAGTCCGGCGGCATGCGCCGCCTCGACGGTCAGCGGGCCAATGGAGGGCAGATCGGCACGCAGTTCCTGACCGGGCTTGGCGCATTTGACCAAAACACCACGGCTCCTGCCAGCCAGCCTGCCGTGCCCGCGCAATTGTTTTGTCCGCTCGAGCAGCCCGTCTGTGCCCTCGACGCCTTCCAGCGCGATGGCGCGGCCACCAACCGCAACAGCCGCCTGGCCAATATCCAGCGCGCCGATAGCTTTTGCTGCAGCGTGCGCCGCCTCGATGTCGCGCCAGTCGGATTTGCGTGGCGCCATCTTGGTCAGCGGGCCTTCAGCGGCGACCAGTTCCGGCACGATCTCGTGAGCGCCGACAACCTTGATGCCGCTGCGCTCGATCCTGCGCACGAACAGTTTCAGCACCGTATCGTCCCCCCGGGTTACACCGACGAGAAGGCTGGGTAGCCAGGCGAGCAGGCCCAAATTGAGGCGCATGGCGCTCAGCCTGGGGCGGCGCGTAATATGTCCCGCGGTCACCAGATGCGTAACGTGATGCCGCTTGAGCATCGGCAGCAGCGAGCCGACGTCCTCCAGCCTCAAGCTTGCCTGCTCATAGGGCTCGAAATCGACTATGCGGTCGACCTCGCCCGCCGCCATGACGACGAAGGGAGGTTTGCCTTGCCGGGCGAGCGCTCGGGCAATTTCGACCGGGAGACTGCCGCCGCCGGCGATGATGCCGACCTTGGCATCTGGCGCGAGATCAAGGCCCTTTCCGGCAGCCTCAATCTTCGTCATCTGCCCTCAGTCTTCATCATCGGTATCGTCGCCGTCGCCACCTTTGAGCGACGGCACGGCATAGTGCCGCTTGCCGCGGCCAGCGATGAAATCGACGATCTTCATGGCCGTCGGCGACGAGGCGAATTCCGCCTTGGCGAACTCGATGTTTTCGCCGACGGTCCGAGAGCGATCGAAGATCGTGTTGTAGGCTTTGCGCAGCAAGTGGATCTCGGAACGCGGCAGGCCGGCGCGCTTCAGGCCAATGATGTTGAGGCCGCGAAGGCTGGCACGGTTGCCAACGGCGATGGCGTAGGGAATGACGTCGCCGACGATCGCCGAGCAACCGCCGAGAAAGGCGTTATCGCCGATGCGGACAAACTGATGAACCGCGGTAAGGCCGCCGATGTAGACATTGTCACCGACTTCGCAATGCCCGCCTAACGTCGCTTGATTGGCGAAGGTGGCGTTCCTGCCGACCACGCAGTCATGTGCAATGTGGGCATAGGCGAGGAAATTGCCGTTGTCGCCGATCGTCGTTTCGCCGCGGCTGGAATCGGTGCCGAGATGCATGGTGACGCCTTCGCGGATCGCGCAGTTCTCGCCGATCACCAGCGTGGTACGGCCGCCCTTGTGCTTGGTGTTCTGCGGCGGCCCGCCCAGTATCGCCATCGGATAGACCTTGGTCGATGCACCGATGGTGGTCGCGCCCATCACCGACACATGGCTGACCAGTTCGACACGGTCGCCGATCACGGCGTCGGGGCCGACGTAGCAGAAGGGTCCGATGCGGGCGCCTTCGCCGATTTGGGCGCCTGCCTCGATGACCGACGATGGATGGATGACTGTCTGGATTTTCATTAGCATTCGTTTGTCAGCCGCTTGCGACCATCATTGCCGAGATCTCGGCTTCCGCCGCCTTGGTGCCATCGACGAGGGCCTCGCAGGCGAATTTGAGAAGATTGCCGCGTTTCTTGATTTTCTTCACATGAATTTTCAATTGGTCGCCTGGAACGACCGGCTTGCGGAACTTGGCGTTGTCGATGGTCAGGAAATAAACCAGCGACGGCTTTTCCGTACCGAGGCTGCGGATGCAGATGGCGCCGGCCGTCTGCGCCATCGCCTCGATGATGAGCACGCCGGGCATGACCGGCTGGTCGGGGAAATGACCTTGGAAATGCGGCTCGTTTATGGTGACGTTCTTGATGCCGATGGCGGATTCGTCGCCATCTATGTCGACAATGCGGTCGATCATCAAGAACGGATAGCGGTGCGGCAGGAGCTTCATCAGCCGCATTATGTCAACCGCTTCGAGCGTCGCCGCTGCGATCTCAGCCATTTCCCCCCTCACCCTGTTTGCGCGTCCGTGCAAGTCTGCGCAAGGCCGCTATCTCGCGCATGGCTTCCGCCATCGGCTGCGCCGGATATCCTCCCCAAATCTCACCTGCAGGCACATTGCTCATAAACCCGCTTCTTGCGGCAAGCTTGGCCCCGGACCCGATGGTCAAATGATCCGCAAGGCCGACGCCGCCACCCATGGTGACGTTGTCGCCTACCGTCACGGAACCGGAAATACCCGAAAGCCCGGCTATAATGCAATTGCGGCCGATGCGAACGTTGTGGGCGATCTGCACCAGATTGTCGATCTTGGTGCCCTGGCCGATGATCGTGTCGGACATGGCGCCGCGATCGACGGTCGTATTCGAGCCGATCTCGACGTCGTCCTGAATGATGACGCGGCCGATCTGCGGAACCCGCTCCGGACCCTTGGCGCCGGCAACGAAACCGAAGCCATCCTGGCCGATCCTGGCACCGCCATGGATGATGACGCGATTGCCGATCAACGCATATTGCACGCTTGCACCTGGACCGACATAGCCGTCGCGGCCGATCTGAGAGGAAGGACCGATAACCGCATGCGGGGCAATGACGGTTCCGCTGCCGATGGCAGCGCGCGGCCCGATGACCGCGCCTGCTTCGATGATCGCACCGGCCTCGACATGGGCGGTCGGATCGACATGGGCGTGCGGCGAGATACCGGTTTCGCCGGTCATCGGTCCAGGCGTTGCAGCCGCCGGGAAAAGCAGGCGCCCGACCATTGCGAAAGCCTGCTGCGGGCGCGGATGCACCAGCACCGCAATGCCCGCCGGCGCCTTGCCGGCAAATTCGGCGGGGCAGAGAACCGCTGCCGCCCGCAGTGACTGCATCAGCGCGAAATTGCGCCTCCCATCGACGAAGACAAGCGCGTTCTCGCCGCCTTCGTTGGCGGGCGCCAGAGCCTCGATCGATACATCGGAGAGACCGGAATCGACAAGCGTCGAGCCGGTCAGATTCGCGACTTCGCCGGCCGTATACCGGCGTGAGGGCGCGAAGAACACCGGATCGGTCATTCCAGAAGCAATATCCAGCTAGCGCATGACCCCGGAAATCGGAAGTCGATCCTCGGAAAGGATCATGCGCAAAAACAAAGTGCTACAACATCCTTTGCGTGTCCAATAGGACGCGCTGCGCTGTAGTGTCGGGTCACCGCCCATCCGGATCCAAACGAGCCGGAAGCATCGTTACCCGCACATCAGAAGCGGGTCGATATACCGAAGTTGAATTCCTGCACGTCGTCGGTCTTTTCCTTCTTGACCGGGATCGCATAGTCGATGCGGATCGGACCGAAGGGCGATGCCCACATCAGGCCGACACCGACAGAAGCGCGCCATTCCATTCCGGTTGTCGACTGATCGACGAGGCCACTTGCAATCTTGCTGCCGTAGAGCGTTGCCGCATCGGCAAACACTGCCCCGCGGAGGCCGAAGCTTTCCGGGATAACCGGCAGCGGGAACTGGGCTTCGGCCGAGGCGTTGAAATAAGTGGTTCCGCCGAGATGGTCGTTGCGGTTGTCCAAGGCAACCGGACCGATGCCACCATATTCGAAGCCGCGGATCATACGGTCGCTGCTCTGGAAATGGTCGAAGACACGTAGATCGCCGCCGCCATATCCCTGGACATGGCCGGCGCCGCCGGAAATGAGGCCTACCAGATCCAATTGTTCGGACAACGTCTGATAGATGCTGCCGCGCGCCGTGACCTTGATGAACTTGGCGTCGCCGCCGACGCCGGCCACTTCGGTGTTGACATTGGCATAAAGCCCGTCATGCGGGTTCTTCATGTCGTCGATGGTGTTGTAGATCAGGCCGAGGCTGACCGACGACTTGAGCCATGGGCTCTCGTTAACTCCGTTTTGGATCGCCTGGGAGACGTTGCAACCGGCCATTGGGTCGCAGTCTTCGTCGAACTCGTACTTCTCTTGCGCGATATTGTACGCGAGCTGCGTCGTGATGTTGTCGGTGATCGGCAGACCGAAACGCACTGTCGCGCCCGTCGTATCGCTGTCGTAATGGTCGTAGTTTCGGCTCTGCTTGTAGATGTCGAAGCCGGCCGCGATGCGCCGCCCAAGGAAATAAGGTTCGGTGAAAGAGAAGCTGTAGTCGCGCGAGTTCTTGCCGCCGCCCGCCGCCACCTTGATGAATTGGCCGCGACCGAGGAAATTGCGCTCACTGATAGAACCTTCGACGGACGGACCTGACGTTTCGCCACCAGTCGAATAGCCGGCACCGATCGAGAATTCACCGGTCGACTTCTCGACTACGTCGACCACCAACACGACCTGGTCCGGCTCAGAGCCAGGAACGGTGGAAATCTCGACTTTCTCAAAATAATCGAGCGCTTCCAGCCGCCTCTTCGCGCGCTGGATGAGAACCTGGTTGAACGCATCGCCTTCGCTGACATCGAATTCGCGGCGAATGACGTAGTCGCGCGTTCGATCGTTTCCGCGGATCTCGATGCGCTCGATATAGGCCTTGGTGCCCTGGTCGATTGTATACACAACCGAGATCGTGTGGTTTTCGAAGTTGCGATCGCCGCGCGGCGTCACCTGGGCGAAGGCATAGCCCGAACCGGCGACTTTCTCGGTCAGCGCGATGATCGTGTCCTCAACGTCCTTGGCGTTATAGACATCGCCCTTGTGGGTCTGGACTACCGATTCAAGCGACTTGCTGTCGACCTCGGGGATTGTGCTTTCGACACTGACATCGCCGAACGTATAACGCTCGCCCTCCTGCACCGTGATGGTGACGGTGTATTTGTTGGTGGTGTCGTCGAGTTCGCCGACAGCCGAGACGACCTGGAAGTCGGCATAGCCGTGATTGTAATAGAAGCGGCGCAACAGCTCTTGGTCGGCCCGCAGCTTGTCCTCGTCATAGACGTCGTCGCGCAGCACGAAGGAAAGGAAGGACGAGCGCTTGGTGGAGATGATGTCCGACAGACGGCGGCTCGAATAGGCGCTGTTGCCGACGAAATTGATCGCTGCGATCTGGGTGCGGCCGCCTTCGTTGATGTTGAAGACCACGTTCACGCGGTTGTCGCCGAGATCCATGATCTGGGTGGTCACGGCGGCGTCGTCGCGGCCGATACGCCTGTAAGCGGCCTTGACCGCCTCAACGTCGGTGTCGAGTTGCTGTTGCGAGAAGGTGCTGCGCGGCTTCAATTGCACCGCAGCTTCAAGCGCGTTGTCCTTGAGCTTCTTGTTGCCCTGGAACAGCACCTGGTTGACGACCTGGTATTCGGAAACCTTGATGACCAGCGTCGATCCGACTTGGTTGATCTGCACGTCCGAAAACAGCCCGGTGCCGAACAGCGCCTTGACCGCATCGTCGATGTCGGAGCTGGAAAACGCCTTGCCCGGCTTGATCGTCACGTAATTGCGGATGGTGTCCGCGTCGACACGCTGATTGCCGGTGACTTCGACTCTGGAGACGACAGCCGCCTCGGCGGCCGATGTGGCAACGAACTGCACTGCGAGCGCGCCTGGTACGACCAGAGCGGCGGACATAGCCACCGCGGACGCGGCGCTCAGAAACTTGGATGCTGCCTTCATCGGGCTTTTGTACCTTTTCTCGAAGTCCCCACGGCGAGAAAACCGGACGTGCGGTAATTTCCCCTACCGTATTAACCGGATTTTCCCTACACGCAAGGCTTCTGGTTAATTTGTATTTACTTAACCCTGTGGCGTGGCTTTCGCGTCACGCATATCCCCACGCATGGTAAACGGCGTCTCAACATTGCTCGTGCCGAAGCCAAATTCCTTCATGATTTCAGCACCCAAACAGATCGTTCCAGAAAACAAAGCCCATGAAGCCGAGCACCAATATGAGGCCGCTTCGGTAAGCCATTTCCATCATCCGTTCGGACACCGGCCGCCGGATGACAGCCTCCACGCCGTAGAACAGAAGATGCCCTCCGTCGAGGGGGGGAATCGGCAAAAGGTTGAGAATCCCGATCCCGACTGACAGGAATGCAACAAGCTGTACGAGCCATTCAAAGCCGAGCTTTGCCGCCTGACCCGACATCTTGGCGATCTTGATAGGGCCGCCCAGCTGGCACTTGTCCTCGCGACCGACAACGAAACGTTGCAGGAACTGGCCGGTGCGCTGAATGACGTGTCCGGTTTCCTGGACCGCTGCCCCGACCGCCCCGGCCGGACTGTAGGTGATCAGCCGTGGCTGGCCGAGTTCCTTGTTGTTGACGACGCCGATCACGGCCACCTGGACCTTGTTGCCCAGTGCGTCCTGTTGTTCCATCAAGCGCGGCGTCGCCGTGACGGTGATTTCCTTGCCGCCGCGTAGCATGACGAAGGTGATGCTGTCGCCGGCACGGCCGGAGACCAGACGCTGGACGTCGGCAAAGGTCTCGACCTTGCTGCCGTCGACGCTGACGAATCGGTCGCCGGGCATGATGCCGGCCGCCGCCGCCGGACTGCCGACGGTAACCTCAGCCACCATCGGCTCCAGCACGGGACGGCCATGGACAGAAAAAAGCACGGAAAAGACAGCGATCGTCAGCAGGAAGTTGAACAGCGGCCCCGCCACCACTGTCGCCGCGCGCTTCCAGATCGGCTGCGTGTGGAAGGCGACCTTGCGTTCTTCGTCGCTCAGCGCCTCGATCTCCTCCGAGCTGGGCTGGCTCGACGTCGCGTTCATGTCGCCGACGAACTTGACGTAGCCGCCGAGCGGTATGGCGCAAAGCTTCCAGCGCGTGCCGCGGCTGTCGTTGAAGCCGATGATTTCAGGACCAAAACCGATCGAAAAGGCCTTTGCGCCGATACCGCACCAGCGGCCGACGAGGTAGTGGCCCATTTCGTGGACGAAAACGACCACGGTCAGCACGAACAGGAAAGGCACCAGCGTGCCGAGGACAAAGCCCTCTGTGCTGAAAACCGCGTGAAGAATCTCGTTCAATTCATGCCCTCAAATTCATCCACGGCGCAGGTCACGCTGCGACTGTGACATCAATCCAGGCGAATCCATGGCGCAACCCGCGCCAGCCCGCCGTCGGATGCCGCTCAAACCGGGAACAGTCCCTGTGCGGGATGGTCGGCGGTCGCGGAAATCCAGCCGATGACGTATAGGGCGAAAGCCGCCGCGACAAGCCCGTCGACCCGGTCCATGATGCCGCCATGGCCGGGTATTAGCGCGCCGGAGTCCTTACGGCCGTGGCGTCGCTTGATCCATGATTCGAACAGGTCGCCGGCTTGCGCGACGATCGAAAGCACCAGTGCGATCACGCCAAGCACGACAAGGTTGCCCGTTCCGGCTACGGCGGCCAGAAGCAGCCCGGCCACCACGCCGCCGATCGCCCCGCCGAGCGCCCCGCTCCGCGTCTTGCCCGGCGAGATCGACGGCGCCAGCCTTGGACCACCGACGGAGCGGCCGACGAAATATGCAAAAATATCGGTCGCCCAAACCACGGCGAACAGAAAGAGGATGGCCAGCAGCCCGGAACGGTCGCCGTCGCGCAAGAAGGCCAGCGACAGGCCGGAAACCGCCGCATAGGCAAGGCCGGATGCTTCCCACGGTCCTGCCTTGCGCATCGACGCCGCGATGGCAGCGACAGCAACCAGAGCCGCGACGAGCGGCAGCAGCAAAGACGCAGGCAGGCCGGCGATGAGGGCACCGATAAAGACCACGATCAGCGCTTCGGGCAGAAAGCCAAGACCTGTCGCAGCATTAACACCTGTCGGGGCAGCTGGACGGCTCATCCGCGTCCACTCGTAGAAGATCACCGCCGCCATGGCAGCGCAAAGCAACCGGAAGGGCAGTCCGCCAAGCCAGGTCAGGCCGAGCGTGACGATGGCAAGCACGACGGCCGAAATGACGCGGAGCTGAAGGTTGCTCATCCCTCAGCCCGAGGCGACGTCTTGGGCGGCAAGTCCGCCGAAGCGGCGCTCGCGGCCGGCGAAATCGCGCAGTGCATCGGACAGGTGCTCGCGACTGAAGTCGGGCCAGTAGCAAGGCAGGAAAACAAGTTCGCTGTAGGCGGCCTGCCATAACAGGAAATTCGACAGCCGAAGCTCGCCGCTGGTGCGGATGACCAGTTCCGGATCCGGGATGCCCTCTGTGTCGAGCGAGTTGGCGAAGGACTCTGCCGTGATCGCTTCGCTGTCGATCTCGCCACGCGCCACCGCCGCGGCGAGTTTGCGCGCTGTGCGGACGATCTCGTCGCGCCCGCCATAATTGAAGGCGATGACCAGCGTCAGCGCCTCGTTGCGGAGAGTGAGCGTTTCGGCTTCCTCGAGCAGGCCTCTTATGTCGGGCTGCAGCCCTGCCCGGTCACCGATGACCCTGATTCGGACGCCGCTCTGGTGCAACTCGGCGAGATCGCGTCGGATGAAAAGCTTCAGCAGGCCCATGAGGTCGCTGACTTCGGATTTCGGCCGTGACCAGTTTTCCGACGAGAAAGCGTAAACGGTCAGGAAGGAGATGCCGAGGTTAGGGGCGGCGCGCACCGTCTTGCGCAGCGCTTCGACGCCGGCGCGGTGACCGGCGAGCCGCGGCAAGCCGCGCGCCTTGGCCCAGCGTCCGTTTCCGTCCATGATGATCGCGACATGCGCGGGCGTTGCCATGTTCTCGCTTCCGGGCCAGCCGTGGCCAGACCCTAGACCTGCATGATTTCCGCTTCCTTGTCGGAAAGCAGGTGGTCGATGGTGCTGATTGTCTCGTCGGTTAGTTTCTGAACCTGGTCGGCCCGTTTGCGGTGGTCGTCCTCGCTGATGTCGCCGTCCTTTTCCGCCTTTTTCAGAAAGTCCATGCCGTCCCGGCGAACGTGACGCACAGCGACGCGGGCATTCTCGGCATAGCCGTGCGAGATCTTGACCAGCTCCTTGCGGCGCTGCTCGTTGAGTTCAGGCAACGGGATCCTGAGATTGGTGCCGTCTACGATAGGATTGAAGCCGAGATTGGATTCACGGATGGCGCGGTCGACGGCACTGACCATCGACTTGTCCCAGACCGAAACCGAGATCATGCGCGGCTCCGGCACCGACACGGTTGCCACCTGGTTGATCGGCATGGCGGTGCCGTAGGCCTGCACCTGGATGGCGTCGAGCAGGCTGCTCGACGCGCGGCCGGTGCGCAGCGAAGCCAGATCATGCTTGAACGCGGCGATCGCCCCGTCCATGCGCCGTTTGAGATCGTCGTATTCGCCACTCATCATCGTCTCCTCGACCCGTTTAGCCCGGGTTCACTGCCTTGAGGGTAAACCCTGTTCGAGCCTCAATCCGCGAACTGGTCCCTCTTTCGGGTTCACGGTCCGGATTAATCGTCGGCGACAACCGTGCAACGGCCGCCGCCACGCAGGATATCACCGAAACCACCCTTCTCGTGGATCGAATAGACGATTATCGGAATGTTGTTTTCGCGCGCAAGTGCAATCGCCGCGGTATCCATGATCGAAAGCCCGCGTTTTATGACGTCGCTATGGCTGATGCGCTCGAAGCGTGTCGCGTTCGGGTCCTTCTTGGGATCAGCCGAATAGACGCCATCGACCTGAGTGCCCTTGAACAAAGCATCGGCGCCGATCTCGGCGGCGCGAAGGGCTGCAGCCGAATCGGTAGTGAAAAACGGGTTGCCGGTGCCACCGGCGAAGATGACGACCTTGCCCTGGTTCATGTAGGCGGTTGCCTGACGCTGCGAAAAACTTTCGCACAGCTCGGGCATGGCGATCGCCGACAACACCACGGCGTCGACGCCGATCTTGTTGAGCGAGGTGCGTAGCGCCAGCGAATTGATGACCGTGGCAAGCATGCCCATATGGTCGCCGGTGACGCGGTCTCCGCCTTTTGATGCAACCGCGACGCCGCGAAAGATGTTGCCGCCGCCGATGACGACACCGACCTCGATGCCCAGTGCGCGGGCCTCGGCAATGTCGGCGGCGATGCGGTCGACCACCGATACGTCGATGCCGAAATGCTGTTCGCCCATCAACGCTTCGCCCGACGCTTTCAGCAAGACACGTCGGTAGAGGGGCTTCACCGTCATCTGGTCCTCGTCATCATGCGTGTGACGCGCTTCGGTGGCGCCCCGAAACACTGGGCGTTCCGATACACGAAGGGCGCCGCTATGTCACGCGGCGCCCGAGCCGGAAAGTTGAGATCGTGGACTGGGATAGCCGTCAGCTCACGCCGGCAAAAGTGCCTTGCATGAGCAGATCCGGCAGATAGCTTGCCGGCTTGTCGCCAACCGCCTGCCCACCGGTCAAGCCGCCTTGTATTTCAGGGCCGAAGAACGAATACGGAAAGGGCGTGACCGGCCGGCTCACCGCATCGAGCCGTGCCCGAAGGTCTTCGGGAATGTCGAAATCAAGCGCGCCGAGATTGTCCTTGAGCTGGTCAAGCCTGGTGGAGCCGACGATGACGGACGCAATGCCTGGCCTGTTTGCCGCCCAGTTCAGGGCGACCTGGGCCATGCTGCGGCCGAGCTGGCCGGCAACCCTCTCCAGTTCGGCGACGATTTGCCAGTTGCGGTCGGTGAATTTCTGGAAACCGGGATTGGTCGAACCACGCATTGTCTCCAGCCGGCCACCATCCTTGACGATTGTATCGAAACGGTATTTTCCGCTGAGCAGGCCGCTGGCCAACGGACTCCAGACCATGATTCCAGCGCCATAGCGCGTGCCGAACGGCACGAACTCGTGCTCGATGTTGCGCTCGGCCAGCGAATATTCGAGCTGAAGCGCCGAAACCGGTTCATAGCCGCGATGCTCGGCGATCGCCTGCGCCCGGCTTGCGTACCAGGCCGGCACGTCGGACAGACCGACATACCGGATCTTTCCGGCGCGCACCAGATCGTCCAGCGTCCGCATCACCTCCTCCGGTGGCGTCAGCCTGTCCCAGGTATGGAGGATGTAGAGGTCGATGTAATCGGTGCCGAGCCGCTTCAGCGAACCGTCTACCGCCCGCAGGATGTTCTTACGGCCGTTGCCGCCGGCATTTGGATTACCCGGTTCGGCGTTGTAGGTGAATTTGGTACTGATCACCGCCTTGTCGCGCAGCCCACGCTCGGCGATGAATTCGCCGAGCCAGGTTTCGGCCGTGCCACCGGTATAGAGATCGGCGGTATCGAAGAAATTGCCACCGGCTTCGACATAGGCATCAACCAAGGCGCGCGCCGTTTCCTTCTCCGCGCCCCAGCCCCATTCCGTGCCGAACGTCATGGTGCCGAGCGCCAGACGAGTGACACGCAGCCCGCTGTTGCCGAGCGTGTAGTAGGACATGGTCATGGATTTTCTCCTGAAATTTGAAAACGGGATTGAGGTCCTTGCCTGGGATATGCAGTCAGGCCTTGGCCAGCGCATCGACCACCACCTGGAACCGACGCGGATCGAAATAGTCGTGGTAGGCGCTGATCAGACCGCTCTCGAAGCGGAAGATCGCGATATTGCTGTTGGTGTATTCAGAGCCGCCAATCAGCATCGCGCGGTTCTTGTACTCAACGACGATCGCGTCCGAATCCGCTGCCGGATAGACGGCTGTCAGCTGGGAGTCGAAGGATTCGAAATTGCCGAAGAGGCCTCGGAAGGCCGCCAGGATCGCGGCCTTACCATCGATGCTGCTTCCAAATCCTGCCGGCGGGTAGAAGACAAGGATTCGGCCATCTTCAGCCCAAAGGTTGCCCCATGCCTCAATGTCCTTGCGGTGCATCAGGTCAAAGAATTTACGCACTGTCTCGAGATTACGGGTTCGTTCGGACTTGAGGTCGGTCATTGGACGTCTCCTTGGCTGCTCGGCGATTGCCGTGTGATGCAGCCAAAGATGCGTTCTTCTTCCCTATCCGATAAGATTGCATTATCCGAATGGACTATGCGATACCATGCATGAATGGATCGCGATCTGCTTAGCCACCTACCTATAATCGTTGCCGTCGCGCGGCGTGGCGGCTTCGCCTCGGCGGCCGCCGAGCTCGGCATGAGCCCGTCAGCGGTCAGCCATGCGGTGCGGCTGGTGGAGGAGCGAATCGGCCAGCCGTTGTTTGCCCGCACCACACGCAGCGTCTCGCTGACCGAGGCTGGCACCGCCCTCGTCGCTGCGGCGGAGCCGGCGCTGGAAGACATTGCCGACCGGATCGAACGCATCCGCTCTGTCAAAGGCCGGGCAAGCGGACTGCTCAGGATCAACGCGCCGCGTTTGGCGCTGCCTCTGGCGCTGATGCCCATCCTGACGGCGATGGCGGAACGTTACCCTGACGTGACGGTGGAGATCGTCACCGACGAACGTCTGAGCGATATCGTCGGCGAGGGTTTCGACGCCGGCATCCGGCTGGGCGAGATGATCGCCGAGGATATGGTGACGGTGCGGCTGACTCAGCCGTTCCGGACGACCATTGTCGCCTCTCCGGCCTATATCGGCCGCCACGGAAAGCCGCGAACAATTGCTGATCTCTCCACCCGCAACTGCATCGGCTATCGGCTGTTGCGATCACGTGCGCTCTACCGTTGGGATCTGTCAGACCAGGGCAAGGATATCGGCGTCGAGACGCGCGGCAGCGTCGTCGTCAGCGAACCGCTGTCGGCAAAAGACATGGCCCTTGCCGGCATCGGCCTCGCATATCTGTTCGAGCCGCTTGTCAAGCCCGACATCGAGGCAGGCCGGCTGGTCGAAGTCCTTGGCGAGGCATCGATCGAGGAACCGGGACTGTTCCTCTATTTCCCGCGCCGCGCCGCGATGGCCCCGAAGCTCCGCGCCTTTATCGACACCGCGCAAGAAATCGGCCGGGCATCCTCGCGGACACCCGGCCGAAAAAGCCTTTCAAACGAATAGTTTACTTCTTGACCGCTGCCGCGACTTCCGCCGCGAAATCGGTCTCTTCCTTCTCGATGCCCTCACCGAGCGCGAAGCGCAGATAGGCGGCGATTTTGGCCGGCGCGCCGATCTCGCTTTCGGCATCCTTCAGCGCCTTCTCGACGGTGATGTCGGGATTGAGCACGAAAGCCTGCTTGAGCAGCACGACCTCTTCGTAGAACTTGCGCAAACGGCCCTCGACCATCTTCTCGATGATCGCTTCCGGCTTGCCGGACTGGCGCGCCTGGTCGGCGAAGATCGCCTTCTCGCGCTCGACCGCGGCCGGATCGAGCTCTTCGGTGGTCAAGGCCATCGGGTTGGTGGCGGCGACATGCATGGCGACTTGGCGGGCAAAGGCGTTGGCGGCCTGCGCGTTGCCTGTCGTCTCGATGGCGACCAGCACGCCGAGCTTGCCAAGGCCGTCGGCAACCGCATTGTGGACGTAGGTTGCGACAGCGCCGTGCTCGACGGTGAGCTTGGCCGAGCGGCGGAAGCCCAGATTCTCGCCGATGGTGCCGACTGCGTCCTTGATGGTCTCGGTGACCGACTTGCCCGAGCCCGGATAGGGAGCAGCGGCAACGGCCTCGGTCTTGCCGCCATAGGCAAGCGCGACCTTCGCGACATTGGCGACGATCTCCTGGAACGCAGCATTGCGCGCAACGAAATCCGTCTCGGAATTGACCTCGACGATCGCTGCCTCGCGGACGCCGGAATCGACGCCGATCAGGCCTTCGGCAGCAGTACGGCCAGCCTTCTTGTCGGCCTTGGAAATGCCCTTCTTGCGCAGCCAGTCGATGGCTTCTTCCATGTTGCCGTTGGTCTCGTTCAACGCCGCCTTGCAGTCCATCATGCCCGCGCCGGTCAAGTCGCGGAGTTCTTTGACCTGTGCAGCCGAAATGCTCATTGTCGCCTCTTTGTCTAAATGCACCGACGCACCATCGAGTTTCGATGATGCGCCTGGTGCCGGTAGCGCTTACCGCGCCAACATATTGGAAAGATGAAGGCCGCAGCCGGCCTTCGCTATTATGCTTCCGGGGTCTGGGTTGCCGGGCTCTCGGCGGCCGGGGTCGGTTCGAGCGCCGGCTCGACCGGAGCCTCGACCGATGCGCCGATGTCGACGCCGAGTGCGCCCTGCTGGCGGGCGATGCCGTCGATCGCAGCCTTGGCAATCAGATCGCAATAGAGCTGGATGGCGCGGGCCGCATCGTCATTCCCGGGGATCGGGAAGTCGATCTTGTCCGGGTCGCAGTTGGAATCGATGATGGCAACGACCGGGATGCCGAGACGCTTGGCCTCGAGGATGGCGATCGCTTCCTTGTTGGTATCGATCACGAACATCAAATCGGGCGTCGAACCCATATCCTTGATGCCGCCCAGCGCCTTGTCGAGCTTCTCACGCTCGCGGTCGAGGTTGAGGCGCTCCTTCTTGGTCAGGCCCTGAGCCTCGCCGGCCAGCATCTCGTCGAGCTTGCGCAGGCGCTGGATGGAATTCGAGATCGTCTTCCAGTTGGTCAGCATGCCGCCGAGCCAGCGCGAGTTAACATAGTACTGAGCCGAGCGCTGCGCGGCATCGGCGACGATGTCGGAGGCCTGGCGCTTGGTGCCGACGAACAGCACGCGGCCGCCCTTGGCAACAGTGTCGGAAACCTGCTTCAGCGCCTGGTGCAGCAAAGGCACCGTCTGCGAGAGGTCGATGATGTGGATGTTGTTGCGGGCGCCGTAGATATAGGGCGCCATTTTCGGATTCCAGCGGTGGGTCTGGTGGCCGAAGTGAATGCCAGCTTCCAATAGCTGGCGCATGCTGAAATCAGGCAGAGCCATTCTTATTTCCTTTCCGGTTAGCCTCCACGGACACAGGCATTTTTTGGACTTGGTCCTCGAACGCCACCGGAGGTTTCCGCCGGATTTCTCCCGGGCAGACACCAAAGTCCGTGTGTGGAATGTGCGCGCATATAGAGGGGATGCGCGACAAACGCAAGCGCTGTGGCGTCTTGCGGCTCAGCGTGCGGCGATCAGCGCACCGGTGCCTATCATGGCGCCGCCGGCAAACCTGTTCATCAGCCGCATGCGCCTTGGCGTCTTGAACCAGCTCGAAGCCCGCCCGGAGAGCGCTGCGTAGAAGCCCATGGTGACGATGTTGACGCAGATCACGACCGCAACCACGAGCAGCCCATCGGCGAAGGTCATCGTATTGAGGTCAAGAATCAGCGGCATGATAGAGGCGTGGAACAGGATCGCCTTGGGATTGCCCAATGCGATGGAGATACCGAGGAAAAACGATCGAGACAGTCTTGCCTGGGTTGCGTGCTGTCCATGCGATCGCGCGGAGGCCGATCGCCACATCCGGATGCCGAGAAACACCAGATAGGCAGCACCCGCATACTTCAGGATTAAAAAAACCCATTCGAAGGCCTGTACCAGCGCCACGAGACCGAGCAGTGCCAAGGTGACCAGCACCGCGTCGCCTGCGGCGATGCCGAGTCCAGCCAGGAAAGCGCGAACGAAGCCAAGCGAGACGCCATTGGCGATAACCGTGAACATCGCCGGACCAGGCGTGGCGGCAAATGTGATCGCGGCGCAGTAAGCCAAAAATGCCGTCAATGTCATCGTCGCATCTTCCCCCTCGGCACGCGCACACGCCGGAAAACAGCGACGATCTCCTCGCGGCTGCACTCGATGGCGCCGAGCCGCACCGCGCGGTCGCGCTCGAACCCGGTTATGTCATAATGCGGCGCCGATGTCTTCGGCGGCCCTTGGTAGGACGAGCGCTTGATGCCGAGCTGCGCGGCGAAGCGATGCAACTCGTCGGTGTCGTCTGCCAGCAGATGACACCAGCGGTGGCCGACCCATTTCCAGATCGCCGCATCGACATAGACCGCCATGAGGCTTGCCGCACTCCTTCATCTTGCGCCGACCAACACGCCGCTAACGATGATAGAAGGGATTAGCATAGAATATGAAGCCGCCGCCGGCCTGGAGTTGCGCTATGGTGCTGGTGATGGTCCCCTGCATGCGGTCGTGCAGTTCGACGAGTGCCGCCTCGACGGAGCCTTCATAGGCGTGCAAGCCTAACGGGTCCGGCACCCGAATATGGGCGCGGCGTGGGCCTGCCGGCTGCGGCACGAAACGATCGATCGTATCGCGCAGTGTACCCTTGCAATAATCGTTGCGGATCCGCTTCAAGTGTTCGGCGATCTCCTCCTGCGTGATGCGCGGATTGGCTGAAGCCCACGGCCCGACACGCCGCAAGCGCTGGATCGTATCCGCCAGCGTTCGGACCTGCTTCCGGCTTCCGGTATCATCCGTGTTTTCTCGCAGCCAGCGGCGCGACCGGCGCAAAAGCTCGGCACTGTCGAGCGTGCCGGCGCCGACCGAGACAAGTTCAGCAAGGCGACGGCCGAGTTCCGCGAGCAGGTCCTTCTGACGTGTGTCATACGAAACCCGCTCATCGGACCGCAGGCCATATGCAGCCTCATCGCGCGACAGCAACGTCGCATAGATATGATGGACACGCTCCGGCAGCGAATCGGCGGCATGGCGTTCGATCTTCAGGCTGCGCTCGACGTAGGCGCACTCCTTTGCCAGCGCTGCCTCGACATTCCCCGTGAAAGCGAGCTTCCAGATCACGGGCGCGATCCAAACTTTGAAATCCGGATCCGTCAGGCGGCCGCGCTTCAGCGCTTCGAGCCCCATCTCGACCGCGCCCGGCAGCAGCGGGGCAACGATGTTGGCATGCCAGCCGACGCCGCCTTCGGGATGCAGGAGAACGCCGTGCCCTTCCAGCGCCCAGGCCACCGAATGTTCCTTGGCGGCCTCGCTATTGCCCGGGATTTGGGCGATTAGATTGTTGGCCAGCCAGAATTTCTGCATCAGCCGGCCAAGCCCGTTGACGACGCCGTGCGTGGCCCAGGATGCCGCCAGCGGGCTTACCCGCGAGACGACCTCCTTGTCGATCATCCAGTCGGTAAAGAACTCCGGATGGTTGGGCGTGATGAACGTCGCCTTGCCCGCGCCGCAACAAGCCTTCAACCTTTGCCGGTCGTCCTCCGGAAAATCGATGTGGCGGACATTGGCGACGCCGCGCAGACCGGCCAGACGGTTGAACGGCAACAGGTCGCGAAGCCCCGGAATGCCGTGCAGCATGACAATGCGGTTGACGAATGTCATGGCCTTGATCAGCGTCGCATTGGGCCGCGGCGCCACAAAAACGTCGATCCTGCTCAACCTGCTCCCCCCGCGGCGCTTACCGTCGTAAGACGTTGATATGCAATTGCGGCATGCTCAAGTCGGTGCAACATGCCCGCAAGATCAAGCGCCACTATCGCGGAGAGCAGCCGGCAGCAGCTTGCCGTCGGTTCGAGCCTATTTCGACGGGCAGGTCTTTGGCTGATCGAACAGCGACAGATTGACCAGCTTGCCGGTCATCGAGAACTCGCCATAGTCCATTACGAGACCGCGCGTGATGCCGTTCTCGTGCAGCTTGAAGCTGATCCGGTATTCCGGCACTTCCTCGCCGCCTTTGTCGGTATCGTCGAAATAGGCGATGTCAACCGGCCAGTATTTGTCGCTGGCGAGCTTGGCCAGCGCCGGCACTTCCGGATCAGTCTTGTCGGCATTGGCTTGCTTGCCGACGACGACGGTGGTGGTCATCACCTTGTTGGCATCCTCCGAGCCGTCGAACAGGTTGGTTTCGTAAAAACGCTCGCCCTTTTCCGCCTTGCCGATCATTTCAACCATTTGCTGGGTCGGGAACTGGGTCGCGGCGAGTTCCAGGCTGTTCTTCTCGGGCTTGTCGATTTCGACCTTGAGACCATTGGCCTCCTTCGTTGCCGTCCCCTTGACCTCCTTGTCGAGGTTCTGGTCGACAAAGGACTTGTTGACGAAGGAGAAGGTCTTGCCTTCGGCATCCTCGAAGGTGGTCATCTGCTGGTCGGTCAGCCTAGTATTGTCGTTGGTGACGATCTGGGTGACCAGGCGGAACTTTACCGTGTAGCCCTCGCAAGGCGAGCCATTGAACTCGTAGACCATACGGCCCGATATGCCGGTGATCCCCGAGCGATCCGACGCCTTGTCCAGGGTGATATCATAGACGGCACGGTGCGCCTGCAGCGCCGGCACCGCAAAAGCGGGAGCCGCCCAGGAAGCCGCTGTCAGAAGAACGGCGTTGAATGCGAGGCGCGTTGCGCGCATGGGGTGCTCCGATCATCGCGGCTAATGGCAGGCCGCATGGAAAGATGGTCCAGCTTAAAAAAAGTCGTGGCGGAAGCGAGGCAAAAATAGCAATTTCGGCCCGGCCTGCGCGGCACCTTCAAGCAATAGGGAAATAGCATGAGCGAAACAATCGAAAAGCGGCTAAGCGATCTCGGCGTGACGCTGCCGGCTGCCGCTGCGCCCGCCGCCAACTACGTTCCCTATTGCAGGACCGGCAATCTGCTGTTCACCGCCGGGCAGTTGCCGCTCAAGGAGGGCAAGCTCCAGGCGAGCGGGCTGCTTGGCCGCGATGTCGACACCGCGACCGGAAAGGAAGCCGCAAAATACTGTGCGATCAACATATTGGCGCAGGCCCAGGCGGCACTTGGCGATCTCGACAAGATCCGCCGCCTGGTGAAGATCACCGTCTTCGTCGCCTCGGCATCGGATTTTGTCGAACAGCATCTGGTCGCCAACGGCGCCTCGGATTTTCTCGTCGCCGTGCTCGGCGACCGCGGCAAGCACGCCCGCTCCGCCGTCGGCACCCCCTCCCTGCCGCTTAATGCCGCAGTGGAAATCGAAGCGATCTTCGAAGTCGAATGACCGGGACTGCGACCATGACCGACCTTTCCTGGCTGACTGCCCGGCCCGTCGCCCATCGCGGCCTCCACGACATGAACAAGGCGCGCTGGGAGAACACTCTTTCCGCCTTCGCCGCGGCAGCCGAGCGCGGCTATGCGATCGAGTGCGACGTGCACCTGTCATCCGACGGCGTCCCCGTCATCATCCACGATGGCGATCTGCGGCGGCTGACCGGCGAGGACGGCTTCGTCTGGCAGCGTACGGCTGCTGAGATCACGGCGCTGAAGGTCGGCGGCACCGCCGACCATTTGCCGACGCTGCAGCAGGCGCTTAATCTGGTCGACGGGCGTGTGCCGATGGTTGTCGAGCTGAAAGGCGCTGCCGGACACGACGAAGGCCTGGTCGAAGGCGTCGGCAAGATGCTCAAGCGCTATAAGGGCAAGACCGCGATCATGTCGTTCGACCATTGGCTGATCCGCGAGTTCCCGAAACATGCACCCGGCATACCCGGCGGGTTGACCGCCTACGGCAACGACAACCATCTGATCGAGGCGCATTTCGCCATGCTGGCGCATGACATCGCCTTTATCTCCTACGCCGCCGGCGACCTGCCGAACCGGTTCGTGTCGTTCGTACGTGAAAGGCTCGGCATGCCGGTGATCACCTGGACAGTGCATGACCAACCTGCCGTCGACCTGACCTTCAAATATGCCGACCAGATGACGTTCGAAGGATTCGAGCCCGATCTTGTGCGGCTTGCTTGAACGGGCTTGTATGGGTTCGCAGCGAGCTTAAGTAAGCCACATGGATCAAGGGGACGACTGCGACAGACAAACGGCGAATGCGGAGCTGTCGATCCGCATCGCCGCGGGCATCGGCGCCTTCACCAGCGCGGAATGGGACAGCCTTGGTGGCACTACGCGGGGCGAGGCAGAAAACGCCTACAACCCGCTTGTTTCATTCGCTTTTTTGAGCGCGCTAGAAGATTCCGGCTGCGCCGTTCGACGCACCGGCTGGCAGGGTCATCATCTCAGGCTGGAAACCGCGCAAGGCAAGCTGCTCGGTGCGGTCCCCTGCTATCTGAAGTCGCACAGCCAGGGCGAATATGTCTTCGACCATGGCTGGTCGGACGCATTCGAACGCGCCGGCGGGCGCTACTATCCGAAGCTGCAATGCGCGGTGCCGTTCACACCCGTCACCGGCCCTCGCCTGCTGGTCGGCAAGCGCGAGGACAGCCCCACCGTCAAGGCCGGCCTTGCGGCCGGCCTAAAGGCGGTGACGGATAAGCTCGGCGTGTCTTCCGCGCATGTCACCTTCGCGCCGGAGGATGATGTCCAGATCTTGGCGGCAGCCGGCTTCCTGCATCGCACCGACCAGCAGTTTCACTTCTTCAACGAAGGCTTTTCGAGCTACGACGATTTTCTCTCGACGTTGGCCTCGCGCAAGCGCAAGGCGATGAAAAAGGAGCGGCGTGAGGCGCTCGCCGACGGCATCTCGATCGACTGGCTGACCGGCAAGGATCTGACCGAAAAAGCCTGGGACGACTTTTACGCGTTCTACATGGATACCGGCAGCAGGAAATGGGGCCGGCCCTACCTCGACCGCGATTTCTTCTCCTTGATCGGCGAGCGCATGGCCGACGACATCCTGCTGGTGATGGCCAAACGCAACGGGCGCTACATAGCCGGCGCCATCAACTTCATCGGTTCAGACGCGCTCTACGGCCGCAATTGGGGCTGCATCGAGGACCACCCGTTCCTGCATTTCGAGGTCTGCTACCATCAGGCGATCGATTTCGTCATCTCGCGAAAGCTGAAGGTGGTTGAAGCCGGTGCGCAGGGCGAGCACAAGCTGGCGCGCGGCTACCGGCCGGTGACGATGCATTCGGCGCACTACATCGCCCATCCAGGTCTGCGCAATGCAGTGGCCGACTACCTCCAGCGCGAGCGGCGCGAAGTCGAGCGGATGAGCGAATATCTGGAAGAGCACACCCCGTTCCGCAAGGACATGGCGGAGTAGCAAAACCCGCCCGATCGCTCAACCACGTTCGAGCCTGCATGGCCGATGTCGACCGATCGTCTTGCCCGCCCGCAACAGCTTCGCTACACGAGACCGCGAGCCAAGAACCGGAGCGTGCGCCATGGCCGAAGCAACCTACGACAGCAGCAACATTTTCGCAAAAATCCTGCGCGGAGAAATCCCTTCGCACCGCGTCTACGAGGATGATGCGGTCATCGTCTTCATGGATGTGATGCCGCAAGGACCGGGTCACACGCTGGTCGTGCCGAAAGCGCCGTCGCGCAACCTGCTCGACGCGGATCCGGCGGTGCTTGGCCCCCTCTTCGCTCACGTGCAGAAAGTTGCGCGGGCAGTAAAGAAGGCCTTCGATGCCGATGGCGTCACGGTCATGCAGTTCAACGAACCAGCTTCGGGCCAGACCGTCTACCACCTCCATGTCCATGTCATTCCGCGCTTCGAAGGCATCCCCTTGAAGCCGCACAGCGGACAGATGGAACAGCCTGAAGTCCTGGCTGAGAACGCCGGCAAGATACGGACGGCGCTGGCAAACTGAATCGGGGCGAAGCCGCTCGGCCGACACTCGACCACAAGCTTCATGAAAAAAGCCCCGTTGCCGGGGCTTTTTTACTTGCAGGATTGTCAGTTCTTACGCGGCAGTTGCGGCACTAGGCTGCGCTTGCCGCCATCCTTGCCCTTCGGCTCCGACTTCTGCGCCACCGCCTTTTTCCCGGCGGGCTTTTTCGCCACCGCCTTCTTGGCTTTCGGCACGTCGTCCGGCTCTTCCTTCTTCGGCTTCACCGGCGCCTCGTCGGCGAGCGATTCGAGCTTCAGGCCGGTCTCGCCGGTTTCCTTCTTCTCGACGGTGACACGCACCGTGCCGCCCTTCTTGAGCTTGCCGAACAGCACCTCGTCGGCCAGCGGCTTCTTGATGTGCTCCTGAATGACACGGCCAAGCGGCCGCGCACCCATGCGCTCGTCATAGCCCTTGTCGGCCAGCCAGGCGATTGCATCCTGCGACAGGTCGAAGGTCACGCCGCGTTCGGAAAGCTGCGCTTCCAGCTGCATGACGAACTTCTGCACCACCTGATGGATGACCGGCACCGGCAGCGAGCCGAACGGAATGATCGCATCGAGACGGTTGCGGAACTCCGGCGTGAACAGCCGGTTGATCGCTTCGACATCGTCGCCTTCGCGTTTGGTCGAACCGAAACCGATCGCCGCGCGCTGCGCGTCGGATGCGCCCGCATTGGTGGTCATGATCAGGATGACATTGCGGAAGTCGATCTGCTTACCGTTATGGTCGGTCAGCTTGCCGTGATCCATGACCTGCAACAGGATGTTGAACAGGTCCGGATGCGCCTTTTCGACTTCGTCCAGCAACAGCACGCAATGCGGATGCTGGTCGACGCCGTCGGTCAGAAGGCCGCCCTGGTCGAAGCCGACATAGCCGGGAGGCGCGCCGATCAGCCGCGAAACGGTGTGGCGTTCCATATATTCCGACATGTCGAAGCGGATCAGCTCCACGCCGAGCGAGGCGGCGAGCTGCTTGGCCACTTCCGTCTTGCCGACACCGGTCGGACCGGAGAACAGGTACGAGCCGATCGGCTTTTCCGGTTCCCGCAGGCCGGCCCGCGCCAGCTTGATGGCCGAAGTCAGCGCGGTGATCGCGGTGTCCTGGCCATAGACGACGCGCTTCAACTCGATGTCGAGACCTTGCAGCACCTTCTCGTCGTCGGCGGAAACCGTCTTCGGCGGGATGCGCGCCATCGTGGCGATCGTCGCTTCGATCTCCTTGATGCCGATGGTCTTCTTGCGCTTGGCTTCGGGCACCAGCATCTGCGAGGCGCCGGTCTCGTCGATCACGTCGATCGCCTTGTCCGGCAGCTTGCGGTCGTTGATGTAACGCGCCGAGAGCTCGACCGAAGCCTTGATCGCTTCACTCGTGTAGCGAACCTTGTGGAACTCCTCGAAATAGGGCTTCAGTCCCTTCATGATCTCGATGGCGTCCTCGACGGTCGGCTCGTTGACGTCGATCTTCTGGAATCGCCGCACCAGCGCGCGGTCCTTCTCGAAGAACTGCCGGAACTCCTTGTAGGTGGTCGAGCCGATGCAGCGGATCGCGCCGGACGACAGCGCCGGCTTCAACAGGTTCGACGCATCCATGGCGCCACCAGAGGTGGCTCCTGCCCCGATCACGGTGTGGATCTCATCGATGAACAGCACGGCGCCGGGATAGTCCTCGAGCTCCTTGACGACCTGCTTCAGCCGCTCCTCGAAATCGCCGCGATAACGGGTGCCGGCCAGCAGCGTGCCCATGTCGAGCGCGAAGATGGTGGCATTGTGCAGCACTTCGGGAACTTCGCCCTCGACGATGCGCTTGGCGAGGCCTTCGGCGATCGCCGTCTTGCCGACGCCGGGATCGCCGACATAGAGCGGGTTGTTCTTGGACCGGCGGCACAGCACCTGGATAGTCCGGTTGATCTCGCTCTCGCGACCGATCAGCGGATCGATCTTGCCAGCCTTGGCCTTGTTGTTCAGGTTGACGCAATAGGCAGTCAGCGCGTCCTGCTGCTGCTTCTTCTTGCCGCCTTCTTCTTGCGGCTCAGCTCCGCCCTGGCTGCCTTGCTCGTCGTCGGCGCCGCGCGGCGTCCGCGTCTCGGAAGCGCCTGGGCGCTTGGCAATGCCATGCGAGATGTAGTTGACCGCGTCGTAGCGGGTCATCTGCTGTTCCTGCAGGAAATAAGCGGCGTGGCTCTCGCGCTCGGCGAAGATGGCGACGAGCACGTTGGCGCCGGACACCTCCTCGCGGCCTGACGACTGCACATGGATCACCGCGCGCTGGATGACGCGCTGAAAACCGGCCGTCGGCTTGGAATCTTCATCGTAGCCGGTGACGAGATTGTCGAGCTCGGTGTCGATATAGGTGAGAACCGTATGCTTCAACTCGTCGAGATCGACGTTGCAGGCACGCATGACTGCGGCCGCCTCGGTGTCGTCGATCAGGGCGAGCAGCAAATGTTCAAGGGTTGCATATTCATGGTGCCGCTCATTGGCGAGCGTCAGCGCTTGGTGAAGCGCCTTTTCCAGGCCTTGGGAGAAAGCCGGCATGTTACCTCACTTCTTCTCCATCACGCATTGCAGCGGATGCTGATTCTGTCGGGCGAAATCCATGACCTGAGACACTTTGGTCTCGGCCACCTCGAATGTATAGACCCCGCACTCGCCCACCCCATGATTGTGAACATGAAGCATTATGCGTGTGGCGGCTTCGCGATCCTTCTGGAAAAAACGCTCCAGCACGTGAACCACGAACTCCATGGGTGTGTAGTCGTCGTTAAGGATGAGGACCCGATACAGACTGGGCTTCTTGGTCTTGGTTTTTGTGCGCGTGATGACGGCCGTGCCGCGACCGGCCTCATTGCCGTTGCTGCCGTTCTGCATTCGCACCACGTAGCTCGTGGCAGTCAAACCTGTAGTCACGTAGTCCTGCCTCTTTCGAATCCTCATGCATGCTCGACATGTAGGTGCTCGATGGACGATTTTAAGCCCTTCTGTTTAGCTGACAATATGGCTAGGTGGCCAAACTTGACCGATTTTTCAAATCGTGAAGACCGCAAGGACCCCGATTTCGAGCTGGCATGAAAAAACCCGGCCGCGCGTTCGCGACCGGGTCTGTCTTTTGAGGCCCAAGGGCCGGCTTGGAACGTTCGTCGAATTTACTTCGCCTTGGCGACAATCGATTCGAACGGCTTGTAGGCTTCCTTGGCGAGTTCGGCATAGAGATCGCCAAGCTTGGTGGCCTCGGTGACGAAGCTCTCATAGGACTGCTTGGCGTAGTCGGACTGGATTTCGATCGCCTTATCCAGCGACTTGGCGGAGAAGAGCTTCTCGACAACGGCGCTGCCGGCCTCAAAACTTTTCTTGGTGTACTCGCCCGCCTCGGTGGCGATGGCCTGCGCACCCTTGGACAGCGATGCAAAGCTCTTCAATCCGGTGTCGGCAAATTCCTTGCCGTATTTGCTGAAATCTTCATAGGTCTGGGTCATTTCACGCATTCCCTTGAACGGTTGCCTTTGGACGATGGACGCGCCTTGTCCGGGCCGCGTTGTGCAATGCGTGTAAATATATTGTGCAGTGCACAAAAAGTCAAGATTTCCGCGGCAATGCGCATCGTGAGCCGCCGGCAATCGCTAAGATTCGAATAAAGAGAGGCTCAATCCCGCAGAAAAGGGTGAACGCGGCGGTTACCATAAACGGATTGGTAACGCTGCCCGCGTTAGCGTGGCCCGAGGTGAGGCAGGACCCTTTGCCGCCTCCAAGGCAACGGAAATTCAAAGGAACTATCAGTGCGTAAGGCGTTGTCGGGCTTCGTTTCCAAATCCGCGTCCCCCCTCAAAACGATCATGATTCTCGCTATGGCGATGAGCTTCGTCGTCGCGGACGCGGCTTCATCCATGGCGGCCAAGTCGGCGGCCATCGTCATCGATGCCAAGTCCGGCAAGGTGCTTTATTCGTCGGATGCCGATGGCCGGCGCTATCCGGCCTCGCTTACCAAGATGATGACGCTCTATCTGACGTTCGAGGCATTGGCGAAGGGCAGGATCAGCAGGAATTCTCCGGTCGTGTTCTCGGCCAATGCCGCTGCCGAACCGCCAACAAAGCTCGGCGTCAAGCGGGGCGGCTCGGTCACGGTCGAGACCGCCATCCTGTCGATGGTGACCAAATCGGCAAACGATTCCGCAACTGCGCTTGGCGAGATGCTCGGCGGCAATGAGGCCAATTTCGCCCGCATGATGACCGCCAAGGCGCGGGCGCTGGGCATGCGGGGAACCGTTTTCCGCAACGCCAACGGCTTGCCTGATCCCGGGCAGTTCACGACGGCGCGCGACATGGCGCTGCTCGGTATCGCCCTGAGAGAGCATTTTCCACAATATTACGGCTATTTCTCGCAGCGCTCCTTTCTTTACGGGCGACAGCGCATCAACGGCCATAACCGTCTGCTCGGACGCATCAAGGGCGTCGACGGCATCAAGACCGGTTATACCCGCGCCTCCGGCTATAACCTGGTCTCCTCGGTATCGGATGGCGACCGGCGCATCGTAGCGGTGGTCATGGGCGGCAGGTCCGGCGGCAGCCGCGACAGCCAGATGGCCGGGTTGATCAATGCCTACATGCCGAAGGCGTCGTCGCGCGGCGGCGGCATGCTGATTGCCAAAGCCGGTGGCGGCAATCCGATTTCAGCCCTGGCCAAGGTGCTTCTGCCGAAGCATGACGCGCCGACGCCGGATAGTAAGCCGGACGACGATGCCGTTGCCTCCCTCGTCGAGGAAAATGCTCCCGTCGTTGAAGAAACCACTCCGGTCGTTCAGACCAGAAAGGTCAAGACGGCGGCCGTGGCGACAGCGGACGATGTGGCGACGGCCCGGGTCGCCGCAGCCTATGCCGAACCGGCTGCAGAGGTCGATCCGGTCAGCACGGCGTCGGTGCCATCCGGCTGGGCAATACAGGTCGCCTCTTCGCCAAAGCAATCCGAAGCAAAGGCTTTCCTCGACAAGGCGACGAAGCAGGTGCCCTCCGTTCTGGCCGATGCCTCCGGTTTCACCGTCGCCTTCGACAAGGACGGCGTCACTTATTACCGCGCCCGGTTCGGTGGTTTTGGTTCGAAGACCGCCGCCTGGAAGGCTTGTAACGCTTTGAAAAAGAAGAAGATCGAGTGCTACGCCGTCCAGCAGTAAGGGCGCGAAACGATATCTTTCCCGAAAGTTCTGCGTCGAAGGAGACTAGTTGTGATTGGAGAGCAAGACGTCCTTGGCTTCGTTGATCCGCGCCGCCAGGAAAGACGTGCCACCGATATCGGGGTGCAGGCGCTGCATCAGGCGGCGGTGCGCCTTGCGGACATCCGCCGCGGCAGCCCCCGCTTCAAGACCAAGGATCTTGTAGGCCTCCTCCTTAGTCATGGCGCCCGAACCTGGCGCAACACCCAGCCCTTCGCCACCATTCGCATCAGCGTCTTTGCGCCAGATGGGAAATCTGCCGTCAAGATACGTCTCTAGCAGCTGGCGGCTCTCCGGATCGCCGGAGAGCTCGCGATAAAGTTGCTGCAATTCGGCAAGCCCCATCGAGCCAAGCATCTTGCCTTCATGGCGCCCAGCCAGCACGAGGCCTTCGAGGCCGCCGGTGTCGTGATCGAGTTCCATCTCAAGCGCCGCGGTACGCACCGTCGAACGCTTGCCCGGTGCCAGTTTTGCGGCCGGCTGATTCATGCGCATGGAGCCATACCAGGCGAGCGCGGCCGACAGGATCAAGCCGCCGAGGCCCTCGCGCCCGACCAGCAGCACGGCAACGCCGACCAGCCCGAGCAGCACGGGTCCAAGGGTCCTCATGCCGCCTGCAAGCTTCCCCGGATCGGCGCGCAGGAAGATGGTGAGCATGCCGAGAAGCACCAGAAGCAATGCTACAAAAGCGATAATCGCGCCCATCAGTTTCCGCCGCCCCGTAGATGCTCGATCATCAGCCGGTCCTCCGGCCTGCCCCGGTCCTCCAGTGCTTTCAGACCGCCGGTCGCAAACACGGCGACGGACGAAAGCAGGCCGGCCAAGGTCGCGGCAGCCCGCCGATCAAACCGGAACCAGGCCCCTTTGGACAGCCGTGCAATTTCCTTGAACGCCTTTTCTGCACCGGCATCATGGCCTTCCTGAAAAACGAAGACAGGAACGCCGTGCAGACCTAGGCTACCGGCCTTTTCGGCCAGATCATCTATGTTTTCTTCCATCGCATCGCCGATATAGACCAGCGCGTTGACCTTGGCCGCCGCCGTCTGTTTCAGCGCATGGGCGAGCACCTTGCCGATCTGGGTGTGGCCGCTACGGCAGTCGATGCGCGTCATCAGCTGCTTCAGAGCTTCGGTATCGGTGACGAATGCGGAGGAACGGCACTCGCCAAGCCCGCGGAAATAGACCAGTTGAACCTTGAGCACCCCAGCCTTGCCGACGGCGTCGAACATCTCGGCCTGCAGCGCACAGGCGAGATCCCAGGTCGGCTGGCGGCTCATCGTAGCGTCGAGGGACAGGATCAGCCTGCCTGAACCGGTGGCGGATGCAGCGAGCGTCCTTGCCTGACGGAGAAAGGCGTCGATCTCGCCGGTGCTCGATTGGGACTCGACCGGCGCAGGATTGGCCTTTGCAGGCACGGGCTGCTTCTTGTCGCTCATGACATTCAAGATGTGGCGTTGTTCCCCAGCTTGCAAGCCCAGATCAGGCGACCTGCAGGACCGGTGATGATGGCAACTGCGGACAAGCGTTCGGCCGGTGCCCTTGGCGTTACGGTTCTTGGCGTCAGAGTAGGCCGAGATCGGCAAGCTCACGCCTGAGCTTCGGCGGCATTTCGATCAGCCCGGCTTTGCCCTTGCCGAGATCGGCCGGCGCGTCCGCCGGCTTCAGGTAGCGCCACCCTTGGAATGCACGGCGCGGCTGCCAGTCGGTGCGCACGACCTCGGGATCGAGGATCAGATGGCAGCGGCCGATGCCATCGTCATCAGTGAAGGGCCGGATTTCGGTGATCAGCTGACGGCATTGGACATTGCCCTTGACCACCCAGTAGAGCGAGCCGCCGTCGGTGATCTCGGCGCCGCGCGTCGGCACCATGCGGGTGGTGTGGTAGTGTTCGGCCGGTTCGCCGGCGCGGCGCCGCTCGTCGAGGCGGAAGGCAATCCACTCTTCCAGATCCTCGACGCTGTCACAGCCGACGCAAAGCTTTATGAGATTGAGAGACATCGTTTAAGGTTTAGCCCAGCACGCGAACGCGTCAACGGCCTGATCGACTTCTCCACAGTGGTGGTCCAGGCCGCCAGACTGGCGCTCAGCACTCCACGACATTGACGGCCAATCCGCCAAGGCTGGTTTCCTTGTACTTTTCGTTCATGTCGAGGCCGGTCTGGCGCATCGTCTCGATCGCCGCATCGAGCGGCACGAAATGAACGCCATCGCCCTTGATGGCCAGCGAAGCGGCGGTCACCGCCTTGACAGCGCCAAGCGCGTTGCGCTCGATGCACGGCACCTGCACCAGGCCGCCGACCGGATCGCAGGTCATGCCGAGATGATGTTCCAGCGCGATTTCGGCAGCGTTCTCGACCTGCTCGGGCGTGCCGCCCATGACGGCGCACAATCCCGCCGCAGCCATCGCCGAAGCCGAACCGACCTCGCCCTGGCAGCCTACCTCGGCCCCCGAGATCGAAGCATTGGTCTTGATGATGCCGCCAACGGCCGCCGCCGTCAGCAGGAAATCGCGGATACTTGGCTGGTCGGCTTCGGGATGGAAATGCAGCCAATAGCGCAACACCGCGGGCAGAGTGCCGGCCGCCCCATTGGTTGGCGCGGTGACGACACGGCCGCCGGCGGCGTTCTCCTCGTTGACCGCCATTGCATAGATCGACAGCCAGTCATTGGCGAGCAGCGGGTTGGGCCGGTTCTGCTGCCATTGCTCCTGCAACTTGTCGTGCAGCATCCGGGCACGGCGGCGCACCTTCAGTCCGCCCGGCATGATGCCGTCTTGCGACAGGCCGCGCTCGATGCATCCCTTCATGGCGCTCCAAATGCCGTCGAGGCCGGCGTCGAGCTCCTCGCGCGACATCTGCGTCTCCTCGTTGACGCGCTTCATCTCGGCGATGGAAAGGCCACTTTTCGTTGCCATTGAGAGCATTTCGACGGCGTTCTTGAACGGATATGGAACCTTCTTGCCTTCGGTTGTCGCCGAGCCCCTCGCCTTCATCCGCTGCAATTCTTCCTCGGAAACGACAAAGCCGCCGCCGATCGAATAGTAGACGCGCCTCAGCAGCAACCGGTCTCCGGCATCATAGGCAGAAAACGCCATGCCATTGGCGTGACCCGGCAGCGGCGTCTTGCGATCCAGTACCAGATCCGTTGCCGGGTCGAAACGATAGGACGGATGGCCGGGCGGCGAAATCCGCTTCTCGGCGGCGATGCGAGCGGCGATGCCGTCGGCGTGGTCAGGATCCACCGTCTGCGGCGTCTGGCCGGCGAGGCCGAGCACCACGGCGCGATCGGAGCCATGGCCGATGCCGGTATAGGCGAGCGAGCCATGCAGGCTGGCCGCGATTCGGTCGACCCTGGCGCCGGCCGGACGCGGCCAGTCGTCTCCCGCAATCTCGTCGAGAAACCGCCGCGCAGCCGTCATCGGCCCCATCGTGTGCGAACTCGATGGGCCGATGCCGATCTTGAACAGGTCGAAAACCGAAAGGAACACGTGGGCGTTTTCTCCTGGGACCCTGTTGAGCTCTATATATAGGAATTCCCATGATGTTTTCCGCTGTTTTGAAGATTGCGGCGCTGCGCCTGCCGACCTTGTTTGCTCCGGCAGCGACATTCCGGCTTCGGCCATCGAAGCGTTGCCTCGGCTTGTGGTAAAAGCACCGCATGAGCGATTCCTTTCATCTATCGACGGCCGACCTTGCAGCGCTGGGGTTCTTCCTCGCCGCGTGGGTGCTGCATACGCTCGCCGCCGACGGAATGCTGGTCAGCCGCATGTCGCTGACGAGGGCGATGAACGCGCAGCGCGAGGCCTGGATGAGGACCATGGCCGAACGCGAGATCCGCATCGTCGACACCGCCATCATGAGCGGCCTGCAACAGGGGACCGCCTTCTTTGCCTCCAGTTCGCTGATTGCGATCGGCGGCTGTTTTGCCTTGCTCGGCGCTTCCGATCAGGTTCTCACTGTGCTGAGCGACCTGCCGTTTGGCGCCACATCCTCACGCGCCGCCTTCCAGACGAAGGTGTTCGGGCTGGTGCTGATCCTGGCCTTTTCCTTCTTCAAGTTCGGCTGGGCTTACCGGCTGTTCAACTATTGCTCGATCCTGATCGGCGCGGTGCCGATTCCGCATGGCGAGGCGTCGCGCAATCCGGTCACCGAAACGGCGGTGTGGCGCGCGGCCCGCATGAACATGCTGGCCGGGAAGCATTTCAATTCCGGGCTGCGCGGCGTGTTCTTCTCGATCGGTTATCTTGGCTGGTTCGTCGATCCCGCCGTTTTCGTGCTATCGACGCTGCTGCTTCTGGCGGTGCTGGTGCGCCGCCAATTTTTCTCGGCGGCGCGGCAGGCGGTGCTCGGTCAGCCGCCCGGCCCGGGAAAAGGCTGATCAATGCGGCCCGTCAGCCAATAGGCGACGAGCCCGATCCATTCGCGAATCGCGATGGTCGTGGTCTGCAGCGCTTCGTTGGTAGATTTGCGGAACAGGCTGATACCTTCCTTACCGGAGGTGCGGTAGTCGACCGGCCATGGAACCGTCGGGAAGCCGGCTCTGTCGAACAGCGCCTTGGCGCGCGGCATGTGGAAGGCTGAGGTCACCAGCAGCCAGATCTCGCCGGGTTTCGGCGTAATCAGCCGCTTGGTGAAGACGGCATTCTCGTAGGTGTTGCGTGACTTGTCTTCCAGGATCAGACGATCGGCCGCCACGCCGAGCGCAGTGAGTACGCGTGGCGCCGTGGTTGAGTCGCCTTCGTCCTCACCGATTATTGCAACGGGGCCGCCTGAAATGACGACTCTCGCTGTCGGAAAACGCCGCGCCAGCACGGCTGCCTCGACAATTCGATCGCCACTGGCGTTGAGTTCATAACCGCCGCGAACGAAATTGATGGCGCCGTCCATACCGCCGCCGAGCACAACGATTCCGTCAACCCTTTCCGGCAGGGGTGGCTTAGGGAAACGCTCCTCGAGCGGATTGAGCATCACTGCGCCGAGCGAGGTCCATGCTGACACTGCCAGGACAAGGAAGGCCAGCACGCTGCCGGTGGCAAATAGCCTTTTGCGCCCGACCAATGCCGCAAGCAATCCAGCCAGCAGCAGGATGATCGCGAGATTAAGCGGCTGGACGAAGAGCCACAGGACCTTGGAGACATAGAAGAACATCCCTCACCCCCTCAGATGAGAAACGATCCTACCACCATTTTTCCGGCTGAAATGTGCCGGCCGCCTGTTCGATGACATGGGCGGTCTGGAACAGCGTTTCCTCGTCGAAAGGCCGGCCGATCAGCTGCAGGCCGAGTGGCAGCCCCTTGGCGTCGAGCCCGGCCGGAACCGCGATGCCGGGCAAGCCGGCCATGTTCACCGTCACCGTAAAGATGTCGTTGAGATACATCTTGACCGGGTCGGCGGCCATGTCTTCGTCTGCGATGCCGAAGGCGGCGGACGGCGTTGCCGGCGTCAGGATGACGTCGACACCTGCGACAAACACATTTTCGAAATCGCGCTTGATCAGGTTACGAACCTTCTGCGCCTGCAGATAGTAGGCATCGTAGTAGCCAGCGGAAAGCACATAGGTGCCGATCATGATGCGGCGCTTGACCTCACGCCCGAAGCCGGCGGCGCGGGTCTTTTCATACATGTCGACAATGTCCTTGCCGGGCACGCGCAATCCATAGCGGACGCCGTCGTAACGGGCGAGGTTGGACGAGGCTTCGGCGGGCGCAACAATGTAATAGGCCGGCAGCGCGTATTTCGTGTGCGGCAGCGAGATGTCGACAATCTCGGCGCCGGCATCCCTCAGCCAGGCAATGCCCTTCTGCCACAACGCCTCGATCTCCTCGGGCATGCCGTCGACACGGTATTCCTTGGGGATGCCGACCTTCATCCCCTTGATCGAGCGGCCGATCGCCGCCTCGTAATCCGGCACCGGCAGGTCGACGGAGGTCGTGTCCTTCGGGTCGACCGAAGCCATCGACTTCAACAGGATCGCGGCATCGCGCACGTCGCGCGCGATCGGCCCGGCCTGGTCGAGCGACGAGGCGAAGGCGACGACGCCCCAACGCGAGCAGCGGCCATAGGTCGGCTTAATGCCGACCGTGCCGGTGAAGGCGGCGGGCTGGCGGATCGAGCCGCCGGTGTCGGTGGCGGTAGCGCCGGCGCACAGGAAGGCCGAGACGGCTGATGCCGAGCCACCGGACGAACCGCCCGGCACCAGCTGGGCATTGTCCAACGTGCGCGCGGTCCTGGTGCCGCCCGCCGAAACGAAGCCGCCCTCGCCCTGATGTGTCGTCGGCATTACCACCGTGTCGAGCCGCGAACGCCGCCACGGGTTGATGACAGGCCCGTAATACGAGGTCTCGTTGGACGAGCCCATGGCGAACTCGTCCATGTTGAGCTTGCCGAGCATGACGGCGCCATCCGCCCACAGATTGGCGGTGATAGTCGATTCGTAGCGCGGCTTGAACCCGTCAAGCACGTGGCTGCAGGCCTGGGTGTGGACGCCTTCGGTGCCGAACAGATCCTTGATGCCGAGCGGGATACCCTCGAGGGACCCGCCCTCGCCCTTGGCCATTTTCGCGTCGGAGGCCTTGGCCATGTCGCGCGCTTTGTCGCCGGTGACCACGATATAGGCATTGAGCGCAGGATTGGCTCGCTCGATCGCCGACAGATAAGCCTCGGTGACTTCGGTGGCGGTGATCTCCCTGGAGCGCAATTTGGCGCGGGCCTGCGAAATCGTCAGTTGGGTCAGGTCGCTCATCAGGCAAGGCTCTTTTCGTAAAACACCGACCACTCGGAATTGGGGTAATTCAGCACCGGCCCGCAGCGCGAAAAACCGGCGCGTTCGTAGACGGTCCAGGCGGCGGGATGACGGTCGCCCGTCTCCAGCACCAGACGCTTCAGCCCTTCTTGGCGCGCCAAGCCCTCGATCCGCTCGACGATCATCGCACCGATCTTGCGGCCGCGATGCGAAGGCCGCGTATACATACGCTTGACCTCGCCGACGACAGCGTCGTGGCGCTTCAGCGCGCCGCAACCGATGGCAAGGCCGTCGTCGCGGGCGATGAAAACGGTCGTCTCGCGGTCCGCCATCTGCTCGACCGTCAAATGGTAGCAATGCTCCGGCGGCGTCAACTCCAGCAATGTGGCGTTGAGCTCCTCGACCAGCCCACGCACATCGTCCTGCAGCGGCGTCTCCGCGGCGATCTCGATTCCCATCGGCCAGCTACTCCACGACCTTTGGCACGAGAAAGAAGTTCTCTTCGGTTGCCGGCGCGTTGGCGACGATGTCGGCTGTCTTGCTGCCGTCGGTGACGACGTCCTGGCGCTTCTTCATTGCCATCGGCGTGACCGAGGTCATCGGCTCGACGCCGGAAACATCGACCTCGTTCAACTGCTCGACAAAGCCCAAAATGGCGTTCAATTCGCCGGTCATGCGCTCTGCATCCTCCTCGCTCACCGCAATGCGGGCAAGGTGCGCGACGCGCTTCACGGTTTTAATATCAACGGACATGTTTGTGCCTCGGGGAAAACCAGCGCTATAGCGGCGCAGCGCGTGCCGCGCAACATGCATCGTGCCGACAACTGCCCTACGGCATTGCCACGCCGTCGCAGAGGAAATAGCTGCCGCCGTTGCCGCTCTGCTCGCTTTCGTCCGCGGCAGGCCGAACCGAAACCAGGTCGATCTGCTTCGCGTTCATCTGAGTCAGTGAGAGAACATCCGGAAAGACGTAGCCCGGCTCCTGGCAGATGGCGGTCACCGCCCAGCTTGGCGACCGTGTCGCCTTGGTGATCTGCAGGAACTCGCAGTTATATTCGATGCTTTCCAATCCGTTTGCCGACAGTACGATATTGCCGCCCTCGATCACCGTCTGCAGCGTATCCTTTTTGGCCTGCGCGCAGAGATCCTCCGATTGCAGATAGATGCCCTCGATGAAATCCTCGGCGGCCAGCGCCGGCGATGCGGCAACCAGCATAGAAATGCAAAGAGAGTTTCTCAGACCCATGTCGTCATTCCGGTTCGCTATTCCTACAGCGTAATCGTCTCGCCGATCTTCGGCAACGCCACTTTCACACCCGATCCGTCCAGCCCGGCCACAAACTTGTCGGCGGTCTGATCTATCATCGGAAATGTGCCGAAGTGAGCGGGAACGACCGTCTCGAACTTGAAGAAACGCTGGCAGGCAAGAGCTGCCACCGCGCCACCCATGGTGAAGCGGTCGCCGATCGGCACGATGCCGATCTTCGGCTCATGCAACTCGTTGATCAGCGCCATATCGGAAAAGATGTCTGTGTCGCCCATATGGTAGAGCGTCTTATCCTCGGGGAAGTGCAGGACGAGCCCGCCCGGATTGCCGAGATAGGTGTTCTGGCCGCTCTCGCCTAGAAAGGACGATGAATGCAGAGCCTGAACGAAAGTGGTGGTGAAGCCGCCGCAATCGACGGTACCGCCGATATTGCCGGGATTGATTTGCTTGTCACTGACGCCTTTGCCGACCAGGTACATGCAAATCTCGAAATTGGCGACAAGCATCGCGCCGCTTTTCTTGAGCACTTCGACGGCGCCGCTGATGTGGTCGCTGTGGCCATGGGTAAGCAACACGTGCGTGACCCCTTCGGCCGGCTCTTCCCAGCCGCCTGTCCATGACGGATTGCCGACCAGATACGGGTCGATGAGGATTTTCGCGCCTTCGATTTCGACGCGGAATGCCGAGTGTCCGTACCAGGTAAGTTTCATCAATGCCTTCCTCGATTTTTGCTTCGGTAGAGGCTAGAACGCCGACGGCGAAATTAAAGTGCCGCGGCATATGTTGCGCGTATAGGAAGTGCGGCGTCGCGGTCAAAGGAAAAGCCGTTGGGCATCATCACGATCGAGGAGTTGCCGGGCCGGCTCGGCGGCGGCAAGACCCTGGCTGGGCTTGACCTCGGCGACAAGACGATCGGCGTGGCGGTTTCGGACCGCGGCTTGTCCTTCGCGCACCCGCGCCCTGTCATCATGCGCAAGAAATTCTCGCTCGATGCCGCGGTGCTGCTCGCTCTGCTGCAGAAGGAAAATGCCGGCGCAGTGGTGATCGGCCTCCCCATCAACATGGACGGCTCGGAAGGCCCACGCGCCCAAAAATCCCGCGCTTTCGTCCGCAACATGGCTGGATTGACCGATCTGCCGTTCGTCTTTTGGGACGAAAGGCTGTCGACGGTGGCGGCCGAGCGGACACTGATCGAGATGGATTTTTCCCGCAAGAAACGCGCCGGCAAGATCGATTCAGCGGCGGCGGCCTTCATCCTGCAGGGTGTTCTCGACCGGCTTCAGGCGCTCGGAGTCGATGCCTGGTCGAAATAGCGATTGCGCGTTGCCTTGATCCAGCTGCCGATCGCCTTGCGGCGGCGAAATGCCCAGAACGCCATCAGCAGTAGGCCGTCGAAGACGCAAGCCTTCGCCACCATGCCCGGGATGAGCGCCGGATCGACGCCGAGCATCTGCCCATAAAGCTGGAAAACGAGATCGTGCAATTGGCGGCTCAGCATGACATAGCCGAAATTGATGTCGTTGAGCGACAGAAAGAACCAGCCCCAGAACAGGAGGAGCGGAGCCGCCCACAGCGCGAACAAGGTGCGCATCAGCGATCGTCCCTCGAATCCGGCCGGCCCGAAATGCGCGCAAGCGAGGAATTGTACGCCGCTGCCTTGGCCATGATATGCGCGGCCGCGCGGATTTCGCCGGTCACTGGAACTGCCGCGGCAGCGGCTGAGCGCCGCTCGGCGAGCATCGCGACATATGACGCCAGAAGTGCCGCCAATTGCACGGCGACAACCATGAACAGCCCATTGATACCTTGCGCAGCGCCGCCGATGACGATCAACGACAGCACGCCCGAGGCCGAGATGAAGGCGATCCGCACAACACTGTCGGCTGGGTCCGGGTTGGTGGCGTCGCTGGTCAATGCTTCAACAAAGGCCCAGCAGAACAGCACCGCGACGACAAGCAATGCCACGGCGAGCGGCGCCACGACGACGGCGTTTTCAAGATCGGCAAAGCGAGTGTTCTGGACGGGAACGCCGAGCACGCCAAGGGCCGCCGCGACGCCACGATTCCCATCGATGCAGATGAACGCCAGCAGGGCGAAAACGGCCGCCCAATGCAATGCCAGAAAAGAGCTCAAAATATGCCGCATGACGCTCCTGCTTCGCAGGACAAAGACCGCTCAGCCGAACAGTCCTTGCCTTAACCATAACACTGGGCTTTGCCACCGGCCGCCGCAATGGAAACCATTTGTTAAGGTTAACGATCATCCACAGGGCGCGCGAAAAAAAGCGGCTACGACCCGGGCGACGGCACTAGTTGATCGGCGGGTAGAGCGTGTCGATGATCATCCGCGCATCGTGGCGCGAATCGAGCATTCCATAGGTGTTGCGCCACTGGCCGGCGAGGCGCGTCTCGACGAAGGCGTCGGCGATCCGCCCTGCCCCCAGCCTGCGAAGCTCTGCCGCCGCCGCCGACAATGCTAATTGCTCGGTCAACAGCCGCGCTGAGCCCTCGTCGGTTGCAGCGACCTGCATTGCTGCCTTGAGCACGCCGACGGTGCCGCGTCCGCCAGCGCCGAGATCGCGGTCGATGCCGGCCAGCACGTCATCGAACAGGCCTGGCGCGCGGCCGAGCACTCGCAACACGTCGAGCGCCATGACGTTGCCTGAACCCTCCCAGATCGCGTTGACCGGAGCTTCGCGATAGTAGCGGGCGAGCGGCCCCTCCTCGACATAGCCATTGCCGCCGAGGCATTCCATCGCCTCATAGAGCAGCGGCGGCGCAATCTTGCAGACCCAGTATTTGACGACCGGCGTCATGGCGCGGGCGAAGGCCGCCTCGCCGCGGTCGCCGGCCGCCTCGTCGAAGGAGCGCGCCAGCCGGAACGACAGCGCGGTAGCGGCGGCAACGTCGAGCGCCATGTCGGCCAGAACACGCTGCATCAGCGGCTGCTCGATCAGATTGGTTCCGAACACCTGGCGGTGGCGCGTATGGTGGACGGCCTCGGCCAGTCCGGCCCGCATGATCGCCGAGGAGGCGACGGCACAGTCGAGCCGCGTCAGGGTCACCATGTCCATGATCGTCTTCACGCCGGCGCCGGGCTCGCCAACCATCTCGCCGATGGCATTGACGAATTCCACCTCGGAGGACGCATTGGAGCGGTTGCCGAGCTTGTCCTTCAGCCGCTGAAAGCGGAAGCCGTTGCCGGATCCGTCGCCAAGCAAGCGGGGAACGAGAAAGCACGACAGTCCCTCCGGCGCCTGTCCGAGCACCAGGAAGGCATCCGACATCGGCGCCGACATGAACCATTTGTGGCCGGTCAGGCGATAAAAACCGCTGCCGGCGCGCTCGGCCTTGGTGACGTTGGCACGAACATCGGTACCGCCTTGCTTCTCGGTCATGCCCATGCCGAGCGTCAGCCCGGCTTTTTCGACCGGCGGCTTTTGGCCCTGATCGTATTTGCGCGTCGTCACCCGAGGCGCCCATTCGCGAAACAGCTTCGGGCTGGCCATCAGCGCTGCCAGCGAAGCGCTGGTCATGGTGATCGGGCAAAGATGCCCGGTTTCGAGCTCAGCCGTGAGGTAAAAGCGCGCGGCGCGCACCTGGTGGCGGCGGCCGATCTCGGCGTCGCCATTCTCCCAGACCGACGAATGCAGCCCGTTGGCGACCGAGCGGCGCATCAGCGCGTGATAGGCGGGGTGGAACTCGACCTGGTCGATGCGCCGGCCCTGGCGATCATGGGTCCTGAGCTTCGGCGTCTCGACATTGGCAAGACGGGCCAGCTCCTGCGCCTCATGCGTCAAAACGAAACGGCCAAGCCCGTCGAGGTCCTTGCGCACCGGATCGGAAAAGCGCTCGGCAAGCTGGATCAGCAACGGATCGCCCCGCCAGGCGTTGCCGCCGGCCAGCGGCGGCGGCTGGTTGGTCACGTCGTCGGTCACGCTTCGTCCTTATCACCTGAAGTCTGCGAATCCAAAGTCATCGCGGTTTATAGCCTATGGCCGGCGGCGCGCGACGAAAATACCGGGGAGAACCGATCCAATCCCAAGCCGGTGCTTGCAGCCGCGGAGCCTCCCCCCTATAGCAGCGACTTGAGATGACTGACGCATCGTCCCTTCCACTTTATCCCCACCGCCATCTTCTAGGCATCCGCGATCTTTCCCCCGCCGACATCGAGCTTCTGCTCGACCGGGCGGACCGGGCCGTTGCCATCTCGCGGCAATCGGACAAGAAGACATCGACGCTGCGCGGCCGCACCCAGATCAATCTCTTCTACGAAGCCTCGACCCGTACGCAATCGTCGTTCGAGCTGGCCGGCAAACGGCTCGGCGCCGACGTCATGAACATGTCGGTGGCAAGCTCGTCGGTGAAGAAGGGCGAGACGCTGATCGATACCGCGATGACGCTGAACGCCATGCGCCCCGACATATTGATCATCCGCCACCAATCGGCGGGCGCGGCGGCACTTCTTGCTCAAAAGGTCGGCTGCTCGGTGGTCAATGCCGGCGACGGCGCTCATGAACATCCAACGCAGGCGCTGCTCGACGCGCTGACCATCCGCCGCGCCAAGGGTCCGTTGTCGAAGCTGATCGTGGCGATCTGCGGTGACATCCTGCATTCGCGCGTGGCCCGCTCCAATATCATTCTGCTCAACGCACTCGGTGCCCAAGTACGGGTCGTCGCCCCTTCGACGCTTTTGCCCGCCGGCATCGAGAAGATGGGCGTCATCGTCACCCGCTCGATGGGCGAGGGTCTGAAGGACGCCGACGTGGTGATGATGTTGCGCCTGCAGCGCGAACGCATGGAAGGCGCTTTCGTACCCTCGGTGCGTGAATATTTCCGCTATTTCGGGCTCGACGCCGAGAAGCTGAAAGCGGCCAAGGAGGGTGCGCTGGTCATGCATCCCGGCCCGATGAACCGCGGCGTCGAGATCGCCTCCGAGATCGCCGACGGCCCGCAAAGCGTTATCCAGGAACAGGTTGAGATGGGCGTCGCCGTGCGCATGGCGGTGATGGAAGCGCTGCTCGACCCCCGTCGAAACCACGAGGGCCGCGGCGCATGAGCATAACGGTCTTCAGCCGCGCCCGCATCGTCGACCCATCGCGCGGCATCGACGAGATAGGCACCGTCATCGTCGAAGGACGCAAAATCGTTGCCGCCGGCAAGGCGGCCTTGAACCAGGGCGCGCCCGAAGACGCCACGATCATCGAGTGCGCTGGTAAGGCGATCATCCCCGGCCTGATCGATGCACGTGTCTTCATCGGCGAACCGGGCGGCGAACACCGCGAAACCATCGCATCGGCGAGCATTGCTGCGGCGGCGGGCGGCGTCACCTCAATCGTCATGATGCCCGATACCGACCCGGTGATCGACAATGTCGCACTGGTCGAGTTTGTGCTGCGCACCGCCAAGGACACGGCAATCGTCAACATCTTTCCGGCGGCAGCGATCACCAAGGGGCTGGAAGGCCGCGAGATGACCGAATTCGGCCTATTGCGCGAGGCTGGAGCGGTCGCCTTCACCGACGGCCGGCATTCTATCGCCAGCGCGCTGGTGATGCGTCGCGCGCTGACCTACGCGCGCGATTTCGACGGCGTCATCGCGCATGAAACCCAGGACGCCGATCTCGCCTCGGCCGGCGTGATGAACGAAGGCCTTTACGCAAGCTGGCTTGGCCTTGCCGGCATTCCTCGCGAGGCCGAATCAATCCCCCTGGAGCGCGATCTCGCGCTGGCTCGCCTGACCGGCGGCTCCTATCACGCTGCCAAGATCTCGACGGCTATGGCGGCAGACGCGGTAGCGCGCGCAAAAGCCGACGGGGCCAACGTCACAGCAGGCGTGTCGATCCACAATCTGTCGCTCAACGAGAATGATGTCGGCGAGTACCGCACCTTCTTCCGGCTGACGCCGCCGCTGCGCGCCGAGGAAGACCGGCTGGCGATGATCGAGGCGGTCAAGGACGGCACCATCGACCTCATCGTCTCCTCGCACGACCCGCAGGACGTCGACACCAAGCGCCTGCCCTTCGCCGATGCTGCGGCCGGCGCCATCGGGCTGGAAACGCTGCTGGGCGCGGCGCTGCGGCTCTATCACAATGGCGACGTGACGCTGCTCCGGCTGGTCGAGACCTTATCCACCGCGCCGGCAAGATTGTTCAGCCTGCCCGGCGGCACGCTGAAACCGGGGGCTTTGGCCGACCTTGCACTCGTCGATCTGGACGAGCCATGGATCGTCAGCGAGAGCGGCATCCGCTCGCGCTCGAAAAACACCTGTTTCGAAGGCGCGCGGCTGCAAGGCAAAGTCTTGCAAACGATGGTGGCGGGCCGCACAGTGTTTTCGGCCTAGGACGGAACAGGCGTCACGCCTTCAAATCCGTTCAGCCAAGGAAACTTCGGGGGAACAATGGCTTACAGTCCCGTCTTGGCATTGGTGTTCGGCTATCTTCTCGGCTCGATCCCCTTCGGGCTGCTGATCACCCGTGCCGCCGGCCTCGGCGACGTGCGCAACATCGGCTCCGGCAACATCGGCGCCACCAATGTGCTGCGCACCGGCAACAAGGGTCTGGCGGCGGCCACCCTGCTGCTCGACGCCCTTAAAGGCACCGCGGCTGTGCTGATCGCCGGCCGCTTTGCACCTGAGCTCGGACTCTGGGCCGGTTTCGGTGCGTTTCTAGGCCACCTCTTTCCGGTCTGGCTCGGCTTCAAGGGCGGCAAGGGTGTCGCCACCTACCTCGGCGTGCTGATCGGCCTTGCCTGGCAGGTGGCGGTGATCTTCGCCGTTGTCTGGCTCGCGGTGGCTTTCCTGTTCCGCTACTCCTCGCTGGCGGCATTGACGGCAGCGGTCGTCGTGCCAGTGGCCTTGTACTTCCTGAGCACGCCGCAGATTGCCGGGCTTTTCGCGGCGATGAGCCTGATCGTCATCATAAAGCACCGCGCCAACATTGCGCGGCTGCTTGCCGGCACCGAGGGTAAGATCGGGGCAAAGGAGTGAGCGAGCCCGCCGCCGGGCCGCGCCTCAGCGACCGGCAGCGGCTGAGCTGGCTTCGCCTGATCCGCACGCCGAATGTCGGCCCGGCTTCCTTTCGCGACCTGATCAACCGGTTCGGTTCGGCCGAAGCAGCGCTTGCGATGCTGCCGGAGCTGATGATTTCGGGTGGCGCCAAAAAAATCGTCCGCATTCCGTCCATTGCCGAGGCCGAGGCCGAGCTGGAGGCAGCCAGGCGGGCGGGCGCCCGCTTCGTCGGCATCGGCGAGGCGGATTATCCGCCGCTGATGAAGAGCATGGACCATCCGCCGCCGTTGCTCGCGGTCAGGGGCAGTAGTGCGGTTTTCCGCTTGCCCGCGGTCGCCATCGTCGGCGCTCGCAACGCCTCGCTGGCCGGCATCAAGATGGCGCGGATGCTGGCGGCGGATCTCGGCCGCGACGGCTATGGCATCGTCTCCGGCTTGGCGCGCGGCATCGATACGGCCGCGCACCAGGGCAGCCTTTCGACCGGCACGATCGGTGTGCTCGCCGGCGGCATCGATTTGCCCTACCCGCCCGAAAATGCCGGGCTGTGCGACGAGATTGCCGAGCGCGGTGGCGCCATCGTCTCGGAAATGCCGTTTGGCTGGCAGCCGCGCGCGCACGATTTTCCGCGCCGCAACCGGCTTGTTGCTGGCGCCGCATTGGGATTGGTGGTGGTCGAGGCCGCACAGCGCTCCGGCTCGCTGATCAGCGCCCGGCTTGCCGGTGAGATGGGCCGACTGGTCTTCGCCGTTCCCGGTTCGCCGCTCGATCCGCGCGCCGCCGGCACCAATGGCCTGCTCAAGGACGGCGCCACCCTTGTCACCGAGGCCGCCGATGTCACCAGTGCGATCGCGCCGCTGGTCGGCGCCTGGGCGCCAAGGACATCGCCGCTTGAAGAGCCGCCCGACTTTTCGGCAACGCCGCCGCCGCGCGAGGATGACCGCGACCGCGTCGTCGAGGCACTCGGCCCGACGCCGGTAGCAGTCGACGAGATCATCCGCCACACCGGCCTGCATCCCGCCCAAGTGTTCATGGTGCTGCTGGAGCTCGACCTCGCCGGCCGGCTCGAACGCCATGCCGGCGGTAGTGTCTCGCTGATTTGACCGGGAGCTTGCGCATGTCCCGGCGCGCATTCAGACGTGATTTCATGACCGATCTAAGCAACAAACCAAAGCGGACGCTGTTCACTCGTAAGACGGCCTTCGTTTGGGCGGCATTGAGCGTCGTGCTGGCGCTGCAATGGTCGATGGATCTCGGCACGCTGGGTTTTCCCGACAGCTATACAACGCCCTTCGCAAGAGGGACGAGCACGCTTCTGGGCATTCTGACGGCAGCCTGCATGGCCCAGGGTCTCTACTTTTTCCTGGCCGGCGTGTTCGGCAGAAAGGTAAGCGCCGTCGGTCTTTGCCCGCAAATCCTTGCCGCAGCGGTTCTCACGGTGGTGCCGGCGCTTATCGTGAAGGATTGTCCGCATTCGCAGCTGTGCAGCAGAGCCTATGAGGCGCTCACCGGCACGATGATGGACGATGGGGCGGTGGTTAAGGCCACCGCATGCGTTCGGCACGAGGTTGTCACCCATTTCTTAGGTACAAACTGTTACCCATGTCTCCGGGCCGTACATCTGGATTTTTGGTGAGCGCGATGGGATTCGAACCCATGACCTACTGATTAAAAGTCAGTTGCTCTACCGGCTGAGCTACGCGCTCCCGCGGGCTCAGAAAGGCCGCCCTCGAAATTGCGCGGAACATAGGGAGAGTGCCTCTGCCGGTCAACCGGAAAAAGACGGCTCGCACACCGGGCTTTCCAGCAGTGTCATCATGCCTTGCGGAGCGCTTCGGCGTTGACGGAACTGCCTCCCTCTCGCACAAGGCCGAAGCTCGCCCTCTATGGCGACAAAGGCAAGCAGCAAATCGGGAGAACCTTTGCGGATCAGCAACTTGGGATTTTTGGCGGAACAATTTGCGCAGCCTGCCCGTTTCCCGCGATAAGGGACATGCGTTTCAAGGAGAAGATCATGAATAGGATCATGTCGGGCCTGCTGGCGACCACTCTTTCGATCTCATTCGCTGCCGCGGAGATCGTGCCAGTCAACGCTCAGCCCAGCTATGCGCCCCCGGCCCAGGGGATCACCTCGAATGTCCAGACCGTCCAGTACGAGCCGTGGCGGAGGCACCGGAGTTTCAACCGCGATTTCTCGCGTCGCGATTTCTCCCGGCGCAGTTTTGCGCGTGACGATGGCATGTATTGGCGTGGCCATCGCGGCTATCGCGAATATCGTCGCGGCTATCGCCGTCACGGTGACTACTGGTTCCCGCTGGCCGCCTTCGCCACCGGAGCGCTGATTACGGGCGCTATCGTCAACAGCCAGAATCGTGTCTATCGTGGCGATGCCCACGTGCAGTGGTGCTACGACCGTTATCGGAGCTATCGCGCTTCTGACAACACTTACCAGCCCAACTACGGTCCGCGCCGGCAGTGCCGGTCGCCTTACTGAGTCCTAAAGCGCGTCGCGTTCGATCGGCCTCATGCGACGCGCTATCGCAAAACCGCTGTTTGCGCGACATGCATTAGATTAGAGGCTGCAGGCCCGCGCCCGAAACGGCGCGGGTGTTTCATTAGTGCGTATCCGGTGGCATCCCTGCCTATTGAGTACTGAGCGTCCTGCGTACAGCGTGGCGCCAACCTGCCAGCTTGGCGGCACGTGTCGAAGCATCCATGTCCGGCTTGAACCGGCGCTCGAGCGCCCAACTCCTGGCGAATTCCGCGGCCTTCGGCCAGACACCCGCCTTCGAGCCGGCCAGCCAAGCCGCACCAAGCGCCGTCGTCTCGAGAATTGTCGGCCGGTCGACCGGCGCATCGAGAATGTCGGCCAGCCGCTGCATGGTCCAGTCCGACGCCACCATGCCGCCATCGACCCTGAGCACGGTCTTGGCCGAGGCGCCCTTCCAGTCCTTTCGCATGGCGTCAAGCAGGTCGCGGGTCTGGAAGGCAACGGATTCCAGTGCCGCGCGGGCAAATTCCGCCGGCCCCGAATTGCGGGTCAGCCCGAAGATGGCGCCGCGCGCCTCGGCATCCCAGTGCGGTGCGCCGAGCCCGACGAAAGCCGGCACCAGATAGACGTTCTGCGTTGGATCGGCTTCCGCCGCCAATTTGCCGCTCTGCTCGGCCTTGCCGATCACCTTGATGCCGTCGCGCAGCCATTGTACGGCGGCGCCGGCGATAAAGATCGAGCCCTCCAGTGCATAGGTGGTCTTGCCGTTCAGCCTATAGGCGATGGTGGTCAAAAGCCGGTTCTTCGAACGCACCAGATCGCTGCCGGTGTTGAGCAGCGCGAAGCAACCGGTGCCGTAGGTGGATTTCATCATGCCCGGATCGAAACAGGCCTGGCCGATCGCCGCCGCATGCTGGTCGCCGGCCACACCGAGGATTCTGATCTCTGCACCAAACAGGCTTTTGTCTGTGATTCCAAAATCATCGGCACAATCTTTCACCTGCGGCAGCATTCTTGCAGGTATGCCAAGAATGGCCAGCAGCTCGTCGTCCCAGGCATTTTGTTCGATGTTGTAGACCAGTGTGCGCGAGGCATTGGTGGCGTCAGTGGCGTGGACCTTGCCGCCAGTCAGGCGCCAAATCAGAAAACTGTCGATGGTGCCGGCCAGCAGTTCGCCCTTCTCGGCGCGTTTTCTGGCGCCCTTCACCTTGTCCAGCATCCAGGCGATCTTGGTGCCGGAGAAATAGGGATCGAGTAGCAGGCCGGTCTTTTTTGTGAATTTCTTCTCCAGCCCCAGCTTCTTCAGTTTCTGGCATAGCGGCGCGGTGCGGCGGTCCTGCCAGACAATCGCGTTGTGGATCGGCTTGCCGGTCTCTTTGTCCCAGATGACGACGGTTTCGCGCTGGTTGGTAATGCCGATCGCGGCGACTTCGGCTGCGTTGCGGCCAGCTGTCTTCAGCGCGGCCTTCACCGTTTCCACGACGCTTGCCCATATCTCCTCGGGATCGTGCTCGACCCAGCCGGAGGCCGGATAATATTGAGTGAATTCCTTTTGCCCGCTGCCGACGACCTTCATCTTGTCGGCGAACAGGATCGCCCGGCTCGATGTCGTCCCCTGGTCGATTGCAAGGATGTATCCGGTCATTCTCTCTCCCGTCGAAGCGAATTCAAAGGTGCTACGGTGTCTCGACGCCAGACGGCGCGGAGCCGTTCACGCAAACAGGGGAGACGGCAACATGCCGCCTCCCCTGAGCATGGCGATGCGGGCGCGGACGCCCGCATCAAACGGTCCTATTGCTGCCAGCTCTTCACCAGCTCGTCGTAGTTGATGGTGACCGGCTTTTCCTTCTCGTTCTCGATCTTGAGCTGAGGAGCGAGATTGCCCTTCTTGACCGCGTCGGCGTTCCAGTAGGCGAGGTCATGCTCTTCGGCCATCTTCGGGCCAATATCGCCCTGGACGCCCGACTTCTCGATGCGGCTCATCACCTTTTCCTGCTCGGCGCAGAGCGAGTCCATCGCTTCCTGCGGGCTCTTGGCGCCCGACGAAGCATCGCCGATCGCCTGCCACCAGAGCTGTGCCAGCTTCGGATAGTCCGGCACGTTGGTGCCGGTCGGCGACCACTGGACGCGCGCCGGCGAGCGGTAGAACTCGATCAAGCCGCCGAGCTTTGGCGCACGTTCGGTGAAGCTCTTGTCGTGGATCGTGCTCTCGCGGATGAAGGTCAGGCCGACATGGCTCTTCTTCACGTCGACCGTCTTCGAGGTGACGAACTGCGCGTAGAGCCAGGCGGCCTTGGCGCGGTCGGTCGGCGTCGACTTCATCAGCGTCCAGGAACCGACGTCCTGATAGCCGAGCTTCATGCCGTCCTTCCAGTAGACGCCATGCGGCGACGGCGCCATGCGCCACTTCGGCGTGCCGTCGTCGTTCAGCACGGCCTTGGCGCTGGCGTCGACCATGCTGGCGGTGAAGGCGGTGTACCAGAAGATCTGCTGGGCAACCGCGCCCTGCGCCGGAACTGGCCCCGATTCGGAGAAGGTCATGCCTTGGGCTTCCGCCGGTGCATAGGCCTTCAGCCAATCGAGATACTTCTGGATGGAGTAGACGGAAGCCGGACCATTGGTGTCGCCGCCGCGCGCCGTGCAGGAACCGACCGGACGCGAATTCTCGTCGACCTTGATGCCCCATTCGTCGACGGGCAGACCGTTCGGAATGCCCTTGTCGCCATTGCCGGCCATCGACAGCCAGGCGTCGGTGAACCGCCAGCCGAGCGACGGGTCCTTCTTGCCATAGTCCATATGGCCGTAGACCTTCTTGCCGTCGATCTCACGCCCGGTGAAGAACGCTGCAATGTCCTCATAGGCCGACCAATTCACCGGCACGCCGAGGTCGTAGCCGTATTTGGCCTTGAAGTCCGCCTTGTTCTTCTCGTCGTTGAACCAGTCGTAACGGAACCAGTAGAGGTTCGCGAACTGCTGGTCAGGAAGCTGGTAGAGTTTCTTGTCGGGCGCGGTGGTGAACGAGGTGCCGATGAAATCCTTCAGGTCGAGATTCGGATTGGTGACATCCTTGCCGTCGCCTGCCATCCAGTCGGTCAGGTTGCGCACCTGCTGGTAGCGCCAGTGCGTGCCGATCAGATCGGAATCGTTGACCCAGCCGTCATAGAGGTTCTGGCCGGTCTGCATCTGGGTCTGGATCTTCTCGACAACGTCGCCTTCCTGGGTGACGTCGTGCGTAACCTTGATGCCGGTGATGGCTGTAAAGGCCGGCGCCAGCACCTGCGATTCATACTGATGCGTGGCGATGGTTTCGGAAACCACCTTGATATCCATGCCGGCGAAAGGTTTCGCGGCATCGATGAACCATTGCATTTCGGCTTCCTGGCCGGCGCGGTCGAGCGTCGACAGGTCGCCGATTTCCTTGTCCAGGAAGGCCTTGGCCTCGTCCATTCCGGCATAGGCGTTGCTTGCCCCGAGCAACAGGACAAGCGCAGTTGTTGATGTCAAGAATTGCCGTCGCATGTATTTCCTCCACTGTTAAGTTCAAAGTGCGATCTGGATCGGCGGCCGGCACGCCGCCGTTCCAACAGTTTCCCCCTCTATACGTAGCGGAACACGCCGACGGCGTAGACCACGGAGAGAGCGAGAGCCCACCACAGATTGGGTCCGACTAGACCCAGCCAAGCGAGATGGATAAAGGCACTGCCAAGCAGCGACAGGAACAAGCGGTCGCCGCGCGTCGTTTCGAAGCGCAGCACGCCGACGCGCGGATTGCCGCCCGGCGAGACGTATTCCCACACCGCCATGCCGCAAAGCAGCAGAAAGATGGTTCCAAAGAAGGCCGCGGTCGGCCACGTCCACGCCATCCACGAAAAATCGAGGTTGGACGAGAGGTTAAATCCCCACAGGCGGATATTGGCCGGATCGCTGAAGCCTACCGTTATTGCCACGAAATCGATTTGAAGGGCCACCCAGGCCACGACGACCAGGGCGAGAAACAGCACGGCCCACCACCATGGGCTTCTGTCGACCTGCTCCATCATACCCTCCCCAGGGCAAAGCCCTTGGCGATGTAGTTGCGCACAAACCAGATGACGAGCGCGCCGGGAATCAGCGTCAGCACGCCGGCTGCGGCGAGCAGCCCCCAATCCATGCCGGCGGCCGAAACGGTGCGGGTCATGGTCGCGGCGATCGGCTTGGCGTCCGTGGTCGTCAGCGTGCGGGCGATCAGCAGCTCGACCCACGAGAACATGAAGCAGAAGAAGCACGCCACGCCGATGCCGCTCGCAATCAGCGGCATGAAGATCTTGATGAAGAAGCGCGGGAACGAATAGCCGTCGATATAGGCGGTCTCATCGATCTCCTTCGGCACCCCCGACATGAAGCCTTCGAGGATCCACACCGCCAGCGGCACGTTGAACAGGCAATGCGCCAGAGCCACGGCGATATGGGTGTCGATAAGGCCGAAGGCCGAATAAAGCTGGAAGAATGGCAGCGCGAACACCGCCGGCGGCGCCATGCGGTTGGTCAGCAGCCAGAAGAATAGATGCTTGTCGCCGAGGAAGCGATAGCGCGAAAAAGCATAGGCAGCAGGCAGTGCTGCGGCCACCGAAATCACCATGTTCATAACCACATAGGTGATCGAGTTGATGTAGCCCGAATACCAGGACGCGTCGGTGAAGATGGTGCGGTAATTCGCCAATGTCGGTGCGTGCGGGTAGAGCGTCAGCGACGAGACGATCTCGCCATTGGTCTTGAAGCTCATATTGATGAGCCAGTAGATCGGCAAAAGCAGAACGATGATGTAGAGCGTCGGCACGATCCACCACCAACGCGACTCCTCGCCGCGACGGCGCATCAGCCGTGCGATCTCGTCCTGCCGCAGCGTGCTGGCTAATCCTTGCGAAGCTGTCGTCTCGCTCACTCTGTCGGCTCTTTCGTCAGCGCGGCTCATCTCAGCGCTCCGCGTCGTAATTGGTCATCACGGTGTAGAACACCCATGACAACAACAGGACGATAAGGAAGTAGACCAGCGACATCGCCGCCGCCGGGCCGAGGTCGAACTGGCCGAGCGCCGTCTTGACGAGATCGATCGAAAGAAAGGTCGTCGAGTTGCCGGGTCCGCCGCCGGTCACCACGAACGGTTCGGTGTAGATCATGAAGCTATCCATAAAGCGCAGCAGCACGGCGATCAGCAGCACGCGGTTCATCTTCGGCAGCTGGATGTAACGGAACACCGCCCAGCGCGAGGCACCGTCGATCTTGGCCGCCTGATAAAAGGCATCCGGGATCGAGACCAGGCCGGCATAGCAGAGCAGAACGACGAGGCTGGTCCAATGCCAGACGTCCATGATGATGACCGTGACCCAGGCGTCATAGGGATCTTGCACATAGTTGTAGTCGATGCCGAGCGCGTTGACGTAATAGCCGAGCAGGCCAATGTCGTTGCGCCCGAACACCTGCCAGATGGTGCCGACGACGTTCCACGGGATCAGCAGCGGCAACGCCATCAAAACAAGGCAAACAGGCACGCCCCAACCCTTCTTCGGCATATTGAGCGCAATGAAGATGCCGAGCGGCACTTCGATCGCCAGGATGATGAAGGAGAAGACAAGGTTGCGGATCATCGCCTGCCAGAAGCGGCTGGAGGAAAGCAGTTCCTCGAACCACTCGGTGCCGGCCCAGAAGAAGACGTTGTTGCCGAAAGTGTCCTGCACCGAATAATTGACAACCGTCATCAGCGGTATGACCGCCGAGAACGCCACCAGCAGCAGCACCGGCAGCACCAGGAACCAGGCTCTGTTGTTCCAGGTCTTTTCCACTTCAGGCTCCCATCTCGACGCGCCAGGAATCGGCATAGATGTTGATGCCGGCCGGGTCGAACCGCACCTTCGGATCAGCCGGAACTGTCTCGTCCTCGCCGATGATGGCGGCGATCTCGCGCCCTTCGAGATTGGCACGGACCACCTTGTGGCGGCCGACGTCCTCGACCTTGCTGACCCGGACGGCCATGCCCTGGCTGCCCAGGCGCACATATTCGGGACGGATGCCGAGCTCGATGACGCCGCCGCCCGCCTTGGGCACGCCCGGCAGTTCGATCTGCTGCGAGCCCAGCTTCGCGGTCTTGCCGTCGATCGCCACCGGCATGACATTCATGCCGGGCGAGCCGATGAAATAGCCGACAAAGGTGTGGCGCGGGCGCTCGAACAGCTCCGCCGGTGTGCCGATCTGCACGATTTCGCCGTCATACATGACGACCACCCTGTCGGCGAAGGTCAACGCCTCAGTCTGGTCGTGCGTGACATAGACCATGGTGTAGCCGAAGCGGCGGTGAAGCTGCTTCAACTGCGAGCGCAGCACCCATTTCATATGCGGGTCGATGACGGTCAAAGGCTCGTCGAACAGGATGGCATTGACGTCGGAGCGCACCAGCCCGCGTCCGAGCGAGATTTTCTGCTTCTGATCGGCGGTCAGTCCGCGCGCCTTTCGTTTGGCCATATCGGCCAGCCCGGTCATCTCCAGCGTCTCGCGCACCTTGCGGTCGACGTCGGCCTCCGGCACGCCGCGATTGCGCAGCGGGAACGCCAGATTGTCGTAGACGGTCATCGTGTCGTAGATCACCGGGAACTGGAAGACCTGGGCAATGTTGCGCTCTTGGGTCGACAGATTAGTCACGTCCCTGCCGTTGAACAGCAACTGGCCGTGCGAGGGATGCAGCAATCCCGAAATGATGTTGAGCAGCGTAGTCTTGCCGCAGCCGGACGGGCCTAGCAGCGCATAGGCGCCGCCATCCTCGAACGTGTGGTGCACTTCCTTCAGCGCGAAATCGGCATCCGTGCGGGGGTTCTGCAGATAAGAGTGGCGGATATGATTGACATCGATGCGCGCCATCGCTTCCTCCTAAGCCGCCAGCTTCGGCGCGGCCACGGCGCGGCCGTGCTCGTCGAAGACCATGATGTGGCGCGGGTCGATGAACACCTCGACCTCCTCGTCCGGCTCGAAGTCGCGAATGCCGTGGGTCAGCATGACCCAGCGCGCATCGGCAAAATCGAGATGGATGAAGCTTTCCGATCCCGTGATCTCGGTGATCGTCACCTTTGCGCGCACCGGCACCGCGTCGGCGTCGGGCCGATCGAGGGAAAGATGATGAGGCTGGAAGCCGATCGTATAGATCGCATCGGCAATGCCGAAGAGTTCGGCCGGCACCGGCAATTTCACGCCGCCCTCGAGCAGGAAATCCAGGCCCTTCTTGGCAAGCACGATGGTGTTGAGCGGCGGATCGGCGAAGGTTCTCGCCGTCACCAGATCGACCGGCTTGCGGAACACTTCGATGGTCGGCCCGAACTGGGTGATGCTGCCTTCGGAAAGCGTCGCCGTGTTGCCGCCGAGCAGCAAGGCCTCGTGCGGCTCGGTCGTGGCATAAACGAAGATTGTGCCGGCGGCCGCGAATATCTTCGGCAGTTCCGCGCGTAATTCTTCGCGCAGCTTGTAGTCTAGGTTGGCGAGCGGCTCGTCGAGCAGCACGAGGCTGGCATTCTTGACGATGGCGCGGGCCAGCGCGGTGCGCTGCTGCTGGCCGCCCGACAGACTGAGAGGCGTGCGATCGAGATAGGGCGTGAGTTTGAGAAGGGCGGCGGCATTGCGCACCTCCCTGTCGATCGTTGCCTGATCCGTGCCGGCCACCCGCAGCGGTGAGGCGATGTTTTCGTAGACCGTCATCGCCGGATAGTTGATGAATTGCTGGTAGACCATGGCGACGTTGCGCTTTTGCACAGGCATGCCGGTGACATCCTTGCCATCGAACCAGACCGAGCCGGAGGTCGGCACGTCGAGGCCCGCCATCAGCCGCATCAGGCTGGTCTTGCCGGAGAGAGTCGGCCCGAGCAGGACGTTGAGCGAGCCGTGCTGAAGCGTCAGCGAGACGTCGCGGATATGTTCCGCCGCACCCACCGTCTTCGTCACGTTTCTCAGTTCAAGCATGATGCCTCCTCCCAGGCTTTCTGCATTAGTCGGCCGTCCCTATTCGGCAGCCGCTACGTGCTGCCGGCTTATTCCGCGCATGAACTCGTCGAGCACTGCCGCCTGCTCACGGCTGAGACGCAGGCCGCGCTTGGTCCGGCGCCACAATACATCCTCGGCGGTCATCGCCCATTCGTTTTCGACGAGGTAGCGCACCTCGGCTTCGTAGAGATCGGCGCCGAAGTTGCGGCCAAGATCGACGTTCGACTTGGCGAGGCCCAGCAGCTTCCTTGCGCGGGTGCCGTAGAGCCGAGTCAACCGGCGGGCCAGCCGCGCGTCGAGGAACGGGTACGCCGTTTTCAGTTTCGCCACCTCGGCATCGAAGCCGGTGACGGGAAAGTCACCGCCGGGCAGCGGCGCGTTTGCCGTCCATGGTTTGCCGCGCTTGCCGAGAAAACCCTCGATCTTCTCGAGCATCGATTCCGACAATCGGCGGTAGGTCGTGATCTTGCCGCCAAAGGCGTTGACGATCGGGGCGGCACCCTCGCCTCCATCGGCCTTCAGCACATAGTCGCGGGTGGCTTCCTGCGCCTTTGAGGCGCCATCGTCGTAGAGCGGGCGCACCGCGGAATAGGTCCAGACGATATCCGACGGCTTGACCGGCTGCGCGAAATATTCGCTTGCCGCAGCGCAGAGATAGTCGATCTCGGCATCACTGATCCTGACGTCGTGCGGATCGCCGGGATAGTCCCGGTCGGTGGTGCCGATGAGCGTGAACTCGTCTTCGTATGGGATGGCGAAAATGATGCGCCCGTCCTTGTTCTGAAAGAAATAGGCGCGTGGGTCGTCGAATTTCTTGCCAACGACGATGTGGCTGCCTTGCACGAGGCGGACATTGTGCACGTCGTTCAAGCCGACGGTGGCTGAAAGCACCTGATCGACCCACGGGCCGGCGGCATTGACCAGCAGCCGCGCCTTGACCTCCTCGGTATCGCCGGTCCGCACGTTTTCAAGCCTGACCGTCCAGAGATTGCCTTCGCGGCGTGCGCTGACGACCCTTGTTCGGGTTCGAACGGTTGCACCGCGCTCGGCAGCGTCACGGGCGTTCAACACAACCAGCCGGGCATCGTTGACCCAACCGTCGGAATATTCGAACGCCTTTCGAAAAAGCGGCTTCAGCGGCTTGCCGGCCGGATCCTTGGCCATGTCCAGCGTTTTCGTCGGCGGCAGCAATTTGCGCCCGCCAATATGGTCGTAGAGAAAAAGCCCGAGCCGGATCAGCCAGGCCGGACGCAGCCCCTTGGCGTATGGCAGCACGAAGCGCATCGGCCAGATGATATGCGGCGCGTTCCTCCACAGGATCTCGCGTTCCATCAGCGCTTCGCGCACCAGGCGGAATTCGTAGAATTCGAGATAGCGCAAGCCGCCATGGATCAGTTTGGTCGAGCCGGAAGAGGTTCCGCTGGCCAGATCGTTCATCTCGGCAAGGAAGACCGAAAAGCCACGCCCAACGGCATCGCGGGCAATGCCGCAGCCATTGATGCCGCCACCGATGACGAAAATGTCATGGATCGGTGATGCGCCCAAAGAAGTCCTCCCTCGATTTCGCATTGCAGCATTTTTGAGTTTTGCGAAACCGTGGCGGGATTATTTCGAAATGATAACGAATGTCAAACGAAATATGATCGGCGGCAGATGCCGCAGCGGCATCTCTAGGAGAGCGACGTTTCGATCAGCTGAACCTCTGCCTCCTGGCAGATCTTGCGCACCGACGGGATGTCGCAACGATCGGTGATGAAGGTGTTGACCTGCGACAGATGGCCGATGCGGACGGGCGCGGTGCGCTCGAATTTGGTCTGGTCCGACACCAGGATCACATGCCGCGCGTTGGCGATGATCGCCTGAGCCACCTTCACCTCGCGAAAATCGAAGTCGAGCAGTGCGCCGTCATGGTCGATGGCCGAGGCGCCGATCACCGCAAAATCGACTTTGAACTGCCTGATGAAATCGACCGCTGCCTCGCCGACCACGCCGCCGTCGGAACCGCGCACGACACCGCCGGCGATCACCACCTCGATCGAAGGATATATGCGCATTCTGTTGGCAACATTGATGTTATTGGTGATGACCATCAGGCCAATATGATCGAGCAGCGACTTGCTGACCGCTTCCGTCGTGGTCCCGATATTGATGAACAGAGAGGCGTTGTCAGGGATCAGCCGGGCTGCCGCGCGGCCGATCGCCTCCTTCTCCTCGGCGGCGATCTTGCGCCGGGCCTCATATTCCATGTTCTCGATGCCGGACGGGAACAATGCCCCGCCATGAATGCGGGACAAAAGCCGCTGGTCGCAGAGATCGTTGAGATCCTTGCGGATCGTCTGCGGCGTCACGTTGAAATGCGTCGCCAACTCCTCGACCAGTACGCGGCCATGATCTTTGGCCATCTGGATGATTTCGGAATGACGCGGCGACAGATACATCTAGCAACCTCTCATTTTCGTTTTTCTCGTCTATAGCTGAAAACGAAAGCCATGAACAGGTATGAGCCGGCTAATGAAAATCGGGCGACTGCAGAGAGAAAAGCTCCGGCGCAATCTCGACGAGGCTATCAACTCAGGCCCCGCGCGATCTCAGTGATGACCTCGAAAGCAGTATCGACGTCCGCCGCAGTCGTTTCGAACTGCCCGACCTGAAAGCGGATCGCCACCTGCCCGTCCACCCGAGTCTGCGTCAGGTAGATGCGGCCGTCATCGTTGATCGCGCTGACCAACCGCAAATTGTGCTCGTCAGAGTCGATGCCCGCAGCCGTAAGATGCCGGAACGAGAGCAGCGACAGCATCGGCTCCGTTACGATCTCGAAATCCGGTTCCCGAGCCAGCCGCGCGGCAAGGCTCTCGCTCCAGGCGACATGATTGCGGATCATGGTTCGCAGATTTTCCAAGCCATGTGCACGCAGCAGGAACCAAAGTTTCAGCGCGCGGAACCTCCGTCCGAGCGGCACCGACCATTCGGAATAATTGATGACCCCGTCGCGGCCATGTGTTCTCAAGAATTCGGGCTTGATCGCCAGCGTACGCACGAGGTCTTCCGGCTGGCGAACGAACTGCATCGAGCAATCGAACTGTGCGCCCAGCCATTTGTGCGGATTGAAGACGATCGAATCCGCATGTTCGGCGCCGGCCCAGAAATGCCGGAACTCGGGGCAGATCATGGCGGAGCCGGCCCATGCGGCATCGACATGCAGGTAGAGCCCGTGCCGCTTCGCCACCGCGCCAACAGCCGCGACATCGTCGGTGCCGCCGGTACTGGTGCCGCCGACGCTGGCGATGATGCCGGCCGGCAGCATGCCGTTTTCGCGGTCGGTGACGATCGCCGCTTCCAGAGCCGCCGTCTGCATGGCGCGAAAGCGTCCGGCGACCGGAATGCGCACGAGGTTCGCCTCGCCGATGCCCGACACCCAGATCGCCCGGTCTATGGAAGTATGGACTTGGTCGGAAGAATAGACCCGCACGATCGGCTGGCCTTGCAGGCCGCTCTTGTTGCCTTGCCAGTCGAGCGCGCGCTCGCGCATGGTCAGCACGGCGGCAAGCGTCGCCGATGAAGCCGAATCCTGCATGACGCCGGAAAATCCCTCCGGCAGACCAAGCGCCTGCCGCATCCAGTCGACGACCCGCATCTCGAGCTCGGTTGCGGCCGGCGAGGTCTGCCAGAGCATGCATTGCGCAGCCATCGCGGAAACCAGATACTCGGCCACGACGGAGGCCGGGGCCGCATTGGCCGGAAAATAGGCGAAGAAACGCGGATGCTGCCAGTGCGTCATGCCCGGCAGGATCTTTTGCTCGAAATCGGCGAAGATTGCCTGCATCGTTTCGCCGTCTTCCGGCGGCGCGACATCGATGCTTTTGAAGATTTCGCCCGGCTCGACAAGCGGCCGCACCGGTCTTTCGCGAAGGCTGTTTCTGTAGTCGGCGCCCCATTCAGCCGCTCGCAGCGACCATTCGCGGAATTCGTTGCTATTCATCTTCGCCTCCGTAGCGCCTCAGCGAGCCGCGATCAAAGAGCACGAAAAACGAAGGTTTTCATTCGGGAAAATCAGGCAAGCTCGCAAAGGCGGTCTTCAGCGCGTTCGACCAGCTATCCGAGATCGTGCGATAATATTGATCGTCATGGTTTATTCGCTTTTTGAGGCCGACCTTGAAAGTGTCCTTTTCATAGAACAGCAGGTCGAGCGGCAGGCCGACCGACAGGTTCGACTTCAGCGTCGAATCGAACGACACCAGCAACAGCTTTACCGTCTCGGCGAAACTCATCGTCTTTTCGTAGGTCCGGATGATGATCGGCTTGCCGTATTTGGTCTCACCGATCTGGAAGAACGGCGTATCGTCGGTCGATTCGATGAAATTGCCTTCCGGATAGATCATGAACAGGCGCGGCGCGCTGCCCTTGATCTGACCGCCGAGGATGAAGGAGGCGTTGAAATAGGAATCCGCCTTTTCGCCGGCCGGCGACGAACTGGCGATGACCTCCTTGACGGTGTCTCCGACCAACCGGACTGTCTGGTACATGGAGGGCGTTTCGAGCAGCGTGGCATGGCGCTCCGCCACTGCCTTGGTGCGTTCGTCGAGCAGGCTGACTACGGCCTGGGTTGTCGCCAGATTGCCGGCCGACATCAAAACGATGACGCGCTCGCCCGGCTCCTCCCAGACATGCATCTTCCTGAAGGTCGAGATCGAATCCATGCCGGCATTGGTGCGCGTGTCCGACATGAACACGAGCCCGCGATCGATCTTCAGGCCGACGCAATAGGTCATCGAATCTCTTTGGCAACAATCTTGCCGGGATTACTGCTCCACGGTGACGGTGACCGCAAGCTGTTCTTCCGCCTGTCCCAGCCGAATTCCCGATACCGGCGTGGCGTCGCGATAATCGCGGCCGATCGCCACCTTTACATAGCGCTCGTCGGGAGAAATGCCGTTGGCGACATCGAAGGAGACCCAGCCCAGGCCCGAGACATGCGCCTCGGCCCAAGCGTGGCTTGCCGCCTGCTCGATCGCTGCATCCATCATCAGATAGCCGCTGACGTAGCGCGCCGGGAAATCCATGGCGCGAGCCGCGGCAACGAAGATATGGCTGTGGTCCTGGCAAACGCCGGTCTTGAGCGCAAGGGCCTCTTCGGCCGGCGTCGTCGCGTTGGTGGTGCCGGGTGTATAAGCGACACGCTCGCCGATCACGGCCATTAGCCGGTGCAGCCTTTCGATGTCGGTGCCCTTGCCCACCGAGGCAGCAAGCTCACGAATGCCGCTGCCGATCGTCGTCAGCGGCGTTTCATGGCCGAACAGCCAGAGCGGCGCGAAACCCTGATGCGGTCCGCAGACACCGGCGGTATCGCGCGTCACCACTTCGCCAGCTGCTTCGACTGTGATGAAGTCGCGCTCGCCCTCGACGCTCAACAGCCGGGTATCATTGCCGAAATGGTCGGTGAACCGCACTTCCTCGCGCGCGCCTTCGATCTTCAGCGCCCAGGACAGCACCGTCTGGGTGCGCCCGTTCACCGGGAGCAGCCGCAAACGCTGCAACAGATAATGCACCGGCGCATCGTAGCGGTATTCGGTCCGGTGGGTGATCTTCAGCCGCATCGCTCTCGTCCCTGGAGCATGAGCCTTACCGAAAACCGGTCTTCGTTTTTTGGGATCATGCTCAATAGAACCTGTAATCCTGCGCGATCTCATCGCCGAGCCTGGTGTTGTCGCGGATGAAATTGGCCAGGAATTCGTGCAGGCCGGCGTCGAAAATATCCTTGATCGAGCCGGCCGTCAGCATGGAATGGGTCTTGGCGGCCGTCGCATGACAGGCGTGGCGCTCACCATAGTCGTCACCCAGGAATTTGAGATGCTCCGTCAGGAAGCGGTAGCAAAAGGTCAGCGAGCGCGGCATGCGGACATTGAGGATCAGATAGTCGGCGATGTTGCTCGGCTTGTAGTCGGCGTCATAGACCCAGCGGTAGGAGCGGTGCGCCGACACCGAGCGCAGGATCGATTCCCACTGGTAGTTGTCGAGCGTCGAGCCGACCCAGGAGATGGACGGCAACAGAACATAGTACTTCACGTCCAGGATGCGCGCGGTGTTGTCGGCGCGTTCGACATAGGTGCCGAGCTGCGAGAAATCGAAGATCTCGTTGCGCAGCATGGTGCCGTAGAACGAGCCGCGGATCAGCGCCGTCTCGCGCTTGATTGCGTCGAGCGCGCTGGGCAGGTCGCGCTCGTCGATCGGCTTGGCCAACATCCGTTTCAGCGACATCCAGGCTTCGTTGATGCTTTCCCAGGTTTCACGCGTCAATGCTGTGCGCACCATGCGGGCATTGTTACGGGCCGTTTCGATAGACGACATCGTGCTCGACGGGTTCGACGTATCGCGCAGCAGGTAGTCGGCGACATTGGCGGCGGTGTAGTCCGAATATTTCTGCGTGAAGCTGGCGTCCGAGCCGGCGCTGAGCAGCACCGAATTCCACTCCTCCGAAGCATTCTGCGTGCGAGTGAGCGCCATGCGCAGGCCGGCATCCACCAACCGCGCCATGTTCTCCGCCCGCTCGATATAGCGGTTCATCCAATAGAGCCCGTTGGCGGTGCGGCCGAGAAGCATGTCAACGTGCCTCGATGCTGAGTGAGTAGCGAATAGCGAATAGCGAATAGGGGAAAATCGGCTTCATGATTTCTGTTGCAGACTCCTGATCATCGAACGCAGCATTCTCCCGATCTCATCGGCCTGGCCAAGCAAACGCAATACGTCCTGCTCAACCATCAGCGCTACCCTTCCAGACAAGATTAGGTGCGTTTCCAACTCTTTGAGAGAACCTTGCGCTATGCGAAGATATTGAACGAACGATCCCGTGTTTTCTCGCCCGTGCCCTTCGGCGACATTTGCCGCAATCGATACAGATGATCGCCGTATCTGAGACGTCATCCCGTAAACTTCGCTGCTCGGAAAGGCTTTCGTTGCCGAATAGCAATCTACAGCCAATTCAACGGCCGCCTTCCAAACAATCAAGTCCCTGTAAGAGTTAATAGTCGTGTTGGTGCCCTCTTCCCTATTCGCTACTCACTATTCGCTATTCGCTCTAATCATCCAACACCCAAGTATCCTTCGTGCCGCCGCCTTGCGAGGAATTGACGACCAGCGAGCCTTCCTTGAGCGCTACTCGCGTCAGTCCACCGGGCACGATCTGGATACGGTCGGACACCAGCACATAGGGGCGCAGATCGACATGGCGCGGCGCCAGCCCCTTGTCCGTCAGGATCGGACAGGTCGACAGCGCCAGCGTCGGCTGGGCAATGTAGTTCGACGGTTTTGCCGCGAGCTTTTTGGAAAAATCCTCGCATTCCTTCTTAGTCGCCGCAGGTCCTACCAGCATGCCGTAACCGCCGGACCCGTGGACCTCCTTGATCACCAGTTCGTCGATGTGCTCCAGCACATATTTCAGGCTGTCCGGTTCCGAGCAGCGCCAGGTCGGGATGTTGCCGAGCATCGCCTTGCGGCCGGTGTAGAATTCGACGATTTCGGGCATGTAGGAATAGATCGCCTTGTCGTCGGCAATGCCGGTTCCGGGCGCATTGGCGATCGTGATATTGCCGGCGCGGTAGACGTCCATAATGCCCGGCACGCCAAGGGCTGAGTCCGGGCGGAAGGTCAGCGGATCGAGGAACGAGTCGTCGACGCGCCGGTAGAGCACGTCGATCTGCTTGTAGCCCTCGGTCGTGCGCATCGCGACATGGCCATCGACGACGCGCAGATCCTGCCCTTCGACGAGTTGCACCCCCATCTGGTCGGCAAGGAAAGCATGTTCGAAATAGGCCGAGTTGAAGCTGCCCGGCGTCAGCACGGCAATGGTCGGCGCGCCCTTGGTGCTTTGCGGCCGCACTGCGGCCAGCGACTGGCGCAAGAGCTGCGGATAATTCTCCACCGGCCGCACCTTGATCTGCTGGAACAACTCGGGAAAGAGCTGCATCATCGTCTCGCGGTTCTCCAGCATGTAGGAGACGCCGGACGGCGTGCGCGCATTGTCCTCCAGCACGTAGAACTCGTTCTCGCTGATGCGTACGATGTCGACGCCGATGATATGGGTATAGACGCCGGCCGGCGGCCGCACCCCGATCATTTCGGGCAGGAACGCCTCGTTCTTGGCGATCAACTCCTTCGGCACACGGCCGGCACGCAAGATTTCCTGACGATGGTAGATGTCGTCGAGAAAGGCGTTCAGCGCCTGGACGCGCTGCTCGATGCCTTGCGTCAGCCGTCGCCATTCGTTGCCGGAAATGATGCGCGGAACGATGTCGAAGGGTATCAGCCGCTCCGATGCTTCCTGCTCGCCGTAAACGGCGAATGTGATGCCGGTCTTGCGAAAGACGCGTTCGGCGTCCTGCATCTTCTCGTTAAGCCTGGCCGGGTCCTGTTCCTTCAGCCAGCGATCGTAAGCCGAATACGGTTTTCTCAGCCCGGAAACTTCCGGAAGCATTTCATCGAACGCTGCCAATCGTATACTCCCCTGTGGCGCCATTTCACTGGCCTCGCTGGAGAAAATCAAGCGCAATCGGTGATTTGGTGGGCGCCGGCGATCAGTATATCGCTCTTGCCTAAAATTAAGGCAGTGCCGATAGGGCCGTAGTCAGGCTTTGCTTCGTGTCCGGGCAGATGCCGGATGCGGATCAAAACGCGCGAAAGGTGACGACCGTGAACGTGTCTTTGATGCCGGGAAGAATCTGCACTTTCTCGTTGACGAAGTGGCCGATGTCTTCCTCGTCGTCGACATAGAATTTGGCGAGCAGGTCGTAGTTTCCGGCTGTCGAGTAGATTTCGGAAGCGATCTCGGCATCGGCCAGGGCGCTGGCAACGTCATAGGCCTTGCCCAGATCGCACTTTATCTGCACGAAAAATGCTTTCATTGCCTGGTCCTGCCCAACATCGCACGCTCTAGGTAAAATCGAGCGGCCCTTGTGGCAGACTGCCGCCCGGCTTTCAAGCATCGGCCATCGCTCAGGCTGTTCTAGCCTCGACAATGCTTTCTCGGTCTGGACACAGCTCGCGGCGCCGAATGTTTGCGCTCGGCTGAAACCCTCGAGCACTGCAAAGCGTATAGTATCATGTACCTCGGACAGCGATTTCTCAGGGACAACGGAGACAGGCCATGCGCCGCGCGTTTTTCGCATTCGCAGTCGTTCCATTCATTTTCGCATCCCAGGCCTTTGCTGGCGACGCCGAAGTCAAGGCGGCGCAAACGGTCATCGATGGTCAATTGAAGGCCTTCATCGCCAACGACGGAGCGACGGCCTACAGCTTTGCCGCACCAAATGTGAAACGCATCTTTCCAACTGTCGATACCTTCATGAACATGGTGACCAACGGCTACCCGCCGGTGCGCCAACCGCAGACCTACTCCTTCGGCAAGGTTCGCGAGACGAGCCCGACCTCGATCATCCAGCAGGTGCTGATCGTCGGCCCGGATGGCAAGGACTATGAGGCGGTCTACACGCTCGAACTACAGCCTGACGGCAGCTTTCGGATCACCGGCTGCAGCCTGCGCGCGTCCACGTCGCTCAGCACCTGAGGGTGCTTGAGGAGGGCAAAGTTGTCTCAATCCTGTCGCCGGTAGAGCGTCCAGCTCAGGCCTGAAAACCCCCAGTGTCTCGACGCGTCGGCCCGTTCATACGCCAAAGCGCATGCGGCCGTCGGTTCAACATGTTCGGCTTGCTTGTCCACATCCCCCTCGAGGATCAGCCAAGCCGGCCGGTCGGCGCACATCCTGTTTTCCGGAACCAGCCAAGCCCGACGATCCGTCCGCGCCGCAAAATAATCGACGACCATGGCGGTGCGGAAATCACTGTTGCTCGCATAGGCGGCAGCGCCGTTCCTGGTCATTTCATCGACCATAGCAGCGTACGAGCCGCGTCCGTACTGATAGAATTGGAGCAGCGACGAAATGCTTCCACTCACCACGATCGCCAGTGCTCCCACCGCAAATAGCCTGGCAGTCCCGCGAGCAGCCAAGCCGCGACCGATCATCTCGCCGGCCCAGAGCAGCAGCAATGTTCCGCTGATGATGAAATAGCGCGGAAACTCGAGATTGGGCAGATGTGTCGCCGCCATGAGCAAAGGCAGTCCGATAATCCCGATGACATAGAGGCTGGCCCGGCGATCGCACCAGACACCAGCGGAGAGGCCAACAAGACCGCAGGCGGCAACGATATACGGCCAGTCGCCGAACCAGGGGGGCAGCCCGAACAGAGAGCGGATCATTCCGCCATAGCCCTGCGCGAAGGCGGCAATCGAGAACGGCGAAACACCACCGACACTGAAGCCGAACAGCCTGCCGCCGATAAACACGCAGGCAGCCAGCGGCAGCACGGCAAGCAAGGCCGGCAGGAAGATCGACGCCAGATCCGCAACGACACGGCTGACCCTCGCCGTACGCTGCCAGGCGAGCCACGCGGTCCAGATTGCGAGGACTGCCACCATTCCGATCATGGTGAGATGGCATAGGAACCCGAAAAGGATCGCCGCTGCCAAGGCCGTGCCAGACAACCGTTTGTTGTCGAGCCGGCGCTCCAGAAAAACCACCGAAAGCAGCGTGAAGAGCACAAGGCCGGCATAGCCACGCGCCTCCGAGCCGTAGTGCACCATCGGATAGCTCACGGCAAACAACAGGCTTGTGGCAATCATCGCCCGTCGTCCGTGCGGTGCGGCGGTCGCTGCCGCCGCAACTGTCGTGGCAACACCTAGTGCTATCGACAGGCCTCGCTGGATCAAAGGCGAAGCGTCGGGGCCGATGAGATAGAGATAGACCGAGTTGAGGAAATGATTGTTGTCGTGATTGACGCGCCAGAATATCTGGTCGATCGAGGTCAGCGGCTCAATCAGCGCAAAGCTCCAGATCTCGTCCAGCCAAAGGTCGCCGCGCGCGCCAAGCAAGCGCAAAACCAAGCCGGTCACGGCGATGACCAGAACGGCAAGCAACGACCCCGCCGTCCATTGCTGGACCGCCACGGAGGGCGAAGGCGAAGGCTCGGCGCTGCCATTCGTCCGCACCGTCGTGCCAGGAACTGAAACTTGCCCCGAAACGAACAGGTTCTTGATCCTCGCCCGATGTCGTCCGGCAATGCTTATTAGGCAGACGTTTCAAAACAGTTCATGGCAGGTGCGACTCCTTCCTGGAGCCGGATTCCTGGCGAGCACGCCTACCGGACGGGGAGGTCACCGTTTGCCCATTGCTGCGTGATGATCTCAGCTTGTCCGGCGAACCTGCCAGCCCCGATCGCTTCGCGAACGTCGCGCATCAGCTGCTGGTAGTAGGACAGATTGTTCCAGGTCAGGAGCATCGCCCCGAGCGCCTCTTGCGAGCGCACCAGGTGGTGCAGATAGGCGCGCGAATAGTCGCGTGCGGCCGGGCAGTCGCTTTCCTCATCGAGCGGGCGCGGATCGTCGGCATGGCGGGCGTTGCGCAGATTGACCTTGCCGCGCCGTGTATAGGCAAGGCCATGCCGCCCTGCCCGCGTCGGCATCACGCAGTCGAACATGTCGATGCCGCGCGCCACCGACTTCAAGATGTCGTCCGGCGTACCGACACCCATCAGGTACCGCGGCCGATCAGCCGGCAACTCCGGGCAAGTGATGTCGAGCATCTCCAGCATCACCGCTTGCGGCTCGCCGACGGCCAACCCGCCGACCGCGTAGCCCTTCAGCTCCATCGCCTTCAGCGCCTGCGCCGAGCGCAGCCGCAGGTCCGGTATATCGCCGCCTTGCACAATGCCGAACATCGCCTTGCCGGGCTGCTCGCCGAACGCCGTCTTGCAGCGCTCGGCCCAGCGCAACGACAACTCCATGGCACGCTCGATCTCTTTTTCCTTGGCCGGCAGCGCCGTGCACTCGTCGAGTTGCATCTGGATGTCTGAATCGAGCAGCCCCTGGATCTCGATGGAACGCTCCGGCGACATCTCGTAGGCGCCGCCGTCGATATGCGAACGAAAGGTCACGCCGTTCTCGGTCAGTTTCCTCAGCTTCGACAGCGACATCACCTGGAAGCCGCCGCTGTCGGTGAGGATCGGATAGGGCCAGCGGGCGAATTCATGCAGGCCGCCGAGCCGAGCCACGCGCTCGGCGCCGGGTCTCAGCATCAGGTGGTAGGTATTGCCAAGGATGATGTCCGAGCCGACACCGCGCACCTGATCCATATACATGGCTTTCACCGTGCCGCCGGTGCCGACCGGCATGAAAGCGGGCGTGCGGATTTCCCCGCGCGGCATGGTGATTGAGCCGCGCCGGGCTCTGCCTTCGGTCGCCAGCACCTTGAAGGCGAATGCGTTAGTCATTGAATTCCCTAGCCATCGAACTCCTTGTCGAACACCGGCGCGTCCGGAGCCTGTCGGTCGAGCGACTGCCGGTAGCGGATGCAGCCGCGCATGAATTTCGGCCAGGGCGGCACGGCAATCGCCGGCTCGGTCTTTTCGGGTAAAAGCGACCAGAGGTCGGGGTGATGCCAGCACAGATCATGGCCGGTGGCGTCGCGGTGTTGGCGGATGCCGGCGCGCAGTTTCCTGACCTCGGCGAGCAAGGCTTCGCGGCCGAAAGTTTCCAGGTCATCGTCCATCGTTATCCTCCCTGAACAGAAGACTTGCGTCTCCATAGGAATAGAACCTGTAGCGGTTCTCAATGGCATGCGCATAGGCCGCGTGCATCGTCTGCAAACCGCAGAAGGCCGAAACCAGCATGAACAGCGTCGAACGCGGCAGATGGAAATTGGTCATCAGCATGTCGGCGGTCTTGAAGCGATAGCCGGGCGTGATGAAGATGTCGGTCGGGCCTGACCATGCGGCCAGCCTGCCGTCCTTGCCAGCCGCGCTCTCCAACAAACGCAGCGATGTCGTGCCGACAGCGATAATGCGCCCTCCTTTTGCTCTCGCCGCATTCAGCGCCTCGGCGGTTTCCGGGCTGACCGAACCGGTTTCGGCGTGCATCTTGTGGTCGGCGGTGTCGTCCGCCTTCACCGGCAAAAACGTGCCGGCGCCGACATGCAGCGTGACGAAACGGCGCTCTATGCCCTTGGCGTCGAGCGTCGCAAACAGCTCCGGCGTGAAATGCAGCCCTGCCGTCGGCGCGGCCACGGCGCCCTCCTCCCTGGCATAGATGGTCTGGTAATCGCTGCGGTCGCGCTCGTCGTCGTCACGCTTGGAGGCGATGTAGGGCGGCAGCGGGATGTGGCCGACGGCGTGCAGAGCCTCATCGAGGAACGGACCCGACAGGTCGAAGCCGAGCAGCACCTCGCCACCTTCACCCTTCTCGATCACGGTCGCGTCGAGCTGGCCGAGAAAGCAGGAATTGGCATCATGACCAAAATGGATGCGATCGCCGGCGGCGACGCGCTTGCCCGGCCGCATGAAGGCGAGCCACCGGTCGGGCGCCGTCCGCATGTGCAGCGTGGCTTCAACCTGCGCCGCTGCCTCGCCGCGCCGCCTGATGCCTTTCAGCTGCGCAGGAATGACCTTGGTGTCGTTGAAAACCAGCACATCACCAGCCTTGAGCAGGGACGGCAGGTCGCGCACGGTCATGTCCTCGAGCCCCGCGCCCGGGCTGACCACCAGCATTCTGGCACTGTCGCGCGGCTCGGCTGGGCGAAGCGCGATGCGCTCCTCCGGCAGATCGAAGTCAAAAAGGTCGACGCGCAAGAAATCCCCGCCTCAAGGTTCCGGGCAGGTCACCGCCCAGGCGCCGACACCGTCTATGCTCAATGTGCCGCCCATCGCGAAACTGGACTGCTCGCTGGCCTTGACCAGCCGCAATCTGGCGACGATCGAGCTGAGGCCCTCATCAGTGAGATCGATCAGCATACGCTCGTCGTCCTCGAATGCCTGTCCGACGATGACTTTCGTTGAACCCGGCTGGCCGTCCGTGGTCCATGTCTTGCCGCCGGCATCCAGCCACACGCGCGCCACTGCAATGACGGCTGTGTGTCCCATCAACACGTCGATCGATGCCGCGCCGCCGTCGGCGCTGCAAACGATCGATTCCGTCGCCACCGCCGGAGTGGCCGCCGCGACGAGCACAAATGCGATGGCCGCGACAGCCCGGCTGGTCATTTCACGTCGGCCGCGACCTTGAGCGACACGATCTTGTCGGGATCCTGCACCGGTTCGCCGCGCTTGATCTTGTCGACATTGTCCATGCCTTCGATGACCTGGCCCCACACCGTGTACTGGCGGTTGAGGAAGGCGGCATCGTCGAAGCAGATGAAGAACTGCGAATTGGCCGAGTTCGGGTTCTGCGAGCGCGCCATCGAGCAGGTGCCGCGGCCGTGGTTGGCGTTGGAGAACTCGGCCTTCAAGTCGGGCTTGTCGGAACCGCCCGTACCGGCGCGGGTCGGCGCGAAAGACGGCTTATTGGAATTGCCGAATTTCACGTCGCCGGTCTGCGCCATGAAGCCGTCGATGACGCGGTGGAAGACTACGCCGTCATAGGCGCCTTCGCGCGCCAGCTCCTTGATGCGGCCGACATGGCCGGGCGCCAGGTCTGGGAACAATTCAATGACGACCTTGCCCTTGGTCGTGTCCATGATAAGCGCGTTCTCGCGGTCCTTGATCTCGGCCATGTCAGAATATCCTTTTGAAACTTGGGTTTACTTGCCGTCAGCGGCGATACGCACCTTGATCATGCGATCGGGGTCGGTCACCGTCCCGTTCTGCGCCGCTTCGCCTTTCTTGATGTGGTCCACCAGCTCCATGCCGCTGACGACATTGCCGACGATGGTGTACTGGCCGTCGAGCGGCGGTGCCGGCGCGAACATGATGAAGAATTGCGAATTGGCGGAATTCGGATCGTCGGAGCGGGCCATGCCGACCACGCCGCGCTGGTAGTGCTCGGTGCTGGAGAATTCGGCCGGCAGGTCGGGAAGATCGGAACCGCCGGTGCCGACGGCGTCGGCATTGAAGCCGCTCTTCATATTGCCGAACTTGACGTCGCCGGTCTGCGCCATGAAGCCGTCGATGACGCGGTGGAAGGCGACGTTGTCGTAGGCGCCCTGGCGCACCAGCTTTTTGATCTGCGCGACGTGCTTCGGCGCAAGGTCGGGCCTCAGCGCGATGGTCACGTCGCCGTCCTTCAGCGTTACGATCATGGTGTTTTCGGGATCGGCGGCAAACGCCGACACCGATGCGGTCACAAGACCGGCAAGCATGACAAGCAAGAAGGCAAGCTTTTTCAGCTGCATGGGATCTTTCTCCGAATATCTTCGTTCATGCATGTCGTTACCCAAAACCGGGCTCCACTTTTGGGCGACATGCATTTATTTCGCGAATTTGGCGGTGAGCGCGCCGGCCACGGCCGCCGGCACGAAGTGGCGGATGTCGCCTCCCATCGAAGCTATCTGGCGCACAAGTGTGGCGGTAATGGTGCGCACCGAGGGGCTGGCGGGCAGGAAGACCGTCTGCAGCTCCGGCGCCATGGTCTCGTTCATGCCGGCCATCTGCATCTCGTAGTCGAGATCGGTGCCGTCGCGCAGGCCGCGGATCATGATCGAGGCGCCATGCTTCCTGGCCGCGTCGATGACCAGACCGTCGAAGGCGACCACTTTGATGCGCGCACCGTCGCTGCCGAATTCCGCCTTCGTTGCCGTTTCGATCAGATCGACCCGTTCCTCGAAGGAAAACAATGGCTTCTTGCCGGGATGGATGCCGATCGCCGCATAGATGGTGTCCGCCACGGCCAGCGACGCCTTCAGCACGTCGAGATGGCCGTTGGTCAGCGGGTCGAAAGAGCCGGCATAAAGGGCGATGCGTTCGGTCATGGCAGGTGCTTCTAGCGAGCCTCTCCCCTAAAGGCAAATCCGATCGGCAGGCCCGCCCCATGAACCTTTTGGCCGACGTGAACGACAGATGAATGTGCCGCTCACAACGGCTTCACGCAGTGTTCACTAAGTTGCAGCTTCGAAAGATGAAACCAAACACCCATCTAACCGTTGTTAGGCGCAGGAGAACACGCACATGCTGATCTACATGCTCGCCACCGCAATGACCGTCGCCATGCTGATCGCTACCGTATTCGGGTTGCATCAGGAAGCACAGCGAGTCCGCGCCAAGGCCAATACCAAACGGTTCGAAGGCTTCGGCATCCGCAAGCCTTATCGCCACTTCTAGATTGCTGGGGTTTCTTGAGAACGCCGGCCCATAGGGCTGGCGCCGTCGCGGCAAACTCACTCGACGGTAGTGTCAGGCTCCCCACCTTCGGCATCGGTAGCAGCGCCACCTTCAGCATCGACACTCTCTTCGATCTCTTCGTCGGCTTGCGGCTCTGAAATCCGCTCCACCGAAACGACCTTCTCGCCCTCTGCGGTATTAAAGATCGTAACGCCCTTGGTGGCGCGGCTGGCAAAACGAATGCCGTTGACCGGGACGCGGATGACGGTGCCGCCATCCGAAACCAGCATGATCTGATCGTCATTGCCGACCGGGAAAGTCGCCACCAGGCGGCCGATTTCGGCCGTTTTCGACACGTCGGTGGCGCGGATACCCTTGCCGCCACGGCCGGTCAGACGGAAATCGTAGGACGACGAACGCTTGCCGTAGCCATATTCCGTAACCGTCAGCACGAACTGCTCATGTGCCTTGAGGAATTCGTAGCGCTCGTCGGAAAGCTCCGCCTCTTCGCCGACCTCCTCATTGGTAAGCTGGATTTCTTCCTCCTCACCGGCGGCAATGTCGACGACAAGCCGGCGTTCAGCCACCACCCGCTTGAGGTAGGCGGCCCGCTCGGCCGGCGGCGCATCGACATGCTCGATCACCGCCATCGAGATCACCCGGTCGCCATCGGCCATGGCTATGCCGCGTACACCGACCGAATTGCGGCTCTGGAAGACGCGTACGTCGCTGACCGAAAAGCGAATGCACTGGCCGGAACTTGCCGTCAAAAGCACGTCGTCATTGTCGGTGCAGGTTTCGACGCCGAGGATCTCGTCGCCTTCCTCGTCCAGCTTCATGGCGATCTTGCCGTTGCGGTTGACCTGGACGAAGTCCGAAAGCTTGTTGCGACGCACCGTGCCGCGCGTGGTGGCGAACATCACGTCGAGCTCGCCCCAGCTCGTCTCATCCTCCGGCAGCGGCATGATGGTGGTGATGCGCTCGCCCTGTTCGAGCGGCAGCATGTTGATCAGCGCCTTACCGCGCGATTGCGGGTTGCCGATCGGGAGGCGCCAGACCTTTTCCTTGTAGACGATACCGCGTGAGGAGAAGAACAGCACCGGCGTGTGCGTGTTGGCGACGAACAGCCGGGTGACGAAATCCTCGTCCTTGGTCGACATGCCGGAGCGGCCCTTGCCGCCGCGGCGCTGCGCCCGGTAGAGCGACAGCGGCACGCGCTTGATGTAGCCGGAATGGCTGACGGTGACGACCATGTCCTCGCGCTGGATGAGGTCCTCGTCTTCCATGTCGGCCCCGCCCTCGGCGAGCTCGGTGCGGCGCGGTGTGCCGAACTCGTCGCGCACGGCGATGAGTTCGTCCTTGACGATCTGCTGGATGCGGGCGCGGGACGACAGGATGTCCAGGTAATCCTTGATCTCGTCGCCGATCGTATTCAGCTCGTCCGCGATCTCGTCGCGGCCGAGCGCGGTCAGGCGCTGCAGGCGCAGTTCGAGGATGGCGCGGGCCTGCTCCTCGGAGAGATTGTAGGTTCCGTCCTCGTTGATGCGATGGCGCGGATCGTCGATCAACAGAATCAGCGATTCCACGTCGCCCGAAGGCCAGCGCCGCTCCATCAACTGCTCGCGCGCCGTCTGCGGGTCCGGCGCCGTGCGGATCAGCTTGATGACTTCATCGATGTTGGCAACAGCAATGGCAAGGCCGACCAGCACATGGGCGCGGTCGCGCGCCTTGCGCAGCAGGAATTTCGTGCGCCGGCTGATCACCTCCTCACGGAAGGCGACGAACGCCTTCAGCATGTCGGTCAGCGTCAGCAATTCCGGCTTGCCGCCGTTCAGCGCCACCATATTGGCGCCGAAGGACGTCTGCAGCGGGGTGAAGCGGTAAAGCTGGTTGAGGATGACATCGGCGACGGCGTCGCGCTTCAGTTCGATAACGACGCGGTAACCCTGGCGGTCGCTCTCGTCGCGAATGTCGGAAATGCCCTCGATGCGCTTATCGCGCACCAGCTCGGCCATCTTCTCGATCATCGACGCCTTGTTCACCTGGTAGGGAACCTCGGTGATGACAATCGATTCACGGTCGTTGCCGCGTGGCTCGACGTTGACGCGGCCGCGCATGACGATGGAACCGCGGCCTGTCGAATAGGCGCTGTAGATGCCGGAGCGGCCAAGCACGATGCCGCCGGTCGGGAAATCCGGTCCAGGAATGATCTCCATCAGCGCCGGCAGGTCGATCGCCGGATTGTCGATGAGGGCAATGGCGCCGTTGCAGACCTCGCCCAGATTGTGCGGCGGGATGTTGGTGGCCATGCCGACGGCGATACCGCCGGAGCCGTTGACCAACAGGTTCGGGAAGCGCGCCGGCAGGACTTTCGGTTCGCTGCCCGACGCATCGTAAGTGTCCTGGAAATCGACGGTGTCCTTGTCGATGTCTTCCAGCAACTCATGCGCGACCTTGGTCAGCCGCGATTCCGTGTAGCGCATCGCCGCCGGCGGATCGCCGTCGATCGAGCCGAAATTGCCCTGCCCGTCGATCAGCGGAACGCGCAGCGACCAATCCTGCGCCATGCGCACCAAAGCGTCATAGATCGAGGCGTCGCCATGCGGATGGTATTTACCCATCACGTCGGCGACCGGGCGTGCCGATTTCACATATTTGCGGTTCCAGTGATAGCCGCTCTCATAGGCGGCGTAGAGGATGCGGCGATGCACCGGCTTGAGGCCGTCGCGCACGTCCGGCAGCGCACGGCTGACGATTACGCTCATGGCGTAATCGAGATAGGAGCGCTGCATCTCCTCGATGATGGATATCGGCTCGATGCCGGTGGGGCCGCCGTCGGCGCCGCGCGGTGTCTTTTGGTCGGTCAAATCGGATCACAATCTAATCAGGAATCACTTGGTGCTTATATAGGAAGCCGGCCCGAAACTCCAATAATCGCGGCAGTTTTCCAGTGTCGTTTTTAGCGGCAAATTCAAAAGGATACACCAATTGCGACGATATGGCCGTGGCACCCTTTCACGAGCGTCGCCGGCGGGCGCGATAAGTTCCCGGCGTCTCGCCCATCAGCCGCCGGAAACGGCGGTTGAAGGTTGATAGATCGTTGAATCCCGCCGCAAAGGCGATCGCCGAGATCGCCTGATCTGACGTCCGCAGCCGCACGGCTGCCCTGTGCAGCCGCGCTCTCAGCAGGAACTGATAGGGCGTCATGCCGGCAACGTGCCGGAAGGTGCGCAGGAAATGGTAAGGGCTGGTGGCGGTCTCGTCGGCGAGTTCGGCAAGCGAGATCGGCCGGTCGGCATCGATTTCGATGCGGCGCACCGCTTCGGCGACACGCTTCTGGTCACGGCGACTTGGCGCCCGTCCCCGATCCGTATCGCCGCAAGCCGCTGTCACGGCTGCGCCGGCAATGCGCAGGGCGAGTTCCTCGAACGCGCCGGTGTCGGCCATCTCGCGCGCCGCCTCCGCTTCGGCGAGCAGCGGCACCAGCGCCGACAAAGGCGGCAGGCGCGGCATGCTGAAATCAAGCTGCTTTGCGCCCGCGTCGGCGACGATCCGCTCCATATAGGCCAGTCCGAAATGGAAGGAGAGGCAGCGGTCGCCGGTGCCATGCTCATGCCCGCATTCGTAGCAGGTGCCGGGATTGCCGAGCAGGAGCGCGCCCGGCGCCAGCATCGCCGTGCCCTGGCGCGCACGATAGCGGAACGTGCCGCTGGTCACGGCGGCGACGCAGAAATCCCGATGCTCCTCCTCGAATGGCCTGTCGGCGGCACTAGCGGTGCAGACGACATCCAACACCTGCCAGCCTCGGCCCGACGCCAGCCTATGCGCGCTCGTCGTCATCGCCGAAACATAGCAATTTTTCCCAAGCGCAGAACCCCGGTCGGCCTCTATGCTTACGGGTCTCCTGACAAGATGAGAGCGAAGCCATGTCCAATTCCTTTGCCAAGGCCCTGCACAGCGATGGGCCCGTACCGGCCCTTGCCGAGAAACTGAACCTTTATGGCCGCTTCGTCGGCGCCTGGACGTTCGACGCCACGCGCCATCTCGAGGACGGCCAGGTGCTGACCGGGCGCGGCGAAGTGCATTTCGGCTGGGTGCTCGAGGGCCGCGCGATCCAGGACGTATGGATCCTGCCCGCTCGCGACGCCGGCCCCTCGCCGTCGCTCGGCAAATGGACCTTCTATGGCACGACGTTGCGCGTCTATGACTCAGGCGTCGACGCCTGGCACATCTTCTGGAGCGACCCGCGCAACCAGTATTACAGCCGTCAGCTGGGCCGCGTCGAAGGCGACACGATCGTCCAATTGGGCGCAGACGGCACCGGCGCTTCGGTACGCTGGAGCTTTTCCCGGATCACCGGAGATTCCTTCCGCTGGCTGGGCGAGCGGTCGTATGACGACGGCGCGGCCTGGCGTGTCGAAGTCGAGTTTCTGGCGCGGCGCGCCGCCAGCCCCTGATCCGCACGGTTTCCACTGGCACCGCTTTGCTCTACCAATCCCGTTATCCGGCATTGCCGGCGGGGAGGGTCAGCATGCCGAGCTTCGACAGCCTGTTCAACGCCTTCGTCACCATACTGGTGACGATCGATCCGCCCGGCCTGGCGCCGCTCTTCCTCGCCGTGACCCGCGGCATGAACCGCGAGGAGCGCAACCAGGTCTCCGTGCGCGCCTCGGTCATCGCCTTCCTGGTGATGGCGTTGTTCGCAGTCGCCGGCGCGTCGATCCTGTCAGTCTTCGGCATCACCCTGCCGGCCTTCCGCGTCGCCGGCGGCTTTCTGCTGTTCTTCATCGCCTTCGAAATGGTGTTCGAGCGCCGGCAGGACCGCAAGGAGAAGATCGGCGATGTCGCCATCACCAGGGACATGATCCACAACATCGCCGCCTTTCCGCTGGCGATCCCGCTTATTGCGGGTCCCGGCGCGATTTCGGCGACCGTCCTGCTCTCAAGCTCGTTTCAGGGTTTTAGCGCGCAGACAGCACTTGTCGGCATCATCGCGATCTGCCTTGTCATCACCTACCTGGTGTTCGTGCTGTCAGAGCGCATCGACCGTATCCTCGGCCAGACCGGCCGTTCGATCCTCACGCGGCTGCTTGGCGTCATACTGGCGGCGCTCGCCGTGCAGTTCGTCGCCGACGGCATCAAGGCACTGATGGCGACGTAGGAACCGCCCTACTTCGCCGTCTCGATCACTTCGAAGTCATGGGTGATCACGGCGGTCTTGGCCATCATTGCCGAGGCCGAGCAGTATTTCTCGATCGAAAGCTCGATCGCGCGCTTTACCTTGTCGTGCGACAGCGCCCGGCCCTTGACGACGAAATGCATGTGGATGCGGGTGAACACCTTGGGATCGGCTTCTGCACGGTCGGCATCGAGTTCGACGACGCAATCTTCGACCGCCTCGCGCCCCTTTTCCAGGATATGGACCACGTCATAAGCCGAACAGCCGCCGGTGCCGATCAGCACCAGCTCCATTGGGCTCGGCCCCGGCGTCTTGCCCTCCGGCCCGAACGCAGTGCCTAGCACCAGCTTGTGCCCACTGGCGGACTCGCCGACGAAAGTGCGCTCCTCGACCCATTTGACCCTTGCTTTCACTGATCCGTCCTTTCACCGCTCAAACGCACAACGTCCCGAAAATCCAAGACAGATTTTCGGGACGCCATTTCGTGGCCAAGGTGCTGGCGCTTTTCGCCGCAAGGGCAGTCCGCCCCGAGAAATCAGAACGGGATTTCGTCGTCCAGTTCGCGCGACGAACCACCGCCGGTGCCCTTGTTGGCGCCACCGCGATTGAAACTTTCGCCCGGGCCGGACTGGCCGAAATCGGACCCGCGGCTGGCACCACCACCGGCATAGTTGCCGACCTGGCCGCCGCCCTCGCCCCGTGCATCGAGCATCTGCAGCTCGCCGCGGAATTTCTGCAGCACGATTTCGGTCGTATAGCGGTCATTGCCGGTTTGGTCCTGCCACTTGCGCGTCTGCAACTGGCCCTCGACGTAGACTTTCATGCCCTTCTTCAGATACTGCTCGGCCACCTTGGCGATCTGATCGTTGAAGATCACGACATTGTGCCACTCGGTCTTTTCCTTGCGCTCTCCGGACGTCTTGTCGCGCCAGCTTTCCGACGTCGCGATGCGGATGTTGACAACCGGGTCACCCGAATTCAGGCGGCGGATTTCAGGGTCCGCCCCGAGGTTGCCCACCAGAATGACCTTGTTGACGCTACCCGCCATGATACTTCTCCGCGCTCATCCGAAACCAGATTTCTGTCGCTGCACCTTACAGGCTATGGATAAGCCCTGCCTGCCGTCGCTGCCTTTTCCCACAACGTTTTTGTTCTCTTTTCGTTCTATAGTACAGGCCCTGCACTGTCAATAGTTGTCAGTAAGAAGTAGTGTCTTGGCGTCGAATTTCCACAGACCATGGGATCGAGGCGAACGCATGAAGACGGTCGCGCATGACTATCAGCCGCAAGAAGAATGGCGGGCGGGGGTAAAGACCCGAATGCATGTCTCGGCCCGCAACGGCGCAACTCAACTTTGCATATTCGAACAATGGGTCGAACCAGCGGTTGGCGCCCCGACACATTGGCACCCGGTCGAGGAAGTGCTTACCGTCATCGCTGGCAAGGCCGAGATGTGGATCGACGAAGAGCATGTCGTCTTGACTGCCGGACAGTCGCTTGTTGTTGCCGCGCGCAGGCGACATGGCTTCCGAAACGTCGGCTCCGAAATGCTTCATATCCATGCCGTGCTCGCGTCACCAGTTTTCGAGGCGACGTTCAACGGATCCCCTGACATGGTGAGACGCTGGCTTCCAGCGAGTTTGTAAAACCTCGCCCGTCTTAAAAAACACCGCCTGTCTTAAAAACACGGCTTGCCAAACCGATAAGTATCGACTTATGCTTTTGACATGATCGAAGCAGAGATTTTTCGGGCACTGGCCGATCCGACGCGTCGCGCCGTCTATGAGCGGCTCGCCGGCGGCGAGATGACGGTGTCGGAACTGCGCACTGGCATGCCGGTATCGCAGCCGGCGGTATCGCAACACCTCGCCGTGCTGCGCGGCGCCGGCCTCGTGGTCGAGCGCCGGGCCGGTCGCAACGCCTATTACCGCGCCGATCCGAAGGGGCTTGCGCCACTGCTCGGCTGGATCGAACGCTACCGCGCGTTCTGGCCAGAGCGCATCGAAAGGCTCAAGACGGTTTTGAAGGACATGGACCAATGACCAGCCGAGGCAAAGAACGCGCGGAAATGGCGGCAGACAAGATCGAGTTCGAGTGCGAGCTGCCGGAGCCGCCGGAAAAGGTGTGGCGGGCGCTGACGGTGCCGGACCTGCTCGCGGCCTGGATGATGCCGAACGACATTGAACCAAAGATCGGTAGCCGCTTTGCCTTTAAAGCGCCGGAGGCGCCGATCGAATGCGAAATCCTCGACGCCGATCCCGGACGGCTGCTGCGCTATTCCTGGCGGGAACGGCCGGCGCCCGGCGATACGCAGGCGCCGCCCGGCAGCCCGGTGGACAGCCCAATGGACGACAGCCCGGTGGACAGCATCGTCACCTTTACGCTCGATCGCACCGTTTCCGGCGGCACGCATCTGCGCATCGTCCATGATGGTTTTGCTCGGGCAGCGATGCCGGAGATCGCGATGGCAGGCGCCGGCTGTCGGCTTTCGTTTGAAGCGCGCAATCCCAGGCACAAGCAGATCGCCGCCAACATCCCGCGCCTCTTCCTGCGCGCGGCCTGAACGACAATAGTCAACGGAGAGAAACGATGAGCGGCCTTGCCAATCTGGTGCCGATGGTGATCGAGCAGTCGAGCCGCGGCGAACGCGCCTTCGACATATTTTCGCGGCTGCTGCGCGAGCGCATCGTCTTCATCAACGGCCCGATCGACGACGGCACCTCGGCGCTGGTCTGCGCCCAGCTTCTGTCGCTGGAATCCGACAATCCCGACAAGGAGGTCTCGCTCTACATCAACTCGCCGGGCGGCGTGGTGACCAGCGGTTTCGCCATCTACGACACGATGCAGTACATCAGCTGCCCGGTCTCCACCGTTTGTATGGGCTTCGCCGCCTCGATGGCCTCGTTCCTCTTGATGGCGGGCACGCCGGGGCGGCGCATCGCATTGCCCAACGCCAGCATCGTGCTGCATCAGCCTCTCGGCGGTTTCCAGGGCCAGGCCTCCGACATCCAGCGCCATGCCGAGGGCATCCTTCGCACCAAGCGGCGCATGACCGATCTTTACGCCCAGCATTGCGGCCGCACCTACGAAGAAGTGGAACGCACGCTCGACCGCGACTTTTTCATGACCGCGCAGGAGGCCAAGGATTGGGGCCTCGTCGACCATGTTTTCGACACTCGCAAACAGGCCGCGTGAAGCACCTTCGAAGCGATATAAGGGCCGGCAACTTTCAGCGCCGCCGGTCTGGCTTCGGCGCTATCGCCGCACTATAGTCAGGTGATGACCGCCAGCCGTTCACCCAGCCTATACCTTGCCATTGCCGCCATTGCGGGCACGAACATGCTGGTGGGCACGGCATTTGCCCAAGATAATTCGACGTCGGCGCAAAGGGGCGCCCTGCCCGGTGTGACCAGCGACTATCGCATCGCCGAGCCAGCGCTGCAGCCCGAGCCCGACGGGGCGGTTCCCAGCAGCGGCTACGGCACATTCAAGATCGGCGATACCGAAGTTCGGATTTCCGGTAGCATCACCATCGATGTCGCCACCGGCGGGATCAGGCCTCCCAGCCGCTAAGTTCGCCTGGTATGCACCACAAATGTGCGCTTCAAACGAACAGCCCCGCCATTGCTTGTGCAACTGACGGGGCTTCTTGGATCTAAAATCCAAATTGCCGGGAGTGTACTGCCGGCTTTTTATTTCGGATGCTTCGCGGCATTCAGCCGACGATCCGACTAGCAGTCTCTGATTGTTGTGGGGATCGGCAGGTCAACGTTGGCAGGTAGCGCTAAACGCCTGACCTGGCTACTTATACCTGCCGCGGCTCCAGCGACACGTGGAGCCTCAAGGAACTATCCGGTGGAGTCATGCCTCTGCTCTCCTTCTGTTCGTTGCGACTGTCGTCGTCGAAGCGCTCATCGCATAACCCGCGGCGTCTCGCTGGCTAGCCCCAGGCCGCGAGGCCATCGAAAGACGGCCGGCTTCGTTGACGTTTGGAGTCTGCCCCCGTGACCCATGGACGTCAACCTTGAATAGCCGATTACCGAAAAATGTGATCGCGAGACGCATTGTGAAGCCGGCTGTAGGGGCAGCTTTTGTCAGGAGCGTGTTCGGCCTTTGTTCTTTCCGCTTGCCCGTTCGCGCGAAAGGCGGTTAAACGCATTGGTCGAGAGTTGTGGCGTCTCTCGAAAAGGCGGCGAAATTACCTACATAGGGGGTGGTCGGGAAAACCCGCCCATCCCACGAATTCCAGATTCTGAGGCGGCGACCGGCGATGGCCGACCATAAATATCTCTCCATTCGCGGGGCACGCGAACACAATCTGAAGAATGTCGATCTCGACCTGCCGCGTGACAGCCTGATTGTCATGACCGGCCTGTCGGGGTCCGGCAAGTCGTCGCTTGCCTTCGACACCATCTATGCCGAAGGCCAGCGCCGCTATGTCGAGAGCCTTTCGGCCTACGCACGGCAATTCCTCGAGATGATGCAGAAGCCGGACGTCGACCAGATCGACGGCCTGTCGCCGGCCATCTCCATCGAGCAGAAGACCACCTCGAAGAACCCGCGCTCGACGGTCGGCACCGTCACCGAGATCTACGATTATATGCGGCTTTTGTTCGCCCGCGTCGGCATCCCCTATTCGCCGGCCACCGGCCTGCCGATCGAGAGCCAGACGGTTTCGCAGATGGTCGACCGGGTGCTTGCGGTCGAAGAGGGCACCCGGCTGTTCATCCTGGCACCGATGGTGCGCGGCCGCAAAGGCGAGTACCGCAAGGAACTGCTCGAGCTGCAGAAAAAGGGTTTTCAGCGCGTCAAGGTCGACGGCGTCTTCTACGAGATCGCCGACGTGCCGGCGCTGGACAAGAAGTACAAGCACGACATCGACGTCGTCGTCGACCGCATCGTCGTGCGCGGCGATCTGGCGACGCGGCTCGCCGATTCCATCGAGACTGCGCTGAAGCTGGCCGACGGGCTGGCGGTGGCGGAATTTGCCGACAAGCCGCTCGACGCCAGCCAGACCGGCGAGGATTCGGTCAACAAGTCGAAGAACGAGACGCATGAGCGCATGCTGTTCTCGGAAAAATTCGCCTGCCCGGTGTCCGGCTTCACCATTCCCGAGATCGAGCCCAGGCTGTTCTCGTTCAACAATCCGTTCGGCGCCTGCCCGACCTGTGACGGGCTCGGCAGCCAGCGCGCCATTGACGCCAGCCTGGTCGTGCCCGACGAGAATGTCTCGCTGCGTGCCGGCGCCGTCAGCCCGTGGGCGAAGTCGACCTCACCCTATTATGCGCAGACGCTGGAAGCGCTGGGCGTTGCCTATGGCTTCAAGCTCGGCGACAAGTTCAAGGATTTGAGCGAAGAGGCAAAGCAAGCCATCCTGCACGGCACTGGCGAGCGCGAAATCGCCTTCCAGTATGATGACGGGCTGCGCTCCTACAAGACGACCAAGACCTTCGAGGGCGTCATCCCCAATCTCGAGCGCCGCTGGAAGGAAACCGAATCCGCCTGGATGCGCGAGGAGATCGAGCGCTTCATGTCGGCCACGCCCTGCCCGGCCTGCCGCGGCTACCGGCTGAAGCCCGAGGCGCTCGCAGTCAAGATCGCCGGCAAGCACATTGGCGAGGTCACCGAGCTGTCGATCCGCAAGGCTGACCAGTGGTTCACCGATTTGCCTGCTTCGCTTAACGACAAGCAGAACGAGATCGCAGTGCGCGTGCTCAAGGAAATCCGCGAGCGGCTGCGCTTCCTCAACGATGTCGGTCTCGACTATCTGACGCTGTCGCGCAACTCCGGCACGCTGTCGGGCGGCGAGAGCCAGCGCATCCGCCTCGCTTCGCAGATCGGCTCCGGCCTGACCGGCGTGCTCTACGTGCTCGACGAGCCGTCGATCGGCCTGCATCAGCGCGACAATGCCCGCCTGCTCGACACGCTGAAGCATCTGCGCGACATCGGCAACACGGTCATCGTCGTCGAGCACGACGAGGATGCCATCCTGCATGCCGACTACGTCGTCGATATCGGCCCGGCCGCCGGCATCCATGGCGGTCACATCATCGCCCAGGGCACACCGCAGCAGATCATGGCGACGCCCGCCTCGATCACCGGCAAATATCTGTCGGGCGAGCTCGAAGTGGCGACGCCTGCGGTTCGGCGCGAGGCGAAAAAGAACCGCCGGCTGAAGATCGTCGGCGCGCGCGGCAACAATCTGAAGAACGTCACCGCTGAAATCCCGCTCGGCACGTTTACCGCCGTCACCGGCGTGTCCGGCGGCGGCAAGTCGACCTTCCTGATCGAGACCTTGTTCAAGGCGGCGTCACGCCGCATCATGGGCTCGCGTGAGCATCCTGCCGATCACGACCGCATCGAAGGGCTGGAATTCCTCGACAAGGTCATCGATATCGACCAGTCGCCGATCGGGCGCACCCCGCGCTCCAACCCTGCAACCTATACCGGCGCCTTCACGCCGATCCGCGACTGGTTCGCCGGCCTGCCGGAGGCCAAGGCGCGCGGCTACCAGCCGGGCCGTTTCTCGTTCAACGTCAAGGGCGGCCGCTGCGAGGCCTGCCAGGGCGACGGCGTCATCAAGATCGAGATGCATTTTCTGCCCGACGTCTATGTCACCTGTGATGTCTGCCACGGCAAGCGCTACAACCGCGAGACGCTCGACGTGCTGTTCAAGGGCAAGTCCATCGCCGACGTGCTCGACATGACGGTCGAGGAAGGCGTCGATTTCTTCGCCGCCGTGCCCGGCGTGCGCGACAAGCTGGAGACGCTGAAACGGGTCGGCCTCGGCTACATCCATGTTGGCCAGCAGGCGACGACTTTATCGGGCGGCGAAGCGCAGCGCATCAAGCTCGCCAAGGAACTGTCGCGCAAGGCAACCGGCAAAACGCTCTACATCCTCGACGAACCGACCACCGGCCTGCATTTCCACGATGTCGCCAAGCTGCTTGAAGTGCTGCACGAGCTGGTCGACCAGGGCAACACGGTCGTCGTCATCGAGCACAATCTAGAGGTGATCAAGACCGCTGACTGGGTTCTCGATCTTGGCCCCGAAGGTGGTGACGGCGGCGGCGAGCTGGTGGCGTCCGGCACGCCGGAGGACATCGTTCGCGAAAAGCGCAGCTATACCGGGCAGTTCCTGAGGGAATTGCTGGAGCGGCGCCCCGGAGGCAAGCGCGAAGCGGCGGAGTGATGGCAAAGAACGGTCTCATCACGGTCCAAAGCAGCTTCGGCGTGGCCGAAACCATCGATCGCCTGGTCGAGACTGTGGAACGTGCAGGATTGCTGGTCTTCGCCCGCATTGACCACGCCGCCGGTGCGCGCAATGTCGAAACATCACTGCGTCCAACCCAGCTCCTGATTTTCGGCAATCCCAAAGGCGGTACGCCACTGATGCAGGACCGGCAGCTTGCCGGCATCGATCTGCCGGTCAAGGCGCTGGCTTGGGAGGACGAGCAAGGCACGGTCTGGCTCTCCTACAATGACGCACACTGGCTGGCGGAACGCCACGGCTTGGGCGACGCTAGTCGCAATGCCGTCGCTGCGATCGCCGCCGGCATGGACAAGGTGATTGCGGCCGCTGCCGGCGCGGGCCAGTTTTGATCATGAGAGCCGCTCGGGCCGATGATCTCCCTACGGTGATCTCGCTCACCACCGACGCCTACGCGCCCTACACTGCCCTGTTCGGAGCGCCGCCGATCCCCGTCACCGAGGACTATGCGCCGCGCATAGAACGCGGCGAGGTCTGGCTTTCGGAGCAGTACGGACAGCCGGCCGGCCTGATCGTTCTCGAACGGCACGATGACCACACAGTGATCTTCAGCGTCGCCGTTGCGCCCGCCTTTCAAGGCAAGGGTTTCGGCATAGCGCTGCTCGACTGGGCCGAGCAACAGACGCGCCTGTGGAGCTTGCCTGAAATCCGACTCTACACCAATTCCAGAATGGAACGGAACGTTTCGTTGTATAAGGCCTACGGCTTTCGCGAAACGGGTCGCCGGCCCAATCCATATCGGCCAGGATGGACGGTCGTCGACATGGCGAAAGCCGTCGAGACGACCGCCATCGCGTGATCCTTTTTCTGCAAACCGGGAGGACTACCATGACTCAATCAGGAACAATCCGCGCTGGCATGGGCGGCTGGACCTTCGAGCCCTGGGACACGTCCTTCTACCCGGACAAATTGTCGAAGGCCAAGCAGCTGAATTACGCCAGCCGGCAGGTGCCGACCATCGAGGTCAACGGCACCTATTATTCGAGCTTCAAGGAGCCGACCTTCGTCAAATGGGCCAACGAGGCGCCGGATGGTTTCGTCTATTCGCTGAAGGGCAACCGCTTCGTCACCAACCGCCGCGTGCTCGGCGAGGCCGGCGAATCGGTGATGCGCTTCCTCGGGTCGGGCGTCGCGGCACTTGGCGACAAGCTTGGGCCGATCCTGTGGCAGTTCGCGCCGACCAAGCGGTTCGACCCGGACGACTTCGAGGCGTTCCTCAAGCTATTGCCGGAGAAGCAGGACGGCGTTGCGCTGCGCCACGCGGTCGAGGTGCGCAATGACAGCTTCGTCGTGCCCGAGTTCGCCGCCTTGGCACGCAAGCACAAGGTCGCGATCGTTTTTGCTGATCATGCTAAATATCCAGCGATTGCCGACGTCACCGGCGATTTCATCTATGCGCGGCTGCAGACCGGCAGCGACGACAATCCCGATTGCTATACGCCCAAGGCGCTCGACGAATGGGCGGCCCGCGCCAAGACTTGGGCGCAGGGCAAGGTACCGGCCGAGCTGCCGCGCGCCGATCCTTCGACCGACGCGCCGGTCAAGCCACGCGACGTGTTCGTCTACTTCATCACCGAGGGCAAGGTCCGCGCTCCATTCGGCGCCATCGCGCTGATGAAGCGGGTCGCAGGCTGACGCCCCGCTGTCGGCGGTCCGGCTGGCCGGCTCCTAGACTACCGCCTATGCGGCGCGCTCGTCCGGACGCCGATCAACCCTGACGATCTCGTTGAAAGCATCGAGATCGACATAGAAGACCTTGGTGATCTCCGCGATAAGTTCGTCGTGTTCATATCCCTGCGATTTCAGAATATTGATGGCGGTTATGATGTCGACACGCTCCGTGAGCCGTCGTTTCTGGTAGTCCTCGACATAGCGCTCCATCGTCTGGCCCTGGCTCCCAAGCACCCGAAATGTTGGACGACAACAGATCGCTGGAGGGAGCGGCTTGCGCGCAAGCGGCCCGCGCCTTCCCCTGATCTGCCAATTTGGAACTGGTACGGAAAGCGGCCGACTCACCAAGGCCAAGCAAAATCTAGCACGCAATCTTCGGCGCGCCAGAGTTGCAAAGTAATAGAATCAATAAGAATTCAGACGGTCAGGAATTTCCGCACGTCCGCCCGGTCGAGATCCTCGGCGGGGCCGGTATGGACGATCTGGCCGCGGTCCATGATATTGACCTCGTCGGCCAATTCCCGGCAGAAATCGAGATATTGTTCGACCAAAAGCACGGCAATGCCGGCTTGGTCGCGCAGATAGCGGATGGCGCGGCCGATATCCTTGATGATCGACGGCTGGATGCCTTCGGTCGGCTCGTCGAGCACCAGCAGTTTCGGCCGCATCACCAGTGCCCTGCCGATGGCAAGCTGCTGCTGCTGGCCGCCGGACAGATCGCCGCCGCGGCGCGCGAGCATCTGCTTCAGCACCGGAAACAGCTCGAAGACGTGACCGGGAATGTTGCGGTCGGCGCGCTTCAGCGGCGCGAATCCCGATTCGAGGTTTTCCCGCACCGTAAGCAGTGGAAAGATCTCCCTGCCCTGCGGCACGAATGCGATGCCCGACCGGGCGCGATCATACGCCGCGCTCCGGTCGAGCGCCTTCCCCTCGAAGGCAACACTTCCGCTCGTCAGCCGGTGATGGCCGACGATCGATCTCATCAAACTGGTTTTGCCGACGCCGTTGCGGCCGAGCACACAGGTGATCTTGCCGGCGCCGGCCTTTAGCGAGACGCCGCGCAGCGCCTGGGCGGCGCCGTAATGCAGCGTGGCATTGGAGACTTCGAGCATGGTCAGCGCTTTCTCCAACGCCTGAAAAACGAAAGGTCGAAATGATGGAACGGAACGCGCCAGACCATGCTCATCTCCCCAGGTAGACTTCGACGACGCGCTCGTCGGCCGAAACGAAGTCGAGCGAGCCCTCGGAAAGTACCGAGCCTTCGTGCAGGCAGGTAACCTTGACGCCGAGCTCGCGCACGAAATGCATGTCGTGCTCGACGACGATGATCGAATGGTCGCGCGCGATGTCTCTAAGCAGCCGCGCGGTTTCCTCAGTCTCGGCGTCTGTCATGCCGGCAACCGGTTCGTCGACCAGCAGCAGCTTCGGATCCTGCGCCAAAAGCATGCCGATCTCGAGCCATTGTTTTTGGCCATGGCTCAAATTGGCGGCGAGTTCGTCGCGCTTGTCGCCAAGCCGGATGATGCCGAGAATGTCGTCGATCTGCCGCGCTTCCGCGGCCGAGCGACGATGGAACAGTGCCGGGAAGATCGAGCGCGGGCCTTTCAGCGCCAGCATCAGATTGTCCTCGATCGTGTGGCTTTCGAAGACGGTCGGCTTCTGGAATTTACGGCCGATGCCCATCATGGCGATTTCGGCCTCGTCGTGTTTAGTCAGGTCGACCTCGCCGTCGAAGAAGACCTCGCCCGCGTCGGGCCGCGTCTTGCCGGTGACGATGTCCATCATCGTCGTCTTGCCGGCGCCGTTGGGGCCGATGATCGCCCGCATCTCGCCCTTGTCGAGCACCAGCGACAGGTTGTTGATGGCGCGAAAACCATCGAAGGAAACCGACACGCCGTCGAGATAGAGGATGGTGTTGCTCTTCGACATCAGGCCATCACTCCGCCGGCTGCGGTTCGGCACCGGAGGCCGACCAGTCGCCCGGCCTTCTCGCCGCCGAGCGATCGGTTTTCGGCGGCACCGGCGTGTCAGGATCGGTGCCGGCTTCCTCGGCAATCGAGGCTGCCCGCAGCGCCTTGGCATTGCCGCGCCAGGAATCCCACATGCCGATGATGCCCTTGGGCAGGAACAGCGTGACGGCGACAAACAGGCCGCCCAGCGCAAACAGCCAGAACTCCGGCAGCACGCCGGTGAACCAGGATTTACCGGCATTGACCAGAAGCGCGCCAATGATCGGTCCGACGATGGTGCCGCGCCCGCCGACGGCCGCCCACACCACCACCTCGATCGAATTGGACGGCTCGAACTCGCCAGGGTTGATGATGCCGACCTGCGGCACGTAAAGCGCACCGGCGATGCCGGCCATCACCGCCGACACGGTGAAGGCGAACAGTTTGACGTTCTCTGCCCGCCAGCCGAGAAAGCGCGTGCGGCTTTCGGCGTCGCGCACCGCCATCAAAAGCTTGCCGTATTTGGAACCGACGATTGCCCAGGTGACGAAGACGGCAAACGCGAGCATGACGGCGCTGGCCGCGAAAAGCGCCGAGCGTGTCATGTCGGCCTGCACGTTGAAGCCTAGAATGTCCTTGAAATCGGTCAGGCCGTTATTGCCGCCGAAACCCATGTCGTTGCGGAAAAAGGCAAGCAGCAGCGCATAGGTCATCGCCTGGGTGATGATCGACAGATAGACGCCGGTGACGCGGCTGCGGAACGCAAACCAGCCGAAGACGAAGGCGAGCAGGCCGGGCACCGCAAGCACCATGACCGCCGCGAACCAGAAATGGTCGAAGCCATACCAGAACCACGGCAATTCCTTGTAGTTCAGGAACACCATGAAGTCGGGCAGCAGCAGATTGCCGTAGACGCCTCGCGAGCCGATCTGGCGCATCAGGTACATGCCCATCGCATAGCCGCCGAGCGCGAAGAAGGCGCCGTGGCCGAGCGAGAGGATGCCGCAATAGCCCCAGACGAGATCGAGCGCCAAGGCGAGCAGTGCGTAGCAGAGATATTTGCCGGTGAGCGCCACGATATAAGACGGCACGTAGAAGGAACTTGTCGGCGAGACCGCAAGGTTGAGCAGCGGCACGACGATGGCGGCCGCCAGCAGGACGAAGATGGTGATGGCGACGCGACGATCGGCGCCGGCGGCAAAGAAACGTCCCGTGATCATGCTTCCACCGACCTGCCCTTGAGCGCAAACAAGCCGCGCGGGCGTTTCTGGATGAACAGGATGATCAGCACCAGGACGACGATCTTGCCGAGCACCGCTCCGGCATAAGGTTCGAGGAACTTGTTGACGATGCCGAGCGAGAAGGCGCCGACCAGCGTGCCCCAGAGATTGCCGACACCGCCGAAGACGACGACCATGAAGCTATCGATGATGTAGCCACGACCGAGATTGGGCGAGACGTTGTCGATCTGGCTGAGCGCGACACCGGCTATGCCGGCAATGCCGGAGCCGAGTGCAAACGTCAGGGCGTCGACCCACGGCGTCCTGATGCCCATCGAGGCGGCCATGCGGCGGTTGGCGGTGACGGCACGCATCTGCAGCCCCCAAGGCGTGCGCTTCATCACGTGAAGCAGCACCGCGAACATGCCAAGCGCGAATACCAGGATCCAGAGCCGGTTCCATGTCACGGCAAGCTGGCCGATATTGAACGAGCCGGACATCCATGACGGGTTGCCTACCTCCTGGTTGGTCGGCCCGAAGATGGTGCGTACGGCCTGCTGCAGGATCAGCGACACACCCCATGTCGCCAGCAGCGTCTCCAGCGGCCGGCCGTAGAGGAAGCGGATCAGCCCGCGCTCAATGACAAGGCCGACGAGCGCCGCCACTAGGAAGGCCAGCGGCAAGGCGATGACCAGCGACCAGTCGAACAGACCGGGAAAGGAATTCCGGATCACCTCCTGCACGACGAAGGTCGTGTAGGCACCGAGCATGACCATCTCGCCATGCGCCATGTTGATGACGCCCATGACGCCGAAGGTGATGGCCAGGCCAATCGCCGCCAGCAGCAGCACCGATCCGAGCGATATGCCGTACCAGATATTCTGGCCGGCATCCCACAGCGCCAGCGTCGAATTGATATTGGCGATCGCAGCCGTCGCCGCGTCCTTCACCGCACCTTCGGAATTGGCCTCTACAGGCGTGAGCAGCGACACCGCATCGCGGTCGCCGCGCGCGCCGATGAGAGCGATAGCCGCCAGTTTGTCGGCCTCCAGCCTGTCGGAAACGAGAACCGACGCGGCGCGGGCATGTTCGAGCAGCGCCTTGACGCTTGCCACGCTCTCATTGGCGATGGCGGTGTCGAGCGGCTCGATGTTTGCCGCGTCCGGCGTCTTGAACATGGTGTCGGCGGCGGCAATGCGCACGGCCGGGTCCTTGGAGCCAAGCGTCAGTGTGCCCAGCGCGTCGCGGATGACGCGGCGCAGCGTGTTGTTGACTTTGATCTTGGTGATGTCGGCCTTGGCAGCTTCGCCCGATTTTTCGCCGGTGAGCGCATCGAGCAGCTCAATACCGTCGCCGCTCTCCTTGCCGACAAAGACCAGTGAATCGGCCTTGCGGACGTAAAGGCTGCCCTCCGCAAGCGCGGCAAGCGGCCGTTCGACGGCCGGATCGCCGGAAGCCGCAAGCTCGCGCACGACGGCTTCGATCGCCGGAAAATTGGCGGCAGTGGCGAATTTGGCGATGACGGCGCGCAGATCTGCTTCGCTGGCGTTCGACGGCAGCAGCGCCCCCAGGAGGAGCAGCAGCATCAGGCCAATCGCGCGGATCAGGATCATCGGTTTCTGGTGGCTCTTGGAGGTTGAATGTCGCCTCCGGGCAGGCTGGAGAAGGAGCCCGCCCGGAGGCTTTGCGGTCTGGGAGGACAGACCGGGAGGATTAGTTGGTTCCCTTGCCGCCGCATTTGCCGGTGGCAACGTTGAAGTTGCCGCAGGATAGAGGCGCGCGCCAATCGGAGATCAGATCCTTGGAATCAGGCAGGTAGTCGGACCACTCGTCGCCCATCACCAGGCCCGGCGTCTGCGAGACGGTTTCGAACTGGCCGTCGGCCTGGATTTCGCCGATCAGCACCGGCTTGGTGATATGATGGTTCGGCATCATGGTCGAATAACCGCCGGTCAGGTTCGGCACCGAGACACCGACCATGGCGTCGATGACCTTGTCCGGATCGGTGGTACCGGCCTTCTCTACCGCCTTCACCCACATGTTGAAGCCGATATAGTGGGCTTCCATTGGGTCGTTGGTGGTGCGCTTGTCGTTCTTGATGAATTTGTGCCAATCGGCGATGAACTTCGCGTTCTCGGGCGTGTCGACGCTCTCGAAATAATTCCAGGCGGCGAGATGGCCGACGAGCGGCGCGGTGTCGAGACCGGCAAGCTCTTCCTCACCAACCGAGAAGGCCATGACCGGAATATCCTCGGCCTTGATGCCCTGATTGCCGAGTTCCTTGTAGAACGGCACGTTGGCGTCGCCGTTGACGGTCGAGACGACAGCGGTCTTCTTGCCAGCCGAGCCGAACTTCTTGATTGCCGAGACTTCGGTCTGCCAGTCGGAGAAGCCGAACGGCGTATAGTTGACCATGATGTCTTCGGCAGCAACGCCCTTCGCCTTCAGATAGGCTTCAAGAATTTTGTTGGTGGTGCGCGGATAGACATAGTCGGTGCCTTCGAGCACCCAGCGCTTCACCGAACCGCCATCCTCGCTCATCAGATAGTCGACCGCGGGAATGGCTTGCTGGTTCGGCGCCGCACCGGTGTAGAACACGTTGCGCTCGCTCTCCTCGCCCTCATATTGAACCGGGTAGAACAGGATGTTGTCGAGTTCGCTGAACACCGGCAGCACCGATTTGCGCGACACCGAGGTCCAGCAGCCGAACACCGCCGCGACCTTGTCCTTCGAGATCAGCTCGCGCGCTTTTTCTGCGAACAGCGGCCAGTTGGAAGCCGGATCGACGACCACCGCCTCGAGCTTCTTGCCGAGCAGGCCACCCTTGGCATTCTGCTCTTCGATGAGCATCAGCATGGCGTCCTTCAGCGTCGTCTCCGAGATCGCCATGGTTCCTGACAGCGAATGGAGGATGCCGACCTTGATGGTGTCGTCGGCCGCCTTGGCGGGAATGCTCATCAGCAGGCCGGCGGTGACCACGCCGGCCGAAAACATTTTTGTTATTGTCGAGAAACTGCCCCTCATACTTTTAAACTCCCAAGCTGGTTAACTGCATCGGAACAGACCATGCAACGGCTGTGCCAATCACCGGAGCAAAATCGGAGGATCTGAGATTTCCCAGCTCTGTCAGTCGGTTAATGCATTAGGCGCAGGAGATGAACCTCGCCTGCCAGGTTCGAACTGAGAAAAGATCACCCGTATCAGCCTAAGTTTTACTCATATACGGGCCAATGCCCGAATTTTGAGCAGCATCATTTGAGCGCTGGCGAGGATTGCAGCGCCGCAGCGAAATGGGGCAAGTTCGAACCCTTAAACGAGCGACGCCATGGCCTTCCGAACGTCTTGCATTTTCATCACCATGCTTCTGCTGGCGACGACGACCGTAGCGCGCGCCGGCTTCAGCGACGGCAAGCTGCCGGACGGCCCCTATCATTGCGAAGTCTATCTGCTTGGCATGTTCCTCAGCCTCGGCGACATCACCATCAACGGAAACGTCTATAGCGGTCCGGTGAGCTTCGGCACCGCGACGCAGAGTTATAATTATCAGATGGATGCAGACGGCGTGATCACCTGGCTGGGTCCGCTCGGCGGCTACACCGCCGGCGGCAACTCGATCTCGCTTACGCAAGCGACGCTGGAAAGCGGAACCACCCCCTCCTTCGACATCATCATGAAGCAGCCGGACGGTGCCTTTACCGCCTCGACCTGCACCAAACGTTGAAAAAAATATGCGCAACCTCGTGAGAATTAGCACCGGAAGGCAGAAAGCCGCCTAGCTCTCCGCCGCCACGTCGAGCGCCAGCCGGGTCATATTGGTGAAAAGCCCCTGGCGTTCGGAATAGTCGGTCTGCTCGCCGGTTGCCACATTGTCGACGACGGTCAGGATCGACAGTGCCCGGGCACCAAAATCGGCCGCGATGCGGTAGAGCGCGCTGGTTTCCATGTCCACGGCGAGCGCGCCCTGTGCCTGCGCTTCGGCAAAGCGCTCACGCCCCTGCGGATGATAAAAAATATCGCTGCAGATGGTCAGGCCGGCCCGCTGGTCGATGCCGAGTTCGGCGGCCCGGGTCAACGCCTGGGCCAACAATGCCGGATCGGGGCTGGCGTTGGCACGATAGAGCCCGAAACTCTGAACGCTTTCTGAGCTTTCACCGCGCACCGATTGCGCGATCACCAGACTGCGCAGCGCCAGCTCGGCGGTCAGCCCGCCGCAGGTGCCGGTGCGGATCAGTGTTTTCGCACCATAGAAATCCAGCAGCTCGTGCACGTAGACCAGGAATGACGGGACGCCGATGCCGGTGGACTGGATGCTGATAGGCTTGCCGCGAAACAGGCCGGTAAAACCAAGCGCGCCGCGGCGGCGGTTGACGCAGCGCGGCGCCTCCAGAAAAGTCTGTGCCATCCACTCAGCGCGCTGCGGATCGCCCGGCAGCAGCACCGTGCTTGCGTAGTCGCCCTTGCTGGCCTCGTTGTGTGGCGTCACGGTATGCTTTCCAAAACCCGTCGCCCGTTTCGCCTGCAATCATGGCAGTCTCACGGCATTGCGCAAGCGGAGCATTGGAAGGGTCAGGATTCCAGCATGTCTTTGACGATCGTGGCCAATTGCTTGAGCGAAAACGGCTTGGGCAAAAAGCCGAAATGTGCGTCGGCCGGCAAGTTCTTGGCGAACGCGTCTTCCGCATATCCGGACACGAAGATGAACTTGATGTCGGGCTGCCGCTTGCGCAATTCGCCAAGCAGCGTCGGGCCGTCCATTTCCGGCATCACCACGTCCGAGACCACGATGTCGACCTTGCCGCCGAGCGCTTCGTAGACTTCAAGCGCCTCGACGCCCGACGACGCCTCGTGGACGGTGTAGCCGCGCGACTTCAGTGCACGCATGCCGCCCATGCGCACGGCGTCCTCGTCCTCGACCAGCAGCACCGTGGCCGAGCCCGACAGATCCTTGGCTGAGTCGGCGATCTTGGCAGGTGCGGCCGGCACTTCTCCAGCCTCGCCCGCCTTCCTTGCCTCCGCAATGTGCCGCGGCAGGAAGATGCGGAACAGGGATCCCTTGCCGACTTCGGAATCGCAGAAGATGAAGCCGCCTGTCTGCTTGATGATGCCATAGACCATGGACAGGCCGAGGCCCGTTCCCTTGCCAACCTCCTTTGTCGTGAAGAAGGGCTCAAAGATCTTTTTCAGCACATCAGGCGCGATACCGCTGCCGCTGTCCTCGACCTCGACCAGCACATAGTCGGCCGGAGTAAGTTCGCGATAGGAAAAGGTCTTGCATTCCCCGGCGCTGACGTTGCGGGTGCGAACGGTGAGGTCGCCGCCGGCCGGCATCGCATCGCGCGCATTGACCGCCAGATTGACCACCACTTGCTCGAACTGCCCGATATCGACCCTGACCGGCCACAGGTCGCGGCCATGGTCGATCTTGAGCTTGATATCGTTGCCGACCAGACGGGCAAGCAGCATCCTTAGGTCGGCGAGCACGTCGGTCAGGTTGAGCACCTCCGGTCGCAGCGTCTGCTTGCGCGAGAAGGCCAGCAACTGCCGCACCAGCGAGGCCGCCCGGTTGGCATTCTGCTTGATGTTCATGATGTCCGGGAACGACGGATCGGACGGCCGGTGGTTGGTCAAAAGCAGGTCTGAGGCCATGATGATGGCGGTCAGCACATTGTTGAAATCATGCGCGATGCCGCCGGCGAGCTGGCCGACCGCCTGCATCTTCTGGCTCTGCGCCATCTGGCCCTCGAGGGCCTTTTGCTCGGTGGTCTCGACGGCATAGACGATGGCCGATTCCTCGGCGCCCTCGCCGCCGGTGCCGTCTGCGACCGCATTGACGTAGAAGCGTATGTGTCGTTCCTCATTGCCGGGCAGCACCGTATCGATCGGCTCGATATCAGCCTGTTGCTGGCGTGCCTTTTCGAACGCCGCGGCGAAGGCCGGCCGGTCGCGCTCGTGGATCACCGTATCCAGCCGCACACGCCGATCGACCGCGTCGCGGTCGACGACCGAGGAAAATAGCGACAGGAACGGCGCATTGGTGCGCAGGATGCGACCGGCATGGTCGACGCCGGCAATCGCCATCGGCGTCGAGTTGAAGAATCGCGTGAAGCGTATTTCCGAGGCGCGAAGGTCGGCCGAAGCGTCCTCGCCTTGCGTCCGGTTGAGCACGATGGTGCGAGTCGGGCCGTTGAGCCCCTCTCGGCTGGCCGAAACACGATGCATGAAGCGCACCGGCAACGCCTCCCCGGTCATCGTCGTCAGATCGAGATCGATAACGGCATTGCGCGTGGTACCCGCGTCGGCCTTGACCGAACGGACCAGCGCCATGCCGTCGCCGGCGACGATCTCCGGCAGCGTGATGGCGCCGGGGGTGAAGCTGGCCAGGTCGATGCCCAGCCACTCCGCAAGGGTCGCGTTGATATAGGTGACGCGGCCTTCCTGGTCGGCCGAAAAGAAACCGGCCGGCGCGTGGTCGAGGTGATCGATGGCCTTTTGCAGGTCGAGAAAGAACCGCTCCTGCTCGGCCCGTTCCCGCGAGATATCAGCAAGCTGCCAAGCAAGCATGGGCAGCCGCTGGCCTGGAACGCTGAACGCGCGGGCCCGGACGCGGTACCAGCGCGCGCCCGATTCGGCGCCTGGCCGAATGGACTGCGCGAGCCGAAACTCGCCGTCGCCCGCCTGGCCGTCGCGCAGGCCTGACGCCAGCCGGTATATGGTCACTGAGGCCTCGGGAACGTCTGAAAGCAAACCTTCGACCGTCTTGAGGTCGGCGGCCGACTCGGCGCCAGTCATGTCGGCATAGGTCCGGTTGGCGTAGATGATCCGGCCTTTGGTATCGGTGACCAGGAGGCCTTGCGACATCGAATCGACGAAAGCTTTCGACAGTTCGTCGCTTGTCGAGCGCGGCGTGACGTGCACGAAGCCGATCGCAGTGGCGAACAGAAAGCCGACGCCGATCATCGCCAACACGCCAAGCATGCCGAGCAGGAATGGGTCGCCAAGTCGCTCGCGGAAAAGGCCGAAGACGATCGCTGCCCCCGTCAGGACGACGATGAAGACGATGAGCCGGGTGACCGCGCCCGGTCGCGTGTTCTGGTCGACGATAGGTACCGGATAGAAATCGCCGCGCGCTTCCTTGGCCATGTTCCCCCTGCTCGTGAATTCCGGTGTCGGTTGAATCATATTCTCAGGGTCGGGAAAAGGCCCGGCGGCAAATGTCCGCTAAAAAGACGCCGTTCCGCTCCCGGTGTTTCAAGCTGTTCACGAAGCGTGAAAGGCAACTTGCGGTGGCCTGCCGCAACAGTCTAGTGTCGCGTCTCTTCGAAAGCTGATTTTGGGGGAACCAATGCTGCAATGGCTGGATGGCGTGGCGGGTCCTGGTTATGCCGCGGCAATCCTGTGGACGTTTGCAGTACTTGTCCTTCTGCTCATCATTCTTCTTATCATCAGGCTGGTCCGCAGCCTGACCTTCGGAACATTCGTCGCCGGCGGCAGGAACCGCAAGACGCGGCTGGCGGTCATGGATGCCACAGCGGTCGACAGTCACCGGCGGCTGGTGCTGGTGCGCCGCGACGATATCGAGCACCTGCTCTTGATCGGTGGTCCGACCGACGTCGTCGTCGAGCGCGACATCAGGCTCTCGGCGCTGCGCCGCCCGGCATTGACCGGAGATAACAGCCACCAGCCGGCAGCAAGATCGGCTCAGACCACAGCCGCGCCGGTGAGGCAAGCGCCGCCGCAGGCGGCAAGCGTAGCCGCAACCCCTGTCCGAGCCCGCCAGACGGCGACAATGCCGGCAACAATGCCGGCACCGGCGCCGAAACCGCCATCGAACGTCACACCGTTGCCAAATTATGGATCCGTCAACGCCAATGCTTCACGGCATGCGCCGCCGCCGACAAGACAGGACTCCCCGGCGAGATACGAGCCGCCGGCACAGCACGAGTCGATCGACGATGCGCTGATGAAGGAGCTGGAGGTTTCCCTCGACGAGCCACGCTTCAGCCAAACGCCGAGCAAGCCGGTGGCGAAGGCATCGCCCTCTCTCGACGACGAGATGACGAAGCTCCTCGGCGAGTTGTCCAATCAGAAAAGATAGGCTGATAGCGAACGGCCAATGAAAATGGCCGGAAAACCGGCCATTTTGAACGCTTTACCGATGCCGCTCTGTTTTTCCCGCCGACTCAGTCGTCGCGGTACACCTTCTCGCGCCGCTCATGGCGCTCCTGTGCCTCGATCGACAAGGTCGCGATCGGGCGCGCGTCGAGCCGCTTCAGCGCGATCGGCTCGCCTGTTTCCTCGCAATAGCCGTAGGTGCCTTCGTCAAGGCGCTGGAGGGCGGAATCGATCTTCGAGATGAGTTTTCGCTGGCGATCGCGGGCGCGAAGTTCGATGGCGCGGTCGGTTTCTGAGGAAGCCCGATCGGCGAGATCGGGATGGTTGGCGTTTTCCTGCTGCAGGATTTCGAGAGTTTCGCGCGCTTCGCGCAAGATGTCGTTCTTCCAGGTGACGAGCTTCAGGCGAAAGTAGGATTTCTGCCGCTCGTTCATGAACGGCTCGTCTTCGGAGGGTACGTAATCGGCGGTAACGATGTCGTTCATTCGACTCACCCAACAAACCCCAAATTTGGCGCCTATATATTCGCGGACCGAAAACTGCACAAGGTCAATCGACGACTGTTTCACGCAATTGTTAGTCCCGGACAAACGGCATCCGCGATGCCCTTTTTGCGAAGAATACGACCGAATTCATACATGATTCGCTATGCTTGAAGGACGCTTGCCATTGCGCACGGAGCTCTTCTGATGGCAAATCCTGCGGCGTATTGACGGGTTCGGTGCCCGGCACAACGGGGATCCGGTGACCAGACTTTACCTGCTGAGGCATGCGAAGGCCGGCTGGGCGCTGCCCGGCGTCGCCGACTTCGACCGCCCGCTCTATACATCTGGCTTCGCCGATGCCGAAGCGATGGGCGTGCTGATGCGTTCTCGCAAATACGTACCGGGCCTCACCCTGTGCTCAAGCGCCAGGCGTGCCCGCCAGACGCTGGAAAGCTTAGCTGGCCATACGGACACGGGCCGGGTGCTGTTCTTTGACGCGCTCTACAACGACGATGCCGCCGCGTACCTCGCTGCCGTCCGGCAGAATGGCGGGCTGGACGCCCTGCTCGTCATTGGCCACAATCCGATGATTGAGGATCTCGCCATGGCGCTCTCAGGCGACGGCAACGAGACCGCGCGGGCCATGCTGAACCACGGCTTCCCGACCTCCGCACTTGCGGTGGTCCGGTTCAACGGCAGTCTTGCGGAGGCTGCGCCTGGCGCCGGCTATCTCGAAGCCTTCCTGACGCCTGCCGATATCTGAGGCCATTTCAAAGCCGCGCCTCAAAGCCTATATCGGTGGCTGACCGGCCCCGCGAGAACAGATTTTGGCATCATCGCTGACGACTTTCACCGACGAGGCGAAGATCGCCTTGGATACGTTGTCAGGCCGCGCTGCCGGGCTTTTCGCTCCGTCGCTGCGTCTTGGCGTGACCGGGCTGTCCCGCGCCGGCAAGACGGTGTTCATCTCGGCCTTTGTGCACAATCTGGTCCATGGCGGACGCTTGCCGCTGTTTGAGGCACAAAAATCGGGGCGCATCGCCAGGGCCTTTCTCGAAGAGCAGCCGGACGACGCCGTACCACGCTTCCAGTACGAGGATCACATCGCGGCTCTTGTCGACGACCGTGTCTGGCCGGACTCGACGCGTGCGATTTCCGAACTGAGGCTCACCATCGAATACGAATCGGCCTCCGGTTGGAGCCGCATGTTTTCCGCCGGCAAATTGTCCGTCGACGTCGTCGATTATCCCGGCGAATGGCTGCTCGACCTGCCGCTGCTCGGCAAGTCCTACGCCGATTTTTCGCGTGAGGCCTTCGAGATGGCCGTGTTGCCGGTGCGTGTCGATCTTTCGCGGGAATGGCAGGCGCTCTCTGCCTCCGTCGACCCCAACGACGACGCCGACGAGATGACGGCGCGCCGTCTCGCCGAGAGCTTCGCCGCCTACCTCAAGGCCTGCAAGCTTGACGAGCGGGCGCTTTCGACCCTACCGCCCGGCCGCTTCCTGATGCCCGGCGATCTTGAAGGATCGCCGGCGCTGACCTTTGCGCCGCTGCCGAAACTCGGCCTCGGGCGCGCCCGCTCCGGATCGCTGCAGGCGATGATGGAGCGGCGCTACGAGGCTTACAAGACGTATGTCGTCAAACCGTTCTTTCGCGAACACATCACGCGCCTCGACCGGCAGATCGTGCTCATCGACGCCTTACAGGCATTGAACGCCGGCCCCGGTGCTATGGCCGATCTGGAACGCGCGGTCACCGAAATCCTGTCCTGTTTCCGGCCCGGCCGGGGCAACTTCCTGACCGACCTGTTTTCAAGACGCATCGACCGCATATTGGTGGCCGCGACCAAGGCCGACCATCTGCACCACGAAAGCCACGACCGGCTGCAGGCGATCGTGCGGCGGCTTGCCGACCGCGCCGTGGCGCGGGCGAATTTCACTGGTGCCGACGTCGACGTCGTCGCCATGGCGGCCATGCGCGCGACTCGGGAAGGCACGGTCAAGCAGGGCCGTGAGACTTTGCCGGTCATTATCGGCACGCCATTGCGTGGCGAAAAAATCAATGGCGAAACCTTTGACGGAAAGACCGAAACAGCCATATTTCCCGGTGATTTGCCGGAGAAAGTTGATGCGGTGTTCGATGGTTTCGAATCGAAGCACCAGCAGAACGATGACGACCCGGCGATCCGCTTCGTGCGCTTTCGCCCGCCGAAACTCGAGCGCACGGCCGAGGGCGTGACGCTGTCGCTGCCGCATATCAGGCTCGACCGCGCGGTGCAGTTCCTGATCGGAGATCATCTCGCATGAGCGCGCCCCGCAGACCGGCGGCCTTTCGCATCGAGCCGGAGCCCCAGCCGAAGGTAGATCCGACGGCTCGCCATTCCGGGGCCGAGGCCGCGCCGGCGCGAAAGCCGCGTAACGTGAAGGCGGATCTTGCCGTGGTCACACCGGCGGAGATCGACGTCTTCGACGAGCCTGATGTCGTCGCTGCCGAACCGCCGCCGGCGATTGCGCCGCGAAAACGTTCGCTGCTTGGCTGCCTGTTCTTCGGCGCGCTGGGCGTTCTGGTTTCGCTCGCCCTTGGCCTCTGGACCGACCAGCTGATTCGCGACCTGTTCGAGCGCGCCGAGTGGCTGGGCTGGCTGGCGGCCGGAATGGCATTGATCGCCATCCTGGCGCTTGTGGTCATCCTTATCCGCGAATTCGTGGCGATTGCTCGCCTCGCCGAGGTCGAAAAGTTGCAGAAGCGGGCGCTCGATGCGATTGCCCGCGATGATCCGAAGGCCGCCCGCGCCGTGGTCGACGAGTTGTCGGCATTTGTCGCGGCCAAGTCCGAAACCGCGGCCGGCAGGCGCTCGCTGGCCGAATTGCGCGGCGAGATCATCGATGGCGGCAATCTGGTGCGGCTGGCCGAGACCGAGATCCTCGGCCCGCTCGATGCCCGCGCCAAGATGATGATCCTCGAAGCGGCGAAGCGCGTGTCCCTGGTGACCGCGGTCAGTCCGCGCGCGCTGGTCGACGTCGCTTATGTCGTGTTCGAAGCCGGCCGGCTGATTCGCCGTCTGTCGGAGCTCTATGGCGGCCGCCCCGGCACGCTAGGCTTTTTTCGCCTGGCGCGCAGCGTTCTCGCCCATCTCGCGGTCACTGGGTCGATCGCCGTCGGCGACAGTTTCGTCCAGCAGATCGTCGGCCATGGCCTTGCGGCTCGGCTCTCGGCCAAGCTCGGCGAAGGCGTCGTCAACGGCATGATGACGGCGCGCATCGGCATTGCAGCGATGGAAACGGCAAGGCCCCTGCCCTTTAACGCCGTCAGGCGTCCAGGATTGGGCGATTTCCTTTCCGCGCTGACCTCCTTTGCGGCAAAGAAAGAAAAAGAAACATCCGCTTCCGAGACGTGACTACCGCCTTGGGGTGACAAAGCATTAACCAATCTTGTTCATGGTCGGAAGCGTCCAAACCAGTCTCGTTGTTGCCGGGTGTCGTCGATGAAAAGCGTTATTTTGTCCAACGTGCTGCACGTGGCGCTCGCCCTTGTCGCAACCATCGGCATTGCCGGAAAGGCTTCGGCGGCGGAACCGGACAAGCAGTTCTTTCGATCGGTCGAGGGCAAATGGGTCGGCCCCGGAGAAATCGTTGCCGGCAAATACAAGGGCACGAAATTCACCTGCAGCTTCATTGGCTCGACGCCTGACGGCAAGGTCGGCATGTCGCTCGACGGCGGCTGCCGGGTCGGTATGTTCACCCAGCAGATGTCGGCAACGATCGAACACATGGGCCGGCAGGGCTACAAGGGCAGCTTCATGGGCGGGGCCGCCGGCTCCGGCCTCGACATTATCGGCGGCAATGTCGTCGATGCGCACAAGGTGGTTTTCACCATTAATCGTAATCAGTTGCGCGGCGTGATGCAGGCGCTTGTCCCCGACGACAATTCGATGACGGTGACCGTTGCCGTGCGGGTCGACCAGCAGCTGGTCCCGGTCATCGGTATGAAGTTGAAGCGGATCGATGCAGTCGAGGTCGGCTCCATAACTCCGAACTGAGCTTTCGGCGTGAAAAGGCGGCAACCAAACGCCGCCGCCGTCCTTGACATGCAGATGGGTGCTCAGCCCTTGATCGCTGCAATCAACTCGTCATAGGCCTTGCAGGCCTCGGCTGCTGTCGTGCCGCCCTGATACTTGGTTGTGACCGCCTGGACCTTGGCTGTGAGGTCGGCTGCCTTGGCCGGATCCTTGGTGATAGCAGCCTGAAGTGCCGCAGTCATGTCCTGAGCCTTCTTGGTCAGCATCTCGGTCGTGCACTCCGGCGCCTTCGAACAGGCAGAGCCGGCAAGTGCCGCGATGCCAACGGCAACCAGCAAAAACTTCTTCATGTCAGTCATCTCCTCAAAAAGGGCCGTGACTTGATCGTCGCTCACCCTCCACTGGCCGAAGCCGGGCGTCCTTAGCGCCGGATAGCGAAAACAAGCAACGCCTGGAAGGCCATTATCCTGTGCAGTGCGCCTGCAATATCGCCTGCACAATGCGCCGGATTCACACTGTTCGATCCGCTCCGAAGCCCCTATCTTGGCCGCTTGACTCCCAGGAGAGCGGAAGGGCAGGCATGGCGGCAGAGGCATCGAACAGCGATCTGATCCAGGTGGTGGCGCTGCTTGCCGCCGGCGTCGTTGCGGTGCCGATCTTCAGGCGCATGGGACTTGGCTCCATCCTCGGCTATTTGGCGGCCGGCGTCGTGATCGGCCCATTCGGGCTGCGCGTCTTTTCCGAATCGGAAGCCATTCTTCATGTCGCCGAACTCGGCGTCGTCATGTTCCTGTTCATCATCGGGCTGGAGATGCAGCCGTCACGCCTATGGGGCCTGCGCCGCGAGATTTTCGGGCTTGGTGCGCTGCAGGTCGGCGTCTGCGCGGTTCTGCTGACCGGCGTCGGCCTGGCGGGAGGTTTCCCGATCGCGCAATCCTTCGTCGCTGGCGCCGGTTTCGTACTCACCTCGACGGCAATCGTCATGCAATTGCTGGAAGAACGCGGCGACCTGGCAACGCCCAAGGGCCAGCGCATCGTCTCGGTCCTGCTTTTGGAAGATCTGGCCATCGTGCCGCTGCTGGCGCTGATCGCCTTCCTCGCGCCGGGCGGCGCCGATATGAGCCTGTCGGATAGGTTGACGGAGGTCGGCATCGGCCTTGCCGCGATCGTCGGGCTGGTGGTTGCCGGGCGCTATCTGCTCAATCCGTTCTTCCGTATCCTGGCGGATGCGCGCGCCCGTGAGGTGATGACCGCAGCTGCCCTTCTGGTCGTTCTCGGGTCAGCGCTCGCCATGCAGCTTTCCGGCCTGTCGATGGCCATGGGCGCCTTCCTGGCCGGCGTGCTTTTGTCGGAATCGACCTTCCGCCACCAGCTGGAGGCCGACATCGAACCGTTCCGCGGCATTCTGCTCGGGCTGTTCTTCCTCGCCGTCGGCATGTCGCTCGACCTGCATGTCGTCGTCGTCAACTGGCAGCTCATTGCCATCTATGTCGTCGCCTACATGGTGATGAAGGCGATCGGCATCTATATCGTTGCCCGCGTCCTCAAAACCGACCATCGGGAAGCGCTCGAGCGCGCCGTCTTCATGGCGCAAGGCGGCGAATTCGCCTTCGTCCTCTATTCCGCGGCGGCTGCGGTGGGCATTATCGACGGCCAAGCCAATGCGATGCTGACCGCCATTGTCATCATTTCCATGGTGCTGACGCCGTTGGCAATCATTGCACTGCGGTATCTGACGCCGCGCGACGAGCAGTCGCTTGAAGGCGTCGATGTCGCCAACGGCCTGACCGGCAGCGTGCTGATCATAGGCTTTGGCCGGTTCGGCCAGATCGCCAGCCAGCCGCTTTTGTTGCGCGGCATCGACGTGTCGATCATCGACAACGAGGTCGAAATGATCCAAGCAGCGGCCGATTTCGGCTTCAAGGTCTATTACGGCGACGGCACGCGGCTGGACATCCTGCGAGCCGCGGGAGCCGGGCGGGCACGCGCCGTGCTGATCTGCGTTGACAAGCCCGATGCCGCCGTGCGCATCGCGGAACTGATCAAGGCGGAGTTTCCCTTGCTGACAGTGCTGGCACGGGCGTTCGACCGCGGCACCGCGTTGCAGCTCATCCGTGCCGGCGTTGACTATCAGCTCCGCGAGACGTTCGAATCGGCGCTTGTCTTCGGCGGCTCGACGCTGGAAGCCCTCGGCGTCGACCCGGAAGAGGTCGCCGAGGTAGTCGAGGACGTCCGCCGCCGCGACGCTGCCCGTTTCGAGCTTCAACAGGCCGAAGGCATCCGCGCCGGACGGCGCTTCCTCAAAGGCAATATTGGCACCCCCATCCCGACGCCGCTCAGCACACCACGCCGCGCGGGTCAGGCGCTCAATGAGGAAACCGCCGGCGTGCTGCAGAAATCCGAGCCGGCCGATTAATCCTTGGGAAGATGCGAATGATGGATGAACTGGACGAACGCGCGCTCTCCGTAACCAGATTCTGGCGCCACGCCGGGGAGGACGCATGGTTCGAGAAGAACGACGCTTTTGATGCCGACTTCCGCACCCGGTTTCTCGATCTGCACTTCGCCGCCGCCCGCCGCGAATGCGACGGCTGGTCCGAACACGCCGAAGGGTCGCTGGCACTGATGATCCTGCTCGACCAGTTTCCGCGAAACTGCTTTCGCGGCACTGGCCACATGTACGCCACGGACCCGCTGGCGCGGCATTTTGCCGGGAAGGCGATCGCTGCCGGCCATGACTTGGCGCTCGACGAAGAGCTCCGCGTCTTTCTTTATCTGCCCTATGAGCATTCGGAGGATCTCGCCGATCAGCTCAAATCGATGGAGCTTACCGCCGCCAAAGCCCCGTCCTATCTGAAATATGCGGTAGAACACCGCGACATCATCCAGCGCTTCGGCCGCTTTCCACACCGAAACAGGATGCTTGGCCGGGAGACGACACCGGACGAACAAATGTTCCTCGACGGTGGTGGGTTTTCCGGCTGATTTTCGGCCACCAATGGCGGCAGCGTCAGGTCTTCCACCATTTCCGGCCTGACGGCAGCCGTTCAATACCCGACGTGTCGACGGCGGCCAGTCGCTCCGACACGCTCTTGCCGTCGACCACAAGCTTCGGTGCAATTTCTGCCAGCGGTGCCAGCACGAAGGCGCGCTCCAGCATGCGCGGATGCGGCACCTCCAGTCCGGTCTCGTGGATGATGCGGTCACCGAACACCAGAATGTCGATGTCGATCAGGCGCGGACCCCAGCGCTCCTCCCGCACCCGCTTCAGTTTTCGCTCGGCGTCGAGGCAAAGGTCGAGCAAAGCCCGCGGCGCAAGCGCGGTCGAGATCTCGGCCGCCGCATTGAGGAAATCCGGCTGATCGAGCTTGCCCCAGGGCGGCGTTCGGTAGAGCGACGAAACGGCAACGACGCGCGTGCTCTCGTCGGCATCCAGAATGCCCAGTGCCGCAGCCATCGACTTCGCCGGATCACCGAGATTGCCGCCAAGGCTGAGATAGACGGTGTTGTTGTTACTATTCTGGCCAGACAACGGTCACCTCGACATGATCGAGCACACCCGGCACCGGGGCGTTCGGCTTGCGCACGGTAATCTCGGCCTTTTTGATCTGCGGAAACCGCGCCGTCAGCGCCCTCGCCACTTCGAGCGCCAGCGCTTCGATCAGAAAGCGCCGCTCGCCGGTAATGATCTTTTCGATGACCGCAAAGGCGATGCCGTAATTGACGGTGTCCTCGATAGAATCGTCGACCAGCGCCCGCCCGGGGTCTACCGTGAGCGCCGCATCGACATAAAAGCGCTGGCCGAGCGTCTCCTCTTCGTCCAGCACACCGTGCCGGGCGAAGAAGGCGCAGTTCTTCATGCGGATGACATACATGGCTCAGCTTTCCCCGATCTCACGTGCGAGCATAGCATCGGCAATAGCCAACGCATCCACGTTGATTGCGACATCGTGGACGCGAAAAAGATGCGCGCCTTTGAGCCTCAGGATGACGCTTGTGGCGGCGGTTCCGGCGCCCCTTGCCGCTGCGTCGCGGCCGGTGACGGTGCCGATAAAGCGCTTTCGCGATGTGCCGGCCATCAGCGGAAAGCCCAGCGCACGAAGCTCGGAAAACCGTGCCATCAGGTCAAGGTTTTCCGCGGCTGTCTCCTTGGCGAAGCCGAAGCCCGGATCGAGCACGATGTGGTCGTCGGCAACACCGCTCCGTTGCGCGATTTCCAGCGACTTCCTGAGGAAGAAGAGCTGATCGGCAATCACGTCGGGCAGTTTCTGCCGGTCCCGTCCCGTGTGCATGATGACAAGGCCGGCGCCGGTTTCGGCAGCGACGCTGGCAATGCCCGGCTCGCGCTGCAGGCCCCAGACGTCGTTGACGATATGTGCACCGGCTTGGACGGCAAGCCGCGCCGTATCCTGGCGATAGGTATCGACCGAGATCAGCGTTCCGCCAGACGTCGCGAGCGCCTCGATGATGGGCACTATGCGGGCCTGCTCTTCCTTTGCAGACACCGGAGAGGCACCGGGACGCGTCGATTCTCCGCCGATGTCGATGACGGAGGCTCCCTCCTCCACCATACGGCGCGCCTGGTCCACCGCTTTTTCCGGGGCATCGAACAGCCCGCCGTCGGAAAAACTGTCCGGCGTGACGTTGAGGATGCCGACGACGATGGCCTTGCCGCCAAGGTCAAGATGGCGCCCATGCGCCAGCTGCCATCGCCCTGTCATCATTGCCCATCAACCATGTTCGATCCCACGTCATGACCGGGGATCAATTCCGTTGCGCCGGAGACGGCGGTAAAGCAAGGTGGGCAAAGAGGCAACACGATGAAACGATCCCTCCTCTGCGCCCTGATGCTCGCTCTGACCGCATTCCCGGCCGGCGCTACGACTCTCGTCAAGACATATAGTTATTTCCCGATCGGCGGCAGGACGCTCGACGACATCGGGACCCAGCTGTCGAAACTCGGGCCTCAGGTGAAAAGCACCGGGTCGCGGCATCCCGGCGCCACCCAGATGGCGTTCACCACCCGCGTCAGTTATGCGCAAAAGCCGGGCTCGTGCTGGATTGCCGACGCTGCCGTTACCGTCAAGGTCAAGGTTATCCTTCCCGAGTGGCGCCGCCCGCGCAAAGCCGATGCAGGCGTCAAGCTGTTCTGGGAGACTTTGTCCGCCGACATCAAGCGCCATGAGGAACGCCACGTCGAGATTGCCAAGAACCATGGCCGCGAACTAGAAGACGCCTTGAAGGCGAGCTACCCTGAAAAGACCTGCGAATTGGCCAAGGCCAAGGCCGCGAAAATTACAGCGGCCATGCTTGCCAAGCACGACCAGGACCAGATGCGCTTCGATCGTGTGGAAAGCGTCAATTTCCAAAGCCGCATCCTGCGGCTTTTGCACTATCGCATCGAGCGCATTGAGAATGGACGGCTCGCTCCCGGCTGAACTCCGCGTCGGACAAAGCCAAATTTGGAACAAAGCCAATTTGGCGAAGCATAGTGCCAGCTTCGAAAAACTTTCGAGCCGCTGTCGAAATCGGCCTATAGCGAACGACATATGCCAGGTTCGCAGGGATCAGCCTCCGGCAAACGCCAATCGGCGTACTAGATGCTTCCCAGCCCGTCGCGGAAGTGCACGCAGGCATAATGGATGAACGGATATGGACCAGGCTATCGACAAGCAAGCGATGGTGGAAACCAGCACGCCGCTGACCGAAACCGAGAAAAACGCCATCATCGGCGGCGTGCTTTTGTCAATGCTGCTGGCGGCGCTCGACCAGACCATCGTCGCGCCGGCGATGCCGACGATGGCACGTCTGCTCGGGCATGCCGAATATCTGCCGTGGATCGTAACCGGCTATCTTCTGACCGCGACCGCAGTGGCGCCGCTCTACGGCAAGATCTCCGATATCTATGGCCGCCGGCCGACCGTCTATGCGGCAATCCTGATCTTTCTCGCCGGGTCGCTGGTCAGCGCCACGGCCCCCAACATGCTGGTCCTGGTTGTCGGCCGGGCGATCCAGGGCGCCGGCGGCGGCGGGCTCTTCGCCCTGACGCAGACCGTGATCGGCGACCTCGTGCCGCCGCGCGAGCGGGCTCGCTACGCCGCCTGGATTTCGGGCACCTGGGCCGTCGCCAGCATCGCCGGGCCGCTGCTCGGCGGCACCTTCGCCGAACATCTGCATTGGTCGCTGATCTTCTGGATCAACATTCCGCTCGGCCTGCTGGCGATGGCGATCATTAACAATCCGCTCAAGAAGCTGCCGATCGCCGCAAAACATCACCGCATCGACGGCCTCGGCGCGCTGCTTCTGGTCGCGGCCACCTCGCTGCTGCTGCTTGCCTTGAACTGGGGCGGCAGCGAGTATCCGTGGCTGTCGCGTGAAATCCTTGGACTGCTCGCCTGCTCAGCGGTGTTCTGGAGCGCGTTCGCGCTGCGGCTGATGCGCGCGGCCGAACCGCTGATCTCGCTGGAAGTGCTCGGCAATCCGATCGTTCTCGCCGGCACGTTGTCGATGTTCCTGCTGCAGGCCGCCAATGTCGGCTTGTCGGTCTATCTGCCGGTCTACCTGCAATCGGTCGTCGGCCTGTCAGTCAGCGAATCTGGCACCGCGTTGCTTGGGCTGATGCTCGGCACGGTGGCCGGTGCGACATTCAGCGCGCGAATGATCCCACGCTTTTTCCACTACAAGCGCATTGCCATGGTCGGAACTGTTTTCTCGATCCTGTGCCTCGGCGTGCTCAGCCTGGTCGCCGGGCATGCCTCGCTATTGCTTGTCGAGGTGTTGACGACCTGCATAGGCCTGGGCACAGGCACGACCTTTCCGGTTGCCACTGTCTCGGTCCAGAACGCCGTCGATCGCATGCACCTTGGCGTGGCGACCGGCGTTCTCACCTTCCTCCGCTCGCTGGGTAGTGCGCTTGGCGTCGCCATGCTTGGTGCCGTCGCCCTTGGTTACGGGCTGCCGCTGGCCAGCGAAGGCACGCAGACGGCCGGCCATATCGCCTCAGCCACGCCGTTCGTGATGATCTTTCTTGCCGCCGCCGCGACCTTGCTGCTGTCGTTCATCACGCTCTGGCTGATGCCGGAGAAAACGCTTCGCGGCCATGCCGAGGCTTCGGCCCCAGCCCTGGCGGAGTAGACCGGCCTGGTGAAATCCGGCGAGCTTCAGTCGACCACGCCGAGCTTCTTCTGCAGGCTGGTCGACGAAGTCGTATACTGGAACACGATGCGCTCGCCGGGGCTGATGATGCGCTTGGCTGCCTGTGCCATTAGAGCGACCTCATGGAAGCCCGACAGGATCAGCTTCAGCTTGCCGGGGTACCAGTTGATGTCGCCGACGGCGAAGATGCCGGGCACCGACGTCTGGAATTTTTCGGTGTCGACCGGGATCAGGTTTTCGTGGAGATTGAGGCCCCATTCGGCGATTGGGCCGAGCTTCATCGTCAGGCCGAAAAATGGCAGCATCCGCGTGCACGGCACTTCGACATCGCCCTCCGGCCCCTTGATCGTGGCGGAGGCTAGCTGGCCGTCGCTGCCGGTCAGGCCCGTCACCTGTCCGACTTGGAATTCCAGCTGCTTCATCTCTTGCATGGCATACATCTTGTTGACGCTGTCGGGCGCTGCCCGGAATTCGGGCCGCCGATGCACCAGCGTCACGCTCTTGGCCACCGGCTGCAGGTTCAGCGTCCAGTCAAGCGCCGAATCGCCGCCGCCGACGATGACGAGGTCATGGCCGCGAAAGTCCTCCATCCGGCGCACCGAGTAGAACACGCTCTTGCCTTCATAGGGTTCGATGCCTGGAATCGGCGGCCGCTTCGGCTGGAAAGAGCCGCCGCCGGCGGCAATCACCACAATTTTGGCTTCGAACACCTCGTTTTCGTCGGTAGTGACGCGGAAGCTGCCGTCCTCCAGCCTTTCCAGGCTCGAAACCATGCGGTTATAGGTGAATTCGGGCTTGAACGGCGCGATCTGCTCAAGCAGCTTGTCGACCAGACCTTGCGCCGAGATCGAGGGCCAACCCGGAATGTCGTAGATCGGCTTTTCCGGGTAGAGTTCGGCGCACTGCCCGCCGGGCCGGTCGAGTATGTCGATCAGATGGCACTTCATGTCGAAGAGGCCGAGCTCGAATACGGCAAACAGGCCGACAGGCCCTGCCCCGACAATGAGTACGTCCGTCTTGGTGATAGCGGTCATGAAGCATGCGCCTTTATGGGAAAACGGCGCGACACTGCATGACCATTGGTCCGCTGCCAAGCGGCAGCCGCAAAAATCGGCTTCAGCCTTGGCGGGCCGGCACGCGCACGACCAGCCCATCGAGGGCGTCGCGCACCTTGATCTGGCATGACAGCCGCGAATTCGGCTGGACGTCGTAGGCGAAGTCCAGCATGTCTTCTTCCATGGCTTCCGGCTCGCCGACCTCCGCCGTCCAGGCTTCGTCGACATAGACATGGCAGGTCGCGCAGGCGCAGGCGCCGCCGCATTCCGCTTCTATTCCCGGCACCGCATTGCGGATCGCATTTTCCATGACGGTCGAGCCGTTTTCGGCATCCACGTCAAAATGCGTGCCGTCATGGGCGATGAAGGTCAGCTTGGTCATTTGTCACCTGAAGGGAGTCTGAGCCGACATAATCACTCTGCCAGACAAGTCAACTGCGGCGCGAAAGCGCCGCTGCGTGGCGTTTTGGGAATAAGTTCTATCGGCTGATGGCGGCGACGAAGTCGCGCACTTCTTCGATCAGTGAGCCAAGGCGCTTCAGCGTGCTGGCGTCGTCGGGCCGGCATTCGATCGCACTGGCGCAATCGGCAATGGCGAAGGCGCCGACCCCGCGCGCCGAGCCTTTGAGCCCGTGCGCCAGTAGCAGCCGCTGCCTGACATCCGCATCGACGATCTTGTCGCGCACCGATAGCGCCTGCTGCACGAACAGTGCCAGCACCTCTTGCTCGAGGCTCCGATCGCCCATCGTCTGGCGCGCAAGATGCGCCAGATCGATCGGCCGCGCCCCAGCTGTCCCTGACACGTCACCGCCGGGCATCGAGAAGGCAATGCCGTTTTCGCCACGTATCACTTTGAGACTCCGTTCTTCGACCGCCGCAAAAAATAGGCGTATCCGGTGGACAACGGGTTAATGATTGACCCGGAAAAATGTCGCGATAACGGCGCCGGAATCACGGCTGTGTTAACCTTATATTTAAAGTTTTACGTATCGGACGGAATGCATGTTTTCTTTACCCCGCTGTGTCATTACGATACGACAGGTCCATTTTCAGCCTCCTGCGCGGGACACGCTAGGCAGAATCAATAAGCACAACCATAAGTCCCGCGGCAGCTTGTACAGGGTAGCGAAGGCATGGCGAAGAAACCAACGACGACAAAAACGCTCGACAGCGACGTAGCCAGGGAACTCGAAAAGGCACTTGAAATCGATCTGAGCGGCGATGCCGGCGGCGACTTCGACATCGCGGCATCCATGGAAGATCTGGAAGCGCAGATATCGCAAGCCGCCGACGAACTGGCGCGCGAAGGCCGCAGCCAGAACGAGGCGCCTGCCCCCGACCAGGCCCAGAATGCAGCACCCGCCGCCAATCAAAGCCAGAACCTAAATCCCGCGCCAAAAGCCAAGCCGGCTGAGTTGCGTCCTGTCGCAACGCGCAATGGCTCGCAGCCGCCAGCTTTCTCGCCGGCCAACGACGATCGTCAAAAAGACTATAAGACGCTCCTGCACACCCTCAACCGGCGCGCCTCGAACACGATCTATTGGGTCGTGGCTTTTGTTTCGCTGGCCTGGATCGCCGGCGCCGGTGGCCTCGCGAACCTGTTGTTCGGACCTGGCATCTGGAACATCCGCACCTTCGATCAGTTTTTCGCCCGTCCCGAGCTGATCGGCCTGGCGGTCGCGGCAATCGTGCCCGTCATCCTGTTCTGGGCATTCGCAGTGATGATTCGCCGCGCTCAGGAGATGCGCCTTGCCGCGCAGTCGATGACCGAGGTGGCCTTCCGTCTGGCCGAGCCGGAAAATCTTGCCCAGGATCGCGTCATGATGATCGGCCAAGCGGTTCGCCGCGAGGTGGCGGCCATGGGCGAAGGCATCGAACGCACGCTTGCGCGCGCCGTCGAGCTCGAAACGCTGGTTCACAGCGAGGTGAACCAGATCGAGCGCTCCTATTCGGAGAACGAGTCCCGCATCCGCTCGCTGGTCGACGGGCTGGGCAGCGAGCGCGAAGCGGTCGTCACCCATGCCGAGCGTGTGCGCGCCTCGATCACCGGTGCCCACGAGACGCTGAAGGACGAGATCAACGCCGCCAGCGATATCATTCGCGACAGCATTCTCAACGCCTCGACCAAGCTGTCGATGACGATCAACGAATCCGGCGACACGCTGATCGACAGGATCAACGGGAGCTCGATGTCGATCTTCGATTCGGTGGAAGGCCGGCTCGAATCGATCACCGACCGGCTGTCGACGTCGGGCGAGGCCTTCGCCAGCCTGCTCGACACCCGCATCGCCAAGCTGACGGACACCACCGATGGCCTGACGCGGTCGCTGACCGACCTGCTCGACGACCGCACGACCGGCATGGTGTCGCTGCTCGGCGGTGCCGCGCGCACACTCAATTCCGAATTCGAAGCCAGCCTCAACGGCATCGAGCGGACGCTTGCCGAACGTGGCCAGGCGCTGATCAGCGAGTTCCAGACCCGCGCCGAGGCGCTCGACACCGGTACGCAGAAGCTCAACGCCGCGCTGGAGGCTCGCGCACGCCAGATCAACGAGACGCTGGTCGAGCGCGCGCGCGAAATCGCCCACACCTTCCAGGATAGCAAGGAGACGCTGTCGGCGATGATCGATCAGGGCAAGACCCAGATCGGCGCCGACATGGCCGACATCATCTCATCGACCTCGACCATGCTCGAAGCCCGCGCCGGCGATTTCGCCGGGCGCATGGAAGCGGCGCGCCATGTCGTATCGCGATCGTTCGATACGGACATCCAGCGGCTTGCGGATGCTCGCGCCGGCATCGAGGAAGCCGTCGAAAACCACAGCCGCAAACTTTCCGAAAGCCGCGACCGGATGGCGGCGGCAATGCAGGCCGATCTGGCGAAGTTCGCCGAGGGCCGCGCCGAAATCGATGCGGCGGTGACCAACCAGGTGCAGAAGCTTGCCGAAGGCCGCGGCCTGATCTCGCGCGCCCTTGAAGAGGATCTGCGCAAGGTCAACGAATCGCGTGCAGCGATCGACGCTTCGCTGGGCAGCCATCTAGAAAGCCTTGAAGAGGGCCGCAACCGGCTCGCCCAGGCCTTGAACGAAGACTCTGGAAAACTCGTACAAGCCCGCACGATCATTGATGAAATGGTTGCCGGGCACGTCGGAAAGCTCGCCGAAGGCCGCAGCATTCTTTCGCGCGCGCTCGAGGCCGACCTCGGCAAGCTGGCAGACAGTCGCGCCAGCATCGACGGCCTTGTCGCCGGTCAAGTCGAAAAGATCGCCGAGGGTCGCGCCATACTCGCCAGTGCGCTGGAATCCGACATCGCCGGCATCAATGGCCTCATCGAGGCCCATTCGGCGAAATTGGCGCAAGACCGCAGCGGTCTTTCCCAGTCGCTCGAGAACGACCTGTCCGACATCAGAGGTCTGATCGCCGATCATTCGGGCAGGCTCGCCGATGATCGCAGCCTGCTTTCGAAGACGCTTGAAGACGATCTTGCCAAGCTGGCCGAAAGCCGGTCGAGCATCGACGGGCTGGTTGCCGGCCAGGTCGAGAAGCTTGCCGAAGGCCGCGATATCCTCAAGCGCGCGCTGGAATCGGACCTGAACGCGATCAAGGGCGTCATCGCTGGCCAGTCCGAAAAGCTGGCGGAAGACCGTGGCCAGCTGTCACGGGCACTGGAGAGCGACTTGGAGGCTGTGCGCGGCGTTGTCTCCGATCACATGAACAAGCTCGCGGAAGACCGTTCGACGCTGTCGAAGGCGCTCGAAGACGATCTCGCCAAGTTGGCCGAAAGCCGCTCGAGCATCGATGTGATGGTTGCCGGCCAGGTCGAAAAACTGGCAGAGGGCCGCGACATCCTCAAACGCGCTCTGGAAGCCGATCTGAGCACCGTCAAGGGCGTCATTGCCAGTCAATCCGAGAAGCTGGCGGAGGATCGCGGTCAGCTGTCGCGCGCACTGGAGACCGATCTCGAGACCGTGCGGGGCGTCGTCTCCGAACATATGAACAAGCTCGCCGAGGACCGTTCGGCCCTGTCGAAGGCGCTCGAGGACGATCTCGCCAGGCTGGCAGAAAGCCGGTCGAGCATCGACGGGCTGGTTTCCGGTCAGGTCGAGAAGCTGGCCGAGGGCCGCGACATCCTCAAGCGCGCGCTGGAAGACGATCTCGCCAAGCTGGCCGAAAGCCGCTCGAGCATCGACGGGCTGGTTTCCGGCCAGGTCGAGAAACTGGCCGAAGGCCGCGACATCCTCAAACGCGCTTTGGAGGCCGATCTCAACACGATCAGGGGCGCCATCGCCGACCAGTCGCAGCTATTAACCGACAATCGCGCACAGTTTTCGCGCGCCCTAGAGGCCGATCTCGGCAACGTCAACAGCCTTGTCGCTACCCACGCGGAGAAGCTCGTCCAGGACCGCTCGACCCTGTCGAAGGCGCTCGAGGACGATCTCGCCAAGCTGGCCGAAAGCCGCTCGAGCATCGATGGGCTGGTTGCCGGCCAGGTCGAGAAGCTTGCCGAAGGCCGCGACATCCTCAGGCGCGCTCTGGAAGCCGATCTGGAGAGGCTTGCATTGAGCCGCAGCGAGGTCGACGAGATTGTCGCCGGTCATGTCGGCAAGCTGACCGAGGGCCGCGACATGCTGACCCGCGCATTGCAGGACGATCTCTCCAGGCTCGCCGACACGCGCAAGGATGTCGACCGTTCGCTGTCCGGCCATATCGACCAGATCGCCGCCAGGAGCACCGACATCTCCGATGCCATCGCTGCCGACGTGGAAAAGATCGAGCAGGCGTTCAGCCGGCAGACAGGCATCATCGAGGAGCGCGCCAGCACCATGGAGCGGGCGCTGTCGACGGGTGTCGACAACGTTCGCAGTGTGCTCGAAAGAAGCGCGGTCTTCGTCGCCGGGGCGCTGCGCGAGAAGGTCATGGAAGTCACCAGCGCTCTGCATGAGCAGGCGGGCGCTGCATTCAGCGATGCCGACCGCAAGATCGCCGAGCGCGCCGAGCAGACCTCGGCCGCTCTGCTCGCCAGGGCGGAGGACATCGCCCGCACCTTCGAGGAGGCGGATCGTCGCCTCGCCGCCCGCGCCGAGGATACGTCGAGCGCACTGATTGCCCGCGCCGACGACACGTCGAACACCTTGCTCGCGCGCGCCCAGGAGACGGCCGATCAGCTGGCAACCCGAGCAAGTGAGATTGCCGGTACCTTCGACGCGGCGGACCACAGGCTGGTCTCTCGCGCCATCGAAACGGCCCAGTCGCTGGCTGCACGTGCCGGCGACATCTTGCGCAATTTCGAAACAGCTGACGAGCGGCTGGGCGTGCGCATCGGCGAATCCGCCGAAGCTCTCGCGGCACGTGCGTCGGATCTCGGCCGCATTTTCGATGCCGCCGACCAGCAACTTATTTCGCGCATTGCCGAAGGCTCCGAAGCACTTTCGGCACGTGCGTCCGAGATCGGCCGCATCTTCGAGGAGGCCGATCATCGCCTGGTGTCCCGTATCGCCGACAGCAGCACCGCAATCGGCGAACATGCCGACAACATTGTCGGTGCCTTCACCAGCACCGAGCAGCGGGTTGCCGAACGCGCCAGGCAGACTGGCCAGGAACTCGCCGTCCATGCCCGTGAAATCGAGCAGCTGCTTGCCGGTGCCGACGAACGCCTGGCCTCGAGTGCTGCCGCCACAGCGGCCCGCGTCGAGGAGCAGGTCGCCAGCGTCGAGAACCGCCTCGCCTACACTGCCGAGACAATGGGCCAAAAGCTCAACGAACAGGTCTCGAACGCCGAGGCGCAGTTAGTCTCGCGTGCCAACACGATCGCCGAAACCTTCACCGCGGTCGGCCAGCATATCGGCCAGAGCACCAACGACGCTGCAAAGACCATCGGTGCCAATACTCGCGAGCTCAGTACGATGCTTGCGGCACGTTCGGCCGAAATATCGAAAATCCTGGACGAGACGGCACGGCCTCTGGTCGAGCGCTTCGCCCAGGGCGGCTCCGAGCTGCAAAAGAGCATGGAAGAGGTCACCGAACGTGCGACAGAGAAGCTGCGCACTCAAAACGCCGCCCTCGTCGACGCCCTCGCCAGCCGCACGGCCGAAACTCTGTCGGCCGTCGAAGGCGCGCGCTCGACGCTTGCCGACAGCGTTGCCGACCTCATCGGCCGCATGACCGCCTCCAGCTCGCAGCTCGGTCAATTGATCGAGCAGGCGGCGACCAATCTCGGCCAGGTCGACGAACGCCTGACTGGGAGCACGCAAAGCTTCGCGGCGACCACGGAAAAGACCGCCCAGACTTTCGCCAGCTCGGCGCGCCTTGTCGATTCGAACACGACGCGGCTCACCGAGCTGTCGTCCTCGACCTTGCGCGAGGTTGCCTCTATCGCCACCAAGTTCGACGAGCACAGCCGGTTGCTGTCCAGCGCCTCGGATCTGCTGAGCTCGGCCCAGAGCAACCTCGAGCACACGCTCGAAAGGCAATCGTCGCTGGAGGACCTCGCCGTCGGCCTTGTTAAGAAGTCGGAAGATCTCGAACGGGTCATGCGCTCGTTCGAGAATCTGGTCGGCCAGACGCTGCAGAACGCCGAAGGCAAGACGCTGGAATCCGCCGACAAGATCCGTGCCGCGATTTCCGAAGTGGTCGATTCGGCTACCAAGCGCTTTGCCGATGCGACCGAGGAAATGCGGCGCACCGCCGGCTCGATCAAGAGCGAGCTCGACCTCACCCGAGCCGAGCTCAAGAAAGGCGTCATCGAGATGCCGGAAGAGGCAAAGGAATCAACCACGGCTATCCGCCGTGCCGTTTCCGAGCAGATCAACGCGCTGAAGGAACTTTCTGAAATCGTTGCCAAATCTGGCCGCAGCGCCGACAGTTCGGAACAGCGCAACCTGCGTCCGGCGCCGCAAGCGCCTGCCGCACGCGCCGCCGAGCCGCCACGCCGCCCGGCTCCGGCTCCGGAACAGCGCCATGCACCGCAGGCGCCTTCGGGCGAGACGGCGCTGCGCGGCACGCTCGACCTCGAACGTCCCGCAGACACAGCGCTGCGCCAGCGCGACCCCAACGGCCGCACGCCGCAAGGCGGCTGGGTGCGCGACCTCCTGACCGGTGCATCGCGCGAAGACGACGCCAAGCCGGCGGCGCCTGCCGAAGCGCCGCGCCCGGCTCCCGCTCCGCGTTCGCCGCTTCATGTCGTGGAATCGCTGAACTCGCTCTCCGTCGATATCGCCCGAGCCATCGATCACGATGCCTCGATCGAGCTGTGGAACCGATACCGGCGCGGCGAGCGCGACGTCTTCACGCGCCGTCTTTACACGCTGAAGGGCCAGCAGACGTTCGACGAGATCCGCCGCAAATATCAGTCGGAGGCGGAGTTCCGCGCTGCTGTCGATCGTTACTGCGACGATTTCGAAAAGCTGCTCAAAGACGTGTCGCGCAACGACCGCGACAACATCATGGCGCAGACCTACCTGACGTCGGATACCGGCAAGGTCTACACCATGCTGGCCCACGCCAGCGGCCGCTTGCATTGATCAGACGACAATGGAACATGAAAAAGGCGGGAAATTCCCGCCTTTTTCGCGCCGTGCTGATCTTGATCCTATCAACGCATGAAGCGACACCCCAGGATGCGTTCAAATGACGAGGCATCCTGCTCTATCTGTTGTTTAGCCGCATTTCTGCGGTGCCAACTAACACCATTGGGCAGAATGCTCTAGGGTCAAAAACCAAACACTCTGAACGACCGAATTCGACCCATTTTTGCCGTTCCGATATCGGGCCTCACTATCTCCAAGGCGGTACATTCACCCACTATTCGGCGAGAAAAATCTCGTTCCGATCAAAGCCGCCCTACTTCGTTGCAGCGGCTGCGGCTTCCCCCGGCGGCATAATCCGCATCATGAAAGCCGACACCGTTTCCCCGGGTTTGAACGGGCCGGGAACCTGATGGCTGACCGGCTTCACACTTTGGAGGAATGCCGCGATAGCCATGGCGTCATCCGCGGTGAGATGCGCAAAATCGCGCCAAGGCATGATCGGCGCCAGCATACGGCCGTCCGGCCGTTCGCCGGTCTGGATCGCGGTGACGATCTGCTCCGGGGTCCAGCTTCCGATACCGGTCTCCTTGTCAGGCGTGATATTGCGGGCGACAAAGACACCAAGACCAGGAATCTCGAAGCCCACATCTGAACCGCCAAGAAAGCGCGACATGTCGGGCTTCCCGAAGAAGTAACCGGGTGTGTGGCAGTCGCTGCAGCCGGCAATCGTAGCCAGATATTCGCCGCGCGCAATCTGTGTGTCGTCGGCCATGGCCGCGTAAGATGGCAGGGCAACAATTGACGCTGTCAAGAATGCAAGATGAATTAGTGTCCGAAACATTGCTTCCTCCCGGTGGTCTGTTCGTGGTTTGTCCGTCGACCTCCCGCGTCGTCAACTGGTCGCAATTCCCCGATTTGGCGACGTCGGGGACGTTAAATTTTAGCAAGGCCAGGACGGATTACCATCAGCGATCAATTGGACCGTCGGCACTTGTCGTGTCCGGTTGAGCAACTGTTACGAAGCTCGCTAGCCGACGCACAACGCCTTCGCCTTCTTTGGCGCAACGTGCTCGTCCTGGCAGATGAGCCGAACGGCAACCTACCACCCATCTCGGCCATTGGGGCAGTCAGATGATTGAGTTTGATCCTAGCTGCGCCCGGCAGTTCCGGCCGCGTCAGATCACAGTGTCCGTCCAGCGGACGATTTGCCCGGCCGCATCACCGAACGCCGCGTCGAGCGCGCCGACATAGGCCTGGTTGCCGCTGCCCGAAACGGGCGCGATGGCGCTAAACGTCTTCGAAGCGCGCACTTCGCCGTTGCGGTCGTTCAACAGGCGCACGAACAGCTCGACCTCGGCATGTTGGCCGCCATCGACACGCACCTCGAACGAGCGGATCTCGACGATCACCTGATAGTCGATTGCCAGCCCCTCGCCCGGCTTACCGACGCCGGTGAAGCTGCCCGAGCGCTGGAACGTCTCTGCCAGCCGCGCTTGTACGATCATCGGCAGCCGGTCGGCCCATTGCGCGCCCTTGAGATACTGGATCGATCGCGGCGATGGCTTGATGACGATGTTCTGGCTGTCCAGCGCCTTGAGCGCCGACGGCTGGGCGATGAGGATCTGGCGACGGCTGTGGGCACGCGCTTCCAGCGACGGCGCCGAAAGCTCGAACGTGTCCAGCGGTGCCGGTCCGCCGCCAGGCAAGGCCGCGCAGCTTGCAAGCGCAAGCGCCAGCAACACCGCCCCGCTCTTCAACCCACTCGATCTGATGCTGCCTGAACTGATCGACTTCAAACGCGATCCCCCCCGGATCGTGGAAACAACGCGTATCTGCAAGCTATGTTCTTGCTGTGGGCGGAGGCCGAAGTCAACGGCGCACCCTGCCGTCGAACTGCCGGACCTCGCCCTCGCCGCCGGACAGGATCCGCTGCGGGTTGCGGCTCAGATCGGTTACCGCCTCCTCGATGCGGGTGATCGAACGACGGCTGTCCTGGACCAGCGCTTCGACGTTTTGCAGCCCCTGTCCCGAGAATCGCGCCAGATTGTCGGTGATGGTACCGAGACGGGCGTTCAGCGTGTCGGCGACCTGCTTGAACGATTTCAGCGTCGCTCTCGCGTCGGCCATGACGCCGTCGGCCTGGCCGGAGCCGAGCAGTTTGTCGACCTTGGCAAGAATACCGTCGACTCGCACCGAGGCATCGTTGAGGCGTCCTGCGAGCTGGTGCGCGTCTTTGATGGTTTCATCGATGTCGTCGGCTCGGTTGGCGAACTTGTTGGTCACCTTGGCGATGTCGGCGGCAGCCTCGTTGGCGTTTTCGCTGGCCTTCTGGATGTTGGCCAGCGCGGTGCGAACCTCAGCCGGATCGATGCCGTCGAGAACGCCGTCGACCTTGGCCAGCGTGCCTTGCGTCTTCTGGGCGAAGTCGTTGATCGAGCCGACCGCAGTGTCGACGTTCTTGATGACCGTGTCGAACTGCTTGCTGGTTTCCTTGAGGTTGGAAGTGACCGTGTCGACATTGGCGACGATGCTCTTGATCTGGTCCTTGTCGACGGCGTTGAGTAGCCCTTCCGCCGCCTTCAGAGTGCCGTCGAGCTTGCCCGAAACACCCTTCAATTCGTCCGCCAGCGAGCTGACGCTGGCCAGGAACTTGTCGACCCCGTCCGAATTCCTGGCCAGTGCATCGGAGAAGGTCTGGACATTGTTGACCGTCTGCGTCAGCGGCCCGCGAACGTCCTTGGTGAAGCCTTCGAGCTCCGAAAGGACCTTGTCGGCGCGGGTGAAGATGTTCTGCGCCGTCTGCAGCAGATTGGTGACCGCCGACGGGTTGGCAACGATCTCAGCGACACGGCCTTCCTTTTCCGCCTCGTCGAGGAGTTTTGGCTCCTTGGGGTCGGCGCCCTTGAGCTCGATATTGGCCTGCCCGGTGAGGCCGGCAAGCCCGATATCGGCCTGCGTCGACTTGGTGATCGGCGTATTGCGGTCTATTTCGGTGTCGGCGATGGCAGCGGTCGGATTGTCGACGTCGATATAGACACGGCGCACGTCGCCGACCTTGACGCCGTTGAACAGTACGAAGCTGCCACGGCCGAGTCCCGAAGCCGACCCTGGAATGCGCACGCGCAATATGGTCGTCTCACCCTTGTCGCCGATCGCCGCCGTCCAATAGACGAAAGCGAAAGCCGCGAGGATGGCGGCCAGCGTGAAAATGCCGACAATGACGTAGTTGGCCCTGGTTTCCATTGCTCACTTATGGCTATGCGCGCGCCGCAAGATCAAGTTGCCGGGCGCGTTTTCCGCGGAAATAGGATTTTACCCAGGGTTCCTCGCTCCTGAGCATGTCGTCGATCGTGCCCTCGACCAGCACTTTCTTTTTGCCAAGCACCGCCACGCGGTCGCACGCGGTAAACAGCGTGTCGAGATCATGCGTGACCATATACACGGTCAAATCCATCGTATCGCGCAGCTTGACGACCAATTCGTCGAACTCAGCCGCGCTGATCGGGTCAAGGCCGGAAGTCGGTTCGTCGAGGAAGACGATATCCGGGTCGAGCGCCAGAGCGCGCGCCAGCGCAGCACGCTTGATCATGCCGCCGGAAAGCTCGGAAGGGAATTTCTGCGCCGCGTCCGGCGGCAGTCCGACCAGCTCGACCTTGAGCATGGCCAGTTCGTCCATCAGCTTCTTCGGCAAATCGAGATATTCGCGCATCGGCACCTGGACGTTTTCGAGGACGGTCAGCGCCGAAAAAAGCGCGCCGTGCTGGAACAGCACGCCAAGCCGCATGTCGATGCGAAGGCGCTCCCTTTCGCTTGCCTTCTCGACGTCGACGCCGAACAGTTTGATTGTTCCCGATTGCTTGCGCGTCAGGCCAAGGATGGTGCGCAAGAGAACAGATTTGCCGGCACCGGAGGCACCGACGAAGCCGAGAATCTCCCCGCGCCAGATGTCGAGCGACAATTTGTCGAGAACGACTTGGTCGGCGAACGACACCGTGACGTCGTGCGCCGACAGCACGATCTCGTCCTCTTTGGCTTTCTCCGCCACCTTGGTCGTGTTTGTGCCCGGCAGCGCCATGTCAGAACTCGATCGCTGCATAGAACATGGCGAAAAGCCCATCGAGGATAATGACCACGAAGATCGACTTCACCACTGAGGCGGTCACATGCTGGCCAAGCGATTCGGCGCTGCCGCCAACCTTCATGCCCTCGACCGAGGCAATTATGCCGATGATCATGGCCATGAAAGGCGCCTTGATCAGGCCGGCAAAGATGGTGCTGAGGTCGATTGCGACACGCAGCCGGTCAATGAACGCTGCCGGTGCAATATCGGAGTAGAGCCATGCAGCCAAAATGCCGCCGCCCAGCGCGGCAAAGTTGGCGATGATCGTCAGGCAAGGTAGCGCGACGACCAGCGCGACCAGCCGCGGAAACACCAGCACGCCGATTGGATTGAGGCCGATCACTTTCAGCGCATCGACCTCCTCGCGCATCTTCATCGAGCCGATCTCGGCGGTGATCGCGCTACCGGAGCGGCCGGCGATCATGATCGCCGTCATCAGCACGCCGAGCTCGCGCAGGATCAGCACGCCGACCAGGTCGACGACGAAGATATCGGCGCCGAAATAGCTGAGCTGATAGGCGCCTTGCTGGGCGACGATCGCACCGACAATGGCCGACATCAGCACAACCACCGGTATGGCGCCAACGCCCATGCGATCGATCTGGTTGAAGATCGCCGCCATGTTGACGGCATGGCCGCGGCCAAGCTTCATCTGCGAGCCGCGTATCGTGGCGCCGAGGATGTTCATTGCGGCCAGGAAATCGTCGCGCATCTCATAAACGCGCCGGCCAACCGCCTCGAGCCCGCGAATGATGAAGTTGGGCGGCTTTGCCGGACCTGATTCGGGCTCGCGTCGAACGGCGTCCCCGACGGCGCCAAGCAGGATCGAGGCGATCTCGCTCTGCCCCTGCATCGTGATCTCGACGCCCTTCTTTTCGAAGCTGCTGACCAGGCGGTCGATCAGCCATGCTCCGGCAGTGTCCATCTTCTCGATTTGTGAGAGGTCGAGCGCCAGCGTCTTGAAGCCGCTGCGCTGCTCGATCTTGCGCATCTCGGCATCGACCAGCCCCACGGTGCGTGTCGTCCAGCTTCCCGAGAAAGCGCAGCCGAGAACGCCGCCCTCCTCGCCGATCGCGATGCGCGGCTGGTGGTCGGGCTCCTTGGCAGGGCCGCTTGCGTCGCGTTTGCGGATGGTCAACATGGCGTCCTGTTTAGCCTGACGGGGCCGACCTGTCGATTTGCCGATATCCTCCTTGTTGCACAGCCGGAGCAGAAAAATATGGCGCGTGTCATTTCGGTCGAGGCCGAGCGCTTTCCTATTGCCGGGACCTTCACCATTTCGCGCGGCTCGAAGACCGAGGCTGAGGTGATTTCCTGCGCCATCAGCGAAGACGGCCATACCGGGCGCGGCGAATGTGTCCCTTACAAGCGCTATGGCGAGACCGTGGAGGATGTGCGCGACGCGATCGAGGCGATGCGCGGTGAGATCGCGGGCGGCATCAGCCGCACCGCCCTGCTCGGTGCCATGCCTGCGGGTGCGGCACGCAATGCCATCGATTGCGCGCTCTGGGACCTGGAATCGAAGATCAGCGGAACACCGGTGGCGCATATGATACGAACCGTTCCGTTACGGGCGCTTGAGACGGCGTACACACTGTCGCTCGCCGAGCCCGAGGCGATGGCGGCGCAAGCCCGCGCCAACGCCCAGCGCCCGCTGCTCAAGGTCAAGATCGGCGGCGACAACGACATCGCCCGCATCCGTGCAGTGACGGCGGCGGCACCCGACAGCCGAATCATTCTCGACGCCAATGAGGGCTGGAATGACGACAATATCGTCGCAAACCTCGCCTTTGCCGCCGAGCACGGTATCGCCTTGATCGAACAGCCGCTGCGGGCGGGACATGACGGTATTCTTCGCCACATCGCGCATCCGGTGCCGATCTGCGCCGACGAAAGCGTGCACGAGGCGAAGGACCTCGACGCGCTTGTCGGCCTCTACGACGCCATCAACATCAAGCTCGACAAATCGGGTGGCCTGACCGCAGCACTCGTGCTTCGCGACCGCGCCCGCGAACTGGGTCTTGGCGTCATGGTCGGCTGCATGGTCGGCACATCGCTTGCGATGGCGCCGGCCGTGCTGTTGGCGCAGGATGCCGATTTCGTCGATCTCGACGGTCCGTTGCTGCTAGCCTGCGACCGCGTTCCAGGTCTCGTCTACCAAGGTTCGCTGGTGTCACCGCCCGAGCCAGCGCTGTGGGGCTGAACGCGCGGCAAGCCCGATCAGCGCCAGGCCCGTCAGGGCGATGGGGATCATCGCAAAGAAGCCATTCGCGCCGAAGCGATCGTAAAGAGGACCTGAAATCAGCGTTGCCACCGCCATGAAGAAGCCGTTGGAGAAATAGGCGATGCCTTGCGCCGCCCCGGTGCGTTCTTCCGCGATTGTCTCACCGATCATCTTTTGCAGGCCGATCAGCACCAGCGCCACCGAGACGGCGTGCAGTGTCTGGATCGCGAAGAACCCGCCAACGCCAAGCCCGAGCGGCCAGATCAGGGGGAAGGCAATCCAGCGCACGATCGCGCCTATCCCGGCAATCAGCATGATCGAGACGACCGAGAAGGAGGCGAAAGCCCGGGTGAAGACGACGAACATGCATATCTCGGCGACGACGCCCCACCCCCACAGCAGCCCGACAACCGAATCGCTGATGCCGATCGACTTCCAGTATATCGACACGAAGCCGTAGAGAAATGCGTGGCTGGCGGTGATGATGCCGACGCCGGTCGAAAAGTAGAGGAAGTACCGGTTGAGGAGTTTCGGTGCCGATTGCTGGATGTCGGCGGCTGAAAGCGGCGAGGCGCGGCGCGGACGGCCGAGGCGCGGCGCAATCAGTCCGGCGGCTAGCGCGGCGCATAACGACACGAAGATGATCACTGGGACAGCCTGGGCACCGCTCGCCGACAGGATGAAACCGCCGGCGAGATTGGCGCAGAGATAGGAGATCGAGCCCCATTTGCGCATGCCGGCGTAGTTCGAGCCGAAGCGGCGAACACCTGAAAGGGCGAGCGAATCGGCAATCGGCGAATGCGGCGTCCAGACGACCGTCAGCGCCAATGACACGGCAAGTACCATTGCGTAGGTCGGCGGCAGGAAGTAACCGGCCGACAGGATCAGCGATGCGGCGACCAGCGCGACATAGACATTGGCGCGGTCGCTCGCTTTGTCTGCCAGAGCGGTAAGAAAAGGCGTCGTCGCCACGCGCAGGAACATCGGCGCAGCGAGGATCACGGCTATCTGCTCGGCATGGAACCCCTTCGCCTGCAGCCACAGCGGGAAATAGGGCACATGCGTTCCGAGCGGAACGAAGAGCGTGAAGAAGATCAAGCTCATGCGCAGTTCGAAATGGCGTGGCTTGACGAGCTGTTCGGGCGAAAGCGGCGGCAGCGAGGACATTAACAGGCGATCCGTCGGCACGGCATTCAGCCGGGTCGGCCCACCACACCAGCCGCTGCATAACACGGCGAAAAAGTGGATGAAACCGCTGGACTAACCGATTAAAGCGAGGTGAGGCCGGGTTTGGTCAAGCCGCCTGGACTGCCCTGCCCTTGATGTCGATCGGCACGAGCACCTCGCTGCCGACCGGAGTCTCCGGCAGGACATGCGCCCAATGCAGTATCTCCATCCGGCCGTCAAAATGCTCGACCACCGCCGTGCAGCTCTCCACCCAATCGCCGGTGTTGATGTACTGCACGTCCTCGTAGCTTTCGATCGCCGCATGGTGGATGTGCCCGCAGATCACGCCGTCGACATGCGAGCGGCGCGCCTCCTCGCTCAGCACGGTCTGGAACGAGCCGATGAAATTCACCGCCTTCTTGACCTTGACCTTGGCCCAGGACGAGAACGACCAGTAAGGCAGGCCGAGCACTTGGCGCAGGCGCGTGATGACGCGATTGACCAGCATCGCCGCGTCATAGGCATAGTCGCCTAGATAGGCCAGCCAGCGCGCATTGTGGACGACGGTGTCGAACTGGTCGCCATGGATGACAAGAAGGCGTTTGCCATCGGCGGTCTCGTGGACGGCGCGATCGGCGACGACAATGCCGCCGAAATGCACACCTTGAAACTGCCGCGCGAACTCGTCATGGTTGCCGGCGATGTAGGTGATGCTGGCGCCCTTGCGCGCCTTGCGCAGCAATTTCTGGACCACGTCATTGTGGCTCTGCGGCCAGTGCCAGCTCCGTCTCAAGCGCCAGCCGTCGACGATATCGCCGACGAGATAGATGATATCGGCATCGTGATGGCGCAGGAAATCGATCAGGAACTCGGCCTTCGCCGCCTTCGATCCGAGATGGACGTCGGAGATGAACATGCTGCGGAAAGTGCGGGGCTCTGCGCCAGACATCATTTGTCACCGTTGCTTTCGCGTGAGGCTATGCCCCGATTCATGCAACAACCGTATGACGGTTGCGATTGGTCCAGCCATACGGGTAGGTTGCCGCGGCAATCAGAGGAGAAAATCACCATGGATCTCGGCATTCGCGGCAAGAAGGCCATCGTCTGCGCCTCGAGCAAGGGGCTGGGACGCGGTTGCGCCATGGCGCTGGCAGAGGCAGGCTGCGATCTGGTCGTCAACGGCCGCAACGCCGACGTGCTGGCCAAAACCGCCGCCGAACTGCGCGAGAAATTCGGCGTCAGCGTGACCGAGATCGTCGGCGACGTATCCAAACCCGACGTCCAGAAGGCGCTGCTTGCCGCCTGCCCCGATCCCGACATCCTCGTCAACAACAATGGCGGTCCGCCGCTTCGCGATTTCCGTGCGCTCGATCGGGAAAAGATCCTCGAAGGCGTCACCCAGAACATGGTGACCCCTGTCGAGCTGGTTCAGGCCGTGATCGACGGCATGGCGGCGCGCGGCTTCGGCCGCATCGTCAACATCACCTCGCTGTCGGTCTATGTTCCTATCCCCGGCCTCGACCTGTCGTCCGGAGCCCGCGCTGGCCTCACGTCGTTCCTGGCAGGCGTCGCGCGGACGGTGATCGACCGCAATGTGACGATCAACAACATGCTGCCGGGAAAACTCGATACCGACCGGCTGCGCGGCCCGCATGAGGCCGGCACACCCGAAGACCCGGCCGCCGCCGCCGCGCGCAAAGCCAAGGCCGCGGCCAACGTTCCGGCCAAGCGACTCGGCACGCCGGAGGAATTCGGCCAGATCTGCGCCTTCCTGTGCTCGGTTCACGCCGGTTACCTGACCGGACAGAACATACCGGTCGACGGCGGCCTCTACGTCAGCGCGTTCTGAACAGCGGAGAGGAAAAGACCTGAATAGCGCGGCAGGATTTTAGCACAACTAACTGAAACAAATCGATTTTACTCGTTTCGCAAGGCAAAATGGCGGTTGCGTCATTTGGCATCGTGAAAAACCAATTCTGCATGTTAAAAGGCTTCAAGGCAGGATCGCAGGGAGGCGGCCGTCATGACAGGCGAAAGCAAGAAGGCGGCGCGATCCGACCTGGACGAAGCAGCGCTCTACTTCCACAAGCACCCCCGGCCCGGAAAGCTTGAAATCCAGGCGACGAAGCCGCTCGGCAATCAGCGCGACCTGGCGCTTGCCTATTCGCCCGGGGTCGCCGCCCCCTGCCTTGAAATCCGCGACGATCCGGCAACTGCCGCAGACTATACAGCCCGCGCCAATCTTGTTGGCGTCGTCACCAACGGTTCGGCGGTGCTGGGCCTCGGCAATATCGGACCGCTCGCCTCCAAGCCGGTGATGGAAGGCAAGGCGGTGCTGTTCAAGAAGTTCGCCGGCATCGATGTCTTCGACATCGAGATCGATGCACCGGGCATCGAGCGCATGGTCGAGACGATCTCGGCGCTGGAACCGACCTTCGGCGGCATCAACCTTGAGGACATCAAGGCGCCCGAGTGCTTCGAGGTCGAGGAGCAGTTGAAAGCGCGCATGGGCATACCGGTCTTCCATGACGATCAGCACGGCACCGCCATCATCGTCGCCGCCGCCGTGCTCAATGGGCTGGAATTCGCCGGCAAGTCCATCTCCGACATCAAGATCGTCACGTCGGGGGCAGGTGCTGCGGCGCTTGCGTGCCTCAACCTTCTGGTCTCGCTCGGCGCGCGGGTCGAAAACATCTGGGTCACCGACCGGTTCGGCGTCGCCCATAAGGGCCGCGTCGAGGAGATGGACCGCTGGAAAGATCCTTATGTGAAGGATACCGAAGCGCGCACGCTGGCCGACGTTCTGCCCGGCGCCGACGTGTTTCTCGGCCTGTCTGCCGCCGGCGTGCTGAAGCCGGAATTGCTTCACCACATGGCGCCCAAGCCGCTGATCCTGGCGCTGGCCAACCCCAATCCCGAGATCATGCCGGAAGCGGCACGGGCAGCACGGCCCGACGCGATGATCTGCACGGGCCGCTCCGATTTCCCCAATCAAGTCAATAACGTACTCTGTTTTCCTTACATCTTCCGTGGCGCGCTGGATTGCGGCGCAAGCGCCATCAACGAAGAGATGAAGATGGCCGCGGTGCGAGCGATTGCAGCGCTTGCCCGCGAAGAGCCGTCCGACGTTGCCGCGCGCGCCTATTCCGGCGAGACGCCGATCTTCGGCCCGGAGTTCCTGATCCCCTCACCTTTCGACCCGCGACTGATCCTGCGCATTGCCCCTGCCGTCGCCAAGGCAGCCTGCGAGAGCGGCGTCGCGACCCGGCCGATCACCGATTTCGCCGCCTATGTCGACAAGCTGAACCGCTTCGTCTTCCGCTCCGGCCTGGTCATGAAGCCGGTATTCTCGATGGCCAAGACGTCGAGCGCCAAGCGCGTCATCTATGCCGATGGCGAGGACGAGCGCGTACTTCGCGCCGCGCAAGTCGTGCTCGAGGAAGGCATTGCCGAACCGATCCTGATCGGCCGCCCGCATGTCATCGAGGTGCGGCTGAAGCGCTACGGGCTGCGCATCAAGCCGGGCGTCGATTTCGGCTTGATCAACCCGGAAGACGATCCGCGTTACCGCCACTATGTCGACCTTTTGATCGAGCTTGCCGGCCGGCGTGGGGTGACGACGGAAGCGGCGCGCACCATGGTGCGCACCGACAATACGGTGATCGCCGCCCTTGCCCTGAAGCGCGGCGACGCCGACGCCATGGTCTGCGGCCTTGAGGGCCGTTTCGAGCGTCATTTGCGCAACGTGACGCTGATCATCGGGCCGCGCGCCGGCATCAAGGATCGCGACCTGTCGACGCTTTCCATGCTGATTTCGCAGCGCGGCATCATTTTCCTCACCGACACCCATGTCTCCGTCGATCCGACCGCCGAGGAGATTGCTGAGATGACCGTTTTGGCGGCCGAGGAGATTCAGCGTTTCGGCATCGAGCCCAAGGCAGCGCTGCTGTCGCATTCGGATTTTGGCTCCCGCGATTCGCCAAGCGCCATGAAGATGCGGCAGGCGGCGGCGATCTTGGCGCGCATCGCGCCCGACCTGCAATGCGACGGCGAGATGCATGCCGACTCGGCGCTATCGGAGCAGCTGCGCCAGCGCGTCTATCCGCATTCGCGGCTGAAGGGCGAAGCCAATCTGCTGGTGTTCCCCAATCTCGATTCGGCGAACATCACGCTGACCGCGCTGCGCACGATGATGGACGCGCTGCATGTCGGCCCGATCCTGCTCGGCACCGACAGCCCGGCGCACATATTGACGCCGTCGGTCACCTCGCGCGGCGTCGTCAATATGACGGCACTGGCCGTGGTCGAAGCCGCGCATAAGGCGCAAGCCATCGTCGATCTGGGCTAGCCGTGGGCTTTCTCAGATTGGCCCGAACCGGAAATGCCCTGTCTGCCTGAAGGCAAACAAAGTGTCCTCTTCCCTGGCGCCGCCACCGATATTGTGAATGACCAGCCCTCTTGTCGGCACCACAGTGGAGCGATTGGACGACACGATGGCAATATGCGACAGATTGCCGGGCAGCATCTGGGCGACGAGATCCCCAGGCCGATAGTCGGCGGGGTCTTGGCTGACGGGCAAGGCAGCACCGCGCCGCTCAAAATAGACCGCAAGATTGGGCACACGGCGGTGGTCGATGTTGCGGTCGGGCGCTTTCAGGCCCCAAGCCTTCGGATAGGCGGCAAAATTGGCCCGCATATCCTCATGCACCAATTCTTGCAGATCGAGATCGAAGGCGCGGCGATAGGCACGGATCACGACATCCGTGCACACACCCCGCTCGGGCTCAACGTCCCCGCCCGGATAGGCCAGGCGTGTATAGGTCGGATCGTAGAGCGTGGTGACGCCGATCTGCTCACGGGCGGCTTCGACCAATTTGGTGCCCCAATCCGGCGTGATGGGCTTTTCCTGCGCCATGGCAACCGGCATCGCCAGGCACAAAAGACCAAATTGCACTGCGGCTCGACGGGTAATCGCGGTCATGCCAAGCCTCCGGGCATTGCTGGATCCAGGCATTCTTCTGGGCGAATACGCCTTTTTCGTGCAACGCCAGGGTGTCGCGGTCCTGACAATGTCCGAGTATGCCGTGCGGCGTGGTCGATATGACGCGCTGGTTGTGGTCGAAGCCGCGCACAAGGCGCAAGCCATCGCCGATTTGGGCTGAAGCCGGAATCAGCGATATGCTAAACAAACGCTTAACCGCAAGCGCGGTAGCTTTCAGAACGGCAGACAGGCGGAGTTCCGGAGCGATGACGGGCGCACGTTGGAAGCTGACGCGGGCCGCCGCGCTGCTCGGTGCCCTGCTACTGTGCGACATCGCCGTCACTCAGGCGCAGGCCGCCTCCCGCCTCTGCCGCCAGCTTGAAGCCGATCTTGCTGCCGCTTCTCGTGGTGGCGGCGGCAAACCGGCCTTGCTCAGGAAATATGACGACGCGATCGCCCGGCAGCGCCAGCAGATTTCAAAGGCCGTCAGCCAATCCAGCAGCGCCGGCTGCGGCTTTTCGCTGTCTCGCCGCAACGCCAACGTATGCGCGGCACTCGACGCCACCATCGATCGCATGGCTGCCAATCTCGACGACTTGCAGGCCAAGCGCGCTGAGCTTGACAGCGGTGGTTCGCGACGCGATCGCGCGCGCATATTGACCTCGCTTGACGCCAATGGCTGCCGCGACGAAGCGGCGCCATCAAAGCCCGCACCGGTTCGCGAAGCCAGCGATGAAAACGGCAACGGAAACCTGCTCGAGCAGCTTTTGGGCAGTGAATCCGATGCGCCCGACCAGCGTGAAGAGCCCAGCCAGGCTGAAGAGCTAAGTCAGCCGGGCAACATCCGCACCCTGCTCAACAACGCCGACATGGGCCAGCCGCGAGGAGAATTCCGCACCATGTGTGTGCGGACCTGCGACGGTTATTTCTTCCCGATGTCGAATGCTGCCTCGCTCGGCGATTTCGAGCGCGACCAGAAGAATTGCGAATCGAGCTGCCCCGGCACCGAGATGCAGGTTTTCTACACGCGCGGCATGAACAGCGATTCGGCGTCCATGACGTCTTCGGTGACCGGCAGGCCTTATATCGAACTGCCGACGGCCTACCTCTACAAGCAGTCCGACATGCCACGGCCGCCGGCATGCGGCTGCAATGCCGCGCAGAATTTCGAAATCATCGCCGGCAACCCGCCCAGCCCGGAACGATCCGAAGCGAACGTGGAGACCACTCCGTTCATTCCGGTGCCGGTTGCCAGGCCTGATCCGGGCGCCGACCCGGAGACCTTGGCCAACGCGGAAGGCGGCCTCGACCGTGAGGCGATCAGACGCCTTGCCGTCAAACCCGTGCCTTCGCTGACGTCCCTGCCGCCGCCCGAACAGCGCAAGGTCAGGGTCGTCGGGCCAACGTTCCTTCCCGACCCAGCAGCGGCAACAGATCTGCAAGCTCCGGACCCGAAGGCTGTCCCGTAAGCGCCAGCCTCAGCGGCATGAACAGCGCCTTGCCCTTACGGCCGCTCGCCGCTCGGATTTTGCCGGTCCAGTCTTTCCAGACGGTGCCGTTCCAAGGCTCCTCCGGCAGCAGTTCGAACGCCTGGCGAAGAAAGTCGCGGTCATCGTCGGAAAACTCCGCCGGCTCCTCTGGACCGTCGCGAAGTGTGCGCCACCAGATCGCCGCATCGGCCAGCCTGTCGAGATTGCCGCGCACCGCCAGCCAGAAAGGCTCGGCCTGTTCGCCAGAGATGCCGAGCACGATCAGCCGGTCGCGCGCCTCGGAAAAGGGCATGTGGTGCAGCAGCGTGCGGTTGAGCACGAAGAGCTCGTCCGGATCGAATTTGGCGGCGGATTTCGATGTTGCCGCCGGATCGAAGCGCTCGGCAAGTTCAGCCATCGTCGGCACCGCCACGACGTTTTCCGAGGTACCGACGAGTACCGCCAGCGAAGCGACCGCCATTGGCTCTATGCCGCTCTCACGCAGGCTCTGTATGGACAGCGCGCCGGTGCGCTTGGAAAGCCCCTCGCCTGATGCTGTTGTCAGAAGATTGTGGTGGCCGAACACCGGCGGCTCGGCGCTGAGCGCCCGGAACAGGGCTATCTGGACGCCGGTATTGGTGACGTGGTCGTCGCCACGAATGACATGGCTGACGCCCATGTCGATGTCGTCGATCACCGAAGGCAGTGTGTAGAGATAGGTGCCGTCCTCGCGCCGCAGAACGGGATCTGAAAGCGAGGCGAGGTCGACGGTCTCCTCGCCGCGCACCAGGTCGTTCCAGTGGATTTCGGTGCGCTCCGGCTGCAGCGGATCGCTGCTGAAGTTGGGCAGCAGAAAGCGCCAGTGCGGCCGCCGGCCATCGGCCTCATATTCCGCGACCTGCTCGGGTGCCAGCGTCAGCGCCTCGCGGCCATAGACTGGCGGCAGGCCACGCGTGCGGCGCACCTTGCGCCTCAGGTCGAGCTCTTCAGGCGTCTCATAGCAGGCATAGACGAGGCGGGCCTCCTTCAGCCTTTCCAGTGCGGCATCATAGATTTCGACCCGCCGCGACTGATACTCCGTGGCATCGGGGAAGATGCCCAGCCAATGCAGATCATAAAGGATGGCGTCGGAAAATTCCTGCGTCGAACGGGCAACGTCGGTATCGTCGAAGCGCTGGATGAAGCGGCCCTTGTTCTTGATGGCGAACAGCCAGTTGAACAAAGCGGTGCGCGCATTGCCGATATGGATGCGGCCGGTCGGTGACGGGGCGAAACGGACGGTAACTGTCATGAGCGGGGCGTACCGGATGGTTTTGCTGTTGACAAGACGCGCCCCCGCGCTCTGCGGCAGACATAGAACATGACGAAGACGAAGAAAAGACGGCAGCGCCGCGCGTCCATTAAGACGCGCCGCGCCGTAACCGTCAGATCACCAGGCCTTTGGTCAGCTCAAGCGCCTGACGTTCGAACAGCCGGCGGTAGATGCCGCCTTGCAGCCGGATCAGTTGGTCATGCGATCCCTCCTCGACAATGCGGCCGCGATCGAACACCAGAAGCCTGTCCAGCGCGCGCACGGTCGACAGCCGGTGGGCGATGACCAGCGTCGTGCGGCCGACCATCAAGCGCTCCATCGCCTGCTGGATCAGCACCTCCGATTCCGAATCGAGGCTCGACGTTGCCTCGTCCAGGATGAGGATGCGCGCATCGGCGAGGAAGGCGCGTGCGATTGCAACACGCTGACGCTCGCCGCCCGACAGCTTTACGCCACGCTCGCCGACCAACGTGCCATAGCCTTTCGGCAAATCGGCGATGAAGTCATGCGCGCTGGCCAAGCGCGCCGCGTGCTCGATCTCGGCCTGCGTGGCGCTCGGCCGGGCATAGGCGATGTTTTCAGCCAGCGACCGGTGGAACAGGATCGGCTCCTGCTGGACAATCGCGATCTGTGCGCGCAGCGACGCCTGCGCGACATTGGCAATATCCTGGCCGTCGATCAGGATATTGCCCGCAGTCACGTCATAGAGGCGCTGGATCAGCTTGACGAACGTGGTCTTGCCGGAGCCCGAATGGCCAACCAGCCCGACCCGCTCGCCCGGAGCGATATCCACCGAAAAGTCCCGATAAAGCGGCAAGCGGTGGCTACCGTAGTGGAACGTGACATTGTCGAAGGTGATACGGCCATCGGTGATCCGGATCAGCTTGGCTCCGGGCCGATCCTCGATGCCGAGTGGTTCGGACTGGAAGTCGACCAGTTCCTCCATGTCATTGATCGAGCGCTGCAGATTGCGGATATGCGTGCCGATGTCACGCAGATAGCCTTGCAGCACGAAGAATGAGGTCAGCACGAAGGCGACGTCGCCGGCGCTCGCCTGCCCCCACGACCACAAAAGCAAGGAAAAGCCGATGACCGCTGCCCTCAAAAGCAGCAGCATCGTGCCTTGCGTGGTGCCGTTGACGGTGCCGCGCACCCAGGTGCGCCGCGTGCGTGCGCGCCATTTGGCGACGACGTCGGCAAGCCGTGTCTCCTCGCGCTCCTCAGCGCCAAAACCCTTGACCACGGCGTTGCAGCTCACCGCATCGGCCAGCGAGCCGCCAAGCCGCGTATCCCACGCATTGGCAAGCCTTGCCGCGGGGGCGACATAGCCGAGCGACAGCATCGTCGTTACGCCGATGAACAGCACCGAGCCCGTCGCGACGACCGCGCCCATCAGCGGCCAGAACCAGCCGAGCAACAGCGTCGAGCCGACAAGCATGACGACCGACGGCAGCAGCGCGATCAGGATCGTGTCGTTGAGCAGGTCGAGCGCCCACATGCCGCGCGTTATCTTGCGCACCGTCGATCCGGCGAAGCTGTTTGCGTGCCAGTCGGTGGAGAAGCGCTGGACGCGGTGGAAGGCATCGGCGGCGATGTCGGCCATCATCTTCAGGGTCAGTTCGACGATGGCCATGAAGGCGAGATTGCGCAGCACGACACCGGTGAGCGCCAGGGCCACCAGCATCGAAAAGGCAGCCGTCGCGGCATTCCATGCGACATCGTCGGCAGTGGCACTGCTGGCAACGGCGTCGACCAGCCGGCCGGAATAGAGCGGCGTCAGCACGTCGGCCAGGGTCGACAGCAGGAATGTGGCCATGATCAGCGAAAGCCGCCACGGCTGGCGCCGCCAATGACTGAGCGTAAAACCAAGAACGCTGCGAAAGGCGCCCGCGCGCAAATCTATTCGAAAACGAGCCATGATGTCATTCGGGCGCAAACGAGCCCGATCCCGGAAAGGTCGAAATTGAAAAAACCGCGTCGGGCGAATTAGCACCCAAGGAAAGCGGAGGTTCGGCACATTTGGCGGCTCGCCCGAATACGGGCGGCGACCGGCATCGACGAACGCCTGTTCTCAGCTCGGCTTCGCCGCAAAGGTAAGAACCTTCGGGCTCACCGATTGGGACCTAGGCTTCGCGGCCTCGCATAACGATGTCAAATCCTGGCATTTCGGTCCTCCCCTAGGGGATCGCGGAAAGACGTTTATAGAGACGCCTCAACGCCGCGCCAAGTCAGTAGATGGTCGAAAGCGCATCTGGTCCAACCAGTGAGACGATTTTGCAACAATCGCGGGTTGTGCGCTGCCTCTGTTCAGGTTGCCGGGATACGGTCGAAGCGCATATAGCGGCCGTCGGTGGAAGGCCTGAAGCCGAGCTTCTCGTAGACCGCGTGGGCATCGTTGGTAGACAGGCTCCAGTGGGTGACAGTCTTGCAATCCGGGTGGTCGATAAGCGCCTGGACAAGCCGGGTCCCGATGCCTTGCCCGCGATACCCGGGCCAGACAATGATGTCGGCGAGATAGGCAAATACCGTACGGTCGGTGATCGCCCGGCCAAAGCCGACCTGATTGCCGCCGACATAGGCGCCGACGCACAGTGAGTTGGCAAAGGCGCGGCGGTGCAGTTCATCGCTGCGGCCGCTGCCCCAATAGCTCTCCTTCAAAATGTCGGACGTCGCCCGGAAGTCGATCTGCGACAGGTCGAAGCTGATTTCAAAGTTGGCCATGGCTAAACCGTTATGCAGCCAATCGCCTACCCGCCATCCCTGAACCGGTTGGTAATAGGATAGCGGCGGTCGCGGCCAAAATTCTTCCTGGTGATCTTCACGCCGGGCGCTGCCTGCCGGCGCTTGTATTCGGCGACGTAAAGCAGGTGCTCGACGCGCGTCACCGTCGCCCGGTCATGGCCGCGCGCAACGATCTCGTCGACACCCATCTCGTTCTCGACCAGACACTCCAATATGTCGTCGAGCACTGGATAGGGCGGCAGCGAATCCTGGTCGGTCTGGTTCTCGCGCAGTTCCGCCGAGGGCGCCTTGTCGATGATATTGTTCGGGATCACCTCGCCGGACGGGCCTAGCGCGCCCGGCGGCACATGCTTGTTGCGCCAGCGCGACAACGCATAGACCTGCATCTTGTAGAGGTCCTTTATCGGGTTGAAGCCGCCATTCATGTCGCCATAGAGCGTGGCGTAGCCTACCGACATCTCGCTCTTGTTGCCGGTAGTGACCACCATCGAGCCGAACTTGTTGGAAATCGCCATCAGGATGGTGCCACGGGCCCGGCTCTGCAGGTTTTCCTCGGTGATGCCTTCCTTGGTGCCCTCGAAAAGCTGCGTCAGTGTGTGCAGGAAGCCCTCGACCGGCTCGAAGATCGGCACGATATCGTAGCGGCAGCCGAGCGCGCGGGCGCAGTCCTCGGCGTCCTTGAGCGAGTCCGTCGAAGTGTAGCGGTAAGGCATCATCACGGCGCGCAGCCGTTCCTCGCCGAGCGCATCGACGGCAAGTGCCGCGCAGATCGCCGAATCGATGCCGCCGGAAAGGCCGAGCACGACATTCTTGAAGCCGTTCTTGTTGACGTAGTCGCGCAGGCCCAACATGCAGGCGCGATAGTCGGCCTCCTCCTTCTCCGGGATTTTCGACATCGGTCCGTCAGAGCAGACCCAGACGTCATTCTTTCGCTTCCAGGTGGTGACGTTGACCGTCTCCTCGAACTGGCTCATCTGGAAGGCCAGCGTCTTGTCAGAGCCTATGGCAAACGACGCGCCGTCGAAGATCAGCTCGTCCTGGCCGCCAAGCTGGTTGGCATAGATAATCGGCAGTCCGCATTCGATGACCTGGCGGATGACGATCTGGTGGCGGACGTCGACCTTGCCGCGGTAATAGGGCGAGCCGTTCGGGACCAGCAGGATTTCCGCGCCGCTTTCGGCCAGCGTCTCGCAGACGGCAATCTCGCCCCAGATATCTTCACAGACCGGCACTCCCACCCGCACGCCGCGGAAATTGACCGGCCCTTGGATCTCGGGTCCGGCCTGGAAGACGCGCTTCTCGTCGAACTCACCGTAATTCGGCAGATCGAGCTTGTAGCGTTCGGCAAGGATCTTGCCGCCATCGGCAAAGATGATCGAATTGTGCGTGCCGGTCTTGCGCTTCAGCGGCGTGCCGATGATGACGCCCGGGCCGCCATCGGCGGTATCGCCGGCGAAGTCCTCGGCAGCCCGCTCGCAGGCCTTCAGGAAGGCGGGCTTCAGCACCAGATCCTCAGGCGGATAGCCGGCCAGGAAAAGCTCGGTGAACAGCACGAGATCGGCGCCCTGGCGGGCGGCATCCGCCCTCGCCTCGCGCGCCTTGGCAAGATTGCCGGCGACGTCGCCGACCGTCGGATTGAGCTGGGCGACGGCGATGCGCAATATGTCTGGAGCGGTCTTGTCGATCATGCCTGTGGGTTTAGCGCGGCAAAATTCGTCGGGCAATGGCGTTCGTTTGGACCAAACAATCGGTCCTATTCGCCCATATATTCGCGTAGCGCCTCCGGCGGATGGTTCTCGCCGATCGACATTGCCAGAATGCGCGAAATGTGTCGGCGCGGCAGCTCGGTCTCCGCCGCCCAGGCGTTGATCTGCACCTGGATCTTGTCTAGGTCCTTCTTCGATGTCGGGCTCTGCGCGATGTCGAGCCCGGCGTCGCGCAGCGCTGCCGCCATGTCGGCCGAGACGATGAAGGCGTCCCACTCCAGCCAGCGCAGAAAATACTGGCCGGTATTGCCGCCGAGCCGGCTCCCGTGCTTGCCGAGATAAGCCATCAGCCCGACCTGATCGCCGGCCGGCCAGTCGGCGAGGAACTTGCCGAAGCTGCCATGCTCCTTCGACACGCGCTCGACGAAGGCTGCGTTGTCGCGTACCGACTTGATCTTCTGCGGATTGCGCACGATGCGCTTGTCGGCGGTGAGATCGTGCCAGAAATCGTCAGGCTGGAACAGCAGCCGCTTCGGCTCGAAGCCAAGAAATGCTTCCTCGAAACCTGGCCATTTCTGCTCGATGACGCGCCAGACGAAGCCGGCGGCAAAGACCCGTTCGGCCATGGTCGACAGGATCCGGTCATCCGCAATCTTTGCCAGCGCGGCATTGTCGGGCGTAGGGCCCAGCAGCGACGTCAGCGCTGCCTCACCGCCTTTGCGTTTCGCCGCACGGGCGCGAATCTTCTGAAAATCCACCATTGTTTCCTGACCCCATCGCGTCAATCTACCACTTCCCGTATGAACCGGCAGCTTCTACCTCTATCGCTGACGACGGAGGCGACGATGAACAAAACGATCGAGGACCTGGCAAACCGCTGGCTGAAGCGAAAGCCGGACGGCCTCAGCGCGCTCGAAAGCCGGGTGCTGCAATCAACGCTCGAGCGCACCACGATCTCCAAGGACACCAACAAGGCCGTCGCCTTTCACCAGACGTTTGGCGACCGCCTGGCTGACACCATCGCCCGGATCGGCGGTTCGTGGTCCTTCATCCTGACATTCATTGGCTTCCTGATCCTGTGGACGGCAGGCAATGTCTGGCTCTTGTCGCGCGCCGCCTTCGATCCCTATCCTTTCATCTTCCTCAATCTCGTGCTTTCCATGGTTGCTGCCCTGCAGGCGCCAGTGATCATGATGGCGCAGAACCGCCAGACCGAGCGCGATCGTATCGACGCCGCCCACGACTATGAGGTTAATCTCAAGGCCGAGATCGAGATCATGGCGTTGCATGAAAAGCTCGACGAACTGCGCCACAGCCAGATCATCGGCATGCGAGACGAGATCGCCCGGCTGGCCGAGCAGGTGAAGCGCATCGACGAGATTCTGTCGAAGCAGCGGACGTCTTCATGACGGAAGCCATTCATCGTCTCATTGAGCAATATGGGCTGGTCGCGGTTTTTCTGGGCTGCGTCGCCGAGGGCGAAAGCGCCGCCATCCTTGGCGGTTTCTTTGCGCATCAGCATGTCTTCGTCCCGTGGCAGGCCTTCCTCGCGGCGGCGCTCGGCGCCTTCGGTGGCGACACGTTCTTTTTCATCCTGGGACGGAGCTTCGCCGACCATAAATTCGTGATCGGACTCCGAGCCCGGCCAGGGTTCAGCCACGCCTACCGCCTTGTCACCTCTCATCCCAACATTTTCGTGCTGTCGAACCGCTACATCTATGGCCTGCGCCTGGTCGGTGGTATCGCAGCCGGGCTGTCGGGCATCGCCGCAGCGCGCTTCGTCATCCTCAACGCCATCTCGTCGGTAGTCTGGGCGGCACTGTTCTGCACTGTCGGTTATGTCTTCGGGCTGGGCGCGGAGCGCATCGTCGGCCAGGCGCTGGCCCGCCACGAGCGGTTGCTGATCGCCCTGGTCATCGGTCTCGTTGTGGCCATCCTCGGCTGGCTGGCGTCGCACGTCCTCGCCAAGAAGGAGCTTCGCAAGGGAAGCTGATCGTCAATCAATGCCGAGCGCGCGGTCGCCCTTCTCGAGGATCAGCGGAATGATCAGGTCTTCCTCGTCGGCAAGATGCCGGGTCAACATGGCGATCAGCCGGCTGTTCTCGTCGGCATAGGCATCGGCGGCGAAGCGCTGTTTGTCCTCGCTCTCCTGAAGCGTGCCGATGAAGGCATTTGCCGCCTCGGCATTGCGCTCCAGTCCCTCATGGATTGTGTGGTGATCGGCATCCAGGATTTCGAAGCCGCGCTTCAGACGAGTCTCGGCCCTGGCGAAGACCGGGAAATAGTGATGGTCCTCGACATTGTGGTGGCCATCGAGATTGCCGAGGAAATGATTGAGGCGCGGCGCGAACCAGCGTGCGAATTCCGGCGCGTTCAGCCTGCCCTCACGATAATCGCCAATGCCGTTGGTGAGCATGCCGCCAAGGTCGCGGAACATGTCGTGCCGCTGCAGCCACATATTGGCCATGCCGTGGATGTTGGCATGCGCCTGCCAGTCCTCGCGCGGATATTTTTCCACCAGCCAGCGCAGATCGTCCGGCAGGCCCTCACGTTCAAGCAGCAGAAATCCGGCGGTATCGGCCATATCGGTCTCCTCGATTAACCGGCATGTGGTGCCTGAAACCTCAGATCGGTACCCCAACGATGCGCTCGATGACTGCGACGCCCCAGACGCCGGCGACGATCACCACCGAAATCAGCACCGCCAGCGAACCGCAATCCTTGGCTAGCTGGATGTCGATGTTGAATTCGCGGCTGAACGCGTCGCATGCCGCCTCAATGCCGGTGTTCAGCACTTCGATCATGATCATGAGCAGCACCGCACCGATCAGCAGGGCATAGCCGCGCCACGATTCTGAAAGGAACCAGCCGAGCGGCAGCGCAAGCACAAGCAGGACCAGTTCCAGCTGGAAGGCCTCCTCGCCGGCGGCCAGTTTGCGAAACGCCCGCACCGAATTGTAAAAAGCGTCGATCAGCCGCTGCATGCCAAAACCCTTCGGAATCACCGGCAGGGGATAGCGCAATGGCTGGATCAAGGGAATAAGGCGGCCTCTTCAAAAATCAGCCGTCTGCTACCTTGATCGACGGCGTCGACTTCTCGAACTGCGGCAGCCCATCGTCGATCGCGTAGTAATCGCCCTTGTCGCCGACGAAGATATGACATTCCCCTTGAAGTCCGGTTGGCGCGTCGAACAGGCCGGCCATGACCGAAACGTAGCCACCCTCCATCGGTTTCCAGAACAGCAGCGATCCGCATGTCTTGCAAAAACCGCGCCTGGCAAACGAAGATGCCTCGTACCAGGTGACGTTCTCTGCGCCGGCGATTGTGATGTCGCGATCGGCGACATTGGTCGCGGCATAAAAATGCCCGCTCTGCTTTCGGCACTGCGAGCAATGGCAGTAGATAACGCCGCGTAGCGGTCCTCGCGTCTGCAACCGCACTGCCCCGCACAAGCATGATCCGCTGTGACTGTCAGCCATCTCGGCCTCCCAATGCAATTGCCATCGCTTGGCAGGATTCCAGTTTTGCGCGCGTTACGCACGAGCAAATGCGACACCCGCCGGATTGAATACAAAAAGCGCCGGATTTCTCCGGCGCTTTTTCAATATATCAAAGTTCAGATCGCATCAGCCGTTGACGGCCTGCTTGTGCTGGACCGGATGGCTCTTCTTGAGCAGATCGGACACCAGGAAGGCCAGCTCGATCGCCTGGTCGGCATTGAGGCGCGGGTCGCAATGGGTGTGGTAGCGATCCTGCAGCTCTTCGGCGGTGATGGCGCGGGCACCACCGGTGCACTCGGTGACGTTCTTGCCGGTCATCTCGATGTGGATGCCGCCGGGATGCGTGCCTTCGACGCGATGCACCTCGAAGAAGGTCTGCACCTCCTTCAGGATGCGGTCGAACGGCCGTGTCTTGTAGCCGGCGGCCTCGATGGTATTGCCATGCATCGGATCCGACGACCACACCACGCTGCGGCCTTCCTTCTGCACCGCGCGCACCAGTTTGGGCAGATGTTCGGCGACCTTATCGGAACCGAAGCGGGCAATCAGCGTCAGCCGGCCAGGCTCGTTCTCCGGATTGAGCAGGTCGATGAGCTGCAACAGGCCGTCCGGCGTCAGCGACGGGCCACATTTCAGGCCGAGCGGGTTCTTGATGCCACGGCAGTATTCGACATGCGCGTGGTCGGGTTGGCGCGTGCGATCGCCGATCCAGATCATGTGGCCGGAGGTGGCGTACCAGTCGCCCGAAGTCGAATCGACGCGGGTCAGCGCCTCTTCATAACCGAGCAGCAGCGCTTCGTGGCTGGTGTAGAAATCGGTCTCGCGTAGCGCGTAATTGGTCTCCGAGGTGATGCCGACGGCCTTCATGAAGTCCATCGTCTCGGTGATGCGGTTGGCGAGCGACTCGTATTTCTCGCCCTGCGGGCTGTCGGACACGAAGCCGAGCATCCATTGATGCACGTTCTCCAGGCTGGCGTAGCCGCCCTGGGCGAAGGCGCGCAACAGGTTGAGCGTCGCCGCCGACTGGCGGTACGCCATCTCCTGCCGCGCAGGATCGGGAATGCGCGACTTGGCATCGAACTCGATGCCATTGATGATGTCGCCGCGATAGCTGGGCAGCGTCACACCGCCCTTGGTCTCATTGTCGGACGAGCGCGGCTTGGCGAACTGGCCGGCGACACGGCCGACCTTCACCACCGGCTGCGCGCCGGCGAAGGTCAGTACCACCGACATCTGCAAAAAGACGCGGAAGAAGTCGCGGATATTGTCGGCGCCATGCTCGGCGAAGCTCTCGGCGCAATCGCCACCCTGCAGAAGGAATGCGTCCCCGGCAGCGACGGCTGCAAGCTGCTTCTTCAGCTTGCGCGCCTCACCTGCAAAAACCAACGGCGGAAAGGTGGCGAGCTGGGCTTCCGTGTTCCTCAGCGCGACAAGGTCCGGATAGGCAGGAACCTGCTGGATCGGCTTAGCTCTCCACGAATTCGGCGACCATTTCGTCATCGAAGCACCCAACGCTCTTTCGCACGGACGCCATCGCCCGCCAATCCGCCCAATATGGGGTCGCGGCTCCATACACGAAGCCGATTTCCTATTCTAGACCGGAATTGGCCGCGTGGCGAATGGGCACGGCACGGTGAAAGTGCCGGTGCGGCTGTGCCCAGAGCACCAGCGACACCCTGCTACGCCGCCGCCTTCTCCACCAGCCGTGCCAACTGCGTCATGACAACCGCCGAGCCTGCCAGCCGCTTTTCGGGGGTCGGCCAGTCGCGGCTGAAGACGACGCTCTGGTCGGGCCGGATCTTGGCCAGCGAGCCCTGTTCGCCGATGAGCTTGACCAGCCCGACCGGATTGGGGAATTCCCGCTTGCGGAAATGGATGACGACGCCTTTCGGCCCGGCGTCGAGCTTCTCGACGTTGGCCTTGCGGCAAAGCGCCTTGATGAAGACGATCTTCAACAGATGTTTTACCTCTTCCGGCAGCGTCCCGAACCGGTCGATCAGCTCGGCGCCGAAAGCATCGATCTCTTCCGTATTTTCGAGATCGCCAAGACGGCGATAGAGCGCCAGCCTGAGCTGCAGATCCGGGACATAGCTTTCCGGGATCATCACCGCTGTGCCGACGGCGATCTGCGGCGACCAGCCGCCGTCCTGCACCTCGCCGGAATCCTTCACTTCGGCCACCGCCTCTTCCAGCATCTGCTGGTAGAGTTCAAAACCAACCTCCTTGATGTGGCCCGACTGCTCTTCGCCGAGCAGATTGCCGGCGCCGCGAATATCCAGGTCGTGGCTGGCCAGCTGGAAACCGGCGCCCAGCGTATCGAGCGACTGCAGCACTTTCAGCCGACGCTCGGCGGTGTCAGTGAGCTTGCGGTTGGCGGGCAGCGTGAACAGCGCGTAGGCGCGCACCTTCGAACGGCCGACACGGCCGCGCAGCTGATAGAGCTGCGACAGTCCGAACATATCGGCGCGGTGCACGATCAGCGTGTTGGCGGTCGGGATATCGAGGCCGGATTCGACGATGGTGGTCGACAAAAGCACATCGTACTGACCATCATAAAAAGCATTCATGATGTCGTCGAGTTCACCGGGCGGCATCTGGCCATGCGCCACCGCCACTTTCAGCTCAGGCACGGATTCGCGCAGAAAATCACGGATTTCCGCCAGATCGCTGATGCGTGGCACGACATAGAAGGAATGGCCGCCACGGTAGCGCTCGCGCAGCAACGTTTCGCGGATGACCAGCGGATCGAAGGGCGAGATGAAGGTGCGCACTGCCATGCGGTCGACCGGCGGCGTAGCGATCAGCGACAGCTCGCGCACGCCGGTCAAGGCAAGCTGCAACGTTCGCGGGATCGGCGTCGCCGACAAAGTCAGGACGTGGACGTCGGTCTTCAGGTCTTTCAGCCGTTCCTTGTGCTTGACGCCGAAATGCTGCTCCTCGTCGATGATCAGCAGGCCGAGATTCTTGAACGAGATCGAGGAGCCGAGCAGCGCGTGCGTGCCGACGACAATGTCAACCTGACCTTCGGCGATGCCCTTCTTGGCCTCGGCCAGTTCCTTGGCGCCGACCAGCCGCGAGGCCTGGGCGACACGGATCGGCAGGCCCGAGAAGCGCTGCGAGAAGGTCTTGAAATGCTGGCGCGACAACAATGTCGTCGGCACCACCACCGCCACCTGAACGCCTTCCATCGCCGCGATGAAGGCGGCGCGAAGTGCAACTTCGGTCTTGCCGAAGCCGACATCGCCGCAGATCAGCCGGTCCATCGGCTTTCCGGCGCCTAGATCATCCATGACCGAATCGATCGCCGTCTGCTGGTCATCGGTCTCCTCATAGGGAAAACGCGCTGCAAACTCGCCATAGAGGCCTTCCGCCGGCACCAGCGCCGGTGCGGCCCGCATCTGCCGCTCGGCGGCGATGCGGATCAGCTGCCCGGCCATGTCGAGCAGGCGCTTCTTCAGCCGCGCCTTGCGCGATTGCCAGGCGCCGCCGCCAAGCTTGTCGAGCGTCGCCTCGGCCGAATCCGAGCCATAGCGCGACAGCAGCTCGATGTTTTCCACAGGCAGGAACAGCCGATCATCGCCGGCATAGTGGATTTCGAGGCAATCGTGAGGCGCACCAACCGCCTCGATGGTACGCAACCCGATGAAACGGCCAATGCCATGATCGGAATGGACGACAATATCGCCCGAGGACAACGCCGAAGCCTCGGCGATGAAGTCGGACGCGCGCTTCTTGCGCTTCGAGCGTCGGATCAGCCGGTCGCCGAGAATGTCCTGCTCGGCGACAACGACCAGTTTCTCCGTCTCGAAGCCGGATTCGAGCGGTAGCACGGCCAGTCCCGCCTGCCCCGGCTCAAGCCTTTCGGCTTCGGCAAGCGTCGCCACCGGCTTCAGATTGCCAAGATGATGCTCGGCCAGGATCTGACCAAGCCGGTCGAGCGAACCCTCGGTCCAGCCGGCGACGATGACGCGGCGGCGTGCAGCGCGCTCGTCGGAAATGTGTTTTACGACGACGTCGAAAACGTTGGCGCTAGGGTCGGCGCGTTCCTCGACGAAGCTGCGGCCGTGGCGCGAGCGGGCATGGAACACCTTTTTCGCACCGGCATCGGGCGCATCGAACGACGTGAAGTCTATTGCTTCGCGCGGGCCAAGCGAGGCAATCAGGTTCTCTGGCGACAGATAGAGCAGATCCGGCGGCACCGGCTTGTAGGGCACCGCGTCCTTCAAGGCGCCGTCGGCCTGCTTCTTGCGCGCTTCGTAGTGGTCGAGGATCAGAGTGTGGCGCTCGGCCAGTGCCTCATGCGCCAGATGGTCGAAAACCACAGGCGCGTCGGGTAGATAGTCGAAGACGGTTTCCAGCCGCTCATAGAAGAACGGCAGCCAGTGCTCCATGCCGGCAAACCGCCTGCCCTCGCTGACCGCCGCATAGAGCCCATCGTCGCGCGAGGGTGCGCCAAAGGCTTCGATATAGGCACGGCGGAAGCGGCTGATGGTTTCCGGCGTCAGCGCCACCTCGCTCATCGCCTGCAACGCCATCGACTTGCGCTGGCCGGTGGTTCTCTGTGTTGCGGTGTCGAAGACGCGGATCGATTCCAGCGTATCGCCGAAGAAATCGAGGCGCAGCGCCTCCGCCCATCCGGGCGCGAAGAGATCGAGGATGCCGCCCCGCACTGCAAATTCGCCGATGCCGCGCACCGTCGGTACCCGCTCGAAGCCGGAAGTCTCCAGCCGCGACACCAGTACGTTCATGTCGATCTGGTTACCGGGCTTGGCGTGAAAGGTCTGCGCCTCGACGAGTTCCGCCGGCGGAATGCGCTGAAGCAACGCATTCGCGGTGGTGAGAATGACGGCGCGGTGCGGCCTCTTCGCCAGCGCAATCATTGCTGCCAGCGCATCGAGCCGCCTTGCGGCGGCATCGGCGCCGGGCGAGACGCGGTCGTAAGGCAGGCAATCCCAGGCCGGCAGTTCCAGCACCGGCAGGCCCGGCGCGGCAAAGGCAAGCGCCCCGACGATCGCCGGCAGACGCTGGCCGTCGCGTGCCACGAAAAGCACCGGCTTGTCAGGGGCGATCTCGTGCGCAGCCTGCACCAGCGCAAAGGCTTCGTAGCCGTCGGCGACGCCATCGACAATGAACTGGCCGGCGCGGCCTTTCGGCAGACCGATCGTAGGGATAAGGCTCATGGCTACACGTTGTTCAGAAGGTCATGTCCCGGCGCGAAGCCAGGATTTTTTGCAGGACGGCACAATCTATATCCGTCGGAACCGGGCGCTCGCCGGTGACGATAGGCAGGAATTCGGTGTCGGGAATGTCGAGAAGCCTCTCATATTGGTCGATTTCGTCGCCGGTCAAGGCGCCGATCTCGGCATCGGCGAAGCTGCCGAGTATCAGGTCCATCTCGCGCATGCCGCGGTGCCACGAACGAAACAGAAGCTTGCGGCGGCGGGTATCGAGCCCCTCGCTTGATCGAGTCGTTCCGGTCATCGTGCAACATCCTTGCCCAGGCGGCGCATATAGCGTGGATAGAAGGCGGTGTCAGCCTTGCGCTCCGGCCGGCGCAACATAAGCTGACATCATGCGTCCCTCCCTCCTCGATCCGCTGTTTGTCCCGATCACCTCGCTTGCCGGCGTCGGGTCGAAGGTTGGCGTATTGATCGAGAAAGTCGTGGCGGCGGATCTCGGCGACCGGGCAGCGCGCGCCGGCGACCTCTTGTTCGTGCTGCCGCATACTGTCATCGATCGCCGCAACCGGCCGGGCATCGCCGGTTCGGCCGAGGGCGCAATCGTCACGCTCGATGTGCGCATCGACCGCCACCAGCCGCCGCCGCGTGGCAACAGGTCGGTACCCTACCGGGTCTACGCCCATGACGACACTGGCGAGATCGCGCTGACCTTCTTCCATGCCCATGCCGCCTATCTCGAAAAAGCGATGCCCGTAGGCGAGCATGTCGTCGTCTCGGGCCGCATGGAATGGTTCAACGGCCGCCCGACCATGGTTCATCCCGACCATATCGCACTTGCCGGCGACGCAGAAAACCTCCCATTGGTCGAGCCGGTCTATCCGCTGACCGCCGGGCTCTCGGGCAAGGTGCTGCGCCGGGCGATTGGCCAAGCGCTGGCCCGCCTGCCGGTGCTGCCCGAATGGCAGGACGGCGAGTTCCGGCGCCGCCACGCCTTTCCTGCTTTCGGCGATGCGCTCACCCGGGTCCACAATCCTGCCGACCCGATCGACGTCTCCGTCGACGGCGCGGCGTGGCGGCGCCTTGCCTATGACGAGTTCTTGGCCGGCCAGGTATCGCTGGCGCTGGTCCGGGCCAAGGTCCGCCGATTATCGGGCCGGCCACTCGTTGGCGACGGCCGCATAGTCGAACAATTGCGCGCGGCACTCCCTTATTCGCTGACCATGTCGCAGGAAATGGCGCTTGCCGAAATCAACGCCGATCTCGGCGACCCCGAACGCATGCTGCGCCTTTTGCAGGGCGATGTCGGCTCCGGCAAGACGGTGGTCGCGCTGCTTGCCATGGCGCGTGCCGTCGAGGCCGGCGGCCAGGCGGCATTGATGGCGCCGACCGAAATCCTGGCGCGCCAGCATCTGGCAACGATTGCGCCGTTGGCGGAACGGTCCGGCTTGCGCGTCGCCATCCTCACCGGCCGCGAAAACGGCCGCGAGCGCGCCGACACGCTGACCGGGCTGGCCAATGGCGACATCGACATCGTCGTCGGCACCCATGCGCTGTTCCAGCAAACGGTGACGTTCCATGACCTCGTGTTCGCCGTCGTCGACGAGCAGCACCGTTTCGGCGTCCACCAGCGCCTTGCCATCACTGCCAAGGGCGATGCGCCCGACATGCTGGTGATGACGGCAACGCCGATACCGCGGACGCTGGTGCTGACTGCCTTCGGCGACATGGACGTGTCGAAGCTGACGGAAAAGCCGGCCGGCCGCCAGCCGATCCGCACCGTCACCTTGCCGCTTGAACGGCTCGACGAGCTGATCGGCCGCATGCTCGACGCTGTCGCCGATGGCCAGAAAATCTACTGGATCTGTCCGCTGGTTGAGGAATCCGAGGAGATCAAGCTGATGTCGGCCGAGGACCGTTTTGCCTCGCTGAAGCCGCTGTTCGGTGATCGGATTGGCCTGGTGCATGGCCGCATGAAGGGCGCCGACAAGGACGAGGCGATGCGCGCCTTCAAGCAGGGTGAAACGCGCATCCTGATCGCCACCACGGTGATCGAGGTCGGCGTCGATGTGCCTGACGCAACAATCATGGTCATCGAGCATGCCGAGCGTTTTGGCCTTGCCCAGTTGCACCAATTGCGCGGCCGGGTCGGGCGCGGCGACAAGCCGTCGTCCTGCGTGCTGCTCTACAAGGACCCGATTGGCGAGACGGCCAAACGCCGGCTGTCGGTGATGCGCGAGACCGAGGACGGCTTCCGCATCGCCGAAGAGGATCTGAAGCTGCGCGGCGAAGGCGAGTTGCTCGGCACCCGCCAATCCGGCACGCCGGGCTTCCAGGTGGCGCGCATCGAGGCGCATGCCGACCTGCTCGAGGCCGCCCGCGACGATGCGCGGCTGATCCTGTCGCGTGATCCGGAACTGCAGTCCGAACGCGGCACGGCGCTGCGCCTGCTGCTCTATCTATTCGGCCGCGACGAGGCCGTGCGGCTCCTGCGCGCCGGCTGAGGCATCGCGTCGAGCGGCGGATTGGCGAGCGCGCCGTGGATCTGCTCGCCGTTCACCGTCACCATTTTGACCGCCGGCGCCACCAGGCCGGCCGAAACGATCAGCTTGGCTCCGTCCTCGATCGTCATGTCGAGCAGCACGATGTCGGATTTCGGTACATACATCAGAAAGCCCGTAGTCGGGTTAGGCGTACACGGCATGAACACCGCAATCAGCGGATCGCCTTGCTGGTCGAGCTTCTGGTTGATCTCGGTTTCCTTCTCGCTGGCGACGAAGACCAGCGACCAGACCCCCTTGCGCGGATATTCGACCAACCCGACCTGGCGGAACATGTCGCCCTTGTTCGACAGCACGGTCTCGAAAATCTGCTTCAGCGAGCCGTAGATGCCGCGCACCAGCGGCATGCGGCCAAGCAGGCGCTCGCCGAAGTTGACGATGGCGCGACCGACGATATTGGCTGTCAGGAAACCGATAAAGGTGATGAGGATCAGGGCAACGATCAGCCCAAAACCCGGCACTGGAAACGGCAGGTAGGTGTCCGGATTGTAGCGTACCGGGATGTAGGGTTTCACCCAGGAATCGACCCAGCCGATAAGCGACCAGGCAATGTAGGCGGTGATCGCCAATGGCGCGCAAACGACGAAGCCGGTCAGGAAATAGTTTCTCAGCCGGGTCATGCCTGAGGTCTTGAGAGCATCCGACATGGTTCACCGCAGCGTGTGTTTGCAACGCGACACTACTGAACCCGAAGGCGCTTTGGAATTGCGAAGTTTTTAAACGAGACCTATTCCACCGTTACCGATTTCGCCAGGTTCCGAGGCTGGTCGACGTCCGTGCCCATGAACACGGCGGTGAAATAGGCGAGCATCTGGATCGGCAGCGCGTAGATGATCGGCGAGATGATTTCCGGCACGTCCGGCAAAACGATCGTCTCCATCGTCTTCACCGTAGCGTGTGCAGCGCCCTTGCTGTCGGTGATCAGGATGATCTTGCCGCCGCGCGCCGCCACCTCTTGCATGTTCGACACCGTCTTTTCGAAGATGCGGTCGTGCGGGGCGATGACGATGACAGGCATGTTCTCATCGATCAGTGCGATCGGCCCGTGCTTCAGCTCGCCGGCGGCATAGCCTTCGGCGTGGATATAGGAAATTTCCTTGAGCTTCAGCGCGCCTTCCATGGCCAGCGGAAAATTGGTGTCGCGGCCGAGGTAAAGTACATTCTTGTAGTGCGAGAGGTCGCGAGCGATCTTTTCGATCTGCCCATCGAGCTTCAGCACCTGGTTGGCGTAACGCGGCGCTTCGGATAGCGCGCGCACCAGTGTCTTCTCCTGCTCGGGCGAAATGGTTCCACGCGCCATACCAGCTCGCACCGCCAGCGAAGCCAGCACGGAGAGCTGGCAGGTGAACGCCTTGGTCGAGGCGACGCCGATCTCCGGGCCGGCCAGTGTCGGCAGGATGACGTCGGATTCGCGCGCCATGGTCGATTCGCGCACATTGACCACAACACCGATCTTCATGCCGGCCTTGCGGCAGTAGCGCAGCGACGCCAGTGTGTCCGCCGTCTCGCCCGATTGCGAGATAAAGAAGGCGGCATCGGTCTTCGACAGCGGCATCTCGCGGTAGCGGAACTCCGAGGCGACATCGATGTCGACCGGCAGCCGCGCATAGCGCTCGAACCAGTATTTGCTGATCAACCCGGCGAGATAAGCGGTGCCACAGGCCGAAATCGCCAGCCGGTCGATCTTGGCGAAATCGAATGGCAGGTCGAGCGGCTTCGAGACGCCACCGACGAAATCCACATAATGTGCCAGCGTGTGCGAGATCACTTCCGGCTGTTCGTGGATTTCCTTTTCCATGAAATGGCGCCGGTTGCCCTTGTCGACCATGAAGCTCGTGCTGAGCGACTGCTGGCGTTTGCGGTCGACCTTGTTGCCGTCCATGTCGAAGATGGCAACGTCGTTGCGGCGCACTACCGCCCAGTCGCCGTCTTCCAGATAGGTGATCGAGTTGGTGAACGGGGCAAGCGCGATGGCGTCGGAGCCCAGGAACATCTCGCCATCGCCATGTCCGACGGCCAGCGGCGGGCCATTGCGGGCGCCGACGATCAGATCCTCGTCGCCCTTAAACATGATGGCCAGCGCAAAGGCGCCTTCCAGCCGCTTCAGCGCCTGATGCGCGGCCTCGACCGGCTTCAGGCCCCTGGCCAGTTCGCGCGCCACCAGATGGGCGACGACCTCGGTGTCGGTCTGCGAGGAAAACGTATAGCCGTCGCGGATCAACTCATCGCGCAATTCGGCGAAATTCTCGATAATGCCGTTATGGACGATGGCGAGCCCGTCGGAAAAATGCGGATGCGCATTGGTCTCGTTCGGCACGCCATGCGTTGCCCAGCGCGTGTGGCCGATGCCGATCGTGCCACCGAGCGGTTCGTCCTTCAGCCGGCGCTCGAGATTGATCAGCTTGCCTTCGGCACGGCGACGGGCGAGATGGCCATGATCGATGGTCGCGACGCCGGCCGAATCATAGCCGCGATATTCGAGCCTTTTCAGCGCATCGACGATAAGCGGCGCGACCGGCGAGTTACCGACTATTCCAACGATACCGCACATGGCGCTTCCCCCGACTCTGACTTCAAACCCGGCACTATTTAGAGACTGCCTGGCTACCGCGAAAAATCACATTCCATTTCGTCCGGTATCAGCCGGACTATCCTGCACAGATGCACCATCACAGAGCGCTCTTGCAATCCGGTTACTGCAATTGCTCAGTTTCTCCGCTCATATATCCTATCTCGCCTCAAAGGCTCCTGAAATCAGTCAAAGACATGATGCGGCCATGAACGAACGAATTGACACGGTGACACTTTGGCGTCCGGTTGGGCCACGCGAACTGGAGTTGATCCAGAGTTCAGGGATGCGCGCCTTTCCTCCTCGACTTGCCGATCAGCCGATCTTCTATCCGGTAACGAGCGAGGCCTATGCCACCCAGATCGCCCGAGACTGGAATGTGCCCGCGAGCGGATCAGGTTTCGTGACCCGTTTCGAGGTGCGCCGCAGCTTTCTGGACCGTTACAGCGTCCAGCATGCCGGCAGCCGGGCACATCTGGAATACTGGATCCCGGCCGAAGACCTGTCCGCCTTCAACGATGCAATCGTTGGGGAAATCCAGCTTGTCGCTGAGTTCCGTTAGGCTATCCTTTTTTGTGGGCAGCCGCGGCCGAAGCGAACCGTTCGCGCAACTCCTTGCCCTTGCCGGGCAGAGTCCGCTGGCGGGCACGGCCGAAGGCCAGTGCATCGTCGGGCACGCTTTCGGTGATGACGCTGCCCGAGGCGATGTAGCCGCCCTTGCCGATCGACACCGGCGCCACCAGCGAGGAATTCGAGCCGATGAAGGCGCCCTCGCCGATATCGGTGAAGAATTTCGAATAACCGTCATAATTGCAGGTGATGGTGCCGGCGCCGATATTGGCGCCTGCGCCGATGCGGGCATCGCCGATATAGGTCAGGTGGTTGACCTTGGCGCCCTCCTCGACGATCGCTTGCTTTACCTCGCAGAAATTGCCGACCTTGGCTTTGTTTCTCAGATCGGCCCCGGGCCGCAGCCGCGCGAACGGCCCGACATCGCAATTCGACGCGATGGTTGCGCCTTCGATATGGCTGAAGGCATGGATCTTGGCGCCCGTGGCGATTTTCACGCCCGGCCCGAACCAGACATTGGGCTCGATGATCGTATCGGCGCCGATATCGGTGTCGTGCGAGAAGAACACGGTTTCTGGCGCAATCAGCGTCACGCCGGAAAGCATCGCTTCATGCCGCCGGCGCGCCTGCCAGATGCCTTCCGCCTGGGCAAGCTCGGCGCGGTTGTTGATGCCGAGGGCATTTTCGAAACTGGCTTCGATGGCGACGACATCAAGTCCTTGCGCAGCGGCGATCTCGACGATGTCGGTGAGATAATACTCGCCCTTGGCGTTCTTGCTGCCGACTTGATCGAGCAGCTTCAGCGCATGCCTGCCGGCGACCGCCATCAGCCCGCCATTGCAGAAGGTGATTTTCTTCTCCTCGTCCGAACAGTCCTTCTCCTCGCGGATGGCGACGAGCTTGCCGGCCTTTTCGATAAGCCGGCCGTAGCCCGAAGGATTTTCCGTACGGAAGCCGACCACGACGACAGCCGCACCTTCGGCCAGCTTCAGCCGCGCCGCCGCCAGTGCTTCCGGATCGATTAACGGCGTGTCGCCAAACATCACCAGGATGTCATCATAACCCCTTGATATCGCTGCCCGCGCGGCAAGCACGGCGTGCGCGGTGCCGAGGCGCTTTTCCTGAACAAAAGTCTCGACCTTCGGCGCGAACTTGAGTGCCGCCTTGCGCATCTCGTCGGCGCCATGGCCGATCACCAGCGCCAGATCACCGCTGCCGGCGGCTTCAGCCGCCTTGACGACGTGGGCAACCATCGGCAGGCCGGCGATTGTGTGCAGCACTTTCGGCACCGCACTCTTCATGCGCGTGCCTTCACCGGCAGCGAGGATGATGGACAGGCAGGATCTCTGGCTCATGGGGACAGCAACCGTTGAAAGGAGTCTGGAATCGAAGCGTTGGTAGCACCGGCGCCATGCTGCACCAATGCGGTTAAATTCCGGTGAGACGGTGGAACCTCCAACCCGCGAGACGCTCAAGCCGATCGGCTCAGGCGGCTTCCGCCTCGTTGCGTGATGCGAAGCCGGGGGCTCGGCCACGACCGTATTGCCGTGGCGAACAGTTCATGACCCGCTTGAAGGCTGTGCTGAAGGCGCTTTCGGATTCGTAACCGAGCGACAGCGCGATGACGGCGACGGGATCGCTGGAATTCGTCAGCCGGTCGCCGGCCAGCAGCATTCGCCAGCGCGTCAAATAGTCCATGGGCGATGCGCCGACCGTCTCCTTGAATCTAAGCGCAAAGGTCGATCGCGACATGCCGGCCCGTTCCGCCAGCTCCTGTAACGTCCAGCCATGCGCCGGATCGTCGTGCATGGCGCTGATCGCCGCGCCCATCTGTTTGTCCGCCAGGGCAAAGAGCCAGCCGATGCCACCTTTCAATCCTTCCGAAAGATGCAGCCGCAGCGCCTGAACCAGCATCATGTGGGCGAGGTGCCGGATCACCAGAAAGCCGCCCGGTTGTGGCTCGCGCAGCTCCTGCATCATCCGCTCCACCGACCAGCGCAGCGCAGACTGGTCCGACTCTTTGCGGATATGCACAATGGCTGGCAGCATCCGCAACAGGATGCCGGCATGATTGCCGCCAAGCGCGAAGCGGCTGCTGACCAGAAAGAAATCACCGCCGCCATTGTGGGTCACGACACCGCCGGCTCGCGCTGGCGGAAAAATCTTGACGGCTTCAACAGGCGCCAGGCCCATGTCGCTTGCAAGGCGGAAAGGCCGTCCGCTCGGCAGCAGGAAACAGTCCCCCGTCTCAAGGTGCACTGCGTCGGCAACGCCCTCCACCGAAAGCCAGCACCGGCCCGAGACCACCGCTCCCGTCTTGATGCTTTGCTGCTGGTCGGGGAACTGGATCGACCATTCACCACCTGCATCGAAGCCGGCCGACATATAGTTTCGCGGCTTCAGCAGCGAGAGCACATCTGAAAGGGGATCCATGGGTCATTCCGGACGATTGCGAAGATAATACGGACTTTACCGCATAGATCGTATTTTCTCAAGCGCCTATCACGACGCCACCGGGCCGCGAACATGGTCGTGGTCAGAAATGAACAAGGAGAAGTCGTGATGCGTGTTTTCCTTACCGGAGCGACCGGATTCGTCGGTTCTGCCGTCGTTCAAGAACTCATCGGTGCCGGCCATCAGGTGCTCGGCCTCGCCCGCTCGGAGGCGTCGGCCAAGTCGCTTGCCGCGACTGGAGCCGAGGTGCATCGAGGCGACCTCGAAGACCTGGAGAACCTGCGCAGGGGTGCGGCAGCCGCCGATGCGGTGATCCACACCGGGTTCAACCATGACTTTTCGAAGTTCGCGCAAAACTGCGAAATGGACCGGCGCGCCATCGAGGCGATGGGCGGTGCACTCGAAGGCTCCGAGCGCCCCCTGCTCGTCACCTCCGGAACCGCGCTCCAGGCGCGGGGCCGTATCGCGACGGAGGAAGATGCGCCTGTCCCCGCTTCCGCTTCGTATCCCCGCGCCTCCGAAGCGACAGCCGCCGCGCTGGCGGCACGCGGGGTGTGCGCGTCGGTTGTCCGCCTTCCGCCGTCGGTCCATGGCCAGGGCGACCACGCCTTTGTTCCGATCCTCATCGACCTTGCTCGCAAGAAGGGCGTGTCGGCCTATGTCGGCGAAGGGCTCAATCGCTGGCCCGCCGTGCATCGGTTCGATGCCGCCCGCATCTACCGGCTTGCGCTCGAGCATGGCGCCGGTGGCGGGCGCTATCACGCGATCGCCGAAGAAGGCGTGCCGTTCAAGGACATCGCTGGCGTGATCGGCCGGCGCCTGAACGTGCCGGTCGTCGCCAAGTCCGCCGAAGAGGCCGGCGATCATTTTGGCTGGTTCACGATGTTCGCGGCGATGGATGTCCCGACTTCAAGCGAGCGAACCCGCGCGCTGCTGGGCTGGGCGCCGAGCGGACCCGGGCTCATCGTCGATATCGACCAGCCAAGCTATTTCGGAGGCTGAACGGACCACGTAGCTGTGGTACCTTGTGCCGCAGTTACGGCCTCGCGCCTCGGCCGGGCGGCAAACCTATCCCAATTGCCCCAGCACCGGAAAATTCTCGAGCAACCAATAGGACGCCGCCTGCACGCCGCCGGTCAGGAAAAACACGCCGGCCACGACCAGCAGCGCGCCAATGGCTTTTTCGACGCGGCCGAGATGGACGCGGAATTTCCCGAGAAAGCGCATGAAGGCGCCGGAAAACAGCGCCGCGACCAGGAACGGTATGCCGAGGCCGAGCGAGTAGGCGGCAAGCAGCAGCGCGCCCTCGCCCACCGTCTCGCGGCCGCCGGCAAGCGTCAGGATCGGCCCCAGCACCGGGCCGATGCAGGGCGTCCAGCCAAAGGCAAAGGCCAAGCCCATGACGTAAGCGGCGATCAGGCTGGCCGGCTTGCCTTGTGACTGGAAGCGCGCCTCGCGTGAAAGCAAAGGGATGCGCAATACGCCGAGGAAATTCAGCCCCATCAGGATGATCAGCACTCCGGCCGCCATTGCCAGCGGCTCCTGCCAGACCCGTAGCAGATGGCCGATAGTGGAGGCGCCGGCGCCCAGCGCGACGAAGACGGTCGAGAAGCCGAGCACGAAGGCGATGGAGGAATTAACCAGCGCGCCTCGCGCGCCAGCCTTTGCCGCAATGCCGGCTTCGCCGCGGAAATCGTCGACCGACACGCCGGCCATGTAGCACAGATAGGGCGGTACCAACGGCAGCACGCAAGGTGACAGGAACGAAATCGCTCCCGCCCCGATCGCGCTGACATAGCCGACGTCCAATGCCATTTCCGTCTCCCGATGACTGCGCAGCCATATAGCCGCGACAACGGCCATCCGCCAATCACCATCGCGTGGCCCCAGCAAGTCGTCGCCCTCGCCTGGATCTATGGAAAACAGCCCGGGAAGAAAGGGCCGCCAGGCAGCGTTGATCAAACGAAGCGCGTTGTTCCGCGCGCTTTTTCGAATCATCCAAGGAGAAGTCCATGAAAACGATCGCAATCGGCATGGCCGCGCTTTTGCTCGGCACCGTCGTGTCCTACGCCGCCGAGGCGTGGAAGGAAGCAGAAGTCGGCGGCACCAAGATCTACACCGACGCCGGCGGCATGACGCTCTACACCTATGACAAGGACGAGGCCGGCAAGTCGAATTGCTACGACAAATGCGCCGCCAATTGGCCGCCACTGAAAGCTGACGCCAACGCCAAGGCCGAGGGCGAATGGACGATCGTCGACCGCACCGACGGCACCAGGATGTGGGCCTATGAAGGCAAGCCGCTCTACACGTTCATCAAGGACAAGAAGGCCGGCGATGTCACCGGCGAGGGCGTCGGCGGCGTCTGGCATATCGCCAAAGCCGACTGAGCCTTGAGCCTCTGACCCGCTGTAACAGGCGGTAATACGGCTGGTCGCCGGGACGTTGACCCAACCACCCCGGCGGCCAGCTTTTCAGCACAGCAATTCCGTGCGACTGTCTGAGCAAATGCCGGGCTGCATATTGCGCAGTTCACAGCGTCTGTTCAAGCAGGGCTGGCGCGTGCTCGATGTTTCTCTTATATCCGCGGGAGAGTTTGTCCCGTTCTCCAGGATCAATTGCCGGGTTTGTCCAGCGATAGGCTGCCCATTTCCCTTGTCCAGGATTGCGGAAATCGCAAGGCGCGCCGTTGGGTTGCGCATTCGGTGCAGGGCCGCATTTTGACTGCTTGGCCTTGACCGGATGCAAAAGCGCGGCCATGTGAGCGACACATTGAATGAGATTTCGTCGCGCGCAGCGGAATTCTTCTGCCGCATCACAACTGATATGAGACCGTATGGACGTCGTCGTCGTCGAATCGCCGGCCAAGGCGAAGACAATTAACAAGTACCTGGGCAAGAACTACAAGGTTCTGGCCTCGTTCGGCCATGTCCGCGATCTACCGGCCAAGGATGGCTCGGTGCGCCCGGATGAGGACTTTGCCATGTCCTGGGCCGTCGACACCGCGTCTGGAAAGCGTCTCGCCGATATCGCCAAGGCAGTCAAGGACGCCGACGGGCTGATCCTCGCCACCGATCCGGACCGTGAGGGCGAAGCGATCTCCTGGCATGTCCTGGAAGTGCTGAAACAGAAGCGCGCGTTGAAGGACAAGCCGGTCAGCCGCGTCGTCTTCAATGCCATCACCAAGGCGTCGGTGCTGGAGGCGATGGCCAATCCGCGCCAGATCGATGCGCCGCTGGTCGATGCCTATCTCGCCCGCCGCGCGCTCGACTATCTGGTCGGCTTCACGCTGTCGCCGGTGCTGTGGCGCAAGCTGCCCGGCGCCCGCTCGGCCGGCCGCGTCCAGTCGGTGGCACTGCGTCTGGTCTGCGACCGCGAATCCGAGATCGAGCGCTTCATTCGCGAGGAATACTGGCAGGTCGCCGCCATCCTCGGCACGCCGCGCAAGGAAAATTTCGAGGCGCGGCTGACCGCCTTCGAGCGCAAGAAGCTGCAAAAGCTCGACATTTCCAACAAGGCGCAGGCCGACGACATCAAAGCGATGCTCGAAGGCGCCAGCTTCAAGGCAGTGTCGGTCGAAGCCAAGCCGACCAGGCGCAATCCCGGCCCGCCCTTCACCACCTCGACGCTGCAGCAGGCAGCCTCATCGGGTCTCGGCTTTTCGGCCAACCGCACCATGCAGGTGGCGCAGCGGCTTTATGAGGGCATGGAGATCGGCGGCGAGACCACCGGCCTGATCACCTATATGCGAACCGACGGCGTGCAGATGGCGCCGGAGGCGATCTCTGCCGCACGCGATGCGATTGCCAAGGAATTCGGCCCTAAATACCTGCCTGAAAAGCCGCGCGTCTATTCCGCCAAGGCCAAGAATGCCCAGGAGGCGCACGAAGCGATCCGTCCGACCGATTTCATGCGCACGCCGGCTTCCGTCAGGCAGTATCTCGACGCCGACCAGGCGCGGCTTTACGAGATGATCTGGAAACGCGCCATCGCCAGCCAGATGCAGCCGGCCGAGATCGAGCGCACCACGGTCGAGATTGAGGCGATCAACGGTTCGCGTACCGCCGAGCTTCGTGCTGTCGGCTCGGTCATTCGCTTCGACGGCTTCCTAGCCGCTTACATCGAGCAGAAGGAAGAAGATTCGGAAGACGAGGAAAGCCGCCGCCTGCCCGAGATCCGTGCCGGCGAGCAGCTCACCCGCGAGGCGATCAACGCCACCCAGCACACCACTGAGCCTCCGCCGCGCTATTCCGAGGCGTCGCTGATCAAGAAGCTGGAAGAACTGGGCATTGGCCGGCCGTCGACCTATACGGCGATCCTGAAGACGCTCGAGGATCGCGATTACGTCACCATCGACAAGCGCAAGCTGGTGCCGCAGGCCAAGGGCCGGCTATTGTCGGCTTTCCTCGAAAGCTTCTTCGAGCGTTATGTCGAGTACGACTTCACCGCTTCGCTCGAGGAGAAACTCGACGAAATCTCCGACGGCAAGCTAGCCTGGAAGGATGTGCTGCGCGATTTCTGGAAGGATTTTTCCGGCGCCGTCGCCGACATCAAGGAGTTGCGCGTCACCGACGTCCTCGATGCGTTGAACGAGGAACTGGCGCCGCTGGTGTTTCCCACGCGCGAGGATGGCTCCAACCCCCGCATATGTCCGAAATGCGGCACCGGCAACCTGTCGCTCAAGCTCGGCAAATTCGGCGCCTTCGTCGGCTGCTCGAACTATCCCGAATGCTCCTTCACCCGCCAGCTCGGCGACGCAGCCAATCCCAATGGCGAGAACGGCAGCGGCGAAGACGGCACCAAGGTGCTCGGCAAGGATCCCTATACCGCCGAGGAGATCACGCTGCGCAATGGCCGGTTCGGCCCCTATATCCAGCGCGGCGACGGCAAGGATGCCAAGCGCTCCAGCCTGCCCAAGGGCTGGACTGTCGATTCGATCGATCACGAAAAGGCGCTCGCCCTGCTGTCGCTGCCGCGCGACGTCGGCAAGCATCCGGAATCCGGCAAGATGATTTCGGCCGGGCTGGGGCGCTACGGGCCGTTCGTGCTGCATGACGGCACCTACGCCAATCTCGACAGCATCGAGGACGTGTTCTCGATCGGCCTCAATCGCGCCGTCTCGGTGATCGCCGAGAAGCAATTGAAAGGCAAGGGCGGCCGCAATGGGGGCACGCCCGCTGCTCTGAAGGAGCTTGGCGAGCATCCTGCCGGCGGCGGCAAGATCGTCGTGCGTGACGGCAAATACGGGCCTTATGTGAATTTCGGCAAGGTCAACGCGACGCTGCCGAAGGGCAAGGATCCGCAATCGGTGACGGTCGAGGATGCGGTGGCGCTGATTGCGGAAAAGGAAGCCAAGGGCGGCAATGGCGGCAGAAAGCCGTTCCGCAAAGCGGCCGCGCCTGTGAAGAAAGCGGCAGCGGCCAAAAAACCGGCGGCCAGGAAAAAGGGATAGGACGGGTTGGCGCGCAAAGTCTCCGGAAGAAGCCACGGCGATCTGCGCACCGCCGATACCCGTGCCAAGGTCAGGGACAATTACCGGCCTTCGCGTGACGAGATACTGCGTTACATCGCAGAAAATCCGGACCGCGCCGGAAAACGCGACATCGCCAAGGCGTTCGCGCTGCGCGGCGAAGACCGTATCTGGCTGAAGGACATGTTGCGCGATTTGCAGGACGAAGGCCTGCTGACCAAGGAGCGCAAGCGGCTTGCCCGCGTCGGGGCCCTGCCCCACGTCGCGGTGCTCGACATCTTTAGCCGCGACGCCGACGGCGTGCTGCTGGCGCACCCGACCGAAGCGATCGGCAATGGCGAACCTCCGGTCATAGCGATCCGCGTGTCGCGCGGCGGCAATGGCCCGACGCCTGGCATCGGCGACCGGGTTTTGGCCAAGACCTTTCCAACCGACGATCCGGCAGGCCCGGCCTATACGGGCCGGGTGATGAAGATCTTCGAGAAGCGCACCGATGCGGTTCTCGGCGTTTTCCGTGTGCTGAAGGACGGCACGTTCCGCATCGAGCCGGTGGAAAGGCGCCAGCCGGAGCTGGTCGTCGACAAGGAATTCCAGAACGGCGCCAAGAATGGCGACCTGGTCGAGGTCGAGCCGGCGCGGGCCTCCCGTTACGGGCTGCCGAGAGCCAAGGTGCTGGCGGTATTGGGCTCCTTGACCAGCGAAAAGGCGGTCTCGATGATCGCCATCCACGCGCACGACATTCCGCATATTTTGCCCGCCGACGTCATCGCCGAGGCAGAGGCGGTCAAGCCGGCGACGCTTGCCGGCCGCGAGGATTGGCGCGAGCTGCCGCTGCTCACCATCGATCCGGCCGACGCCAAGGATCATGACGACGCGGTGTTCGCCATGCCCGACACCGACGAGACGAACGCCGGCGGCGTGATCGTCACCGTCGCCATTGCCGATGTCGCCGCCTATGTGCGCTATGGCACGGCGCTCGACCGCGAAGCGCTGAAGCGCGGCAATTCGGTCTATTTCCCCGATCGTGTCGTGCCGATGCTGCCGGAGCGCATCTCGAACGACCTCTGTTCGCTGCGCGAGGCCCAGGATCGTCCGGCGATAGCGGTGCGCATGACTTTCTCGGCTGATGGCCACAAACTCAGGCACTCCTTCCATCGCATCATGATGAAGTCGGCGGCGAAACTCGCGTATCAGCAGGCGCAAGCGGCGATCGACGGCGCACCGGACGACACGACTGGCCCGATCCTCGATGCGGTGCTGAGGCCGCTATGGGACGCTTACGCGATCCTGAAGCGCGGCCGCGACACGCGCCAGCCGCTCGAGCTCGATCTGCCGGAGCGCAAGATCCTGCTCAAGCAGGACGGCACCGTCGACAAGGTCGTCGTGCCGGAGCGGCTCGACGCGCACAAGCTGATCGAAGAGTTCATGATCCAGGCCAATGTCGCCGCCGCCGAGACGCTGGAGGCGAAGCGGCAGGCGCTGGTCTACCGCATCCACGATGCGCCCTCGCTCGCCAAGCAGGAATCGCTGCGCGAATTCCTGCAGACGCTCGGCCTGTCGCTGGCGCGCGGTGCGCAGATGCGGCCGAACCAGTTCAACGGCATCCTCGCTCGCGTGCGCGGCGCCGACAATGAGGGACTGGTCAACGAAGTGGTGCTGCGCTCGCAGAGCCAGGCCGAATATTCGCCTGCCAATATCGGCCATTTCGGCCTCAACCTGAAGCGCTACGCGCATTTCACCTCGCCGATCCGCCGGTATGCCGACCTGATCGTGCATCGTGGGCTGATTGCCGCACTCGGCCTTGGTCCGGGCGGCCTGACGCAGGACGAGGCGGAACGGCTGGAAGAGGTCTCAGCACTGATCTCGGCGACCGAGCGCCGCGCGATGGCCGCCGAGAGAGACACGGTCGACCGGCTGATCGCCGCCTATCTCGCCGAGCGCATCGACGACCGTTTCGACGCCCGCATCTCGGGCGTCACCAAATCGGGACTGTTTGTCCAATTGCCGCAGTACGGCGCGGATGGCTTCATTCCGGTTTCAACGCTGGGCGGCGACTACTATATATACGACGAAACTGCCCGATCGCTTTTCGGAGAACGCACCGGCAAGGGCTATCAGCTTGCCGACCGCGTCGAGGTTCGCCTGATCGAGGTGGCGCCGATGGCCGGCGCGATGCGTTTCGAGATGCTGACCGAACCAAAGCCGCTGCCCGGCTCCAAACGGTCGTTCCACAAGGCCAAAGGCCGCGCCCGGGCGTCGCAATCGCGTACCGGCTCGCGCGGCAGGAGACGGTGATGCCAAAAGAACTGCAGGTGGAAGAACTGGTTTTCGGCGGCGAGCATCACTCCGGCCGGACCGCCCGGCCGCTATGGACGGCAATGAAGCGCGGCATGCTTGGCCGCTGCCCGCATTGCGGCGAGGGAAAGCTGTTTCGCGCCTTCGTCAAGACCGTCGACAAATGCGATCATTGCGACGACGAGCTCCATCACCATCGCGCCGACGATCTGCCGGCCTATCTTGTGGTGGTCATCGTCGGCCACATCGTGCTCGGCGCTTTCATGGGTGTCGAGGCGACCTCGACCCTCTCCACCTGGCAGCACATCGCAATCTGGGTGCCATTGACCATCATTCTAGCCGTCGTCCTGCTGCAGCCGGTCAAGGGCGCTGTCATCGGCCTGCAATGGGCATTTTATATGCACGGCTTTGGTGGCGAAGAAGACCTGATCGAGTCGCATCCCGAGGCTTGAAGCCATCACTGGCGCAATCGGCTATGGATGAAGCCCACTTTCGCATGAGAGAAGATTCCGCTAGGTCGAGCGCATGGACGGCATGACCAAGGCGGAAGTCGACAAGGTTGAGCGAAGCGCAATCGCGCTCGACAGCCAGCCAATACGCCCCCGTGACGCCGCGACGCTGATCCTGCTCGACCGCAAGGACGGTGAGTTGCTGGTGCTGATGGGCCGTCGCCATGCCCGCCACGCCTTCATGCCTGGAAAATTCGTGTTTCCCGGTGGCCGCACCGATCCGGCCGACAGCCGTATCCCCGTAGCCACTGCATTGCACCCTGACGAAGAAGCGAGATTGACCGCGGGCATCGGCCGCACCAGCGCTGCCCGCGCCCGTGCCATTGCTTTGTCGGCGATCCGCGAAACCTATGAGGAGGCCGGGCTGCTGATTGGCCAAAAAGGCGCCTTCGCGACCGCCAAGCGCGACTGGCAGGGCTTTGTCGAACACAGTGTTATTCCATCACTGCAAGCGCTGCGCTTCGTCGCACGCGCCATCACGCCGCCCAACCGGGTGCGCCGCTTCGATACGCGCTTTCTCGCCGCATGGCGCGACGACGTCGCCGTGGAACTGCCGGGTGGCGGTCCGACCAACGAGTTGGAAGACGTCGTTTGGCTGCCGCTGGCCAAGGCCAGTCAAGCCGACGTTCCAGACATCACGCGCACGGTCCTGGAGGAGCTGGAAACGCGGCTCGCCCAGGATCCGCTGCTGAGGCCCGGCGGTCCCGTGCCGTTCTATCGGCTTGTCCGCAATCGCTTCGTCCGCGAAATTCTCTAGAGCAGCCAGGCATTCCATGACAGTCGATACCCAGCCGCAGAGCGAGGAACGCGTACACTGGCTGCCGATGGTCGCGGCGATCTCTTCGATCAGCGTCGTCGGCATCGCCATCGGCCTCGGCATGCCGCTGCTCAGCGTCATCCTGGAAACGCGTGGTCATTCGGCGTCGATGATCGGTCTCAATACCGCGGTCGCCGGCCTCGCCTCGATCGCCGGCGCGCCGCTCGCCACCCCGCTTGCCATGCGGTTCGGGGTCGCCTGGACGATGCTTGCCATGATCGTCGCCGGGGCGCTGGCCTTTGTCGGTTTCCATTTCGCGCCAGCTTTCTGGATGTGGTTTCCGCTGCGCGTCCTGCTGCACGTCGCGCTGACGGTGCTGTTCATCCTCTCAGAATTCTGGATCAGCACCTCGGCGCCGCCACACCGGCGCGGACTGGTCCTCGGCATCTATGCCACCGTGCTGTCTCTCGGCTTTGCCGCCGGGCCATGGCTGTTCGCTCATCTCGGCAGCAGCGGCTTCCTGCCCTTCGGCGTCACCATCGCTTTGGTGACGCTCGCTGCCATACCGGTTCTGGCAGCACGCAACGAGAGCCCGACGATCGTCGCCGACGGCGAAACCAGCAATTTCCTGCGTTATATCTGGCTGGTGCCGACGGCGACCGCGGCCGTGCTGGTGTTCGGTGCGGTCGAGACCGGCGGCTTTGCGCTGTTCCCGGTCTACGGCAACCGCATCGGCTACTCCGAGGCCGACGCAGCTCTTTTGCTCACTATGATCGGGCTCGGCAACGTGCTGTTGCAGATCCCGATCGGCATGATCAGCGACCGCGTCAGCGACCGCCGCTATCTGCTGATGGCCTGTGCCACGGTCGGGCTTGTCGGCACCGTCTTTATGCCGTTCTTCGCGCAGAATTGGCACTTGATGGCAGCGCTTCTGTTCGTCTGGGGCGGCGTGGTCGCCGCCATGTACACGATCGGTCTGGCGCATCTCGGTTCCCAGCTTTCCGGCCACGAACTGGCCTCCGCCAACGCCGCCTTCGTGCTTTGCTACGGTGTCGGCATGGTGCTTGGCCCGCAGGCAATCGGCATCGGCATGGATGCTTTCGGGCCGTCGGGCTTCGGTTGGGCGCTCGGCCTGTTCTTCGCCTGCTATATCGTGCTGGTTGGCACCAGGCTGCTCCGCAAAATCCTCTGAGTGGGCCCGCTGCCGACATTGCTCCCACTGCTGACTAACTACTGACACCACCATGTCAGGAGCGCTCGCGTATATGCTCCCTCAAAGTGCATAAGCAGGGAGACCTCGGATGATCGACAGTGGCTTTGAGACGAAATCGCTGCGGATGGAATTGCTGCTGCTGGTGACCTTTCAGGCACCGGCCGCCGATGTCGACCGCATCATGGAGGCCGTGGTCGCGATCGCGCCGCTCAGAATGGGCAAATATGACAGCAATGCCTTTCAGTCGGCAGACGGCATCGAGCGCTATCGGCCGCTGGAAGGTGCCGCCGCCGGCGCCGAGACGGAATTGCGCAGGCGGCCGGGGACTGTCGAGGTGTCGTTCGAACTGCCCGACGACCAGAAGCTCGCCGCTCGCGTCGTCGAAGCGATTTACCAGGTTCACAGCTATCAGGAGCCGGTGATCCGTATTCAGCCACTGCTTGCCAGCCGCTCCAAGGGTCTCGACGACCGCGCCAACCCGAACCGTTGGTGGAACACGACGGGAGATTGGAAGAAGGCGTTGCAGCCGGAAACCGTCGCGGCGGAGTGAGCGGAACCCGGTCGTATCTCGGTTTGAATTTGGCTGTCAGGAAGCCTGCCAATGAATGATGAAGCAAATCGCAAACCAGCAAGCGATCCCCAGGATCTGGCGCGGCTATTGGTCTCTCGCGAGCAAGCGGGAGACGCCGAAGGAATGGCTGCTCTTTACGAACCCGGTGCCATCCTCGATACCGGCAACGGACAGTTGGCCTGCGGCAGAGACGCCATCAGCCGATTTTACGCCAAGTTGGTGGCAGCGGGACGAAAGTTTGATCTCGGAGATCAGCGTCCGGCTATCATCAACGGGGATTTGGGGCTTACGTCCACGCGCCTTGCCGATGGCACCGTGACTGCGGAAATCGCTCGCCGGCAAAGTGACGGGAACTGGCTTTGGGTGATCGATCAGCCGTCCATCGCTCGATACTCATAGCCAGCATTCAAACTGAGACGCCGCCCGGAGCCTGCTTACGACGGCCGAAGCCACACAGGAGCCTCATCCCCAGCCTCACTCGGCCGGCAATAAACCCGGACAACTCACGTGCTACCTAATCCGGACAACTCGCCTGCTTACGACACAGAACCTGGACAAGGGTTGACTTTCCGGGCGCGTTCTTTATGTGTCGCGGCAAGTTTCCCGCGTCCGGGTGTTTCCCCGTGCTCCAGCGGCCAAAACTCCACGAACATTTAACGGACGAACATCATGGCCAAAGCCGCAAACATCAAGATCAAGCTTCTGTCGACCGCCGACACCGGTTTCTTCTACGTGACCAGCAAGAACAGCCGCACCAAGACGGACAAGCTGTCGTTCCGCAAATACGACCCGGTCGCCAAGAAGCACGTCGAGTTCAAGGAAACCAAGATCAAGTAATCCGGTTTTCTCTCGCAGTACCGAAACGCCGCCTTCCGGGCGGCGTTTTTCGTTTCGGGGATGCAGGACTAGCCGATGCGATCACCGCTTGCCGGATCGAACAGATGCAGCGACGCCGGGTCGGCCGACAGGCGCACGGCCTCACCCGGTTTCACACTGGCCCGACCCATGGCGAAGACGCACACCTGCTGGCCGGCAAGCTTGGTGTAGAACTGGGTCGACAGGCCGAGCGGCTCCACTACGCCCACCTCGCCTTTCAGCGCGCCATTGTCGGCAAGCCGGATATGCTCCGGCCGTAAGCCGACGGTGATCGCATCGCCATCCCTGAGCGGCAACCCGTCCGGCAGCCGCAGCTTCTGGCCGTCGGCCAGTACGGCATCCGACTTGGCGGTCTTTTCAACCACGGCAGGCAGGAAATTCATGCCGGGCGAGCCGATGAACCCGGCGACGAACATGTTGACCGGCCGGTCATACAGATCGAGCGGCGCACCGACTTGCTGGACGAGGCCGTCATGCATGACGACGATACGGTCGGCCATTGTCATTGCTTCGATCTGGTCATGGGTGACATAGACCGAAGTGGTCTTCAATTGCTGGTGCAGCGCCTTGATCTCGGCACGCATATGGACGCGCAGCTTGGCATCGAGGTTCGAAAGCGGCTCGTCGAAGAGAAAGACTTTCGGGTCGCGGACGATGGCCCGGCCCATGGCGACGCGCTGACGCTGGCCGCCGGACAATTGCCGCGGCAAGCGTTGCAGAAGCGCATCGAGCCCGAGCCGCTTGGCGGCACCGTCCACCCTTGCATCGATCGCCGGCTTGCCGGCCTTCCTCAGCATCAGGCTGAAACCCATGTTCTTCGACACGTCCATATGCGGATAGAGCGCGTAGGACTGGAATACCATGGCAATGTCGCGGTCCTTTGGCGCGATGTCGTTGACCAGGCGCTCGCCAATATGGATTTCGCCGTCGGAGACCTCCTCCAGCCCGGCGATCATGCGCAGCAGGGTCGATTTCCCGCAGCCGGACGGGCCGACCAGGACCACGAACTCGCCGTCGGCGATTTCGAGATCGACCGCGTGCAGGACGCGCACGGCTCCATAGTCTTTGCGGACTTTGTCGAGTGTGACGGAGGCCATCGATCTATCCCTTGACGGCACCGGCCGTAAGACCGGTGACGAGGTAGCGTTGCAGGAAGGCAAAGAACATGCAGACCGGGATCAGCGCCAGGATGGAAGCGGCCATCATCTGCCCCCAGTCGACCGCGAATTTCCCTATATAGGTGAGCAGGCCGACCGCGAAGGTCTTCTGGTCGTCGCTGGAAATCAGCATCAGCGCAAACAGCAACTCGCTCCAGGCGGCGGTAAAGACGAAGCCGAGCGTCGCGCCCATGCCGGGCAGCGTCAGCGGCACGATCACCTTGCGCATCGCCTGCAGGCGCGTGCAGCCGTCGATCATGGCCGCCTCTTCCAGGTCCCGCGGAATGCCATCGAAGAAGGACTGCATCAGGAACGTCGCAAAGGCCGTATTGAAGGCGGTGTAGATGATGACGAGCCCGGTCAGGCTGTTGATGAGACCGATCTGCCCCATGATGCGATAGATCGGCGGAATGACCATCACCAGCGGAAAAGTCTGGGTGAGCAGAAGCAGGATGGCCAGGGTCGCCTTGCCGCGGAAGGAAAATCGCGACATGGCGTAGCCGGCCAGCGTGGCAATGACCGTTACGAAGGCCGCCGTCGACACCGAAACGATAACGCTGTTCAGGAAGTAGCGCGGGAAATCGGTGGCTTCGAGCACGGTGACGAAGTTCTGCAGCGTCGTTTGCGACGGCCAGAAAGTGATGCCTTCGGAGTAGAGCAGCCGCTCCGGCGTGACCGAGATCTTCAACGTCCAGAAGATCGGGAACAGCGCGAAGGCCATATAGGCGCCGATGGCGCCGTAAAGGCCGATGCCGCCGAGAACGCGCGAGGAGACGGAGCGTCCTGCAATCATCAGACGTGCCTCACCAGCGAGCGGCGGATGCCGATCAGTGCAATCGCATAGACGATGAGCAGCACAAGCAGCAGCACCGCCACTGCGGAGGCATAGCCCTTGTCCAGCGACTTGAACGCGCTGACGTAGATATAGACCGGCACTGTGGCGGTCGAACCGGCAGGCCCGCCTTCGGTCATGACGAAGATCAGGTCGGCGAAGGTGGCGATCCATATCGTGCGCAGCATGACGGTGATGACGATGGTCGGCGCCAGGAACGGCAGCGTCACCTTGGTGAAGCGCTGCCACGGCGAGGCGCCGTCGATCGCCGCCGCCTCATGCAATTCCGAGGGTATCGACTTCAACGCCGCCAAAAGCGTGATGGCAAAAAAGGGAATGCCGAACCAGACATTGGCGACGATCGGCCCCCACATGGCTGTCGAGGGATCGGAGAGCACGTTGGTCGGCTCGGCTTTCAGCCCCAATGCATAGAGCCAGTGGGGCAGCGGCCCGATGATCGGATTGAACAGCCAGGCCCAGGTCAGGCCTGACAGGAAGGACGGCACCGCCCAGGGCAGGAACACCACCGCCTGCACGATCTTTCTGCCCCGGAACGGCGTGTCGAGCAGCAGCGCCAGGCCAAGGCCGAGGAAGAACTGGAAGAACAGGCTGGCTGCCGTCCACCACAGCGTGTTGACGAGCGCCTGCGCGAGCACGGGATCCGACAGCATCGCCTGATACTGCCCAAGCCCGACATATTCGGATTTGAATGCCGAGAACTTGCGGAACGAGTAGCCGATACCGATGACCAGCGGCACCAGGAGCACGACGACCAGCAGCACGATAGCCGGGCTGAGATAGAGCCAGGGCTCGATCGCGGCATGGGATAGCCGCTTCTTTCGCGGTCTGCCGGCGGAGCGTATTTCGGACACGGCATAGGTCATTGGTGCTGGATTGTCTCCTGAAGCAGCGTCGAGGACAGCGCCCTTCTCCCAGTTTACGGGAAAAGATGCCGGTCCACCCTCCGCAGCTGCAGCGCAGCTGCTGCGGAGGACGGGCAGGCAGATGAGAGCCAGCACGAGCCACGACGGGTTGGCGCCGCCCCTCATCCGTCACTTTGTGACACCTTCTCCCCGTGAACGGGGAGAAGGAAGAAAAGCTATTTCTTGTTCTTGGCCAGCCAGTCCTGCTGTTCCTTGGTCAGGAACTTGGCCCATTCGTCGGCCACGTCCTTGGCCGCCTTCTGGCCAAGCAGCACTTCCTGAAAATTCTTGATCGCCACCTGGTCGACGAAATTGCCGAGGTTTTCCAGATGCGTCGGCGGCGTCACCATCTCGTATTTGTCGCCGTTGTTCAGTTCTTCGAACCAGCCCTTGAACTGCTCGGTCCTGAAGTGAGCGTCCTGGTCGGCGCCGTTGTGGATCGGAATGACGCCGACTTCCTTTGCCCATTCCAGATTGTCCTTGGGCGACAACAGCGTCGCCATCAGCTTCCAGGCATCGTCCTTGTGCTGGGAATTGGCGAACATCGCCCAGCCGGCATAACCGAGCGTCGGATAGGATTTGCCGCTCGGCCCGACCGGCATCGGCGCCACGGCGAAGTCGTCGGCGCTCATCTTGTCGGCGATGCCGAGCAGCGCGTCGGGATCCTGGTTCAGCATGGCGCAGGTGCCACTATAGAAGCCGGTGACGGTCTCGTTAAAACCCCAGCTCACCGCATCTTTCGGCGCCAGGCCATTCTTGTACATGTCGGCGAGCATCTGCAGGCCCTTGACCGAGCCTTCCTCGTTGATGGTCGAGGTGCCGTCCTCGTTGAAATAGCCGCCCTTACCAGCGGCAATGTTCATGAACATGTGCATGCCGTTGAAGGCGCCCGGGCCACCGCGCAGGCAGTAGCCGTATTTGCCCGGTATCGCCGAGATCTTCTTGGAGTCCTCGACGAATTCGTCGAGCGTCGACGGCGGACCGTCCAGGCCGGCCTCCTTGAACAGCTTCTTGTTCCAGAACAGCGCGTTCAGGTAATAGCCGTAAGGGATCATGTACTGCTTGTTGTCGACCGTCGAGCCGAACTGCTTGGCGCGCTCGCCCAGCGTTTTGGCATCGTCCCATTTGGCCATGTATGGCCCGAGGTCCTCGAGCTGGCCGTTGGTCGCGTAGAGGCCCATCCAGCGTTCCGGCATCTCGACGATGTCGGGCGTGTCGCCGGCCTGCACCATGGTGAGGAACTTCTCGAACGCCTGGCCCCAAGGCAGCGATACGAGCTCGACCTTGACGCCCGGATTGGCCGTCTCGAACTCGGCGATCTGCTTCTTGAGGAATTCGGTACGCGGCGGGCTGGTAATGACCTCGACCATCTTGACGGTGGAATCGGCCAGCACGCTGCCGGCGGAAATCGCCAGACCCGCGACGGCACCAAGAAGGATGCTCAGTTTTTTCATGTTCAGCACTCCCATTTTGAACGGCTCCTTTTATCTTTTTGCTCGGTCGAAGGCCTGGGCAACGTCGGCCCACAGGTCTTCGACACTTTCCAATCCGACACTGAAGCGGATGGTTCGCGGGCTGACGCCGAAGCGCGCCATCGAATTCAGGCCCGGCGTCTGCTCGAGCGAGGCCTTTGCCGGAACGACCAGGCTCTCATGGCCGCCCCAGCTGACGCCGATGCGAAAGAGTTTCAGCGCATCGACGAAAGCCGGGATGTCGACGTCTTCCGTCACTTCGAATGAGAACAGCCCGGCATAGCCGGCAAGCGTCGCCTTGCCTGGATGGTTGGAATAGGCCGGGTGGTTGACCCGCTCGACATGGCCATGCGCCTTCAGTCGCTCGGCGATGGTCAGCCCGCTCTTCATGTGATGCGGCAACCGCAACGGTAATGTGCGCAGCCCGCGCAGCAACAGCCACGCCTCGAAAGGCGAAAGCTTGCCGCCGAGATAGGAATAGGTCTGCTCGTTGATGTGTCGGATATGGGCAGCCGAACCGGCCACCACGCCGGCGACTGTGTCGCTGTGGCCGCCAAGATATTTCGAGGCGGAATGCAGCACCAGGTCGACGCCATGTGAAATCGGCTTCTGGAACACTGGCGTCGCCCAGGAATTGTCGATCGAGGTGACGATGCCCTGCTCTTTGGCCAGCCGTGCCAGCTGCGTTATGTCCTGGAGCTCGAACATCATCGACGTCGGGCTTTCCAGGTAGAGCAGCTTGGCGCCGGGAAGTGCTGCGGCGACCGCGTCCGGATCGGAACCGTCGACATAGTCGACCTTGATGTTGAGCCGAGGCAACAGCCGTTCGAACAGCCGGTAGGCATCGCCGTAGCAGTTGCGCACGACGACCATTCGCTCGCCGGCACTGACGAAAGCAAGCACCGTGGCGCTGATCGCTGCCATGCCGCTGGAAAAGCCGCGCGCGGCTTGCGCGCCTTCGAGGGCGGCGACACGCGCCTCGAACTCCATCACCGTCGGGTTGTCACCGCGCGAATAGATCGGCTGGCGTCGCCTGCCGGCGAATGTGTCGGCCATCTCGGCATAATTGGCGAAGGTGAAGAGCGAAGTCTGGTAGATCGGCGGGACCACCGCACCGCCGGGAAAAGGCTCATCATGGGCGAGAAGCGTCGCAGCCTCGGCGAGATAGTCGTTTTCGAAACCGGCGGGATGGTCGTTCATTTCTGGCCTGAGAGTTTGAGTTTGGCCGCACCGCGTTTCAGATCGTCCTCGACGGTGGCGATCAGCTTCAGCGCCTCGGCCCGGGCTCCCTCCGGATCGTGCGCGGCGATGCGTTCGAAGATGGTGCGGTGATAAGGGAAGCTGGCGTGGCCGAAGTCGCGCACGCCGAGCGGATGTTCCCAGAAACGGTGGAACAGCTCGTGCATGGCGGCGATGATCTGCTCGAACAGCGGATTGCCGGAAGCGCGGTAGATCGACTGGTGGAATTCCCAGTCCTCCTCCGCCGACATGCCGGCGCGCGTGTGGAAGGCCTGCTCCATAATGTCGAGCTTGCGCCCGATCTCGACGAGATTTGCCTGGCCGGCGCGAACGGCGCAAAGGGCGGCTGCTTCCGCCTCCAGCGCGCGGCGGATTTCCAGCGTCTGCATCAGGCTGGTGAAATCATTGCCGCCGGCCAGCGTCAGCGGCATGTGCAGCATGTCCAGCGACACCACTCCCTTGAGATAAGTGCCGCTGCCTTGCCGCCGCTCGACCAGGCCGAGCCCTTCCCAGCGCGTCAGCGCCTCGCGCACGGTGTTGCGGCTCACCTTGAGGCGCTCGGCAAGGATGCGTTCGGTCGGCAGTCTCTGGCCGGGCCCGAGGGCTTCCCGCATCACAAAGCCGGCCAGGGCCTTGAGCACCGCGTCGTCGCGAGCAGTTGCCTGTATGGGCGAAAGGCCGAATTCGGTCATGCCAACGGGTCACCAAAAATGGCTCAATGGTCCAACCAATTCTGCATAGAAGACAGGCTCTGTCAATCGGCTGCAGGCACATGCGTACCGCCCCCAGCGTGCTGATCAAAAGGCGGCCTACCTGTCACGGCAAAAAGCCAGCATTTTCTGGATGCTGACACAGAGTCCTGATGTGTTTTGAAATTGGGGGCCGGCCGGCGTTTGGCAGCGGTACGAGGAGGCCACTATGTGCCAGCGCCGGCCGGCCGACCCCACGGACCCAGGAGATGCGGCGGACCTGAGCATCATGGGGTATTCTTCGGGTCGAACCGGCGATCTAGCCTCGTGCCGGTTACGTCTAAGGGCTGCACATTTGCGCACCAACTTATGAAAATCAACAGTTTCTTAACCAAGCCTCGCAAATCGCTTGGATTAAGGTAAATTCGTAACCTTGTCGCGTTGACTGGCTAATTGGTGTCCGGGCTATGCCGCCTTGGCGACGACGCGATTGCGGCCGCCGCTCTTGGCCTCGTAGAGCGCGAGGTCGGCGCGTTTCATCAGCGCAGCGACCGTATCCACCCCTTTCAGCACCGACGACACGCCGACGCTGACGGTGACTTCGATCGCTTTGCCCTCGCTGCCAACGGCAAACGGCAGTTGGGCGATTTCGGCGCGAATGCGCTCGGCTACCTTTTCGGCTACCGCGCCGTCCGTGTCCGGCATCACCACCACGAACTCCTCGCCACCGAAGCGGCAGGCCAGGTCGATGCCGCGCACATTCTTGCGCAGCCGCCGCGCGAATTCGCGCAGCACGTCGTCGCCGCCGTCATGGCCATGCGTATCGTTGATGGTCTTGAAGCGGTCCAGATCGGTGATCATCACCGACAGCGGCCGGCGCCGTGCCACGGCGCGGTCGAACAGCGTCTGCAGATGGCTGTCGAGATAGCGGCGGTTGTGCAGGCCGGTCAGGGCATCGGTCACCGCCATCTCGATGGTCTGGGTGACGCTGGCGCGAAGCTGGTCGTTGTAGCGCTTGCGGCGCACCTGCGTGCGCAGCCGCGCGGTCAGCTCCTGCTGGTCGATCGGCCGCATCAGATAGTCGTTGATGCCGAGTTCGAGGCCGCGGATGATGCGCCCCTCCTCGCCCTCGTCCGCCAGAAGGATGATTGGCAGGAAACGGGTGCGATCGAGCGAGCGCAATTGCGAGCAGAGCCTCAGCGGGTCGAAATCGGCGAAGGCCGTCGAAATCATCACGCATTCGTAGGGCAACTCGGCAGCCTGAAAGAAACCGGCATGCGGATCGGTGGCGACGTCGAGATCGGCACTGCCGCGCAGCATCTTCTGGATGCGCTCGAAGGAGGATTTGCGCTCGTCGACCAGCAGCACCTTTGGCACCGCATCGTCGGCCGCGAAGTTGCGGCTCAAAAGCTCCTCGATGCCGATATTGCGCGTCGTCGAGGCACGCAGCCGCAGCTCGTCGGTCAGCGACTTCAGCCTGACCAGGCTCTTGACGCGCGTCATCAGCTGCAGATCGTTGACCGGCTTGGTCAAAAAATCGTCGGCGCCGGCCTCGAGGCCTCGCACCCGGTCCGAAACCTGATCGAGCGCGGTGATCATCACGACCGGGATGTGCGATGTCGCCGGGTCACCCTTCAGCCGCCGGCAAACCTCGAACCCGTCCATATCGGGCATCATCACGTCGAGCAGCACGACGTCGACCTTGCCGTTCTCGCAGATCTCGATCGCATCCGGCCCGTTGGTGGCGGTCAGAACCTCGAAATATTCGGCGAGCAGCCGAACCTCCAGCAGCCTGACATTTGCTGGGATGTCGTCGACGACGAGGATCCGCGCGGTCATTTCACAAAGCTCCGGCTCGGCTGGAAAGATACATCAGGCATCGCCCAGGTAGGATTTGATGGTTTCGATGAAACGCGGCACCGAGATCGGCTTGGAAATATATGCCTCGCAGCCGCCCTGGCGAATGCGCTCCTCGTCGCCCTTCATCGCGAAGGCGGTGACGGCGATGACCGGGATGACGTGGAGATCATCGTCCTCCTTCAACCATTTGGTCACCTCGAGGCCGGACACTTCGGGCAGCTGGATGTCCATCAGGATGAGGTCCGGCCTGTGCTGCCGCGCCAGATCCAGCGCTTCCAGGCCGTTGCGTGTACGCACCGTCTCGTAGCCGCTCGCTTCGATCAGGTCGCGAAAGAGCTTCATGTTGAGCTCGTTGTCCTCGACGATCATAACCTTTTTAGGCATCGATTTCCCGTCCCGGCTGGCCTTCCACTCGAAGGGTGCCGTCATGCGCCCCTTGTCGGCACGCACCAAACCTGTTCCCACTATACGGCAATATGATTGACGAAACGGAAACCGGCCGCCGGAAAAGCGGTCGGATTCCAGGTCGGCGAGCTTGCTGCCGGAAACACTTGCCACTACTGCGAAAACAGAACGATTCCGCCCACGAAGGAAAAGTAGCGATGGCAAACGCAGCGTCAATGCGCGAGGAAGCCGAAACCATTGCCGTAAAGGCGTTGGGCTTCGTCGCCGCCGATCCGGAACTTCTGCCCCGCTTCCTGGCGATCACCGGCATCGAGGCCCATTCCATCCGCCGGGCGGCCGGCGAGCCGGGTTTCCTGGCCGGCGTGCTGCAGTTCATCCTCGCCCACGAGCCGACGCTGATGCGTTTTTCGGAGGAAACCGGCACGCCGCCGGCCGCAGTGGGCAAGGCGTTGCGGGCACTGCCGCTCGGCGACGACAATCATGAGCATTCGACATAAGCCACGATGCCGAGACTGCGGGCAGATCGAAGAGCCTTCCGCAGACGATGGGCCACTGCTGGTGCTTTATGGCGTTGCCTCTTCCCCACTGTTGTCCGTCCCAACGGGGTCGGCCGGCTTCAGCATGGCGCCGTTGACCGTCACCGAACCGTCGGCTTTGGTGTTGATCACCCATTCAAGCCGGCCGTCCGGCAGCGTCTTGCCAAACCCTTTGATCGCCAGCGCGCCGGTAAAATACTGCGCGGCCTGCGGGTCCGTCTTCGCCGCCGTCTGCAAGGTCTCCACGATCTTGTCGTAGCCGGTGATGTCGATTGTCACGTCCGCACGCGGCTTCTTGCCGGGGAAGGTCATCTCGCCTTCCATCGCAATCTCGATGTTGCCGTTCTTGATCGTGCTGTGTCCGAGAATGGCCTTTGGCGTCTTGGCCAGGAAATCGGCGGAGATCTGGTTGCCGAAATCTGCCGGCAGCGGTGGATCCTTGCTGAAATCAAGGGTTTCGATGGTTTTCTTCGCCATGCTGTCCAGATCGATGTTGGCGCCGCCGAAGTTGAGGTCGATATCCGTCGGCAGCAACGCAACGCTCCAGCTGGGCAGCACCTGCTGCGGTATTGTCAGGCCGGAAACCTTGAACGCGTAGTTGATCTTGCCTTCCTTGGCGATGCCGTCCATGCCGACAGCGGTATTCAGTTGCGTCGCACCGAACTTGCCGACCGGACTCTCCACCACAAGGTCCTTGAAGCCGTAGGTGCCGTCGATCCGCTCCCACAACGGCAGTGCTGCCGTCAGAAGCGATTTGAACTCCGCCCCATCCGCCTTGAATTTGGCTGCATCATCAGTCGCCACGATGAAAGCAAGCAGGTCGAGCAGCGGCTTTGTCCGCAAACCCTTGCCGGCCGCATCCACAGAAAGTTCAGGCGCTTTTACAGCAGCCGGAAAACTCAACCCACTTTTGGGATCGTTGACTTTGATCGTTTCGGCGAAGTTCGTTATTTTTTCCGTCACCGTGAAATCGACGCCGCCGTTTGCGGATTTGGTCGAAACTATTACGGCAGTGCCAGGACCGACCGTGACATCCGCCTGCTGCTTGGGCTCTCGGGTGGTCATCGTCATGCCAGCCATCGAACCGGTTGCGCTCGCGAAAGCGGCCAGGTCGGGGTCATAAACTCCGGTGAACTTGTTGTCCGACACGGAGAAGTCGATGTGCTGCGCCCCCTCAGGGCCAACGAAATCGATAGACCCCTTCGGGGACACGTCCGCCGAAACGTCCCAGTGTCCATCTTTGCGCGGCTTGACCAAGATGAAGTAAGGCGTGATGTCGAACTTGAAGGCTTGCGGCTTTGCCATCAAATCCGTGACTGGCTTGAAGTCGAATGCGAGCTTGTAGGCATCGCCGTCGACTGAAATTTTCACGAACCCGATATCGAACAGCTTCTTTCCGATATAGCGCGCCAGATCGTCGGAAAGCTGCTTCGCCCCTTGCCTGTCGACCGCTTGGCCGAAGGCCGGTCCGCTGCAGGCAAGCAGTAAAACAAGTGGCAAAACGCGCTTCATGTCGATCCTCACTTATTCGCGGCCGTCAAACCGTTTCTATCACTGGTAGGGAATTACCATCACAACCGCAAGGCGAGCCGGACGGATCGATGTCGCCCGCGGCATTGCCTAAAGCACCAGCCGCACCAGCGGCCGGCCCGGCTTGCGCTCGACCAATCGCTGGAACCCGGCCTTTTCGAAGACCCGCGACGAGCCGACGAACAGCCCGATCGAGCGCGAATCCTTCGATAGATCGATCGGGCAGGCCTCGATCAGCCGGGCACCATTTTCCCGTGCGAAGTCGATGCCGCCTGTGACCAGGCGGTGCGACAGGCCCCTGCCGCGTGCCTTGGCGCGGATGAAAAAGCAGGAGATCGCCCAGACGCCGGGATCGGTGGCATCGGCGGGGTCGAGCGGCGCCGACCCCCTGCCCTGGTTGTTCCATTCGGGCACGTCGGCGCGCGGGCCGATCTGCATCCAGCCGACTGCCCGGCCGTCCTCGAAGGCCAGCAGGCCGGGCGGCGGCCCGGCCTCGATCCGCGCCTTGATATGATCCTTGTTGCGCTCCCGGTCGCTCGCGCGGCGCGCTGCCGGCGACAGCCGGAAATGTGTGCACCAGCAGCCGTAGCAGGCGCCTTGCTTACCGAAAAGATCTTCGAAATCCGCCCAAAGCTCGGGCACTAGCGGCGCTATGGTCGTATTCATGAGCTCTCTCCCGGCCCACCGCCTTGTCGTGGCGTCCGTCCTGACGTACCATTGCATTTGTTCTCTTTATGTTCGCAGCGATGGCGGCCCCTGTCAACAATCCCGAACACGGTTTTTGCCGCGACTGCCTGAATTTTCAGCGCAGCGAGGCACGCCGTTGCGAGCGCTGCGGCAGTCCGCGGCTTGCGCGCCATCCCGAGCTTTACCGGCTGCGCCTTGCCCATATCGATTGCGACGCGTTCTACGCGGCGGTCGAAAAGCGCGACAACCCGGCATTGAAGGACCGGCCGTTGATCATCGGCGGCGGCAAGCGCGGCGTCGTCTCCACCGCCTGCTATATCGCCCGCATCCATGGCGTGCGCTCGGCAATGCCGATGTTCAAGGCGCTCGAAGCCTGCCCGGACGCGGTGGTCCTCCCGCCGGACATGGAAAAATACGTCCGCGTCGGCCGCGAGGTGCGCGCCATGATGCAGGCGCTGACGCCGCTGGTCGAGCCGCTCTCGATCGATGAGGCCTTCCTCGACCTCGCCGGCACCGAGCGCCTGCATGGCCTGCCGCCTGCGGTGGTGCTGGCGCGCTTCGCTCTCAGCGTCGAAAAGGAGATCGGCATCACCGTTTCGGCAGGCCTGTCCTATTGCAAGTTCCTGGCCAAGGTGGCCTCGGACTTCCGCAAGCCGCGCGGCTTTTCGGTGATCGGCGAGGCCGAGGCTATCGGCTTCCTGGCCGAGCAGCCGGTGACGCTGATCTGGGGCGTCGGCAAGGCCTTTGCCGCCACGCTCGAGCGCGACGGCATCCGCACCATCGGCCAGCTGCAGCGCATGGAACGCGGCGACCTGATGCGCCGCTATGGCGTCATGGGCGACCGGCTCTACCGGCTTTCGCGCGGCGAGGACGACCGCCGCGTCGTTCCCGACCAGGACGCGAAAAGCGTCTCGGCGGAAACCACTTTCGACACCGACATCGCCTCCGTCGAGGAACTGGTTTCGGTGCTGAGGGCGCTGGCGGAGAAAGTCTCGGCCCGGCTGAAAAAATCCGGCATTGCCGGACGCACCGTCGTCCTCAAGCTGAAGACCCAGGATTTCAAGATCCGCACGCGCAATCGCCAGCTCGGCGATCCGACCCGGCTGGCCGACCGCATCTTTCAGACCGGGCTCGAGCTGCTACACAAGGAAGCGGATGGCACGAAATACCGGCTGCTCGGCATTGGCGTCAGCGATCTCTCCGACGATGACCGGGCGGACCCGCCCGACCTGGTCGACGTCAAGTCACGCAAGCGCGCCATGGCCGAAGGCGCCATCGACACGCTGCGCGGCAAGTTCGGCCGCAGGGCGGTGGAAACCGGCTATACCTTCGGCAAGGGCCGTGATGCGCACCCGCCCGAACCGATCGAGGAGTGATAGTGCTAAGTGCGCCGCAGATCGATCCGGCTGGTAATCACGCGCTCGCCGGTTTTCGGGTCGACGTCGATAACGGTCAGCCGCATGCCGTCCTCGCCATTCTTCTCGACCGTCATTTGCGCCTTGCGATCGCCATTGACCTCCTTGGCCCAGCGGATGCCGAGATTGATTGCGTTGCCTTTTCGGCTGCCGCTCAATTGCGCCGGCCCGGTGCGCGATCCGACATAGGTGCCGCTGTATTTCGTCCCGCTGGACCTGAGGTCCGCGCTGATGTCGCGCGTTACCAAAATAAGACCGCGGCAGCTGCCGTCGAGCGACAATGAGTTCGACGTCGCGTCGGAATTGAAGTGACAGGAGACATTCACCGTCGGCGCATCGGTGGTGACCTTGACGATGCCTTTGCCGGCGAAACTCCCCTGGAATGAGCGAAGAAAATCCGGATCGTCGGCATGCGCTGCGCCGGCCCCGGCCGCCAGGCAGCCGGCAAGTACAAATCGTGCGAGTGATTTCATCGGACCGCTCCTCGTTGGTATCCAAGCACAGCACGCAAACACTGAGGGACCAACGCTTCCCTCAGCGGCGGGTTCCGACTTCAACATCACTGTTTGCAACGCTTCACGGCTGGCCCAGTCAAATGCATCGGCTAGCGGTTGCGATGAAAGCGCCGGCTTGCGACATAGCGCGCATGGTACCCGCACCCTCGATCCCCAAGGCCGCGTTCTGGATGGCGCTGTCGATCGCCTCGTTCCTGGCGATGTCGGTCGCCGGCCGGGCCACGACGGCAGAGCTCAACGTCTTCCAGGTGCTCGAGCTGCGCTCGGTGATCGGCTTTTTCATCCTGCTGCCGCTGGTCATGATGTCAGGCGGTTTTGCGGCGATGCGCACCGGGCGTCCGCTGGCCCATATCGCCCGCAACGTCGTCCACTATACCGGCCAGGCTGCCTGGCTTTACGCCCTGACGCTGATCCCGCTTGCGGTGCTGATCTCGATCGAATTCACCACGCCGATCTGGACCGCCCTGCTGGCGGTCGTTTTCCTCGGCGAAAGGCTCTCCCGGCCACGGCTTGCGGCAATCGTGCTGGGGCTGATCGGCGTGGTGATCATCGTGCGTCCGGGCGTCGGCGCGGTCAATCCGGGGCAGGTTATCGTGCTGGGAGCCGCGGTCTGCTTCGGCGTCTCGGTGGTCCTCGTCAAGTCGCTGACGCGGACGGACAGCGTCGTGCGCATCATCTTCTGGATGCTGATCATCCAGTCGGTGCTTGGCCTCGTCCCGGCGCTGTACGAATGGCGCAACCCGCCGCTCGAGCTCTGGCCGTGGATCCTGCTGATCGCGTTTACCGGCATGTCGTCGCATTTCTGCATGGCCCGCGCACTTGTCTATGCCGATGCGACGGTCATCTCGCCAATGGACTTTTTGCGCGTACCGCTGTCGGCGGTGATCGGATGGCTGCTTTATCACGAGCAGATCGACGCCTTCACCGCCGGCGGCGCCCTGCTGATCCTGCTCGGCAATCTGCTCAATCTGCAGAAAAAAGCCGCCAAACCGGCTGAGGTGGCAGCATCGTAGCCCTGCAATTCAATCGCCATCGTCGGGTATGTTCAGAACGTGCCCACAGGCCTTGCAATGGACGGCGTCGGGCTCGTGCCGCTGCAGCCCGCATTGCGGGCAAGGAAAGAACACCTTGGTGGGACGGAAGAGCGCCTGCGCAAGCCTGACGAACAGCGATATGCCGATGATCATGGTGGCGATCGCGGTGAGCTTGCCGGCCACGCCGGGCAGGACGATGTCACCGAAGCCGGTCGTGGTAACTGTGGCGACGGTGAAATACAGCGCATCGACATAGCCCTCGAGACCGCCCACGGTGCGGAAGAAGAAGGTGTAGACGAAGCCGGTGATGACAAAGAGGAACGTCAGGAAATTGATGACCGCGCGGCTCGCCTCGCGCCATCGCCTGAAGCCGCGCATCTCGAGAAATCGCCACAGCGCGCCGCTACGCGACAGCGACCACAGCCGCAGGATGCGCAAAAAACCGAGATTGGCCAGCGCCGTAGGCATCAGCAGAGTCAGCAGGATGAAGGCATCGATCCACGACGCCGGCTGTTTCATCAGGCGCAGCATGTCGTTGGAGGCAAGCAGCCGGGCAATCATGTCGGCGGCGACGAGTGCTGCCACGGAGTAGTCCAGCCAGAGGAACGAGGACGACTTCTGTATCACCGGCGTGGCAATAAAAAAGGCAATGATGGCGAGGTCGATGACAACAGCCGCAAGCTGAAACCGGAACGCCGCCGCTGTGCGCCCGTGATATAGCTTGCGCAGCATGTCGCGGAGCCGCGCCAAGGCTGAAGAATCCTGCGCTCCACTCTTGTCTATTGCATTCATGGCGACTGCGATAACGTTTGGGCCACCAGCCGTCCAGTGTTGCCAGCCGGGCAGCCGGCTACACCAGCTCCACTTCCACCACGCCTGGCACAGCGCGCATCGCCGACGCGATCTGCGGCGAGACGCGGTAGCGGTTGGGCAACTCAATCTCGACCTCGCCCTCGCCGCCTTCCTTGATGACGATGATGCTCACCTGACTGTCGCCACGCTGCCCAAGTTGCGATTGGATTGTCGATGCCGGTGCGTCATTTCTGACGAAGATGCGCAGCGCTTTCTGGATGCGGCTTGCCTCGTCCTCCAGCGACTGCACGGTCTGGATGCGCAGATTGACGCCTTCCGGCCTGTCCTCGGCCGAAACGGTGATCACCACCGAGCGGCCGGGTTCGAGCAGGTCGCGGTATTGTGCCAGCCCCTCCGAAAACAGCACCGCTTCATACTGGCCCGACGTGTCGGAAAACTGCACGACGCCCATCTTGTTGCCGGTGCGCGTCTTGCGTTCCTGCTTGGTGGTGACGGTACCGGCGAGCCGGCCGGCGGCAGCACCGCGTTTGACGGCGGCCGAAAACTCGCCCCAGGTCTGCACCCGCATTTTCTGCAGCGCCGCCTTGTATTCGTCGAGCGGATGCGCCGAGAGATAGAATCCAACCACCTGGAATTCGCGATGCAGGCGATCGGCGGCGAGCCAGGGGTCGGTCGCCGGCAGGTTGAGTGCCCGCGACTGTGCGCCAAGCGAAGCGCCAAAAATGTCATGCTGGCCGGTGACGGCATTCTGCTGCGCCAGCGATGCCAGCCCCATCATCCGCTCGACGCCGGCCATCATCGCCGCGCGGTCGTGGCCGAAGCAGTCGAGCGCGCCAGCCATGATCAGGCTTTCGAAGACGCGCTTGCCGACGATCTTCGGATCTACCCTTTCGCAGAAATCGGCGAGGCTCTTGAACGGCTTTTCGCCGCGCGTGGCGACGATGTGCTCGACCGCCGCGTCGCCGACGCCCTTGAGCGCGGCCAGCGAATAGAAGATGCGGTTCTCGCCGACCTCGAAATCCCGGAACGACGTCATCACCGATGGCGCCACCACTTCGATGCCGAGACGCAGCGCATCCTGGCGGAAATCGGCGAGCTTGTCCGTATTGCCCATGTCGAGCGTCATCGATGCGGCCAGGAATTCGACCGGGTAATGCGCCTTCAGATAGGCGGTCTGGTACGACACGACGGCATAGGCGGCAGCATGCGATTTGTTGAAACCATAGTCGGCGAACTTTGCCAGCAGGTCGAAAATGAAGTCGGCTTGCGGCTTGCCGACGCCACGCTCGACCGCACCGGAAACAAAGCGCTCGCGCTGCTTGTCCATCTCGGCGCGGATTTTCTTGCCCATGGCGCGGCGCAGCAGATCGGCTTCGCCTAGCGAATAGCCGGAAAGCTCCTGCGCGATCTGCATCACCTGTTCCTGGTAGACGATGACGCCTTGCGTCTCCTTGACGAGATGGTCGATCTTCGGGTGGATCGACGCCATCTCCTCCTCGCCGTGCTTTCTGGCGTTGTAGGTCGGGATGTTCTCCATCGGCCCCGGCCGGTAGAGCGCGACCAGCGCGATGATGTCCTCGATACAGTCGGGCCGCATGCCGATCAGCGCCTTGCGCATGCCGGCACTTTCCACTTGGAACACGCCGACCACCTCGCCGCGCGACAGCATGGCGTAGGTTTCCGGGTCGTCGAGCGGAATGTGGGCGAGATCGATCTCGATGCCGCGGCGGCGGATCAGCTTGACCGCCCTGTCCAGCACGGTCAGCGTCTTCAGCCCAAGGAAGTCGAATTTCACCAGCCCGGCCTGCTCGACATACTTCATGTTGAACTGTGTGACCGGCATGTCCGAGCGCGGATCGCGGTACATCGGCACCAGTTCCCACAGCGGCCGGTCGCCGATGACGATACCGGCGGCGTGCGTCGAGGCGTGGCGGTAGAGACCTTCCAGTTTCTGCGCCGTGTCGAGCAGCGTTTGCACGATCGGCTCCCGCTCGGCCTCTTCGGCAAAGCGCGGCTCGTTGGCGATGGCGTCGGCGAGCTTGACTGGATTGGCCGGGTTCGACGGCACCATCTTGCTCAGTTTATCGACCTGACCATAAGGCATCTGCAGCACACGGCCTACGTCGCGCAGCACCGCGCGCGCCTGCAGCGTGCCGAAGGTGATGATCTGGCCGACCTGGTCGCGGCCGTATTTCTGCTGGACGTAGCGGATGACCTCCTCGCGCCTGTCCTGGCAGAAGTCGATGTCGAAGTCGGGCATCGACACGCGGTCGGGATTGAGAAAGCGCTCGAACAGCAGCGAAAAGCGCAGCGGATCGATGTCGGTGATAGTCGTCGAATACGCAACCAGCGAGCCGGCGCCCGAACCGCGGCCCGGCCCGACCGGAATGCCTTGCGCCTTGGCCCATTTGATGAAGTCGGCAACGATCAGGAAATAGCCGGGATATTTCATCTTCTCGATGACCCCGAGCTCGAAATCCAGCCTCTCGCGATACTGGTCGGCCGTGTAGCCGGGTGTGAGCCCATGCGCCGCCAGCCGCGCGTCCAGCCCTTCATGCGCCTGCCGGGCAAGCTCCTGCGCCTCCGCTTTAACCGCTGCGTCGGCGTCGGCGACATCGCGGCCGGCAAAGCGCGGCAGGATCGGGTTGCGGGTCTTCGGATAGTAGGAGCAGCGCAGCGCGATCTCGACGGTGTTGTCGATTGCTTCCGGCAGGTCGGCGAACAGCCTCGCCATATCGGCCTGGCTTCGCAGGAAGTGGTCGGGTGAAAGGCGGCGGCGATTGTCGGCCGCAACCACGGAGCCTTCGGCGATGGCGATCAGCGCGTCATGCGCCTCATAGTCTTCACGAGAAAAGAAAAACGCCTCGTTGGTGGCAACCAGCGGCAGATCGTGGCGGTAGGCGAGGTCGACCGACGACTGCTCGATCGTGCGGTCGTAGCCGGACACGCGCTCCAGCTCGACATAGAGCCGGTCGCCGAACAGGCCCTTGAGCGCCAGGAGCCGGGTCTCGGCGAGTTCGCGGCGGTCCTCTTTCAAGGCATTGCCGATCGGGCCTCGCGGCCCGCCCGTAAGGCAGATCAGACCGTCGGAGTGGCCCTGCAGCATCTCGGTCGTCAGATGCACCGCTTCGCCGGGCGGTGTCTCGAGGTAGACGCGGCTGACCAGCCTGACCAGATTGCTGTAACCGGCCTCGGTTGCGGCGATCAGTACGACGGGCCGCATCTCCGGTCCTTGCCGCCTGCGGTCGCGCTGGCTGTCGCTCGCCTCGCCGGAAAAGGCGAGGTCGATCTGGCAGCCGATGATCGGCTGGATGCCGTCCTTCCCGGCTTTCTGGGCGAATTCCAGCGCGCCGAACAGATTGTTGGTATCGGTGACGGCTATTGCCGGGCATTCATCCTGCACGGCATGGCCGACGATCTTGCCGAGTTGCAAGGCACCTTCGAGCAGCGAATAGGCCGAATGCACGCGCAGATGAATGAACCGACGCGCCGCCTGCTCCGCCCGCGACGCCTTTGCATAGGCCTCGCGCAGCAAGGGATCGCGTGGAAGTCTCTCATCCGCCATGGTTTTTTCGCGCCGCCTCACAAGGACTCAGTCGATGAAGATATATTGTCCGGCACCGGGTAACACGAGTCCAGCGGTAGTGATCAGGCCGAGAACCGATAAACCGGAGTCCACCGAGATGGCTTGGGGAAAGCTGGCGTTGCCATGCGTTCCCAAGCTGCTTAGCCTATTCCGTGTTGTAAGGTAGCGCGCATGTCACTTTCGCGATTCGTTGAGAAGTGGACCACCCCTGCATATCCCCCTGACTCAGTCTCCGAGGAGGATTTGGGTGCTGCTGAGCAGCAGCTAGGCGCCCACTTTCCCGAAGACTATCGAAAGGCAGTACTTGACGTCGGGTTGCCTCGGCCCACGATCGCGCTTTTAAACGCGATCGTCGAGCGTAAACTGGATCTGCATGATCTTGCTAACTTCTATTCTCCGAAGGAGATAGTCGAGGAAACGCTTGGCTGGCGTGAAATCGGGATGCCTGACCAGCTTGTAGCTATCGCGAGCGATTCGTTAGGAAACAAGTTCTGCTTCAATGCAGACCAGCTTGGCGGTGAAAGCGCCGATATGCGGGCAATTTGGTTCTTCGATCACGACTTTGGAACCGTTGATGAGGTTGCGCCAAGTTTTCATGCCTGGATTGACGCCTTTTGCGAGGTTGAGCCGTGGCACGAGGAGCCGAGCTAAATCCGCAGCAACCACCACGTCAGTCGAAGCCCGAAAACAAAAACCCGCCTTGGCGGGCGGGTTGGAGCCAATTAGCACCATACCCAAATTAGTAGCATAGCTGCCGGCACAAAGCAAGAACAAAATACGGCGCGACGGGGAAAATGCGAATTCCTCGCGGCCTCGCCTTGTCCCTCCTCCACTGAGCGTGCCCAACCAATTGCAAGGTCGCGTTCCTTCGCGCCCCCCTCTGTCCTGCCGGACATCTCCCCCACGAGGGGGGAGATTGGCCATCATCTCGGCTTTCGCCAATTTCCAACGTTGCAGGAGCGAGCGAGGCGCCGAGGCTGCCAATCTCCCCCCTGGAGGGGGAGATGTCCGGCAGGACAGAGGGGGGCGCTGTCCCGCCAACTTCTGAAGGGCGTCGAGGGCGGGTTTCAGCCTCACGCGAATTCCATGATCACCGCGTCGACGGCAAGGCTGTCGCCGGGCTTGGCGTTGAGCTTCGAGACGATGAGATCGCGCTCGGCGCGCAGCACGTTTTCCATCTTCATCGCCTCGACCACGGCCAGCGTCTCGCCGACCTTGACCTCCTGCCCCTCGGCAACGGCGATCGATACGACGAGGCCGGGCATCGGGCAAAGCAGCATCTTCGAGGTATCCGGCGCCACTTTTTCCGGCATCAGCCTTTCGAGCTCGGCGGTGCGCGGCAGCATGGCGCGGACTGTCACCGACATGCCTTTCCAGGCGATGCGGAACCCGTTCAGCACCGGCCTGACCTGCGCCGCGACTTTGCGGCCGCCGACCTTGCCGCGCCAGATGGGATCGCCCGGCCGCCAGTCGGAGGTCACCCTCAGTGCCTTGTCGCCGTCGATTGTGAGGTCGAGCTCCATCGGAATGGAAATCATGCCTTCGACGATGGCGACCGAAAGATAATCCCGGCCGATCTTCACCGCCCAATCGCGTTTCAAGGCGCCGGAATGCGGCGCCAGCCGCCCGCCCAGCCGGTCGAGCCGGTCGCGGCGCAGCAGTTCGACCGCGGTGGCGATCGCGGCCAGCACCGCTTTCTCCTCGGCGTCTGGCACGATCGGCGCGAAGCCGTCTGGGTATTCCTCGGCGATGAAAGCGGTCGATATCAGCCCTTCCCGCCAGCGCGGATGCTGCATCAGCGCCGCCAGGAACGGTATGTTGTGCTCGATGCCGTCGACAACGAACCTGTCCAGCGCTTCCGACATCGCATCTATTGCCGCAAGCCGTGTCGGCGCCCAGGTGCACAGCTTGGCGACCATCGGATCATAGAACATCGAGATTTCCGAGCCTTCGGTGACGCCAGTATCGTTGCGGATGACTATTTCGCCAAATTGCCCCTCTTCCGGCGGCCGGTATCTCGTCAACCGGCCAATCGACGGCAGAAAGTTGCGATACGGGTCTTCGGCATAGAGGCGGCTTTCCACCGCCCAGCCGTTCAGCTTGATGTCGCCCTGTTTGATGGCGAGCTTTTCGCCGGCCGCCACGCGGATCATCTGCTCGACCAGGTCGATGCCGGTGACCAGTTCCGTCACCGGATGCTCGACCTGCAAGCGCGTATTCATTTCCAGGAAATAGAAGTTCTTGTCGCTATCGACGATGAATTCGACCGTGCCGGCGCTCTGGTAGTCGACCGCCTTGGCCAGCGCCACAGACTGCTCGCCCATGGCTTTGCGGGTCTTGGGATCGAGGAACGGCGACGGCGCCTCCTCTACGACCTTCTGGTTGCGGCGCTGGATCGAGCATTCGCGCTCGCCGAGATAGAGCGTGTTGCCATGCGCGTCGGCAAGCACCTGGATTTCGATATGGCGCGGATCGACGATGAACTTCTCGATGAAGACGCGGTCATCGCCGAACGAGCTTTTGGCTTCCGAGCGCGCCCGGTCGAAGCCGTCGCGCACCTCGGCCTTGCTCCAGGCGATGCGCATGCCCTTGCCGCCGCCGCCGGCCGAGGCCTTGATCATCACGGGATAGCCGATTTCGCCGGCGATCTTTTCGGCATGGGCGACGTTTTCGATGACGCCAAGCCAGCCGGGCACCGTCGAAACCTTGGCCGCGTTGGCGAACTTCTTCGATTCGATCTTGTCGCCCATTGCCTTGATGGCCTTGGGCTTCGGGCCGATGAAGACGATGCCTTCCTGCTCCAGCGCCTCGCAGAAGGATGCCCGCTCGGACAGGAAACCGTAGCCGGGATGCACGGCCTCGGCCCCTGTCGCCTTGCAGGCGGCGATGATCTTTTCCGGGGCCAGATAGCTTTGCGCGGCGGGAGAAGGGCCGATATGCACCGCCTCGTCAGCCATTTCGGCATGCACGGCATCGCGGTCGGCGTCGGAATAGACCGCGACGGTGGCGATGCCCATCTTGCGCGCCGTCTTGATCACACGGCAGGCGATCTCGCCACGGTTGGCGATCAGGATCTTTGTGAACATGCAGGCCTCGTCCCTCGGCTGCCCTTCTTTTCCGGGCTTCCCGTTTTATGGGCTTCAGGGGGCCGGTCAAGGCAAAGTCGGAGCCTATCCCGGACGCAAATCGGCGAGCTCTGACGAAAATCCGGGATCAGAACGTCGCTTCGTGCATAGCGCAGAGCTGAGTGGTAAGTTAAATCTAACCTGGATTGCAGACTGCCATGGGAGGATTGCCTGATGAAAACGCGCGCCGCTGTCGCCGTCGCCGCCGGAAAGCCGCTGGAGATCATGGAGGTCGACCTCGAAGGTCCCCGTGATGGCGAGGTGCTGGTCGAGATCAAGGCAACCGGCATCTGCCACACCGACGAGTTCACACTGTCGGGCGCCGACCCGGAAGGCCTGTTTCCGGCGATCCTCGGCCATGAGGGCGCCGGCATCGTCGTCGACGTCGGCAAGGGCGTCACCTCGGTCAAGAAGGGCGACCATGTCATCCCGCTTTATACGCCGGAATGCCGGCAGTGCCCGTCCTGCCTGTCGCGCAAGACCAACCTCTGCACCGCCATCCGTGCCACGCAGGGTCAAGGCTTGATGCCTGACGGCACGTCGCGCTTCTCGATCGGCAAGGACAAGCTGTTCCACTACATGGGCTGCTCGACCTTCTCCAACTTCACCGTGCTGCCCGAGATCGCGGTGGCCAAGGTCAATGCCGACGCCCCCTTCGACAAGATCTGCTACATCGGCTGCGGCGTCACCACCGGCATCGGCGCGGTGATCAACACGGCCAAGGTCGAGCAAGGCGCGACCGCTGTCGTCTTCGGCCTCGGCGGCATTGGCCTCAACGTCATCCAGGGCCTGCGCCTTGCCGGCGCCGACATGATCATCGGCGTCGACCTGAACAACGACAAGAAGGCCTGGGGCGAGAAATTCGGCATGACGCATTTCGTCAATCCGAAGGAGGTCGACGGCGATATCGCGGCTCATCTCGTTAACATGACCAAGCGCGGCGCCGACCAGATCGGCGGCGCCGACTACACGTTCGACTGCACCGGCAATACGAAAGTCATGCGGCAGGCGCTTGAATCGTCCCACCGTGGCTGGGGCAAGTCGGTCATCATCGGCGTTGCCGGCGCCGGCCAGGAGATCTCGACGCGGCCGTTCCAGCTGGTTACCGGCCGCACCTGGATGGGCACCGCCTTCGGCGGCGCGCGCGGCCGCACCGATGTGCCAAAAATCGTCGACTGGTACATGGACGGCAAGATCGAGATCGATCCGATGATCACCCATACGCTGAAGCTCGAGGACATCAACAAGGGGTTCGACCTCATGCACGAAGGCAAGTCGATCAGGAGCGTGGTAGTTTACTGAGGAGGAGGAGAAAGCCGCCGGCCAATCAGCCAGCGGCCGAAAATGCACATGTTCAACAAGGGAGGAGACAAAAATGCCGGAAAAACTGCATCCGAAAATCGACAATGGACTGCCCAGGGAAAAGGCCGACTTTGCCGGCGGGACGCTGGTCTGCGCCTGCACCAGCAATCCGGTCAAGGTGAAGGTCAAGGGCCAGATCGCCCACAACCATGCCTGCGGCTGCACCAAATGCTGGAAGCCGGAAGGCGCATTGTTCTCGGTCGTGGCGGTGGCCGGTACAACCGACGTGACGGTCACCGAAAACGGCGACAAGCTGAAGGTGGTCGATCCGGGCGCGCTGATCCTGCGCCATGCCTGCACGGGCTGCGGCGTCCACATGCACGGCCCGGTCGAGCGCGACCACGCTTTCAAGGGGCTGTCCTTCATCCATCCGGAGCGCTTCCAGGAGGACGGCTGGTCGCCTCCGGGCTTCACCGCCTTCGTCTCGTCGATCATCGAATCCGGTGTCGATCCGAGCCGTATGGACGGCATAAGGTCACAGCTGAAGTCGATCGGGCTCGAGCCTTATGACTGCCTCAATCCAGGTTTGATGGACTATATCGCCACCTGGACGGCGAAGAGATCTGGCGCGTTGCCGGCCTAGTAGCCGCTCGACTATCATCGATCGAGCCGGGCGACGTCGCCCGGCTCTTTCACATTTGGAACAACGATGCCCACACCCGCTATTCTCGTCGATGCCGATGCCTGCCCGGTGAAGGCCGAGGTCGAAAAGGTTGCCGAGCGGCACGGCATCGTCGTCACCTTCGTCTCCAATGGCGGCTTGCGTCCATCGCGCGATCCGATGATCCGCAATGTCGTCGTCTCCAAGAGCGCCGACGCCGCCGACGACTGGATCGTCGAAAATGCCCGGCCCAACGACATCGTGGTGACCGCCGACATCCCGCTTGCCGCGCGCGCGGTGGCACTTGGCGCCCATGTACTCGGCCCGACCGGGCGCCCGTTTACGCCGGAGACGATCGGCATGGCGGTGGCGATGCGCGACCTCAAGCAGCACCTGCGCGAGACCGGCGAAAGCAAGGGCTACAATTCGAGCTTCGCGCCGCAGGATCGCTCGCGGTTTCTCGGCGAACTTGACCGCATCTTGCGGCGAGCGCTGAAATCCGCCTCAGCGGACTGAAACCATGACGACCGGTACCCCCACCAAGATGCCCATGCAACGCCACACGCCGTTCGCGCTGTCGGCCTGCATCGGCGTGGCAGCCTTCGCCGCAGCGCTGATCTGGCGTGCGCCGCTTGCCTATTCGATCGGCGCCAATGTGTTCTTTGCCGCCTATCTCTGTCTTGTCGTCGCTCACATGCCGCGGCTTACTGGCAGCTATCTGCGCAAGAATGCAGGCGACACGGACCTGCCGGTGCTGGCCATCTTCGCGGTCACGCTGGTTGTGGTCGCAATTGCCATCATCTCGTTGTTTCAATTGATCAACAGGGAGAAGAGCGCGGATCCCGTCGAGCTTACGGTGGCGTTGTTGTCTATCCCGCTTGGCTGGTTGACCATCCATGCGATGGCGGCACTTCACTACGCACATCTCTATTGGTTGGACGGCGACGCGATGGATGGCGACACCAAAAAGAAAATTCCGGTCGGCGGCCTCGACTTCCCGGGCGGCAAACGGCCGGAAGGCTCGGATTTCCTCTATTTTGCGACAGTGATCGGCATGACGGCGCAAACTGCCGACACCAACATCACAACCTCGCAAATGCGCCGTGTCGTGCTTGTGCATTCGATCCTGTCGTTCTTCTTCAACACGGTGATCGTGGCAGCCGCGGTCAACCTCGCAGTCAGCCTCGGCAGTCCGTAATAAATCCGGGATCGGGTGAAACATCGCTTAAGCTGGCGACGTATTGGGAGGAGAAGAGATCTGACAGGCCGCGGCGAACGTGCGGCCGGAGGGAACAACAGATGGAATCGCTTGCCAGAAACCAAGCCGCCGAAGCAGATACCGCCGCGCCGAGCGATGCGACGCTGATCTATCGGCAGTCGCGCTGGACGCGGCTGACGCATTGGCTGTGGGCGATCGCGCTGTTCTTCATGCTGCTTTCCGGTCTGCAAATATTTAACGCCCGCCCACAGCTCTACATCGGCAAGGAGTCGGGCTTTGGCTACAACAACACCATCTTCGCCATTGGCGCCGAAAACACGGTGACTGGCCCGCGCGGCTACACCGACATCTTCGGCAAGCGCTTCGATACCACCGGCGTGCTCGGCTGGTCGGGTCCGGCCGGCCAGCAGACCTCCCGCGCCTTCCCGTCCTGGGCGACGATCCCTTCCTACTACGATCTCGGCACCGCGCGCGTCGTTCATTTCTTTTTCGCCTGGGTGCTGACCACCACGCTGCTGGTCTGGCTGGTCGCCAGTCTGATCAACGGCCATTTGCGGCGCGATCTTGCCCCGCGCCTCGATGATATCAGGCGGCTGCCGCGAGACATTGTCGACCACGCCAGGTTCCGGTTCCACCACAGGCGCGAATACAACACGCTGCAGAAGATGGCTTATGGCGGCGTGCTGTTCGTGCTGCTGCCGCTGATGATCGTCACCGGCCTGGCCATGTCGCCGAGCATGAACTCGGTACTGCCATTCCTGAACGACCTGCTCGGCGGCCGGCAGACGGCGCGCACCATTCATTTCACGGTGATGCTGCTGCTCGTCGCCTTCTTCATCATCCACATCCTGATGATCCTCGCCGCCGGCCCGATCAACGAGCTGCGTTCGATCATCACCGGCTGGTACCGAACCGACCCGCCGGCGCATGGCGACAAAGCACCCGAGAGGAGCGCCTGACATGGCGAAATTCGAGATCAGCCCCAAGCTACAGACAAGCCGAAGAAAATTCCTGACCTCGGCCAGCCTCGGCCTTTCCGGCATCATGCTTTCGGGCTGCGACGCCTTCGACAGCCAGCTTGGCGTCGGCGACGGCCTGCGCAGCTTCCTCGAAAGCGCCAATGGCCTGACCTGGCGGGCGCAGCGGCTGCTTGCCGGCCGTGACGCGCTGGCGCCGGAGTTCACCGAGGCCGACATTCGCCAGCCGCAGCGGCCGAACGGCGTCACCGCGCCCGACGACGATTTCTACAAGGGCCTGCTCGCCAACGATTTCGCCGACTGGCGGCTGGAGGTTTCCGGCCTCGTCGAAAAACCGCTGTCGCTGAGCCGCGAGCAGCTGATGAACATGCCGAGCCGCACCCAGATCACCCGCCACGACTGCGTCGAGGGCTGGAGCTGCATTGCCAAATGGACCGGCACGCCACTGTCGCTGGTGCTCGACCAGGCGGTGGTCAAGCCGCAGGCGCGCTACGTCATGTTCCACTGCCTCGATACGATCGACCGCAGCCTTGCCGGCGATATCAAATATTACGGCTCGATCGACCTGATCGATGCCCGTCATCCGCAAACGATCCTTGCCTATGGGGTCAACGGCAAGCCGTTGCCGGTCGAGAACGGCGCGCCGCTACGCGTCCGCGTCGAGCGCCAGCTCGGCTACAAAATGCCGAAATATCTCACCAAGATCGAGCTGGTCGACGGCTTTGCCAATCTCGGCGGCGGCAGAGGCGGCTATTGGGAGGACAATGGCTACGACTGGTACGGCGGCATCTGACCGAAACCTGACCTAAGCCTCAGCTAACTGTCGTCGTCGCTGTCGTCGCCGTCGCTGCGCAGGGCCGGATTCAGATCAGGATTGTCGTCAGGGGTAACAAGCTTCCCCAGCCCGTGCGGTCCTTGGTAGTTGCCGTGGGTATCGAAGTTGGGATTGCCCTGATTGTCGAATTGCGGCGTCGGATCGATCGATTGGTCGTAACGGCGCGGGCGCGGCTTCGGATAGTAATTGTCGGAATGATGGCGGTGCGAATTGCCGTTGTCGAGAATGGCGCCTACCACGCCGCCGACGATAATGGCTGCAGCGACGTCGCCAGCAGAGGGATTGCGGTTGGGGCCGGCGACTGCGAATTCGGCCGAGCAACCATTGTCGACCCAGATGCCGCCGCCGTCATAGCCCCAGCTTCTACCATATACGCAACGCGCCTTCGAAAGCCTGGAGGTCAACTGCACGCCACGTCGCGTATCGATCCCGCAATAGGAATAGCGGTAATCGGCGCTGGAGCAGACCATGCGTTTTGCCCCCGCAGCCTGCGCTGCCGCCGGCAGCAACGAAAGCTTCGCCGGGTTGCCCAGGATGCAAACCAGGAACATCATCGAACTGCTAACCGCCATCCGTGCCGACATCGCAACTCTCCATCAGGGTCCGCTATCGACAGAATGGCACCTCTGTGTAAATCTGACAACCGGACGGGCTCAGCGAGGTTATATTAATGCGCGCTAAGATGATCGCCACAACTATACTTGCCCTTTCTGCCTGGTTGGCTTTGTCGCTGCTGCCAGCCCGGGCGGATGACAGCCTCAAGCGCATCATCGACCAGAAGACACTGACGGTCGGCGTGGCGCTCAACCCGCCATGGATCCTCAAGAAGGCCGACGGGAAGTTCGCCGGCTATGATGTCGACCTGACCAATGCGCTGGCGTCTGATCTCGGCGTCGACCTGAAGCTGGTCGAGGTGCATTGGAACGACCTCAAGACACGACTGCTCAAGGGTGATTTCGACATGATCGCGGCGGGCTACGCCAGCACGCCGGAACGCGCACGCGAGGTGGTGTTCTCCAACCAGACCGGTACCGCCGATATCCGCATGGTTGCGACGATCGCCAGCCTTGGGAAAAGGCCGGGAAAGGCAGTAGCGGCGCCGGGATACAAGATCGCCGTGTTGTCCAATTCCACCGATGAAGCCGCCGCGAAGGAAGCTTTTCCTAAGGCGACCATCCTGTCTTTCGACAATACCTCAGATGTTTTCGCCGCGATCATCGGCGGCGACGCACAGGCGATGGTCGCCACATCGCCAACGCCGCAAATGGCCGCCAGGCTCTATGACGCGAAATTGAAAATGGTGGGCGGTCCGCTGTTGCGGACGCCGGAGGCGTTTGCCATGCGGCCGGACGATGTCCGCCTCATCCAATACGTCAACAACTGGATCGGCGCGCGTACCGCTGACGGCACCATAGGCGGCGTGCGCCGCTACTGGTTCGGCAGCTTCAAATGGATGTCGCGGTTCGACACCGGCGCCAAGCCGGAACCTGCCAAGCAATAGGTTGGCGACCTGTTATGCGACCTTGTCGATCAGCGGCTTGAGCGCCGGGTGGATTTCCGGCGAGGCGTGCTTGATCAGCGTCAGCAACGCACGCTCGTTCTCCTGCAGCGGCCGGTCGCCGATGTGTTCAGCTAGCCATTTCGCCTCGCCGGCATCGACCGTCTCGGCGCGGCGGGCCAGAGCCTCGGCTGCGTTGTTCCTCGATTCCCATTCGGCCTCGACGTCGCCCGGTGAACGATAGGCCTCCATAATGCCGGACAGGCCACCCGACACCATGCGGCTGAAGAAACCGCCGATCTCCGGATCGGCCTGCTCGAAAAAAGCATCCCGGCGCAGCGCCACATCGCGCACCGGCGCTTCGTAGCCGGCCGAACACATGACGAAATTGGCGATCGCCTTGACGAACAGATCGTTCCACGACGGATCATTGTCGCCCGCCACTGTCCGCTCGTTGATCTTGAACAGCACCTCGGCCTCGGCGCGGCTGATGGCGATGTTGCCATCGCCGCCATAGGCGTAAAGGATGCGGCGCAACAGCTCGACCTCAGCCTTGGCTATCGACCCAGGGATAAGCCTGCCGCCGGTCGTCAGCGGCCCCTTGCCATCCACGACCGCATGAGCGACCTGCTCCAGCGCATAGCCGGAAAGCGTGCTCGGCGATGATTTGGCAACTTCCAGCACGTGCACTAGCAGCTCGAGTTCGGTTCGGCTGTCAACCATGCCGTCGCGCGAAATCGCCCGGATCAGCCAGTCGGCATTGTCCTGGGAAACATAGCCGGCCGGCTGTTCCTGGTGGACGATGAAGTCGGTGACGGCCTCGACGAAAAACTCGAGCCATTCCGCGCATTTGTCCCTCGCCGTCGCGTCGAGCGCAAACAGCGCCTCGGCCTCGCCGCGCGTTACCACGCCGTCGCCGAACACTTCGCCGCGCAGCATGACCACGTCTTCCGCCGTGATCCGATTTTTCGAGGTCAGCCCGGCCACTGGCGCGCTCATGATCAATTCGCCCATTTTGTTCCCCGCCCGCCGCCGGCAATTGCCGGCCCTTATCCGGCATATCAGCAAGGTCTTGAGAAACCGGCAAGCGGCGTGGTTAGCGAAGGCTTGCCTGTAAAGAAGGCCAGCAGAAGACTGCCAGTAAAAATGTCGCTGGCAGGTGACAAGGTGTCGTCCACGGGCTATGGATGACGAGTCGAGGGCTCTTAACCGAGTCCTACCTGTTTGCGGGAGAGAGCAGCGAGAGCTGCCGCCGAAGGGGAAATCGCCCGAAATCTCTCAGGCAAAAGAACCGTAGACGGGAAAGACACTCTGGAAAGTCGGGGCTTGCCCCCGCGCCGAAGGTGTAAGCGCTGCCGACAGAGTTACGGGGCGCGAGTCTCTCAGGCTTCAGACAGAGGGGCACGGACTGGTCGCCATTCGCGACCGCTTGCGTGCGACTCTGGAGATGACATGACGGGCGACGACACCAAACACCTTCCCCTCGAAGATCTGCACATGGCAGCCGGTGCGCGCTTCGGCGCCTTCGCCGGCTGGTCGATGCCGCTGACCTATCCGGCCGGCGTGATGAAGGAGCATCTTCACAGCCGCGAGCATGCCGGCCTGTTCGACATCTCGCACATGAAGCTGTTCGAAATCAGCGGCCCGGGCGCAGCAGCGCTTCTGAACCGCGCCTGCCCGTTCGATGCCGGCGCGCTTCAGGTTTCCCACTCCAAATACACGTTCTTCCTCAATGAGGCCGCCGGAATACTCGACGATCTGATCGTCACCAGGCTCGGCGTCGAGCGCTTCATGATGGTCGCCAATGCCGGCAACGCCGCCGCCGACGAAAAGCATCTGCGTGAACTTGCCGAGGATTTCGACGTGAAGGTGGACGCACTCGACCGCGTCTTCCTGGCCATCCAGGGCCCCGAGGCATGGGCTGCCCTTTCCCGCGCCGGCATCGAGACCGGTTCGCTGGTGTTCATGCACGGCATCGAGCCGCGCGAAAACTGGTTCATGAGCCGGTCGGGCTATACCGGCGAAGACGGTTTCGAGATCGGCCTGCCGGAAGCGGACGCGCGAACCCTCGTCACCAGGTTGCTCGAGGACGAGCGAGTGATGTGGATCGGCCTTGCCGCCCGCGACAGCCTGCGGCTCGAAGCAGGACTGTGCCTGCACGGGCTGGACATCACGCCGGAGATCGATCCGGCCAGCGCCGGGCTGATGTGGGCCATCCCCAAGGAGGTTCGCGCCTCTGGCGCGTTCATCGGCGCCGATGCATTGCGCGCCATCCTGGAGCGCGGCCCGGCGCAAAAACGCGTCGGCCTGAAGCCGGACGGCCGCCAGCCGGTGCGCGCCGGTGCTGCCCTTTTCGACGCCGACGGCAACCCTGCCGGCCATGTCACCTCAGGCGGCTTCGGCCCCTCGGCCGGTCATCCGGTGGCAATGGGCTACGTCCGGACGCCGCTTGCCAAGCCCGGCACAAGACTGTTCGCCGATGTCCGCGGGACGAAAATCCCGGTCGACATCCACCCCTTGCCCTTCACGCCCCATCGCTACCGCAAAGGATGATTTCAATGGCAAAGACCTATTTCACCGAAGATCACGAATGGCTTCGCGTCGAGGGCGGCATCGCCACCGTCGGCATCACCGATTACGCGCAGCAGCAGCTCGGTGACCTCGTCTTCGTCGAACTGCCTGAGCCAGGGAAAAAGCTGGCCAAGGGCGATACGGCCGTGGTGGTCGAATCGGTCAAGGCGGCATCGGACGTCTACGCACCGGTCGACGGCGAGATCACCGAAGCCAACACCGCGCTGTCGGCCGATCCTTCGCTCGTCAATTCGGCGGCAACCGGCGACGGCTGGCTGTGGAAGATGAAGCTGGCCAATGAGAGCCAGCTCGACGGCCTCCTCGATGAAGCCGCTTACAAAGCCCATATTGGTTGATAGCAGGACCAGCAAGATGACCGCAGCACCCTACCCCTTCTCGGCTCGCCATATCGGCCCGGGCCTCCAAGACGTCAGAGCCATGCTGGCCACGATCGGCGTTCCCTCGGTCGAGACGCTGATCAGCCAGGCAGTGCCGAAGTCGATCCGGCTCGACCGTCCATTGGCCTTGCCCGCCGCTGCAAGCGAAGCGGAAGCGCTGACCGAGCTCGCGGCGACGATGGCAAAGAACACGGTGCTGAAGAGCTTCATCGGTACCGGCTATCATGGCGTCCACGTGCCGCCGGTGATCCAGCGCAACCTGTTCGAGAACCCGGCCTGGTATACGGCTTACACGCCTTACCAAGCCGAGATCAGCCAGGGCCGGCTGGAAATGCTGTTCAACTTCCAGACGCTGGTCACCGAGCTGACCGGCTTGCCGGTGGCGTCGGCCTCGCTGCTCGACGAGGCGACGGCGGTGGCCGAAGCGGTCGGCATTGGGCTGCGCCATCATCGCGACAAGCGCACCAAGGTGGCACTGGCCGGCACGCCGCACCCGCAGACGCTGGACGTCGTTCGCACCCGCGCCGAACCGCTCGGCATCGAGGTCGACGGCGAGGTGATCGACGACAACACCGCCGCCCTGCTGGTCTCCTGGCCCGATACATTCGGCGTCTATGGCAATCACAAGGCAGCGATCGACAAGGCCCGCGCTGCCGGCGCGCTGGTCGTCTTCATTGCCGATCCGTTGGGCCTGACGCTGACCGACGCGCCAGCCAGGCTTGGCGCCGACATCGCCGTCGGCCCGATGCAGCGTTTTGGCGTGCCGATGGGCTTTGGCGGGCCGCACGCCGCCTATTGCGCCGTGTCCGACAGGCTGACGCGGCTGATGCCCGGCCGGCTCGTTGGCCAGTCGACGGACAGCAAGGGCCGTCCCGGATATCGCCTGGCCTTGCAGACACGCGAGCAGCATATCCGCCGCGACAAGGCGACCTCCAACATCTGCACCGCACAGGCGCTGCTCGCCAACATGGCGACGGCCTATGCGATCTGGCATGGCCCTGCCGGGCTGCAGGCGATTGCCGGCCGCGTCCACACGCTGGCCAACCGCCTGGCTGCCGGCCTCAAGGCAGCAGGCGTTTCGGTGCTCGGCGGAAGCCGCTTCGACACGGTGACCGTGGAACTGAAGGGCAGAGCCGCCGCACTTGCCGCCGCCGCCGAGAAGACCGGCCGGCTGCTGCGTGTCATCGACGCCGACCATGTCGGCATCAGCTTTGACGAGACCTCCACCGAGGCCGATCTGGAGGCGATCGCAGCACTTTTCGGCGCCAAGGCCGGCGTTGCCGCCGGCAGTTCCATGCCAGGAAAACCGCGCGGCAAGGAGTTCCTCACCCAGCCCGTCTTCCGCGAAAACCACTCGGAAACCGACATGATGCGCTTCTTGCGCCGGCTGTCCGACAAGGACCTGGCGCTCGACCGCGCCATGATCCCGCTCGGCTCCTGCACCATGAAGCTCAACGCCGCCGCCGAAATGATGCCGGTAAGCTGGCCCGATGTCGCCAACCTGCATCCCTTTGCCCCGGCGAGCCATTCGGTAGGCTATCGCGCCATGATCGACGAGCTGGAAGGCTGGCTGGCGGAGATCACCGGCTTCGACGCGGTGACCCTGCAGCCCAATGCCGGCAGCCAGGGCGAATATGCAGGGCTGCTCGCCATTCGCGGCTATCATTTGTCGCGTGGCGAAGGCCATCGCACCGTCTGCCTGATCCCGTCCTCGGCGCATGGCACCAATCCGGCAAGTGCGGCCATGGCCGGCATGAGTGTCGTCGTCGTGCGCTGCACCGAGGACGGCAATATCGACATGGAAGACTTGCAGGCCAAGGCGGCCGAGCATGCAAAAGACCTCGCGGCGCTGATGTTCACCTATCCTTCGACGCATGGTGTTTTCGAGGAAGGCGCCCGCGACCTCTGTGCGCTCGTCCACAGCCATGGCGGCCAGGTCTATTTCGACGGCGCCAATCTCAACGCTCTGGTCGGCCTCGCCCGTCCCGGCGATATCGGTGCCGATGTCTGCCACATGAACCTGCACAAGACCTTCTGCATTCCACATGGCGGCGGCGGCCCCGGCGTCGGCCCGATCGGCGTCAAGGCGCATCTGAAGCCATATCTGCCCGGACACGTCACCGAAGGCTCGGCCCATGCCGTGGCGGCGGCACCGTTCGGCAGCGCCTCGATCCTGCCGATCACCTGGATGTATATCCGCATGATGGGCGCTTCCGGCCTGAAGCAGGCGACCGAGACGGCGATCATCTCCGCCAACTACGTGGCGACGCGGCTTGGCGAGCATTTCCCCCTGCTTTACAAGGGGCGCAACGGACGCGTTGCGCATGAATGCATCCTCGACACCCGCGTGCTCAAGGACAGCGCCGGCATCAGCGTCGACGATATCGCCAAGCGGCTGATCGACTATGGCTTCCACGCGCCGACCATGTCGTTCCCGGTGGCCGGCACGCTGATGGTCGAGCCGACCGAATCCGAGCCCAAGCGCGAGCTGGATCGTTTCTGCGAAGCCATGATCGCCATAGCCGGCGAGGCAGCCAAGGTGGCGAAGGGCGAATGGCCCTTGGCCGACAATCCTCTGGTCAATGCGCCACATACCGCCGCCGAGGCGTTGGCCGGCCAGTGGACCCATCCCTATTCGCGCCTGGAAGCGGCCTACCCCGCCGGCGATGCCGATACGGCGGCAAAATACTGGCCACCGGTGTCACGCATCGACAACGTCGCTGGCGACCGCAACCTGGTCTGCTCCTGCCCGCCGCTGTCGGAATATCTGGGTGCGGCGGAGTAGACCATGATCCCGAAGAGTGGAATCCGGTTTTCGGACAAGATCATGGTCTAACAAGAAGATAGAAGCCTCAATCAGGCAGAACGCAAGGCCGGCCCGTCGGCCTTGCTCGCCCTGTCCCGGGCGATGACGCGATTTCGCCCGGCGCGCTTTGCCGCATAGAGCGCGGCGTCGGCTTCGGCCAGCACATCATCGAGACCGGTGCCGCTCGTCCCACCAAAGCCGATGCCGCCGCTGACTGTGCTTCGCAACGGACCAAGCTGGGTGGCCACGACTTCCGTACCGAAGGCGACGCTGATCTTGCTCGCAATGTCATAGGCCTTTTCTTCCGTCATCCGCGACATGACGAGCACGAATTCCTCGCCGCCCAGCCGGAAGGCGTCGACGCCGGTTCTGGCGTATTTCCTGATGACGGCGGCAAAGCGGCGCAGGACCTGGTCGCCGACCGGATGACCGAATACGTCGTTCGTCCTTTTGAAATGGTCGAGGTCGAACATGGCGACGGACATAAACGGACCGAAGACCCGCTCGCCGTAGAGTGCCGTTAACGCCCGCCGGTTCATCAGCCCGGTCAATGGATCGGTCATCGTCTCGGCCTTCAATTCGATCTGCGCCTGCAAATGGTGCAGGGAGAGCGTTAATGCGCCAAGCCCGGTCATGCAGGCGACGGCTACGACGGAATTCACCCGCTCGGCCCAATTGTCCGGTGCTACGCCGAGCACCCACTGGCCCTTGACCAGCAGGACCGCGCCGCAAAGTCCGAACGACAGCGCACAGACGCCGCTCAGGAACGATACGACCAGCAATATCCGGCGATCATGACCACCCTCAATCCAGAACATCGCCCCGATAAGCGAGAGTAGCGCCGTTACCGTCGCGTAGGTGACAATGAAGCCGACACCATCAAACCCGAGATACGTCGCGCCCGCGCAAACAGCCATCGCAGCCAAGGTCGGCAAGATGGCGCGCCTATAGTCGCGCATGCTGAGATATTGCATGGCCGACAGGCAGATAATCAGGAAGCCGAGGCTGAGAAGAGCAAGCACGATCTGGCAAAGCCAGGGGCTTGGATCTCTTGTGTAATGCCAAAACAAGACCACATGGGCGACGAGCACGAGAATGCCGCACGCCACCGTCAGCACAAAGCGTGCCTGTGGCGCGGTGAACCAGATCGCAAACATGGTGATGCTGAGGCACGTGCCCGACAGCGCCGCTGCGAGCAGGAGCGAACTGTAATCCAACATGCTTAAGCGACAGCCTCTTGAGGGTTTCGCTGCATTCTAGGTCAGCGACAGTCCGCGGATATCGTTTTTCAGCCAATCTTGCGGCGTAACCTTCGGACAAGGTTTACAAAGCGTCGATGCTCCAAGCTTCGACCCCATTTCCGCCGCTTGGTTGTCGAATGGTTTTGCAGTAAGAGGCTCTATCCTCGAACGTAACAGGAACCTCCGTCGCCTGCCCGCAAAAAGCGTGGCAGTATCGGGTGGTGATTCGCAGCATCGGAATCCAGGACCGGCATGGACGACAATAACGATCTTTTCGGCAATTTGGGCAAGCAGCCGCAACCGGCTCGCGCCGCGCGCCCGGCCGACCCGCTGGTGCAGGCGGCGAAGCGGCCGGCGCCCCGCGATGCCAGCGAGAGCTATAGTGCCGCCGATATCGAGGTGCTGGAGGGGCTGGAGCCGGTGCGCCGCCGCCCGGGCATGTACATTGGCGGCACCGACGACAAGGCGATGCACCATCTGTTCGCCGAGGTCATCGACAATTCGATGGACGAGGCGGTCGCCGGCCATGCTACCTTCATCGATGTCGAGCTTTCCGCCGACGGATACCTGTCTGTAACCGACAACGGCCGCGGCATTCCGGTCGATCCGCACCCGAAATTCAAGAAGCCGGCGCTCGAACTCATCATGACCACGCTGCATTCAGGCGGCAAGTTCGACAGCAAGGTCTACGAGACCTCGGGAGGCCTGCACGGTGTCGGCGTTTCCGTGGTCAACGCGCTGTCCGACCATCTCGAGGTCGAGGTTGCGATTGGGCGCAAGCTCTATCGCCAGCGCTTCTCGCGAGGCGTTCCGGTGACCGGCCTGGAGCAGCTCGGCGAGGTGCACAACCGGCGCGGCACGAAGATCCGCTTCCATCCAGACGAGCAGATTTTCGGCAAGGGTGCTGCGTTCGAGCCGGCGCGGCTCTACCGCATGGCGCGGTCAAAAGCCTATCTGTTCGGCGGTGTCGAAATCCGCTGGACCTGCGATCCCTCGCTGATCAAGGAAAAGGACACGACGCCGGCCAAGGCAGAATTCCATTTTCCGGGCGGCCTCAAGGACTATCTGAAAGCCTCGCTCGGCGACGAATTCCAGGTGACCCGTGAAATGTTCGCCGGCAAGAGCGAGAAGCAGGGCGGTCACGGCTCGCTCGAATGGGCGGTGACCTGGTTCGGCGGCGACGGTTTTATAAATTCCTATTGCAACACCATTCCGACAGCTGAAGGCGGCACGCACGAGGCCGGCTTCCGCAACGTTCTGACGCGCGGCTTGCGCGCTTATGCCGACCTGGTCGGCAACAAGCGCGCTTCGATCGTCACATCCGAGGATGTGATGATCTCGGCGGTGGGCATGCTGTCGGTGTTCATCCGCGAACCGGAATTCGTCGGCCAGACCAAGGACAGGCTGGCGACGATCGAGGCGATCCGCATCGTCGAAAGCGCCATCCGCGACCCGTTCGACCATTGGCTGGCCGACAATCCGCAGGAAGCTTCGAAACTGCTCGAATGGGTGATCGCGCGTGCCGACGAGCGGGTGCGCCGCCGCCAGGAAAAGGAAGTGTCGCGCAAGAGCGCCGTGCGCAGGCTGCGCCTGCCCGGCAAGCTCGCCGATTGCACGCAGAATGCAGCGGCCGGCGCCGAGCTGTTCATCGTCGAGGGCGATTCGGCTGGCGGTTCGGCAAAGCAGGCGCGCGACCGCGCCAGCCAGGCGGTGCTGCCGCTCCGCGGCAAGATCCTCAACGTCGCCAGCGCCGGTAACGACAAGCTGGCCGGCAACCAGCAGATATCCGACCTGATCCAGGCCTTGGGCTGCGGCACGCGCTCGAGATACCGCGACGAGGACCTGCGTTACGACCGGGTCATCATCATGACCGACGCCGACGTCGATGGCGCCCATATCGCTTCGCTGCTGATCACCTTCTTCTACCAGGAGATGCCGAGCCTGGTCCGCGGCGGCCATCTCTATCTGGCGGTGCCGCCGCTCTACTCGATCCGGCAAGGCGGCAAGGTCGCCTATGCCCGCGACGATGCGCACAAGGACGAACTTCTGCGCACCGAATTCACCGGGCGCGGCAAAGTCGAAATCGGCCGCTTCAAGGGGCTGGGCGAAATGATGGCCGCCCAGCTCAAAGAAACCACCATGGACCCGAGAAAGCGCACGCTGCTCAGGGTGGACGTCATCGACGCCGAGGCGGCGACCAAGGATGCGGTCGACGCATTGATGGGCACCAAGCCCGAGGCCCGCTTCCGCTTCATCCAGGAACGCGCGGAATTCGCCGCGACGGAAGTGCTGGATATCTGAGCGTCTTCTGCTAGGCGAGCCGCGGACGGCGGCTGTCACTGTGCGCAAGACTTTTCCGGATTTTTCGCGAAGGATGACGCCTGGAACGGTTCAGCGTTTCACGGAAACGCCGAACCGCTCAGTTTTTTATTTTTTGACGCAAGTCGGAAAACCGTTTCACGCTTTTCCTGGAATTGCTTTAAGCAGCCGCGATCGCCAGCGCGTGCCCGCGTGCGTTCTCGCGCAGCGCATCGAGATGGATCGATTTGACCAGCCTGGCGAGATCGCCTTCGGCGGACTGTCCGCCCAATTCCTTCAGCATCAGCCAGCTGACTTCCTGGACGCCGGCGAGGCGTTTGCCATTGGCGACCTCACGCCAGACCTTCAGCGCGCGCAGGATGATGGCGTGGGTGGCGGCGGCAAGCCCGGCGCTGCGGAACAGTGCCTGCAACGCTATGTCATGCCCGCTGGCCAGCAGCGCCCTCACCCGTTGCTCGGGCTGCTGGCTGAGCGCGACCAGCGCCGAACCAAAGAAGTCGACCTTGCCGTGCGCGATGGTGCGGATGACGAAGCTTGCGGTCAGGTCGCCGCGCAGGCGCAGATGTTCGACAAGTGCGGTATGTTCCTCCGCCCGCGTGCCTTCGATCAGTGTCACCGAAGCCTTGACGCAAGCATCGCGCGTGATGCGCTCGGCCCTGGCGGCGCCCATCAGCGCCAGCACCAATGGCGACCCCTTGAGCATCTCCCCTAGCTTGACCAGCAGCATATGCCGGCAGTCGGCGGGCAGCCGGATGTCGGCGATCAGCGCCTCGCGCACCAGAGGCAGATGGCCGTGACGCTCGGCCATGCGGCGAAAGCTGACGGATGCGATGTCGGCGCCGCTATTGGCGAGCAGCGTGGTGCAGGCTTCCGGCTCACCGACCTCGGCGATCGCCGCCGCAACCGACATCGAGACGCGCGGCCGGTCGGCGATCACCTTCTGCGTCGCTTTCTGGCCGCCGGCAACCCGATCAATCAGGTCGGAATCGGTAAGCAGCGGCGAGCGCGCCAGTACCAAAGCGGCCACCTCGGGCTGGTCCGAAGCCAGCGCGCTGACGATCTGCGGCGGCGCATGATGGCTCATGGAAAGCGCGTCGGCGATCGCCAGCCGCACCTTCGACGATGCGTCATCGAGCAGCAACGTCAGCGCCGCCTCGGCAGCGCAGCGGTCCTCGAAAGGCAGGTCCGAGTCGACATAGGCGCGAGCCAGCGCGCTTGCCGCCGCAGCACGCTCCGACACCTTTGCCGTGTGGATCCATTTCAGGAAATGCGAAACGACCATGTCGCCTGCTTACGCCCTTTGCCAGAACGCTTCTGGCGCCTGTCGAGACCGTAGGCACAAATGGTTTACGAACGGTTCACCATGTTCGTTAACTGGCTTGCGGGCCCGGTATGCAACGCCTATCAACCCTTAAGCAGTGGAGGAGACAGACCATGGCCGGCCTTTACCTTGAGGAGTTCGTTGTCGGCCATGTGTTCAAGCACACGCTGCGCAAGACCGTGACCGAAAGCGACAACATGCTGTTTTCGGTGATGACGCTGAACCCGCAACCGCTGCACATCGATTTCGACTTCGCCGCCAAGAGCGAATGGGGCAAGCCCCTGGTCAATTCGCTGTTCACGCTTGGCCTGATGATCGGCATCTCGGTCAACGACATCACCGTCGGCACCACCATCGCTAATCTCGGCATGAAGGAGACGGTGTTTCCGCACCCCGTCTTCCATGGCGACACGATTCGCGTCGAGACCACGGTGGTTTCGGTGCGCGATTCCAGGTCGAAACAGGACCGCGGTATCGTCGAGTTCGAGCACCGCGCTTATAACCAGAACGACGTGCTGGTTGCCAGATGCACGAGGCAAGCCATGATGATGAAAAAGGCATAGCCGATGCGTTCCCTGCTCTTCGTTCCCGGCGATTCGGAAAAGAAGCTGGAGAAGGGCTTTGGCGCGGGCGCCGACATGGTCATCGTCGATCTCGAGGACTCGATTGCCTCGCAAAACAAGGGGCTGGCGCGCGACACAGCGGCGCGTTTCCTCGCCGGGCACAGGCACCGAACCAACTCCGCGATCTATGTGCGCGTCAATGACCTTTCGACCGGACTGACCGACGACGATCTGGCGGCGCTCGTGCCAGTGAAGCCCGACGGCATCATGCTGCCTAAGTCGAACAGCGGACTGGATGTCCAGCATCTCTCGGCCAAGCTCAGGGTGCACGAAGCTGAAAGCGGCCTGCCGGACGGCGCGATAAAGATCCTGCCGATCATCACAGAAACGGCCGCCGGCGTTCTGGCCGCCGTGACCTACGCCAAGGCAAGCGCGCGGCTTGTCGGCGTCACCTGGGGCGCGGAAGATCTGTCGGCGGCAATCGGCGCGCGCTCGACGCGCGACGCGAATGGCCGCTACACGGATGTATTCCGCTTCGCCCGCACCATGACCCTGCTTGCGGCGAATGCCGCGGAAGTCGCGGCGATCGACACCGTCTTTCCGGATTTTCGCGACATGGCCGGCTTCGAGGCCGAATGCGCCGAGGCCGAGAGCGACGGCTTCACCGGCAAGATGGCGATCCATCCGGCGCAGGTGCCGGTCATCAACGCCGCCTTCACGCCTTCGGCGCAAGCGGTGAAAAATTCGCTGGCGATCGTCGAGGCATTCAAGGCGGCGGGAAACCCCGGCGTCGTCGGCATCGACGGCAAGATGTACGACCGGCCGCATCTCAAGCTCGCCGAGCGGCTCCTGGCGCGAGCCAGGGCAGCGGGGCTTGACGCTTAGGGTCTGGTTCCGGGTCGAAAATTATCCCACCCACGGCCCCGAATAGTCGGCGTAGAGCTTTGCCGGATCGGGCCGTGGCCGCTCCGGCGCTGGCCCCTGATAGGAGCCGATATGGACAAAACCGACGACCCGCTCATGCGGCGCCAGACCGAGGATCGCCCTGCCCTCTGGCACGTCGGAATACCAGTTGCTGATCATGTTGGTACCGTAGCCCAGCGCATTGGCGGCAAGCAGCAGGTTCATCGCAGCCATGCCGCCGGACAAGAACATCTCCCATTGCGGGATCTTTGGATTTTCCCTGGGGATCGAGATCACGCCGATGACCAGAGGCGCCCGCGAAAAGCGTGCCAATTCCTGGTTGCGGCGGCCTTCCGGCAACGGCCCTTCGCGCTGTTCGGCAAGTGCTGCCAACTCCTTGCCGATCTCGACGCGAGCCTCGCCGCGATAGAGGATGAAACGCCAGGGCTCCAGCCGGCCATGATCCGGCACCCGCGAGGCGGCGGCGATCATGGTCGCGATCTCCGCATCGCCCGGTGCCGGCTCTTTCAAATCCGGGATCGGCGCGGAATTTCGGGTCAGCAGAAAATCGATGATCGGCGACGCCATGGGCGCAAGTCTCCTGGAATTTGAGCTGAAGCGCGCCATCGGGATATCGGGCGGCTCGGGGCATTGGCGCGACGCGCCGGACAAAGAGCCCTCTAGCAGGAAGCCGACCGGACTCTTAAGCCTTGAAATTGCCACCGCATTGGGCTTCAACGCAAGGCATGTTTGAGGGGACATTGCGTCTTTTCCTGATATGGCTCGCTGCCGCACTGTTGATGGTGCCGGTTTCGCTTGCCGCCGCCCAGAATGTAGACGGCCTCAGTGATCTGAAACTTCCCGGAATTTCGGGCTATGCGCCTCCGAAAAGCGAGACATCGCTGGCATTGGGCAGCAGCGGGGCGATCACGCTGTCGGCGCAATTGACCGACAAGGGTGCCGACATCACGCGCGGCATCGTCTGGCGCGTCTTCAAGCCCGAATCGGCCAGCGACGGCAAGCTGCCGATGGTCGCCTCCGCTCATGGCGGCACCGCCGTATTCCAGCTCGAGCCGGGTTCCTATCTGGTCCATGCCTCCTACGGGCGGGCCGGCGCCACCAAGCGCATCACCGTCGGCAAGGAAGCCAAGCGTGAGAGCCTCGTGCTCGATGCCGGCGGCCTCAAGCTTGATGCCGTGCTGTCGGGAGGGGTGCGCATACCGCCGAAGAAGCTGCGCTTCTCGATTTATGAGAGCCACGCCGCGGCCGATGGCGATCGCGCGCTGATCATACCCGATGTCGAGCCGAACAGCGTCGTGCGGCTCAATGCCGGCACCTACCACGTTGTTTCGACCTATGGCGCTGTGAACGCGGTCATCCGCTCCGACATCCGCGTCGAGGCCGGCAAGCTGACCGAAGCGACGGTCGAGCATCGTGCCGCCGAGATGACCATGAAGCTGGTGCGCGAGCCGGGCGGCGAGGCGATCGCCGACACCTCCTGGTCGCTGCTGAACGAGTCCGGCGACCCGATCAAGGAGACCGTCGGCGCCTTTGCCTCGATGGTGCTGGCCGAGGGCGACTACACCATCATCGCCAAAAACCGCGACCGCATCTACCAGAAGGATTTTACGGTGGTGGCCGGACACAATCAGGACATCGAAGTCCTGGCAACCGAAGCTTCGGCCATCGATTCCGAGGAAGGCGCCGACTAAGCCGCGCCCCCTCTAGGCTGCTTTGCGCATGCGTCGCGCCAGCAACGGCACGCGGCCAGTCGTCTCGGCCGGCGCCAGATCGAAGACGCCGCGCTGAAGGCGGTCGAGCAAGGCCTTGCGGTCTCGCAGCGGCTCCAGTTCGTCCCACCCCAGCACGTCGCCGACGCGCACGTCGATCGATTTGCCGGAGAGCCGCGCAAATTCACGGATGAGCAGCGATGTGCGCAGTGTCAGCGAGGCCTTGCCGACGAATTTCGCCACACGCCCGTAGCGTTCGGCCATGTTCATCGGTCCGCTGACCAGATGGAACAGCCGGCCGTTCTGGCCCGAAAAATGCAATGGGATGACCGACGCCTTTGCGTCCTGAACGAGACGGGCCGGAAACACCTTCCACGGCAGATCGCGTGCCCGGCCAAACCCCTTCGGCGCGGTGGCGACACCTCCCGCCGGAAAGACGACGATGGTGACGCCCTCCTTGAGCAGCCGCACCGCTTCATGGCGGACCGCCATGTTGTTCTTCAGCGCGTCCTTGGTCTCGGAAAAGTCGATCGGCAGCGAATAGGGCTCCATCTCGCGGATCTTGAGCAGATCCCTGTGGATCATGACGCGGAACGGTCGGCCGAGCTGCTCCGCCAGCGACAGCACGGCAATACCGTCGCCGATGCCGAACGGATGGTTGGCAACAATCACCAGCGGCGTGTCGGGCAGGTTTGCCGGCGGCCATTGACCGGCGGTCCGCACCCGGACGTCGATCAGCTCCAGCATGCGGCTGAACACGCGCTCTCCGTTCGGCACCACTTGCCGGCGCCAGAAATCATAGAGTGCGGCGAAGCGATCACGTCCCGACAGGCCTTCGACCGAGTGGATGAACCAGCGCGTCAGCGCCGGCTGATGCGGACCGGCATAGGAGAGCTCGGGAAACGGTCTTTCGCGCATCTTCAGCTTGAGCATGGGGCTCGCTACACAATTGGCGTGACAAGCATATGAAAATGGCGGTGGAGCGATCCACCGCCATTTCGTTGCTGATTGGCCGGCTCAGGCCGCGCGGCGCTTGCGGTCGGGTGTCACCGCCTCGTCGGAAAGCAGTTTCACGGCGGCCGCGAGGCCAAGCGATTCCTGGTCGCGCGACCCGAGACGGCGGACATTGACCGTTTCTTCCTCAGCCTCGCGCTTGCCGCAAACGACGATGACCGGCACCTTGGCAAGGCTGTGCTCGCGGACCTTGTAGTTGATCTTCTCGTTGCGCAGGTCGGTTTCGGCGATCAGCCCGGCCGCCTTCAGCTGCGCAACGACTTTTCGCGCGTAATCGTCGGCATCGGAAGTGATCGTCGCCACCACCACCTGCAGCGGCGCGAACCAGAGCGGGAAATGGCCGGAATAATTCTCGATCAGGATGCCGAGAAAACGCTCCATCGAACCGCAGATGGCGCGATGCACCATCACCGGCTGCTTCTTTTCCGAATCGGAGCCGATGTAGAAGGCGCCGAACCGTTCCGGCAGGTTGAAGTCGACCTGCGTGGTGCCGCATTGCCAGTCGCGGCCGATGGCGTCCTTCAGCACATATTCGAACTTCGGCCCGTAGAACGTGCCCTCGCCCGGATTTACGCCCGTCTTGATCCGGTTGCCCGACCGCGCCGCGATCTTGTCGAGCACGTCCTGCAGCACGCCCTCGGCGTGATCCCACATCGCGTCGGTGCCGACCCGTTTTTCGGGGCGGGTCGCCAGCTTGACCGTGATTTCGTCGAAGCCGAAATCGGCATAGGTCGACAGGATCAGGTCGTTGATCTTGATGCACTCGTCGGCGAGCTGTTCCTCGGTGCAGAAGATGTGGGCATCGTCCTGGGTAAAGCCGCGCACCCGCATCAGCCCGTGCAGTGCGCCGGACGGCTCATAGCGATGCACATTGCCGAATTCCGCAAGTTTTACCGGCAGATCGCGGTAGGACTTCAGCCCGTGTTTGAAGATTTGGACGTGGCCGGGGCAGTTCATCGGCTTCAGCGCAAACACCCGGTCGTCGTCGGTGTCGTCGCCGGCGACCGTCACCTTGAACATGTTGTCCCGGTACCAGCCCCAGTGGCCTGAGGTCTCCCACAGGCTCTTGTCGAGCACCTGCGGCGCGTTGACCTCCTGGTAGCCCTGCTCGTCCAGGCGGCGGCGCATGTAATTGACCAGGTTCTGGAACATCCTCCAGCCCTTGGCGTGCCAGAACACGACCCCGGGGCCCTCCTCCTGGAAATGGAACAGGTCCATCTCACGGCCGAGCTTCCTGTGGTCGCGCTTCTCGGCTTCCTCCAGCATCGTCTGATAGGCTTCGAGCTGCGCCTCGTCGGCCCAGGCCGTGCCGTAGATGCGCGTCAGCATCGGGTTGTTGCTATCGCCGCGCCAATAGGCGCCGGCGACCTTCATCAGCTTGAAGGCGTTGCCGATCTGGCCGGTCGAGGCCATGTGCGGACCGCGGCAAAGGTCGAACCAGTCGCCCTGCGCATAGATCTTGAGATCCTGATCCTCGGCGATGGCGTCGATCAGCTCGAGCTTGTAGCGCTCGCCCTTGTCGGCAAAGATCCTTTTCGCCTTTTCACGCGACCACACCTCTTTGGTGAACGGCTTGTTGCGCGCAATGATCTCGCGCATCTTCTTCTCGATCACCGGGAAATCGTCGGGCGTGAACGGCTCGTTGCGGGCGAAGTCGTAGTAGAATCCGTTCTCGATCACCGGCCCGATGGTCACCTGCGTTCCCGGCCAAAGTTCCTGCACGGCTTCGGCCAGCACGTGCGCGGCATCATGGCGGATGAGCTCCAGCGCACGCGGATCCTCGCGGGTGATGATTTCGAGCTTGCCTGATTTGCCGATCGGGTCGGAAAGGTCGCGCAACGTGCCGTCGATGCTGTAGGCAACGGCCTTCTTGGCCAGCGACTTCGAGATCGATTCCGCCAGGCCGGCGCCGGTCATCGCCGCGTCGTAGTCGCGGACGGAGCCATCGGGAAATGTCAGGGAAACGGAATTCAGCATTAAATTCTCCTATCCAGTCCCGCAAACGAGCGCGGGTGGTAAAATGCACGTCGCCCAAAACTGCGTAGCGATTTTGGGGTTGCGACTTACATCAAGTAAGAGCCGGATGCGTCCGGCGGCGAGCGGTCTTTTATGGGCAGTTTTCGGCGCCGTAAAGCCGGATTTAGGTCACCCGAGGAGATTCGACAGCTCTTTCAGGAACATCGCCCGCGTCTTGAGCCCCTTCGGCGTGTCGGAACGTTTCGTATCGACTACGAGGCAGGCAAAGACGATCTTGCGAGCATGCTTCTGCGCCCAGCCAACAAACCAGCCAAGCGAGCGCTTGTCGGCATCGTCGCCAAGCCTGGTCGTCCCGGTCTTGCCCTGCACCGTCCAGCCGCCCGCCCGGAAGGTCGGGACAATCGCATTGGTCATCGCATGGGCCTTGTCCGAGACCGGCAGATTCCGCGCCAGCAGCTTGCGCAGGAAATCGACCTGCTCGACCGGCGATATCTCGAGCGAAGAATTCACCCAGGAATGGGTGAGGCCGTCATTCTTGCCGGAATTGCCGGAGACGTCGGTGTTGCCATAGTCCAATCTGGACACATAGCCGGCAAACTGTTTGCTGCCGAGCCGGCGCGTGATCTCGCGTGAGAACCAAAGGACCGAATCCCTTTCCCAGATCGTCGGGTCGACGGTCTTGCGGTCCCGTTTCGGCGCGTTGAACTCCGCTTTGTACTCCCAATTCGGTGTATGCTCGTCGCCCAGGATTCCGGCGTCATAGCCGATCAGCGCCAGCGGAATCTTGAATGTCGAGGCGGGGCTGACGCGCTGATCGCAAACCCCTTGCCGGTACAGCGTCTCGCCGCTCGCGGCGTCGACGATCAGCGTGCATTCGACGTCCCCGAGAGGCGCCGATTGCGCACGGATCGGAAAGCCCAACAGCCACGCCAGGACATAGAGAACCACGGCGAAAACGAAGGGAAGACGATCTATCCGGCGCATTTGGCAATCTCTCCTGAAGGGTATCAGGAGCGGCTTAGCGAGGCGTCTTGTCTCGATTTTGTCTTAAATGCGCTATGTCCGCGCAAGCTGCGGTTAACCCTACCAGATCGTAAACAGCGGTGCGGTTGTGTAACGAACAGTTGCGGTCAACTGTCTAGGTCGCCACGTTTTTTCCCGATCCGCCAGTACCGCCACGGCGCAAACCAGACATAGCGCTCAGCCAGGGTTTCGGGCACGCGGTCGATGCCATGCGTCCCTAACGGCCCGCAGCGCAGCACGCGAAAGAATCCCATCCAGCCGCCGGCCCATAGTCCATGCCGGGCGATCGCTTCGTGCGCGTATTCGGAACAGGTCGGCAGATGCCGGCAGGAATTGCCCACAAAGCCGGACAGCGTCAGCTGGTAGAGCCGGACGAGCGACGTGCCGAAGACGCGGCCCGGCGTCTTGCGCCACGGGCCGGGCCAGTTGCGTCCTTGTCGAATCGGCCTGGCGCCGTGCGCATGCCGATGTTGGCCGACCACCACAGTCTCCGCGTCGCGATTCCCTTCAGGATAGATGTGCGCATCGGGCCGGGAACGCAATGCCGTTCCGGCAATCCCGTCACTGCCTCGAACGGCGAACCGGGTACCGGTCGGGCGTCGGCTTCCGACATGCGGCGACGCTGGTCGGCGGCCTCCCCTCGCACCAGTCGCCATGCGGTTTCTCGTCATGCCATTGAAATGTCGCGATCCGCACGACATCGCTCAGGATGTTGAGAAACTGGATCATGGCAGCACTCCTTTGAGCACCGATTAGAGCGCCGCTGGCCTTGCTCTTCAAACGAGTATAACGTCGACGTCAGATAACTCTGAGTTATGCGAATGAAGCGCGGACGCCTCCCCCTGACGGCTCTTAGAAGCTTCGAAGCAGCCGGTCGTCACCTGAGCTTCAGCCGTGCGGCCGAGGAGCTTTATGTTTCGCAGGCGGCGATCAGCCGCCAGATCCGCGAGCTCGAAACATTCCTGCGCCAACCTTTGTTCTTCCGCCATCATCGCCGCGTCGAATTGACCGACACCGGCCGGCGGCTGCTCGACCAGTTGGTCAGAAGTTTCGGGGGCATCGACAGGCTGCTTTCGGAATTGACGGCGGCCCCGACGCAGTCCGTGGTCCGTGTCAGCGTCGAGCCGTCGCTTGCATCCGTATGGCTGGTGCCGCGGCTCAACCGATTTCGCCAGTTGCGACCCGATATCGACGTTTCCCTTGAGGTCGACCCGAGGTTGATAGAGTTCCGCAGCGATCAGCCTGAACTTGCTCTACGCTTCAGTGCACACGCCACTTCATGGCCACGCAGCGAAGCCGAACAGCTTGCCTCGGTCGTCGATTCACCGGTTCTGTCGCCGGCGCTTCTTGCGTCCGGGCCAGCTCTGGAAAAACCGATCGACCTTGGTCGCTATACATTGCTGCACGAAGAAAACCGTCAGGCTTGGACGCGCTGGTTCGAAGCGGCCGGCGTGACCCCTGAAGCCGTGCCTGCGCGTGGACCGATGCTGGCGGATGCCTCGCTTTCGAAACAGGCAGCCTTGCTTGGACATGGTGTCGCACTGGGCGATCTTTTGCAGATCGGCGAAGAACTTGCGTCCGGCGCGCTGGTCAAGCCTTTCGACATCGACGTTGCGTCCGGCGCCTATTGGCTGGTGGCCAGAAGACTGAATGACCTTTCCGAGCCTGCCAGGGCTTTTGCCGACTGGGTCCGGGCGGAATTCGCCGAAAGCCGGCGTTTTCTTGCCGAGGTTTAGGCCGCCTGTTCCGCCCGCTTCTTCTCGATCTGGCCGATCGCATCGACCACCGCGTCGAAGGTCAGCATGGTCGAGGCGTGGCGCGCCTTGTAGTCGCGCACCGGTTCCAGGTATTTCAGGTCGGCGAAGCGGCCTTCGGGCGGCGGGCCATTTTCCTTCAGCATTTTTAGCATCGTCTCGCGCACGCTGCGCAGTTCTTCCGCGCTGGCGCCGACGACATGCTGCGCCATGATCGAAGACGACGCCTGGCCAAGCGCACAGGCCTTCACGTCATGCGCGAAATCGCTGACGACGCCGTCATCCATCTTCAGATCGACGGTCACTGTCGAGCCGCACAGCTTGGAATGTGCTCGTGCGGTTGCGTCGGGCCGGTCGAGCCGACCGATCCGTGCGATATTTCCGGCAAAACCCAGAATTTTCGCATTGTAGACATCGTCGATCATATTTTTCCAATCCGTCGCCGCCCAGCGAACAGCGATTGCCGCTCTGGCGTCTTCCTTTCGCTCGGCACGAACATATATAATGGTCGTAGTCGGGTATCGACAAGGCGACCGCAAGTCTCGTCCTGCCCAAATCTGTTCACGCCACTTACGGGCTGGAAACCGGGCGAGTTTCTAACACCCGAAAGGTCGTGGTCCGTTCAACTCGTTCCTCCTGAGAGAGGAACTACGGGAGACGCCTTTATGGACGCCGTTATCAAGAAACTCATGCCGCAGTCGGCCTATATGGAAAAGCCGGTCACCGACCGGCCGAGTGAGGCCGAAGTCGAAGCCGCGGTGCGCACCTTGTTGCGCTGGACCGGCGACAATCCTGAGCGCGAGGGCCTGATCGACACGCCGAAGCGCGTCACCAAGGCGTTCCGCGAAATGTTCAACGGCTACGATATGTGCCCGGCCGAGGAGCTTGGCCGCACCTTCGAGGAAGTCGCCGGCTATGACGACCTCGTCATAGTCAAGGACATCACGTTCCACTCGCATTGCGAGCATCACATGGTGCCGATCATCGGCAAGGCGCATGTCGGCTATCTGCCTGACGGCAAGGTTGTCGGCCTGTCCAAGATCGCGCGCGTCGTCGACATCTTTGCCCACCGCCTGCAGACCCAGGAAGCGATGACTGCGCAGATTGCCGGCGTCATCCAGGACGTGCTCAATCCGCGCGGCGTCGCCGTCATGCTCGAGGCCGAGCATATGTGCATGGCCATGCGCGGCATCCGCAAACAGGGCTCCACCACGCTGACCTCGACCTTCACCGGCGTCTTCAAGGATACACCTGAAGAGCAGGTCCGCTTCGTCACCATGGTGCGCGGCGGCGGAACTGATCAGACCCGCGCCGCCCTCGCTAAATAGGGACCGGCGAATGTCGGCATTGGAATTCCCGAAAGCTCCATCTGACAAGAAGGCACTCGAGGAAGGCACCGTCCTTTCACCGCGCTTCGATGCCGGCGGCCTCGTCACTGTCGTCGTCACCGATGCCGAAAACGGCATGCTGCTGATGGTCGCGCATATGAATGCCGAGGCGCTGGCGCTGACACTCGAGACCGGCATCGCGCACTACTGGTCGCGTTCGCGCAACGCGCTGTGGAAGAAGGGCGAAACCTCGGGCAATGTCCAGCAGGTCGTCGAGATGCTCACAGATTGTGACCAGGACGCGATATGGTTGCGCGTCAAAGTGCTGGGTCACGAAGCAACTTGTCACACCGGCCGACGTTCATGCTTTTATCGGACGGTGGGGCTGAGCGATGGCAAAGGGACGCTTGCCAACGACGGCAGCAAGCCGCTGTTCGATGCGGAAAAAACGTATCGAAAGCCCAAAACACCATCAGTATGAACCATTCGCAGCACTTCAGCCACGTATATTCATGATTTCGATACGGCCCGCCTGTAGGATGACCGTGGGACAAGGGAGATTGTGATGCTCGACTGGGCGTCATTGCGCAACAGACCTGACGTTCGGGAGGCCAATGGCCTCTCCTCGGCCGCAGGCGCATCCGAAACCAAATCTCCAGGTAAAACAGGGATCTCGCTGGCATTGGGCGGCGGCTGTGCGCGCGGCTGGGCGCATATCGGCGTGCTGCGCGCGCTTGACGAAGCCGGCATCGAAGTGTCGATGATCGCCGGCACCTCGATCGGCGCGCTGGTCGGCGGCTGCTATGTTGCCGGCAAACTTGACGAGCTGGAAGAATTCGCGCGCAGCCTGACCAGGCGGCGCATTTTTGGCCTTCTCGACCTCAATCTACGCGGCAGCGGCCTGTTCGGTGGCATGAAGCTCGATGCACGGCTGCGCGAGCACATAGCCGGCATCCGCTTCGAGGACCTGCCAAAACCGTTCGTCTGCGTCGCTGCCGAAATCCGCACCGGCCATGAAATCTGGCTGTCGAGCGGCTCGTTGAGTACCGCCATGCGCGCCTCCTACGCGCTGCCCGGCGTGTTCGAGCCGGTCGCCTGCAACGGGCGCGTGCTGGTCGACGGCGCACTGGTCAATCCGGTGCCGGTCTCGGTCTGCCGTGCCTACGAGCAGCCGCTCGTGGTTGCAGTGAACCTTCACTACGATCTGTTCGGCCGCGCCGCAGTGATCAAGCACAGCGCAGGCGAGCTGATCGTCGAGAGAGACGCGCCAAGGGGTGGCCACGCCGATCCCGAACGTCAGTCGCGCGAGACGCGGCTCGGCATCACCGGCGTCATGGTCGAAGCCTTCAACATCATCCAGGACCGCATTTCGCGCGCCAGGCTGGCCGGCGACCCGCCGGACATGTCGCTGCAGCCGAAGCTCAGCCATATCGGCCTGACCGAATTCCACCGCGCCGACGAAGCGATCCGTATCGGCTACCAGGCAACGATGGCGCAAATCGGCGAACTGACCCGGCTGCAGACCGTCCTCGCTTAGGCCGAGCGGTCAGCGAACTCTCAGGCAAGCGCCGCGTCGACGATACGAAACTGCACCGTGCGGTTGCCGTTCCAGTGATTGCCCGACAATGAGCCGGCGACGTGCACCGGTTTGCCCCTGTTCTTGAACAGGAATTCGCCAAGCGCAGTATCGACGGCGCGAAAGGCGATCGCCTGGATGCGGCCGCCGCTTTCCGACTGCAGGTCGGCGCGGATATGGTTGGTGCCGACCGCCCGCGCATCAACCAGCCGGTGACGCGGCAGCGCGAACACCGGCGCGACATGCCCGGCGCCGAACGGCCCTGCCCGCTCAAGCGCATCGAGCAGCGCAAGCGTCGCGCCCTCGGCGGCAAGCGCGCCGTCGATCGCCAGGCTCTCCTCGCCTTGCAGCCGGAACACATCCACCGCAGCGCGCTCTTCGAAAAAAGCCCGGAGCGCGCCGAGCTTCGCCCGCTCGACGGTGATGCCTGCCGCCATTCCGTGGCCGCCGCCCTTGACGATCAGCCCGGCATCGGCAGCCTCGCGCACCAGCCGGCCGAGGTCGAAGCCCGACACCGAACGGCCTGACCCCGTACCGACGCCATTGGCGTTGAAGGCGATGGCAAAAGCCGGCCGTCTTGCATGGTCCTTGAGCCGCGAGGCAAGCAGGCCGACAATGCCCGGATGCCAGTTGCTGCTGGCTGTGACCACGATGGCCGGACCATTGCCGCCGGCAAGCTCGGCGTCGGCCTCTGAGCGCGCCGCGGCCAGCATCTCCTGCTCCATCGACTGCCGCTCCTGGTTGAGCCGGTCGAGCGTCTCGGCGATGGTGCGGGCCTCGACCGGGTCGTCGGTTGCAAGCAGGCGGCTGCCAAGTGCTGCGTCGCCGATGCGCCCGCCGGCGTTGATGCGCGGACCGATCAGAAAGGCCAGATGGAAAGTGCTGATCGGCTCGCCGATACGCGAGACCCGCGCCAGTGCCGCCAGCCCTTCGTTCCTCTGCTGCCGCGCCACCTGTAGCCCCTTGACCACGAAGGCCCGGTTGATGCCGGTGAGCGGCACCACGTCGCAGACGGTGCCCAGCGCCACCAGGTCGAGCAGGCCAAGCAGGTCGGGCGCTGCGGCATCCGGCAGCCGGCTGCGCAGGATCTTCGCCGTCTGTACCAGGCATAGGAAGACGACGCCGGCGGCGCAAAGATGGCCTTGCCCGGAAAGATCGTCCTCGCGATTAGGATTGACGACCGCAGCCGCCGCCGGCAACGGCCCGCCGACCTGATGGTGATCGAGCACCACGACGTCGGCGCCGGCGGCCTTCGCCGCGTCGATGGAAGCAGCACTGTTGGTGCCGCAATCGACGGTGACGATCAGCGTCGCGCCGCGCGAGACGAGTTCGCGCATCGCTTCCGGATTGGGGCCGTAACCCTCGAAGATGCGGTCCGGTATGTAGATCTCCGACGGCACCGAGAAATGTGCGAAAAAGCGCTTGAGCAGCGCCGATGAGGCGGCGCCGTCGACATCGTAGTCGCCAAAGATCGCCACCTTTTCCCTTGCCGTCACCGCCTGGGCGATGCGAGAGGCCGCCTTGTCCATGTCGGTCAGCGATGCCGGGTCGGGCAGCAGGTTGCGGATGGTCGGATCCAGGAACCGCTCGGTCTGCTCGGCAGTGACGCCGCGCCCGGCCAGCACGCGTGCCACGATGTCGGGCACGCCATAACCTTGCGCGATGGCGAGCGCAGCCATGTCCTGACGCTCGGTCAGTCGGTGTTCCCAGGAAACGCCGGTGGCCGACTGCCTGACATCTAGGAAAAAGCGTCTTTCCCCCGTCACGTGACGCGCCGTCTGCAATTTGTCATTGCGCACAATATGCAACGGCTAACTGAGTCGAAATCAAAACTTTTCCAGATCCTGGTGCCTGGCCTTGATTTCGCGCACGGTTCGCGACGACGAGCGCAGCACGATCGTGTGCGTGGTGATGAAATTGCGGCCGAACTTGACGCCGGCCAGCATATTGCCGTCGGTGACGCCGGTCGCGGCAAACAGCACGTCGCCGCGTGCCATGTCTTGCGTGTGGTAGATCCGTTTCGGGTTGGAGATCCCCATCTTCGCCGCGCGCGCCAGCTTTTCCGGCGTGTCAAGGATCAGCCTGCCCTGCATCTGGCCGCCGGTGCAGCGCAAGGCCGCCGCCGCCAGCACGCCCTCCGGCGCACCGCCGGTGCCGAGATAGATGTCGATGCCGGTTTCGTCCGGGTCGGTGGTGTGGATGACGCCGGCGACATCACCGTCGCCGATCAGCCGGATCGCGGCGCCTGTCGCCCGCACGGCTTCGATCAAGGCGCCATGGCGCGGCCGGTCGAGGATACAGGCGGTGATCTCTGCCACCGGAACGCCCTTGGCCCTGGCCAGGCTGGCAATATTTTCGGCCGGCGAGGCATCGATGTCGATGATGCCATCGGCATAGCCCGGGCCGATGGCGATCTTGTCCATATAGACGTCCGGCGCGAACAGAAGGCTGCCTTTTTCGGCAATGGCGATGACGGCCAACGCATTGGGCAGGTTCTTGGCGCAGATCGTCGTGCCTTCGAGCGGATCGAGCGCGATGTCGACAGCCGGGCCTTTGCCTGTACCGACCTCCTCGCCGATATAGAGCATCGGCGCCTCGTCGCGCTCGCCCTCGCCGATCACCACCGTGCCGTTGATGGCGAGACGATTAAGCTCCTGGCGCATGGCGTCGACCGCGACCTGATCGGCGGCTTTCTCGTCGCCGCGTCCGCGCAATCTGGCGGCCGCGACCGCGGCGCGTTCGGTGACGCGCACCAATTCCATGGTCAGTATCCGGTCGAGGCCGGCGACAATGTTCTGGGCCACATTCATCGATGGATAATCCTCGTTGGCACTTTGTTTCTATGCATGTCGTTGTCCCAAAACCGCCGCACACTTTTGGGCGACATGCATTAGCCTCCCGCCAGAGACGCGCTTCTTGTGTCAAAGCCTCGTGACAACAGCAAGACCTGCGCTGGACCTTTTTGAAAGCGCAGCAATATCAATCGATTAAAGGCAAAACTTGAGACTGCTATCCGGCCCGCTCGATGCGGATGACTTGCGGCTTGTCGGTCAGAAGGCTGTCCCTGGTGATGCCGTCGACGGCCTTGCGCACCGCCGCCTCGGTCGTCTCGTGGGTGACCAGGATGACTGTCTTCTGTGCCTCGGTTTCCGGCCCTGCGGCATGTTGCACGATCGATTCCAGCGAAATGTCGTTGTCGGCCATGCGTTTGGCGATCGCGGCGAAAACGCCGAGGCGGTCGTGCACGGTCAGCCGGATGAAATAACCGCCGGCATGGCTGCGCATCTGCGCCTTTTTGTAGGGCTTCAATTCCTTCGCCGGCCGGCCGAAGACCGGGCCATGCTGGAAGCCAGGCCGGCTCTTGGCAATGTCGGCAATGTCGCCGATCACCGCCGAAGCGGTGGCGTTGCCGCCGGCACCGGGGCCGGAAAGCAGCAATTCGCCGAGGATGTCGGTTTCGATCGCGACCGCATTGGTGACACCGTGCACCTGCGCGATGACCGAGGCCGTCGGCACCATGGTCGGGTGAACGCGCTGCTCGATACCGCTTTCGGTGCGTTGGGCGACGCCAAGCAGCTTGATCCGGTAGCCGAGATCGCCGGCCGCGCGGATATCGGCCTGGCTGATGTTGGAGATGCCCTCCATGTAGATGTCATTGGCCGCAATCCTCGTGCCGAAGGCAAGGCTGGTCAGGATCGACAGCTTGTGCGCGGTGTCGTGGCCCTCGATGTCGAAGGTCGGGTCGGCTTCGGCATAGCCCAGCCGCTGGGCGTCCTTCAGGCAGGCATCAAAGGACAGGCCCTCGGCTTCCATGCGCGTCAAAATATAATTGCAGGTGCCGTTGAGGATGCCGAAGACGCGGGTCACCGAATTGCCGGCCATCGCCTCGCGCATCGTCTTGATGACCGGAATGCCGCCGGCCACCGCCGCTTCGTAGTTGAGCAGCACGCCCCTCTTTTCCGCGATCTCGGCCAGTGACACGCCGTGCTTGGCAAGCAGTGCCTTGTTGGCGGTGACGACATGGCGGCCGGCCTCGAGCGCCGCCTTCACCGAGGATCGTGCCGCGCCCTCGTCGCCGCCGATCAGTTCGACGAATACATCGATCTCGGCGGTCTGGGCCATCTTGACGGCGTCGTCGAACCACAGTGCTGTGCCAAAATCAACGCCGCGGTCGCGTTTGGGATCGCGGGCCGAGACCGCTGACACGACGATCTCGCGGCCGCACTGCCGCGTCAGTTCCGCCGCCTTGTCGCGCAGCACGCGAGCCACCGACGCACCGACGGTGCCGAGGCCGGCAATTCCAACACGCAACGCTTCAGCCATGTCCGGCGACGCCCCATTCGGTCGATTGATGTGTAGAAAACTCAGCGATGCGCGGCGAGCGGTACGACGTTATTCGGCTGCTTGGCGCTGGATGCGAGGAAGCGCTTGATGTTGCGCGCTGCCTGACGGATCCGGTGCTCGTTTTCGACCAGCGCGATGCGCACGTGATCGTCGCCATGCTCGCCGAAGCCGACGCCCGGCGCCACCGCGACGTCGGCGTGCTCGATCAGGAGCTTGGAGAATTCGAGCGAGCCGAGGTGCTTGAACGGCTCCGGGATCGGCGCCCAGGCGAACATCGACGCCGCCGGTGCGGGAATGGTCCAGCCGGCACGGCTGAAGGCGTCGACCATGACATCGCGGCGTTTGCGGTAGACGTCGCGCACTTCGGCGATATCGGCTCCGTCGCCGTTGAGTGCATGCGCGGCCGCCACCTGGATCGGCGTGAAGGCGCCGTAGTCGAGATAGGATTTCACCCGCGTCAGCGCCGAGATCAGCCTTTCATTGCCGACGGCAAAACCCATGCGCCAGCCCGGCATCGAAAAGGTCTTCGACATCGAGGTGAACTCGACTGCGACGTCGATGGCGCCCGGCACCTGCAGCACCGAAGGCGGCGGATTGCCGTCGAAATAGATCTCGGAATAGGCAAGGTCTGACAGGATGATGATGTCGTTCTTCCGGGCGAAAGCCACCACCTCCTTGTAGAAATCGAGCGAGGCGACCAGTGCCGTCGGGTTGGACGGATAATTGAGAATCAGCGCCAGCGGCTTCGGGATCGAATGGCGGATGCCGCGCTCCAGTGCCGGGATGAAACCGTCGTCCGGTTCGGCCTGCAGCGAGCGGATGACGCCGCCCGACATGATGAAGCCGAAGGCGTGGATCGGATAGGTCGGATTGGGGCACAGGATCACATCGCCGGGGGCGGTGATCGCCTGCGCCATATTGGCAAAACCCTCCTTCGAGCCGAGCGTCGCCACCACCTGGCTGTCCGGGTCGAGCTTCACGCCGAAACGGCGGGCATAATAATTGGCTTGGGCACGGCGCAGGCCCGGAATGCCGCGCGACGACGAATAGCGGTGCGTGCGCGGATCACGCACTACCTCGCAGAGTTTGTCGACGATGGCCTTGGGCGTCGGCAGGTCCGGATTGCCCATGCCAAGGTCGATGATGTCGGCGCCACGCGAGCGGGCACTGGCCTTCAGCCGGTTGACCTGTTCGAAGACATAGGGCGGAAGCCGGCGGACCTTGTGAAATTCTTCCATGGCAGTTCCAGACAGTGAGGTTGCGGTCGCGCGTATAAGCTTATTTGCAATTAGGGTCGAGAGCGGGGTCGCATTTGCCTTCGATCTGCTTCAGCGCCTCGGCGCCGTGTTTTTTTGCCAGCTGGTCCAGCGCAGCCTGGTCCGCGACCTTGACGCCGCCGCCCTTCGCGGCCTGGCCCTGCTCCTCGGCCTTCAGCTGGGCGAGCTTGGCGTTCTTTTCCTCGTCGGTGAATTGCTCGGCCGCCACCTGCGGCGGGATGTTCAGGTTCGGGTAGGAACCGGTGTCCTTCGCCCCGACAAGGCCGGTGGCGGGCGCTGCACCTTCTATGTTGCTGCTCGTGCAACCGGCCATCGCCAGCAGGACGAGCGCCATGCGGCAAAAACGACCAGTGCCGGAAAAAACGTTCGTGCCAATATTAATCGTCATATTGTTTTCCTGGCGGCCGGGTTAGAGCACGTTGGACCCTGTCCGATATCCCATGGTAATATGTCAACAAAACGCTTCGGGAGGAACCCCGCGAACCATGTCCAAAACACCCGATTCGGGCAAAGCGGAAGATGACCAACCTTCGACCGTCGAGCAATATCTGGTTAAGGACCCGGAACGCTTCGCTCTGAACATGGCCCGCATGATCGAGCAGGCCGGCAAGGCCGCCTCGGCATGGGCCGAGCCGCGGGAAAAGGGCGAGGTGCGCGATCATGTCGCCGAGCCGGTCGTCGACATGGTGAAGACGTTCTCCAAACTCACCGAATACTGGCTCTCCGACCCGCAGCGCGCGCTGGAGGCACAGACACGATTGTTTTCCGGCTATATGGCCGTCTGGGCCAATGCCGTTCAGCGCATCGGCGCCGGTGCCGAGGAGACCGAGGATGCGGTCAAGCCCGAGCGCGGCGACAAGCGTTTCCAGGACCCGGAATGGGGCCGCAACGCCTTTTTCGATTTCCTCAAACAAGCCTATCTCGTCACCTCGCGCTGGGCGGCCGAACTGGTCGAGCACGCCGACGGTCTGGACGAGCACACCCGCCACAAGGCCAGCTTTTATGTCAGGCAGGTGTCCAACGCCATCTCGCCGTCGAATTTCATCCTGACCAATCCGGAATTGTTTCGCGAGACCGTCGCCTCGAACGGCGAAAATCTGGTGCGCGGCATGAAGATGCTGGCCGAGGACATTGCCGCAGGCAAGGGCGACCTGAAGCTGCGGCAGGCCGATTACTCACCCTTCGAGATCGGCAAGAATCTCGCCACCACCCCCGGCAAGGTGGTCGGCCGCAGCGACGTCGCTGAAATCCTGCAATACGAGCCGGCGACCGACACCGTGCTCAAGCGGCCGCTGCTGATCTGCCCGCCATGGATCAACAAATACTACATCCTCGACCTCAACCCGCAAAAATCCTTCATCCGCTGGGCGGTCGAGCAAGGCCACACGGTCTTCGTCATCTCCTGGATCAATCCGGACGAGCGGCACGGCACCAAGAGCTGGGAGGCCTATATCAGGGAGGGCCTGCAATACGGCCTCGACACGATTGAAAAGGCCACCGGCGAAAAGGACGTCAATGCCATCGGCTATTGCGTCGGCGGCACGCTGTTGGCGGCAGCGCTGGCCTTGATGGCGCAGGAAGGCGACCACCGCATCAAATCGGCGACCTTCTTCACCACGCAGGTCGATTTCACCTATGCCGGCGACTTGAAAGTGTTCGTCGATGAGGAGCAAGTCGCGGCCGTTGAAAAGGCAATGAGCGAAAAAGGCTATCTCGACGGCACGAGGATGGCGACCGCCTTCAACATGCTGCGCTCGGGCGACCTGATCTGGCCCTATGTCGTCAACAATTACATGCGCGGCAAGGATCCCCTGCCCTTCGACCTGCTCTACTGGAACGCCGATTCGACCCGCATGGGCGCTGCCAACCATTCCTTCTATTTGCGCAATTGCTATCTTGAGAACAGGCTTTCGCAAGGCATGATGGAGTTGGCGGGCCGCACGGTTTCGCTGAAGGACGTCACCATCCCGGTCTACAACCTCGCCTCGAAGGAGGATCACATCGCGCCGGCGCTGTCGGTGTTCCTCGGCTCGAAATATTTCGGCGGCAAGGTCGACTACGTCGTGGCCGGCTCCGGCCACATCGCCGGCGTCGTCAATCCGCCGGCGGCGCAGAAATACCACTACTGGACCGGCGGCAAGCCGGCTGGCGACTTCGACCAGTGGTTCGCCGGGGCCACTGACCATCCCGGCTCCTGGTGGCCGCACTGGCAGCGCTGGATCGAAGCCAGGGACAATACCCGCGTACTGGCCCGCAAACCGGGCGAGCATATGCAAGTTCTAGGCGAAGCCCCCGGCACCTATGTCAAGGTGCGTGTGTAACCATCTGTAATGTGTGGTGAGTTGACGCGCCGCCAAAAGCGGGCGAAATGGTGTCGTCAACCCTGAGCAGCCTTGATTCATCCTCTAGCCGCCAAATTACTTTGAGGCTTGCAGATTTGACACAGGTCTCGTTTCCGGTTCGGGGAACAAGGGTCATTCGACGAGACGTTTCGACGCCGCGCCAATGACGAACCGGTCGGATATCGAGGGGGAATTTTGTTTTGAGATCAGCAGGATCGCGCCTCGCGAAGGGAGAAAGCCGCGCCATTGTGGGGGCGCTTTTCTCGGTGCTTCTGGCGTCCTGCACCTCTGCCGGCGACCCGACCATGTCGGTCGGCATGCCAGGCTATAATGCCTCGGCCACCGAAATCAGCACGGCCGCCGGTGCGCCCCAGGCCAGCACGGCCGCCTCATCGTCGCAGATGACAACCGCACAAATGACGATGAATGCAGAGGGCGACGCCAACCTTCCCGAGCAGGTCGCCTATGTGCCAATGGCTAAGCCAGGGGCCAAGTCCGATGCCGGCTTCCCGATCGCCGTTCCCACGTCGGCCGAGACGATCGCGGGACATTCGCCGCAAGCGCTGCAACCAAACGCCGAGGCGGCTGAACAGGCCAACGCTGTTGCGCAGAACAGTGCCGCCGCCGATGCCGGCGCATCGAAGCCCGATGCCAAGGCCGCCGCGCCGGCGATGAACAACCCGGTCTATGTGACCGCCGGCGAGATGCCGCAGCCACAGGCCTATGCACCGAAGAAAAACTTCCTGGCCTCGCTGTTCAGCGCTACGCCTGCTTCGGCGGCATCGCCGGCCAACAGCAGATCGGGCGGGCAGCCAGCGGTCTTGCAGGCCAAGGCGACGCCCGCGGCAAAGCCCACCGTCACCCTGGCCTCGGCCAACCCGGCTGAAAAGCCGGTGCAGTTGGCATCGGCCGGCGATACTAGCCACTTCACGGCCGATGCGCTGCCCGGCGTGCGCCAGACGGCACTGTTCGAGATCAAGCGCAAATCCGGCCTCGACGATGAGAGCGACGTCGACCTCAACGAGGACGAAGGTTCGGGTGGCGCCTACCAGGTCGCCTCCGCCGCCGGCCTCGCCCGGCTGGCACCCAACGGTCTCCTGAAACAGAACGAAAGCGTCGATGTCGCCTGCTTGAAGCCGTCGCTGGTTCGCGTGCTGAAGACGATCGAAGGCCACTACGGCCGCAAGATGACGGTTACCTCCGGCTATCGCGATCCGGCCCGCAATCGTCGCGCCAACGGTGCCAAGAACTCGCTGCACATGTACTGCGCCGCCGCCGACATCCAGGTTCCCGGCGTCTCAAAATGGGAACTGGCGAGCTATATCCGCACCATGCCGGGCCGCGGCGGCGTCGGCACCTACTGCCACACCGAATCCGTCCACGTCGATGTCGGACCGGAGCGCGACTGGAACTGGCGCTGCCGCAGGCGCGGCTAGGGCGAGGTTCTTCCGCCACTGAAGGCCCTTCGGCGGCGTTGCATCATGCCGCAAAAACCAGCTTGGCTGTCGGAAAGACGCGGTTTGGAGCCAAAGGAAAAAAGTTGTCGCAGCCGGCAGCAGACGGGTTGCCGGTTTGTCGCGACGCAACTATAAGCGCTCACATCTGAGCGCGCCCATCGTCTAGCGGTCAGGACACCGCCCTTTCACGGCGGTAACAGGGGTTCGATTCCCCTTGGGCGTACCAGAGACCTCAAGTACTTAGCACATGCCATCGCTAACGCGCTGCGTAACCTTGCCGGACCACCACTCTGATGAGGATGTCGGCAAAGGCTGCCAGACAAATTGAAGATTATGTCGACGGCTCCCTACGCCCGCAGTCCCCTCGCCTCGCCGCCGCGCTTGCGCGGAACCATCATGTCCCTGGCCAGCAGGCCGCTCACCCGGCAAAAGGCCATGAAGGCCCGCCATGCGTCTTCGGTCTCGACGATGTCCACCGTGGCGCCGAAACAGGCGTTGAACGCGGCCTGGTAGGTTGGCCCCTTCCGGCGGACCGGCCACGTTTGCAGGAAATCGAGCGCCTGCTCGACACTGTAGATTTCCTCGACCGGCTGGCCGGGCACAGGCGCGATCCGCACCGGCACCTCGAATTGCAGTCTGTCCATTCGATCTCTCCCGAACCGACGCCCCCGCCGCAACGCCGTTCGTCGCAAAAAGTTGCCGTGACGGCTAATGCTTGGGCCGACTTCTCGCCTGGAAATGTGTCGTCACTGCGGTAGCCAAATGAACCCGGCGGAAGCACGGGCCGCTGCAGGCAAGGAGAATGCCCCTGGGCGTGAATATCGCCGGTCTTCGGCCTCCGTAGGCAGTTCGTCCTTGAACCTTGCGCTTTCCAGTGCCAAATCTGGGGGAATTTCTCTCGCGGGGCTCAGCCAGGCCTCGCATCCCTGCAAGACGGATAAAAATGGTCACCTATCTCGACGCCGCCACGGCACCGCTCAGAAACACCGGCCAGATCCGTCTTTACGACGAGGAAGGCTTTATCGGCATGCGCAAGGCTTGCGATCTCACCGCGCGTTGCCTCGACGAACTGGTGCCGATGGTGGCGCCCGGCGTCACCACTGAGGCGATCGATCGTTTCGTTTTCGAATTTGGCATGGACCATGGCGCGCTTCCGGCGACGCTCAACTACCGCGGCTACACGAAATCATCCTGCACCTCGATCAACCACGTCGTCTGTCACGGCATACCCGATAACAAGCCGTTGAAGGACGGCGACATCGTCAACATCGACGTCACCTATATCCTCGACGGCTGGCATGGCGACTCCTCGCGCATGTATCCAGTGGGCACGATCAAGCGTGCCGCGGAGCGGCTGCTCGAAGTCACGTATGAGTGCCTGATGCGCGGCATCGCGGCAATCAAGCCGGGCGCCCGCACCGGCGCCATCGGCGCCGCCATCCAGACCTACGCCGAAGCCGAGCGTTGCTCGGTGGTGCGCGATTTCTGCGGCCATGGGGTCGGCCGGCTGTTTCACGACGCGCCGAATATCCTGCATTACGGCAGCGCCAGCGAAGGCGTCGAGATGCGGCCGGGCATGATCTTCACCGTCGAGCCGATGATCAATCTCGGCCGGCCGCATGTGAAAGTGCTGTCGGACGGCTGGACCGCGGTGACGCGCGATCGTTCGCTGTCGGCGCAGTACGAGCACACGATCGGCGTCACCGAAACCGGCTGCGAGATCTTCACGCTATCGCCAAAAAACCTCGACCGCCCCGGCCTGCGGGCCTAGTGTCTGGCAGATCGGGCGTTACCTTGCCCGGCAAATGCTGGGTGGGGCAGCCATGAACGGTGACGACGACGAGCGGGCCTTCTTTCCCGAAAGGCCGGTGCGATCGCCCGCGAAGGCGGTGGCCGCCGACAAGCCGCATTATCTCGGCCATCGCGACCGCCTGCGCGAACGCTTTGCTGCCGGCCCCAACACCCTCCCCGACTACGAACTGCTCGAGCTTCTATTGTTTCGGCTGATCCCGCGCGCCGACACCAAGCCGGTCGCCAAGGCATTGCTGGCACGCTTCGGTACATTGGCCGAGGTCCTCGGCGCGCCCGTCGAGCGCCTGCAGGAGGTGAAGGGCATCGGCCCGGCGGTGGCGCTCGACCTGAAGGTGGTTGCTGCAACGGCGCAGCGCATGGCGCGCGGCGAGATCGCCGGCCGCGAGCTTTTGTCAACCTGGACGCAGGTTCTCGAATACTGCCGGTCGGTCATGGCCTTCGAGGAGCGGGAGCAGTTCCGCATCCTGTTCCTCGACAAGAAGAACGCACTGATCGCCGACGAGGTGCAGCAGGTCGGCACCGTTGACCACACGCCGGTCTATCCGCGCGAGGTGGTCAGGCGCGCCTTGGAGCTCTCGGCGACGGCGATTATTCTGGCTCACAATCATCCATCGGGCGATCCGACGCCGTCGCGCGCCGACATCGAGATGACCAAGCTGATCATCGAGACGGCCAAACCGCTTGGCATTGCCGTTCACGATCACATCATCATCGGCAGGAAAGGCCACTCCAGCATGAAGGGCCTGCTGCTTATTTGAGGCTTATTGTTACCGGCCTGGCCTGCCACGCGCATATTGATGCGACGCTCAACGCCGATCGCGCCGGTAAATGCGGGGACTGGCGCTCAGCTGGCTGTGCGCAGCCGCCGGGATCGAACAAAGGCCTTTAGTCCGTCGGAATCGAGCGCGTAGCCGAAGGCATAACCCTGCAACATGTCGCAGCCCAGGCCTTTGAGTATCCGTGCGTGCTGCATCGTCTCGACACCTTCCGCCACGACCTCGATACCCAAGGACTTGCCGATGTCAATGATTGACGAGACAACCTGCCTTCTTTGCGGCGATTTGGCGATTGGGGTGACCAGCTGCCGATCTATCTTTAGCCGGCGAGGCTGCAACTTGAGCAAACTGACTATCGAAGCGTAACCAGTACCAAAATCGTCTATTTCGATGTCAATCCCGAGTTCTTTTATCTGCTCGATATTCCAGGTGACAAGGTCGTCGTTCTCGTCCAGGAAAATTGACTCAACAAGCTCGAATGAAACTGTCCCTTTTTCGATATTTTGTTCTCGCAAGCTCTTGATGAGCTCCTCATCTTGAAGGCGTCGCGCCGAAACATTGACCGATACCCGCGGAATGTGGAGTCCCGCAGCGGACCATTCTTTGAAGTCCAAAAGCGACTGCTTCAATATGGCTTGGTCGATGATCGAGACCACATTCAGTTCTTCCGCAATTCTCAGGAAGACATCGGGCGCCAAAATACCCTTTTCTGGATGTCTCCACCTCGCCAGCGCCTCAACCCCCACGATTTCGAGCGTCTTTGCGTCAAATTGGGGCTGGTAGAAGGGGATGAACTCGTTGCGCTCAAGGCCGCCGAGAATTTCGTCGGCAATCCGCTTTGTATCGACGATTTCGCTTTGCATCGCGTCGGTGAAGAATTCGTATCGATTGCGCCCACGCCTCTTTGCTCGGTAAAGCGCGATATCGGCGTTTACCAGCAGGTGTTTGGCTTCGATATTTTTTCCGTTGTCGACTGCGATTCCCACGCTGACACCAAAACGGCATCGATGGCCCTGGTAGTAGACCGGTTCGCGCATCTGGCTGATGACGCGGTCAGCGAGCAGCGCCAGTTGCTTGGTATCGTCGCGCACCACGCACAGAACGATGAATTCGTCTCCCCCGATGCGGGCGACGAATCCCTCGTCGCCGACCTTCGATCTGAGGACTGTTGACGCGTGAACCAACATTGCGTCACCGGCGGCGTGGCCCAGCGTATCATTGATGTGCTTGAACCGATCCAGATCGATGTGAAGCAGTGCCGCATGCCCGCCTGAGCGCCTGGCGTTTGCCGCGTAATCTTCCAGTACCTGGTCGAGGTAACGCCGGTTGGGCAAGCCGGTCAACGAGTCATGAAGCGCGATGTGCTCTATGCGCGCTTTGGCCGACTCGAGTTCTGCATTTTTCGACTCGGACAGCTGTTTTGCTCGAACCAGATCCTGGTTCAGCAGGACATCGGCTGTAACGTCCCATTCCGCGCCTATCATTTTTGGAGTGTTGTTTGCGACCCGGTAAACGATCGCCTTGGACCGGACATGACGGACCTCGCCATCCGGACGCACAATCCGGTACTCCGACAAATAGGGTCGTCCGCTGGCCACCGCGCTGTCGAAATCTGCGTTGGCGGTAGCCAAATCATCTGGGTGGATTGCACCCGCCCAGTCTATGTAGCCCCGGTGCTCCCCGGTTGATTTGCCATATATTTCATTTACGCGATCATCCCACGTAAGCTCGTTGGTCGCGAGATCGTGTTCCCAAACCCCAATAGCCGAGGCTTCCAGAGCGAGTTCCAGGCGTCGTGACAATCGACGCAATTCCGCATAATTGCGCTGTCTTTCGCCGATCAGGCGACCTGTGACCAGGAAGGGGAACACAACCAAGGCCCCGGCCGTCGCCATGATCGCGCGCAACAACCATGCGTTACTTGGCGTCGAAGGCCAGCCATTTTTGGGAATGGCCGCGATCTGCCACGAACCGGACGGGAGCAAAACGTCGGCCGTCACCGGATCGCTTTTGCCGATCCGCTCATTGCCGTAGAATTGGTCTCCATTTTGGCCGAGAGCGTCCCTGCCGATCAGCGCTATGTCAATCCCGAGATCGTCGTCAAGCAGCCCGCTCGCCCGATAGAGACGCTGCACGTCGACAACGGCGGAAATGATGCCCCAGAACCTTTCCGTATTGCCCGCGCTCCGCACGAAAACCGGAAAGCGACCGATAAAGCCTTGTCCTCCCTGCTTCAGATCGACGGGACCGGCAAGCACCAGCTTGCGTTCGTCTCGCGCCCTTAGCGCAGCCGCACGCTGCCGCTCGTTCTTGCGGTAATCGAGGCCCATCGCCTGCTCGTTACCCTCCATCGGGTACATCAGGGAAACGACCAGATCGGGCGCGCCGGCAATATTGTTCAATTGCGAGTTCGCGCCAAACAGATTACTCGCCAGCGAAGCGAAGCGTTGCTGTCCCATATAGGGCTCGGTTACGACCGCAGCGACCAGTCCATGCACGAGTTGAAGGTTTCCGTTGATATTGCCTTCGAGCTTGGCGCGGATGAGGTTGACCTTGGTCAGCACGTCCGCACGGACGGCCTGGTCCGAGACGATCTTGTTCTGGTGCTCCGCGAACGCTGCGCTGATAAGGATGACGACAAACGCGATCGCCGCCGGAATATTTGCCGACGAAAAGACGGCCTCCTTAATGCCGCCGAACCTAGCGCGGAAAAAAGCCAATAGGCGATTCCTCAATTGCCATTTCAGGTTCTCGGGTCGACCCGATGAGGAATATTAGCGTTCAATGTTTAATTTGACCTTCACACTCCTGAAAAATTTCGCATTTTCCGATGGCTGACGCCGGCTGTTATGTCGACATCGACACCACCGCCCGCGCGATGTTGAAGGCAGGCTGCATGAAGCGGACCAACATGAAACGAGATCAGCCTTGCTCGGAAGACCGCAGACACGAGCGCCATTGCACACCTCGATGCTCCGACCCGAGTACGTCAAGAGCGTTGACCTTGGGCTAGTGGCCCTCAATCGACTTGTGAGACACAAGATATGGTATCTTGCCGACGCTCCGCTTCGTCGCGCCAATGGAATAGGCCATCGGTATCTTGGGAGAGTTCTCTGGCAGGCCGTACATATCCTTGCCGGCCCGCACTGCAAATGAAAAGTGCTGCCACGAAACCGTGTCATGCTCATTGAGAAAATCGAGCGTCAGACCAGCTGAAATCAGCGCGTTCACCACGTCACTGATCGGATGGATCCACTCATAATAGCGAGGATGCTTCAAGATGCGGTCATCGCCGGTGTAGGTCAGTTCCTCGTTCCAGGCGAGCGGCCGAGCTATCGGCGTTCGCCAGTCGTGCTTCAACTCCAGAGCCGCGGCCTTTCGATTGCACTGAAACATCAATGGATGGCCCTCTGCCATGTAGAGCCGGCCGCCGGGTCGCAGGAGATCGGCAACCACCCGCGCCCAACGGAACACGTCGTCCAGCCAGTTTACCGAACCCCAGGTAACGTAAGCGATGTCAAAGGTCCGGCCCAGGGCTTCGACCGCCTCGAACAGTGGCGCTTCCACGAAACGCACGTCGGTGCCTGCCTTCGCAGCGAAATCCCGCGCCGCCGCGATCGCCGCGGGTGAAAAGTCGAGGCCGGTCACGCTGCCCGCACCAAGATTCTTCAAGCTGATTGTGTCAAGGCCGATGTGACACTGCAGGTGGACGATATCCTTGCCGGCAATATCGCCGACCTCGCGCGTTTCCAGCTCATAGAGATTGGATCCGCCTGCCAGCACATTCTCGATGTGGTAGCTGCCCGTTGTGTCGGTCGAGTGCAGTTCGGCCCGATCATCCCAATTAAGGCGGTTCGCACCCAGAAACGGTTCCAAATTCCCCCCAACCCTGACTGACGCATGGTAAACAAGTCGTTAAGATACCTTTGCAGCGAAAGTATCGCGCGTCAATCCGGACCGGTCGCCTCTCAAACAAGCTTCGGCGGCAATCAAGACGAGCAAGAGCGTCTCGTCTTCAAGAACTGCGATCCACGACCAATGTTTTCACCGGATCGAGAAAAGAATGAGCCTGTCCGCGCCGCTGGCACGTCGCCGCTGACCATGTCCACTGCGGCTTTGGATCGCTCGATCACCATCAAGTGATCCAGGCGTGCCGGTGCCGAATGGAACATAAAGCCCGGAATTCAGTTAGATAGCCGGATTTGGCTGGAGTACCGCCAGATGCGGAACTCCGGCCGGGCAAGGGCACTGCCGTAACACGGAGTGAGCGGCTTCGGGCGCATCTCGCCGGACTCAGGCACCACCTTGCCGAACTCGGGAGCCATAAACGCTCCCTATGGAGGATGCCATGAACCAGTGGACAAACGCCAGGCTCTGTGACGTAGCCAACCTGATCCTTGGGGCAATTCTGTTCTTCTCTCCCTGGATCTTCGCCTTTGCGGCAGGCCCGCAGACGCAGAACGCCCTCGGCAGCGGAATCTTGATTGTCGTGCTTTCGATTGCCGCTCTCGCGGCATTTGCCGTCTGGGAAGAGTGGGTGAACCTGGTCGTCGGACTGTGGGTTCTCGTATCGCCCTGGGTGCTTGGATTCCAGGCGACCACGGCGATGACCGTGCATGTCGTGATCGGCATTCTGGTTGCCGTCCTGGCCGCGATCGAGCTCTGGATGATGTACCAGAACCCGCCGACCCAGTCCGCCGCCTAACAGGCGCAGCCAGCCAGCGCCCTTTTGGGCCTGACGGATCGATGGTTCGTCTGCCGGCCTCTCGGCAACAGCCGCCCAGAGGCCAGATGCCAGTTTGTTTGGACGAGATCTGAGAAGGATTGCGCATTATGGTCGGTGACAATCCGCGTTCGACGGCCAGGATTGCGGGACATCCCATTCATCCGATGCTCGTGCCGTTTCCGATCGCCTGCTTCGTCGGCACCTTGCTGACGGATCTGGCCTATTGGCGAACAGCGGAGATGATGTGGGCGGACTTCTCCGCTTGGCTGGTTACCGTCGGAGTGATCATGGGCTGCCTTGCAGCGATCGTGGGGTTGATCGATTTTCTGGCTAATCCGCTGGTAAGGGCACAGCCCCCTGCCTGGCCGCACGTGCTCGGTAATCTGCTGGCGCTGGTGTTGTCCGTGATCAACATGCTCGTGCACACCCGCGATGCATGGACCTCCATCGTTCCCACCGGCTTGATCCTCTCGGCGGTTGTCGTGCTCATCCTCATCTTCACTGGTTGGCTGGGCTGGTCCATGGTGTACCGGCATCACGTCGGAGTGGCGGATTGATGCGCGTAGCAAGCTCCATCAGACAGGCCGGGCGCATCGCGGCGTCCATCCTTACTTGCACTGCGGTGATCACCCTCGCAGCGTGCAGCGGCAACGACCCGGATCCCGGCAGTCAGATAGGGCCGAATCCAAACCTGCCCGAGCCGATCCAATATTTCTTCCCGCCCATGCATCTCGCTTCCGTGGTCGGGTGGAAGAACGACGAAAGGCCGACCGCTGCGCAGGGGCTCCAGATCCAGGCTTTTGCCAACGGCTTGCAGCATCCGCGCTCGCTTTATGTGCTGCCCAATGGCGACGTCCTGGTGATCGAGTCCAAGGCGCCGGGCGGCGAACCGATCAAACGGCCCAAGGATTTGGTGATGGGCTGGATCGAATCGTGGGTCACCTCGGGCGGCGACAGCGGCCCAAGCAACCGCATCACCTTGCTGCGCGACGCCGACGGAGATGGCAAGCCGGAGCTGACCAGCGTCTTCCTCGACCACCTGAGCTCGCCCTTCGGCGTGGCGCTGGTGGGAAGCGATCTCTACGTCGCCAACACCGATTCCATCGTCCGCTATTCCTACAACACCGGTGAAACCAAGATCACCGCGCCCGGAACGCCGCTCACCGCCCTGCCCGGCGGCCCGATCGACCATCACTGGACGAAGAGCCTGGTGGCAAGCCCGGACGGCTCGCTGCTCTATGTCGGCGTCGGCTCGAACAGCAACGTGGCCGAGAACGGCATCGAGGCGGAGAAGGACCGCGCCGCCATCTGGCAGGTGGACAGGGCTACCGGCAGGTCGCGCATTTTCGCCAGCGGTTTGCGCAATCCGAACGGCCTGAGCTGGGAGCCGCAGACCGGGGCGCTCTGGGCCGTGATCAATGAGCGCGACGAGCTCGGCCCCAATCTCGTGCCGGATTATCTGACGTCGGTAAAGGACGGCGGCTTCTACGGGTGGCCATACAGCTATTATGGCCAGCATCTCGATCCGCGCGTCATGCCCCAGCGTCCGGACCTGGTCGCGAATGCGATCGTTCCGGATTATGCGCTGAGCTCCCACGTCGCCCCTCTGGGACTGGCCTTCTATACGGCAACCAGCCTCCCCCAGGCGTATCGCGGCGGCGCCTTCGTTGGCGAGCACGGGAGCTGGAACCGCACGCGCTTCAATGGCTACAAGGTGGTGTTCGTACCATTCAGCGGCGGCCATCCGAGTGGCGCCGCACAGGACGTGGTGACTGACTTCCTGGACAAGGACAACAAGGCGCGCGGCCGGCCTGTCGGCCTGGCCGTCGACAAAACCGGGGCCCTGCTCATCGCCGACGACGTCGGCAACACAGTTTGGCGGGTGACATCTGCCGGCCAATAAAGGGGCTCCACTCCCTTCGTCGAGCTGTCGGTCGAGCAGGGGATCGAACCCTGCGCGCGACGATCCCCGACGATCGCCGTTCCGGTGATTCTGCCGGGCACATTCGGCATGCTCGCCATTGCCGTTTACTCGACGCTGACGATGTTTGCCGCGCGCTACCGCTGATCACCGCCGAACCGAAGGACCGCCAGCACCGAGAAATGGTATTTTTGCCCTTCCCACCGCCGGCTCTAGAATTTTCATCGCAAATCAAGTTATGATGCACTTGGTATTTCCCGGGACGGCTTTGCGCCGCTTGGAATACCGGGAGGAACCGGGACATGGCCGTTGCGCTTGTACTCGTTCTGATCGTCGTGGGCTCGGTGTTGTTCCACTTCCTGAGCCCATGGTGGTGGACGCCGATTGCCTCGAACTGGGACTATATCGACAACACCATCATCATAACTTTCTGGATCACCGGCGTCGTCTTCGCCGCCGTGGTTCTTTTCATGGCCTATTGCGTCTTCCGCTTCCGTCATCGGGAAGGCAATCAGGCGGCATATGAACCTGAGAACAGGCGGCTCGAATCCTGGCTGACGGTCGTCACTGCCGTCGGTGTCACGGCTTTGCTGGTTCCCGGCCTGTTCGTCTGGAGCCGCTTCGTCAACGTCCCAAGCGACGCAACCGAGGTCGAAGTCGTCGGCCAGCAATGGCAATGGAGTTTCCGCCTGCCCGGCAAGGACGGCAAGCTCGGCACATCCGACACTCGCGACGTCAACGCTGAAAATCCGCTCGGCGTCATCGCCGCTGATGCCAACGGCCAGGACGACGTCGTGGTCGAAGCGGCCGACCTGCATCTGCCGGTTGGCAAACCGGTCAAGATGCTGCTCCGCTCGATCGATGTGCTGCACGATTTCTACGTGCCGGAATTCCGCGCCAAGATGGACATGATCCCGGGCTCAGTCACCTATTTCTGGTTCACTCCGACCAAGACCGGAACCTTCCAGGTCCTGTGTGCCGAACTCTGCGGCCAAGGGCATCCGATGATGCATGGCGTGGTCATGGTCGATACGCAGGAAGATTATCTGGCGTGGCTTGGCCAGCAGCAGACTTTTGCGCAGCTGTCCGCGCCCCAACAGATGGGCTCGGCAGAGTAGACGCCGGAACGACGGCGCGCCGTCGGCATTGAAAAGATTGCGGCAGGCCCGAACTGTCGGGCATGGCCGAAAAGGGCACGGAGGTGTTCCTATGGTCGATATCACACCTGCAGATGCGGTACCGCCGGCCGAAGTCGCGGAAATGGAACTTTACCATCCGCACAGCTGGTGGACGAAATACGTTTTCTCGCAGGATGCCAAGGTCATCGCCATCCAGTATTCGGCGACGGCGACGGCGATCGGCATGGTGGCGCTGGTGTTGTCCTGGCTGATGCGGCTGCAGCTCGGCTTCCCCGGCACGTTCGACTTCATCACACCGGAAGCCTACTACCAGTTCATCACCATGCATGGCATGATCATGGTGATCTACCTGCTCACCGCACTCTTCCTGGGCGGCTTCGGCAACTATCTGATCCCGCTGATGGTTGGCGCTCGCGACATGGTCTTTCCCTATGTCAACATGCTGAGCTACTGGATCTATCTCCTGGCCGTGCTGGTCCTCGTGTCGAGCTTCTTTGCCCCCGGCGGACCGACAGGTGCCGGCTGGACGCTCTATCCGCCGCAGGCGATCATGACCGGTACGCCAGGCGGCCAGGACTGGGGCATCATCCTGATGCTCGTCTCGCTGATCCTGTTCATCATCGGCTTCACCATGGGCGGCTTGAACTATGTCGTGACGGTGCTACAGGGCCGCACGCGCGGCATGACACTGATGCGCCTTCCGCTCACCGTCTGGGGTATTTTCACCGCCACCGTCATGGCGCTGCTCGCCTTCCCGGCACTGTTCGTCGCCTGCGTGATGATGCTGCTCGACCGGGCGCTCGGCACCAGCTTCTTCATGCCGGCGATCGTCGAGATGGGCGAACAATTGCAGCATGGCGGCGGCAGCCCGATCCTGTTCCAGCATCTGTTCTGGTTCTTCGGCCACCCCGAGGTCTACATCGTGGCGCTTCCGGCCTTCGGCATCGTCTCCGACCTGATCAGCACCCATGCGCGCAAGAACATCTTCGGCTACCGCATGATGGTCTGGGCCATCGTCGGCATTGGCGCACTGAGCTTCGTGGTCTGGGCGCACCACATGTATGTCAGCGGCATGCATCCCTATTTCGGCTTTTTCTTCGCCACCACGACATTGATCATCGCGGTTCCAACAGCCATCAAGGTCTACAACTGGGTGCTGACGCTGTGGCGTGGCGACATCCACCTCACCATACCGATGCTTTTTGCCCTGGCCTTCATCGTCACCTTCGTCAATGGCGGGTTGACTGGGCTATTCCTCGGCAATGTCGTCGTCGACGTTCCGCTGTCGGATACGATGTTCGTCGTCGCCCATTTCCATATGGTCATGGGGGTCGCCCCGACCATCGTAATCTTCGGCGCGATCTATCACTGGTATCCGAAGGTCACCGGTCGGATGCTGAACGAGACGCTGGGCCGGTTCCATTTCTGGGTCACCTTCCTTGGCGCCTATCTGATCTTCTTTCCCATGCACTATCTCGGCTTGATGGGCGTGCCGCGGCGCTACAACGAATTGACCGATATGACGGTGATGACGGAATCGGCCCACCACCTCAACTCGTTTATCAGCATCATGGCTTTTATCGTCGGTTTTGCCCAGATTGTGTTTCTGTTCAATCTCATCTGGAGCATCCGCCATGGCCGTGAGGCTGGTGGCAATCCGTGGCGGGCAACGACGCTCGAGTGGCAGACGGCCGAAACACCGCCGGGCCATGGCAATTTCGGCAAGGATCTGCCGATCGTCTATCGCTGGGCCTATGACTACAGCGTACCGGGCGCCAAGGAGGACTTCATACCGCAAAACGTTCCGGGCTCCTTCGGACCTTCCAGGGAGCCGGCATGAGCGTCATTCTGGTTTTCCTGCTCGTGATCGCCGGCATTGCTGGGTGGTGGCTCTCGCATCAGCGGCTAATGACGAGGCCGTGGCTCGAGCAAGGTTTGGTCGGGGATTTTGTCGCCCTGGACCGATCGGCGCTGCCGACCGCAAAGATCGGTCTCGGCGTCTTCCTTGCCGTCGTCGGCTGCCTGTTCGCGCTGTTCACCAGTGCTTACTTCATGCGCATGGCGCTGTCGGATTGGCAGCCGCTGCCCATCCCGCCTCTGCTCTGGCTTAATACCGGCGTACTGGTCTTGAGCAGCATTGCCATGCAGTGCGCTTCGCTCGCGGCGCGCAAGGGTCAAGTGGACATGGTCAGGCTCGGTCTCGCCACCGCTGGACTCACGGCGCTCGCCTTCCTGGTTGGACAGCTTATGGCATGGCGGGAACTGAGCGCGGATGGCTATTTTCTGGCGTCCAATCCGGCCAACAGCTTCTTCTACCTGCTAACGGGAATGCATGGGCTGCATATACTGGGAGGGCTGGTCGGCCTGGGCAGAACGACCGTCGGTGCCTGGAACGGTGCGCGGCCGCAGCGGCTTCGCCTGAGCGTCGAGCTGTGCGCCATGTACTGGCATTTCCTGCTTTTCGTCTGGCTCGCCATCTTCGCTCTTCTGGCCGGCTGGGCTTCGACTTTAATCGACATTTGCCGAGGGTTGCTGACCTAGGAGGAACGGGCGGATGGCAGAGACGACACTGACCCACATCGGCCGAACGGGGCCGCGGCCCGCAGGCTGGCAAGGCATCGCCGCCGACTGGTCCTCGGATCAGCGGGCGTTCAAAAACGTGTCTTGGGGCAAGGCCATGATGTGGATCTTCCTGCTCAGCGACACGTTCATCTTCGGCTGCTTCCTGCTCTCCTACATGACCGACCGTATCTCCACACGCGTGCCGTGGCCCAATCCGAGCGAGGTCTTTGCCCTGCGCATCGGCGGCTCCGACATTCCATTGATCCTTATCGCCATCATGACCTTCGTCCTGATCTCGAGCAGCGGAACGATGGCCATGGCGGTGAATTTCGGCTACCGCCGCGACCGCCGCAAGACGGCAGTCCTGCTGCTTTTGACCGCGGCACTCGGCGCGACCTTCGTCGGCATGCAAGCCTTCGAATGGACCAAGCTGATCACCGAGGGCGTGCGGCCTTGGGGCAATCCGTGGGGCGCTGCACAGTTCGGCGCATCCTTTTTCATGATCACCGGCTTCCACGGCACACATGTGTCGATCGGGGTGATTTTCCTGATCATCGTGGCGCGAAAGGTCTGGCGCGGGGACTACGACGTCGGACGGCCCGGCTTCTTCACCAGCCGGAGGGGCCGCTACGAAAACGTCGAAATCATGGGGCTCTACTGGCATTTCGTCGACCTGGTCTGGGTGTTCATTTTCGCATTTTTCTATCTTTGGTGAGAGGCAGGACATGGCTGAAGCAACCGCAAATGGCCTTGGACAACACACGCTCGACAGCGCCCGTACGCATGATGCGACGGCGACCAGCGTTACCCCTACGGAGGTTCATCAGGAGCACCCGATCAAGCTCTACCTGGTGGTCTGGGCGTGGCTGTTCATCCTCAGCACCTGCTCCTATCTGGTCGACTATTTCGGGCTCCACGGCTATCTCAGATGGTCGCTGATCCTGATCTTCATGATCCTCAAGGCAGGGCTGATCGTCGCCATCTTCATGCACATGGCCTGGGAACGGCTGGCGCTGACATATGCAATCATCCTGCCGCCGGTGCTGGTGCTGGTATTCGTGACGCTGATGGTCTTCGAAGCGGACTACACCCTTCTCACCCGAATGGCGTTTTTCGGGGCCGGGCCCTGACATGCAATCCGGATCCAGGCCGTCCTGTTCTGGAGCCTTCGCCTTGAAACAATCTACGGCTGGACCATTTCTGTTGGTATCGGAAACGACAGGCGATGCCGGCGTTTCCACATGCGTCGCGAACACCAGCAAGGGGCGCCCAAGATGACCATCGCAAACAGACTGAAGGACTTCATCGATAAGAAAGGCATTTCCTACGACACCGTCGAGCATCACCGCACGGCGACAAGCAGACAATCCGCCATTGCGGCACATGTGCCTGGCAGCATAATGGCCAAATCGGTGGTCGTTCACCACGACCGTGGCTACGCGCTGGCCGTGGTTCCAAGCACGCACAGGATAGAACTCGCGACATTGCAGGATGTTATGGACAAGCCTCTTGGACTTGCCTCCGAAGACGAGGTGGTCTCGTTGTTCGGCGATTGCGATGTCGGCGCTGTGCCGCCGATCGGCGCTGCCTATGATGTGCCGGTGGTCCTCGATGAAAGCCTCGGCGACGCTCCCGAAATCTATTTCGAGGGCGGTGACCATAGGACGCTGGTGCATGTGAGCGGCAAGGATTTCCGCGACCTGACAAAAGACGCGCGCCAGGCCCGTTTCAGCCACCCGGCCTATTGAAAGCTCTGCCCCACCCTCCCCGCACCGGCGCTCGGTGCGGAGGACAGGTTTTTCAGCTCACGGTCTGGTAGCCGGCGGCGATTCGACAACTTTCCGATAGACATGCCAGGTGGCATGACCAAGGATCGGCAGCACGACCGCCAACCCGGCGAACACTGGCAGCGAGCCGATGATCAAGGCGACGGCGACAATAAGGCCCCACACTGCCATCACGATCGGGTTGGCCAGGACAACGCGCACCGAGGTGTGGATGGCTTCGTAGGCGCCGACATCGCGGTCGAGCAACAACGGGAATGCGACGACCGTGGTGCACAACACAACCGCGGCGAACACAAAGCCGATGGCGTGACCCAGGATGATGAGTGTCCAGCCGCGTCCCGTGGCGAATATATCACTGATGAAGCTGGACAGCGATTGCGGCGGCGCCGGGCCGAACACGGTCTGGTAAAATATCTGGGCCGTCAAAAGCCAGGCGATGAATATCGCAAGCAGCATGATGCCGACCGCCGCAATAGCCGGCAGCGCCGGAGAACTTCTGACCTCAAAGGCGTGCCTCCACGAGGCATCGAGCCCGGCTTCCCGTCGCCGGCTGATCTCATAGAGGCCGATCGCCGCGAACGGACCAATTAGCGCAAAGCCGGACACAAGCGGAAACAACAATGGCAGCGTGTTGTTGCCTGATGTCCAGACGGCAAGCACGACCCCCGCAAGCGGGTAGATCAGGCAGAGAAAAACGATGTGCGACGGCTTGACCATGAAATCATCGACGCCACGCCTGAGCGCATCAAAAAGATCGGAGACACCGATTTTTCGAATTCTGGTGTGTTCCAGCGTCTCGTTGGCGCCTGCTATCACGTGAAAACTTGCCATGACCATTCCTCCAGACCGGGTCCGGTAAGGTCGCGTTTTACGGTGCTGCCGTTCTGCGTGATTGGCCACGCAAACCGCGACCTGCACCATGATCAATATACTCTCATGCGGGGGACTTGTCGCGCTTTGTACGAAGGCCCCCGGGGGTAAGAGGTCCCGGGTAGCCCGACTAGCTCTGGACACCTTTCTTCGATATGCTCTTCTAGACGAAGGTGAAGGTCATGGATGGAAGGACAGTTCTCATACTCGGCCTTGGCATCGTTATTCTGCTGTTGCTGGGATTTTGTGCTCTGCCAACGTGATGTTTTTAGCCGGGCTCAATAGCCGGCTGACGCGACCACTCGCATTACAATGGTGTCGGCAAGCAGCGCCGCGAAGATCGCGAAAAGATAGACAATCGAATACGCAAACAACGCCTTTGCCGGCTTCATCTCCTTGTCGGCGACGAGGACCTTCCAGGCGTGCCAAATGAACCCTGCGCCCAACGCTGCTGAAGCAGTGCCGTAGTATCCGCTGGCGAAGCCGAAGGCCCAAGGAAGCACGCCGATTGGCGCCAAGACCAGCGAATAGGCGAAGATTTGTTTTCTGGTCGAGTGCTGGCCGGCCACATTCGGCATCATCGGGATGCCCGCCGCGGCATAGTCGCCGACCTTGAAAAGGGCCAGCGCCCAGAAATGAGGCGGCGTCCAGAGGAAAATGATCAGAAACAGAATGACACTTTCGATGCCGATTGCGCCGGTTGCAGCCGCCCACCCGATCACCGGAGGAAGGGCGCCTGCCGCGCCGCCTATGACGATATTCTGTGGCGTCGAGCGTTTCAGCCACATCGTGTAGATAACGACATAGAAAAAGATGGTGAACGCCAACAGCGATGCGGCAAGCCATCCCACCAGCACGCCGAGCGTCATGACCGACAGTGCGGAAAGCACCAAGCCGAAGCCGAGAGCTTCGCCAGGCGTGACGCGGCCTGACGGAATTGGTCGCTTGGACGTGCGAGACATCAAGGCGTCTATGTCTGCGTCGTACCACATATTGAGCGCGCCGGCCGCCCCTGCTCCAACCGCAATTGCGCCGATGGCGATTACGGCGATAACTGGATTCATTACGCCGGGCGCCATCATCAGGCCGACGAACGCAGTAAACACGGCAAGCGCCATGACCCGTGGTTTCAAAAGCGCAAGGAAATCACCCGCCGTCGCCTCCGAGAGGCGGATGCCGGTATCCTTGAGACGGCTTTCTTCAGTCGACATTCAGACGACCACCGATGGGAACGGCAGCCTAGCCGGCCAATGTCTTTTTTGCAACAAGCCGCCCTCCCCACCGACACTGCCGGCAGATTGCGGCCGAGGCTATGCCTCGACCTGTTTGCGATACCAAGATCCGGCGGAAGAGCCGCGTTATTTGGAGAATTGCTTCAGATAGGCAATGACATTGACGATGTCCTCGTCTTTCTTGAGGCCGGGAAACGCCATCTTCGTTCCTTTGACCATCGCCTTGGGATCGCGAAGGTAGCTCGTCAGCGTGGCCTCATCCCATTTGACGCCGGACTTGCCGGCCTCGGTCATCGCCTTGGAATAGCTGAACCCCGGATGCGTGCCGGCCGTTCGGCCGATGACGCCGTTCAACGACGGACCGACCTTGTTCTGATCCTTGTCCGCGACGTGGCAGACCTTGCATTTGGCGAAGACCTTCTCACCCGCCGCGGCATCCTGAGCCCACGAGGGGCCGGCGATGACGGTCGCGACCGACATGATGATAAAAAACACAATGGCACGCATGGCATTTCCTCCCTGATCGCCAATTTGCCCTGGCTGACCTGCACAGGCCGACATCTAGTCCGCTGGCATGCGCTCTTGAATGGCAGAACGGATATCCACTGCCTGGAGTTGCGGCACCTACATACCACGGAACCCGGCCGGCAGGTAGAGTTCGGCCATGCAAAGGTTTCATGCGGACAATCTGCTCAAGGCAATTTGGTGTTGCAGGTGGTGGCGATCCGGCCGACCGCCTCTTCAACTCCGGCGAGGTCAAACTCGGCTTTGCCGCGCCCCGACAGCAGCCCGAACCGCCAGGACAGCAGCAGCCGGTCCGCGGAAATCAGTCGCCTGATGCCGTCGGCACCGTCGCGCACCAGCATCCTGCTGCGCGGGCCGACCGACCAGCTTTCGTTGAGCTTGCCGGATTGGTCGACAGTCACCGACATGGCGATGGTTCGGCTGGCGGAAACAGTATCGCTCAGCTGCAGCCATTCGCTCCAACGCGGTTCGCCGGCGGTCCGGCAGGCAATCGTCAATACCGGGCTGTAGCTCAATGCGCCGCCACCGGTGATGAGCTTGTTGGTAGCGTAAAGCGAGGCGGTGACAAGGCCATCGCTGCTCTTGTCGAACCGCCAGTTGTCGAGAACCGTATCAGCCTGGGCGATGCCGCAGACCGACGCAAGCAGGAACGCCGCCGCGGCCACGCTTCCGATACCGAAGAACTGTCTCAACGATGCCTCCAACAACCGCTGCGATCCGCAACCCAGCGCAGATAATCATCAAAGCTTCGTATCGCCACCTCGACCGCCAGATGCGTGAAATCCGTTGCGCCTGCGCCACAACGAAAAAGGCCGCCTCGAGAAGGCGGCCTGTTGGAATTCAGCAGGGACGTTATTCAGCGTCCTTGGCGGCCTTTTTCTTCGGCGCAGCCTTCTTCTTGGGCTCTTCAGCGTCGTCGTCGGCCTTCTTGGTGTCGGCTTTTTTCGCAGCCGCCTTCTTCGCCGGCTTGGCCTTGGTCGTCTCCGTATCCTCGTCGTCGGCCAGCAGCTCTTCCTTGCTGACCTTGACGTCGGTGACCGAGATCTGGCCAAGCAGATGGTCGACCACCTTCTCTTCGAACATCGGCGCGCGCAACGTATTCAGCGCTTCGGGATTGTTGCGATAGAATTCGAAGGCTTCCTGCTGCTGGTTGGCCGGATAGCGACGCACCTGCTCGAACAGGCCGCGCTGCAATTCCTCGTCCGTCACCGTGACGCCGGCCTTCTCGCCGATTTCGGCGAGAACCAGGCCGAGACGCACGCGGCGTTCGGCAAGGCGCATATATTCGGCGCGCGCCTCTTCTTCCGTCGTCTCTTCGTCGGCAAAGGTGCGCCCGGCGGCTTCGAGATCGCGGTTGACCTGGTTCCAGATGTTGTTGAACTCGGCCTCGACGAGCTTGGACGGCGCCTCGAACGAGTAGGCAGCGTCGAGCTGGTCGAGCAACTGGCGCTTGACCTTCTGGCGCGTCATCGAGCCGAACTGATTTTCGATCTGACCGCGCACCACCTCGCGCAGGCGCTCCAGCGACTCCAGGCCGAGGTTTTTGGCCATCTCGTCGTTGATCTCAAGTTCGCCGGGCTTCGACACTTCCTTGACGGTCACGTCGAAAGTGGCTTCCTTGCCGGCCAGATGCGCCGCCTGGTAGTTTTCCGGGAAGGTAACCGTGACCTGCTTCTCGTCGCCGGCCTTGCTGCCGACCAGCTGGTCCTCGAAGCCAGGGATGAATTCCTTCGAGCCGAGCACCAGCGGCTGATCGGTGCCGGCGCCGCCGCCGAAGGCTTCGCCGTCGATCTTGCCGACATAATCGAGGGTCACGCGGTCGCCCTCGGCGGCCTTGCCGGTCTTCGGCTCATAAGTGCGCGCCGACTCGGCGACACGCTTGACCTGTTCATCGATCTCCTCATCAGGCACTTCGAATACCTGACGCGTCACCTTGATGTCGGAGAAATCCTTGATCTCGATCGGCGGAATGACCTCGTAGTTCAGGCGGAACTCGAAATCTGCGCCACCAGCCAGGATCTTCTCGGCTTCCTTCTCGTCCTCGGTCATGATCACTTCGGGCTGCATGGCAGCCTTTTCGCCGCGCCCGGTGATGATCGAACGGGTCGAGTCGTTGAGGATCTCGTTGACCACTTCGGCCATGAACGATTTGCCGTAGACTTTGCGCAGATGCTGCACCGGCACCTTGCCGGGGCGAAAGCCGTTGATGCGGACCTTGTTCCTGGCATCGGAGAGCCGCGCCATCAGCTTGGCTTCCATGTCACCGGCCGGCACGGTGATCTTGATCTCGCGCTTGAGACCTGAGTTGAGCGTTTCGGTGACCTGCATCATAAAACCTTTGTTTCCACCAATGAGGCCGCCAAACGGCCCCTGCCGTTCACAGCCTGCCGGTATGATCTTGCCGGGAATGGCTTTTGGTGCGGGACTTGGCGATTTGTCCGCCCAACGCGGCACAAATCCTCCAGAAATACGCTCCAAAATGTGAATAAGTCTTTGTTTTTCCTACTTCTTATCACATTCTGCAGAAGCGGATCGTCGCGTCCCGTCACATTCGACACGCCTTTTGTCACAGGCGACGCTGATTTTCAACCATCTTTGCATTCCGGCCAATGATGCCGATGTGGGCTCTGACATTGACAGAATGATGGCTACATGGGATTGGCCGGGCAATGCGGATGTGGCGGAATTGGTAGACGCCCTGGATTTAGGTTCCAGTGCCGAAAGGCGTGGGGGTTCGAGTCCCTTCATCCGCACCACCCTTCGCTCTTCGAGCTTCGGGTGGCAGGCCGCTCGAAGCTCGTTAGACGAAGGAGTGCCCTCCGAAGCCTTGGCGGAGGAGGACAGGCGCCACTATGGCGCACCATTTCGATCCCCCGAGCGCCGACACCTAGATTCTTCCACGCTTCAATAGAGCGGCTCCTCGAACAGCGTCTTGTCGCCGTCCACCAGCGCCTTGATCTGCGCCGTGCCGTTGGCCGCGATCGCGACGCGGATGCCGAACGGCCGCACCCGCATGTCGTTCTGGATCGCCATCCCCTCGCCTTCCGGCAAATAGAAGCGCTCGATGCCGTAATCCGGCGCGATCGTCGTGGCTGCGCTGAGATCCGAGCCCTCGGAGACGTGTCCGACGATATCGGCTTCACCGGATGCTGCCGGCACCGGCGCTTGCCCGAACCAAGCCGCGGTCGGACCCCAATAGCCGTAGGCGCCCGGCTTCAGCCTGACCACGATCGGCGTGTCGTCACTCGCCAGCTTGCCGGGTGGAATGTTGCCGATCAGCTTCACCGGTATGCGCGAAATGTCGTAGCCGAGCAGAATGTAGTCACCACGCAAGAGATCGCGCGGATCGATCGGCTCAACCCTGAGCAGGACTTGCTTGCCGTCGCGCAGGATCGCCGCGCGTCCGGCGATGATCCAACTCAGAAAGCCGATCTGGACGAGCGCCAGGACCAGCGCCGAGATGATCAGTCTTTTGCCGGTCATCATGCTGCTGCACCTGTCATATCCGGAGCGTTCATGCGCTTTTCTATGCGGATGATAATGAAAGCAAGAACGGCGAGAAGCACCGCCGCCGCAAGGAAGAAGCCTGCCGTGTCGAGCATTGATTGCAGCATCACCACATAGATGATGGCGAGTTCGAAGGCGAAGCCCGCATAGGCAACCCAGCGCAGTCCCCGGCTCTCCCGGCCGCCCAGCACGATCGCCGCGACGATGCCGGCCAGCGCAACAGCCGAGGCAATGGCGAAGCCGCTGCTGTAGCTGCTTTCATCCGCCAGTTCGAACTGGATCATCGCCAGGCCGGTGAGAAAGCCGATCAGCGCGTGCAGGGGCAGCCTGCCACCCAGTTGCAAGATCCTGTCGACCGGCCGGGCAGCAAAGATCGCAGCGATAAAAAGCAGCACCGACGCGACAACGAGCGGGATAGCGACTTGCAGCGTGTCGTACCGCGTCACCAGGAGCACGAGATAGAACAGCACCGACAGGATGATCAGGTGGCGCGCCGCCTGGCTGCGCGTCCAGAACGAAAACGAAGAGATGCGGGAATTCCGCGCGATACTCGAAGCCTTTCAGGAACAGCCAGGCATCGGCGATGCCGACGGCAGCGACGGTCAGCGGGTTCGAGCGCAGCGCCACCGCCGCCAGCGCCGTGCCGGCGCCCCAGGTGACCACGGCGGAGGCCTCGTCGCCAGACAAATGGTACATCTGGCCGATCAGCGCGATCGATCCGCCGAACGCTGCTGCCGCGACGATCCACAGCGCTTCGCCGATCGCCGCATGGTCACGCATTTTCAGCACCGCGCCGCCGACATAGCCGGCAAGGATAACGGCAAAGAGTGCTGCGACCCGTACCAGCCGCGGGATGACTTCCCAGTTGGCGGCGATGAAGATCAGGATGGCCGCGCCGAACAACAGTGCCGCCATCATCGCCAGGATCGAGCCGAAGCTCAGCGATTTGCGTTCGTTGGCCTCGACGTCGCGCGTCAGCACGTCGGCTGTCGGCGCGTCGATCAGGCCGGCCTGCTGCCATCGTGCGATATCCAACCTGACCCGTGACGAATAGCTCGCCATGCCCCTCCCCCTTTGTTTAGCCCTTTTAGCTCGTCCGCCCAAGCGTTTGACCTAACGGCATTTTCCGATCTGGGCAGAAAACTGGACGCGCGTTAATGCTGCAATGCACAATTTGCATTGCTGCCATGCACCAATAGCGCTTTTAAATCGATATGACCCCTCTTATCTTCACGGTGCACACAAAGACGGAATGATCCGAAAGAAAGACGAAACGAGAATACCATGAACCTGATCCGCAACTATCGCAACTGGCGCCGCTACCGGGACACCGTTTCTGAGCTGAGCCGCCTGAGCACCCGTGAACTGACCGACCTAGGCATCAGCCGCGGCGACATCCACTACGTCGCCCGCAAGGCGGTCTAATCCTTTCGGACCGCAAATGGCCCGAACCAGTTTTGAAAGAGAACGACAATGAACCTGATCCGCAACTATCGTAACTGGCGCGTCTACCGCGAGACGGTTACCGAGCTGGGTCGCCTGTCAAACCGCCAGCTCAATGATCTCGGCATCGTCCGCGACGAGATCAAGATGGTCGCTCGCAGGGCGATCTAACCAGCAGAATTTCGCCAGGGTCGACCTCCTCCCCGACCCTGACGGATACGGTCAGCCTTCACCTCCTCCCGAGGGTTGACCACAAAAACGGCGCCCGCCGGACCTCCTCCCCCGGCGGGCGTTGTTTCTAAGAAGGGTTTCGCGCCCTTTCAAATGGCGAAAGGAATTTCGTCAAAGCCGACCTCCTCCCCGGCGATGACGAATACGGTCGATCTTCACCTCCTCCCGAGGATCGGCCAACAAAACGACACCCGCAGGACCTCCTCCCCCGGCGGGTGTTGTTGTTTTCAGGCTCGAAACGCCCTGGGAGCCGTTTTTGGCGGGACGTCCCCGTCGTCAGTCCAGCGCGCCGCTCTTCAGCACGCCTCGCTTCTTCCACTGGCTCAGCGGAAAAATATCCGGCGCGCCGCCCATCGGCGCATACCAGGAATCCACCACCCATTCTGTACCGCCGCGGTCGCTGATCACCGCCGTCCAATGCGGATAGCGCCCGTCGACAAACAGGCCTCGCGAGGCCTTGTCCTCGACCTTATGAAACCTGAGCAGTTTTCGCTCGGCAAGATAGACCAGCAACGCATGCGTATTGGTCGATTCGTCGACACAATCCATCTGGCCCCTGACGCGCGATGCACCGAATTTCGACTGCGGCTGGTCGCGGACGCCGATGGCCTGGAAAATGCGCTGTTCGAAATAGCGGACGGCCTTCGAAATAGCGGAGCGCTCGGCCTGGGGCGAACCCGCGCCCGCACGCAGGATAGAGCGGAAACGCGCACCGTCACTGGGGCCAAGCGCCAGCGTCGTGCGATAGTTGCAACCGTAACCATGGCATATGGGGATCCGCTTGGAAGCCGTCGCGGCCGGTTCGCCGGCCGCTGCTGATCCGCCCACGGCGATCACGACTGTCAGAAATGTCGCTCTGGCAAAGACCCCGAGACTCCCACCCATTCGCAATAGTAGACGATTGCAGCGCGTGGCGGCAACAGCGCGGCTGATTCGTGTAATTGCAATCGCCGCGCCAAGGGATTATTTCGGCGCTCATGAACACAAATCCCATTCACGTCATCGGTGGCGGTCTCGCCGGCTCCGAAGCTGCTTGGCAGGCGGCCGAAGCCGGCATTCCGGTTATCCTGCATGAAATGCGTCCCGTCCGCGGCACCGATGCGCACAAGACCGACGGGCTGGCCGAGCTCGTCTGTTCCAATTCCTTCCGCTCCGACGATGCGCAAGCCAATGCCGTCGGCCTGCTGCATGCCGAAATGCGGCTCGCCGGTTCGCTGATCATGAGCGCCGGCGACGCGCACCAGGTGCCGGCCGGCGGTGCGCTGGCCGTCGACCGCGACGGATTTTCCGAAGCGGTCACCAGAAAGCTCGAAGCGCACCCACTCATCACCATCCGGCGCGAGGAAGTGCCTGGCCTGCCGCCGGCGGACTGGGACCAGGCGATCGTCGCCACCGGCCCGCTGACCGCCCCTTCGCTCGCCCAGTCGATCGCGGAAGCAACCGGCGCCGACGCGCTCGCCTTCTTCGACGCCATCGCGCCGATCGTCCATTTCGACACGATCGACATGGATATCTGCTGGTTCCAGTCGCGCTACGACAAGGTCGGCCCCGGCGGCACCGGCAAGGATTACATCAACTGCCCGATGGACAAGGAGCAGTACCTTGCCTTCGTGCAGGCGCTGGTCGACGGCCAGAAAACCGAATTCAAGCAATGGGAAGGCACGCCCTATTTCGACGGCTGCCTGCCGATCGAGGTGATGGCCGAGCGTGGCATCGAGACATTGCGTTACGGGCCGATGAAGCCGATGGGGCTGACCAATGCACACAATCCGTCTGTAAAGGCCTATGCCGTCGTCCAGCTTCGCCAGGACAACGCACTGGGCACGCTCTACAACATGGTCGGCTTCCAGACCAAGCTGAAGCACGCCGAGCAGGTGCGCATTTTCCGCACCATTCCTGGGCTGGAAAACGCCGAATTCGCCCGCCTCGGCGGCCTGCACCGCAACACCTACATCAATTCGCCGACGCTGCTCGACGCTTCGCTGCAGTTGAAGTCGCGGCCCGGCTTGCGTTTTGCCGGCCAGATCACCGGCTGTGAGGGCTATGTCGAGAGTGCCGCCATCGGCCTGCTCGCCGGGCGTTTCGCCGCCGCCGAAAGGCTTGGCCATGCGCCGTCGCTGCCGCCGTTGACCACCGCTTTCGGCGCGCTGCTCAACCACATCACCGGCGGCCATATTGTCTCCGACGACGAGCCGGGAAAGCGCTCTTTCCAGCCGATGAACGTCAATTTCGGCCTGTTCCCGCCCGTGGACGCGCCAAAGATCGAAGGCAAGCGGCTGCGCGGCAAGGACAAGACGGTCGCCAAGCGGCACGCGGTGACATCGCGCGCGCTGGCCGATTGCCGCGAATGGCTCGGGCTGCCGGCGCAGGCGGAAGCTGCGGAATAACGGTCGGGTTGGCTACGCGGCAGCCTTTATGCGACCGGCCAGCCCCGCGTTGCGCGCCGGAACAAGAGCCAATGCCGGCGCAAGGCCGAAAGCCGCACCGCGCCATCAAGCGGTGAATGGCGGGAGCCGTCCATCTTGCCGAGATAGGCGCCCGTCAGCGCCAGCGGCAGAAACGCCGGACGCAGTGAAATCGGCAGGGCGGACGCCCCCTGCTCGAAAGCTGAGAGATGCTCGCGTGCCAGCGCGATCATCGCGGCAACGGCGCGTTCCGCGCCCGGCCCGCCGTCACCTGTAGCGAACTCTTGCGGCGACGATCCCGCCGCAGCCAGAATGTCGGCCGGAACGAAGCACTGTCCCCGCTTACGATGCAGCGGCAGCAGAAGCAGGAGACCGGTCATCGCCTGCGCACAACCTGCCCTGCCGGCAAGTTCGGCAAAGCGCGGTGCTTCGACCGGATCGAGCACCATCGCCGCAAGCTGGATGAGCGCGGCGGCAGTCTCGCCGCAATAGCCTTCGAGATCGGTGCGCGACGGCATCGGGTCGTCATAGAGATCGAAGACGCGCGCTTCGAGCATATTGTCGAAAGCGGCCTTGGGCAGGCGGTGAGCGGAAATAGTCGCCCTCAGCGCGTCCGCCACGGGATGGCCGACCTTAGCGCGATCCTCTTCGGCGGCGATGACGTCTCGCCACCATTGCAGCCGGACTTCACCCGGCAGCGCTTCGCGGATGCGATCGCGTATGCCGGCAATTTCGGCGTTGAAGGCATAGAGCGAAAACACCGCGTCCCGCTTGTCTTCGGGCGCGTAGAGCGCGGCGAGATAGCGGTCATGATCGGCGGCGCGCACCGTCTCCATGACGGCTTTGGTGTTTTCGGCCACGTCAGTCGACGGCGATGAGTGCTGCGGCCACGGCGCGGTCTTCAGCCAGCAGCACATTATAGGTCCGCACTGCCGCCCCGGTCGACATCGGATCGGCGGAAATGCCGGCATCCTTCAGCGCAGCACGCAACGCCGCCGGCAATGGCCTCAGATCCTTGCCGCTGCCGACCAGCAGGATCTCGACCTTGTCGGCCTCGTTGAACAGCTTGGTGAAATCCGCTGCCGTCAGCGCCAGCGGATCGGCCGGCTCCCAGCCATAGATACCAGAAGGCAGGCACAGCAGCGAGCCGCGGTGCGACATGTCGGCAAAGCGGAAACCGCCATTGCCGTAAGCCTCGATCGGTGCGCGGCCGGGGAAATGCGCCTCGCGGATGACGATGCCCTTGGCCACTTTTGCGGCAAGCCGTCAGGTGGCTATGGCTTTGCCGCCGCCCACCGGCTTTTCCTCATCGGATGCTGTGGCCTGCGGCCGCAGCTTGAACAGGATAAGCAGTGGCGCGGCGATAAAGATCGACGAATAGGTGCCGAACACGACGCCGAACAGCATGGCCATGGTGAACGAGCGGATCACCTCGCCGCCGAACAGCACCAGCGCCAGCAGCGCCAGGATCGTCGTCACCGAGGTCAGCGTCGTCCTCGACAGCGTCTCGTTGATGGCGTTGTTCAGCAATTGCGGCAGCGGCATTCGCTTGTATTTTCGCAGATCCTCGCGAACACGGTCATAGACGACGATCGTATCGTTGAGCGAATAACCGATGATGGTGAGGATCGCCGCCAGCGACGACTGGTTGAATTCCAGGCCGGTGATGACGAAGAAGCCGATCGTCATGACCACGTCATGCACGGTCGCAACGATGGCGCCGACCGCGAACTGCCATTCGAAGCGGAACCAGACATAGATCAGGATGCCGAGCAGCGCGACAAGCATGGCGATGGTGCCTTGCTTGGCAAGCTCGCCCGAGACCGTCGGCCCGACCACTTCGACGCGGCGGAAATCGTACTGGTCTTGCAGTTCGCCGCGCACCTTGTCGATGACGGTCTGCTCGGCATTCTCGCCGCCCTCCTGCGTACCGACGCGGATCAGCACGTCGTTCGACTCGCCGAACTGCTGAACCTGCACCTCACCGATATTGAGTTCCGTCAGCCTGCCGCGGATGTCGGCCAGATCGGCATTGCCGGTCTTGGACTGCACCTCGATCAGCGAGCCGCCCTTGAAATCGATGCCGTAATTGATGTCGATGGTCATGAACCCGACGACCGACAGGACTGAAAGCACGCTGGACAGCGTGAACGTCCAGCGGCGGATGCCCATAAACGGAATTTTCGTTCCGGGCGGAACGAAAGTCACAGGCGCCCGCGGCAACTCCTTCGGACGGGCCCGGCGAAGCCAGATCGACACCAGCAGGCGGGTGAAGGTGAAGGCGGTGAAGACCGTGGTCAGGATGCCGATGGCATAGGTGACGGCAAAGCCCTTCACCGGCCCGGTGCCGAGATAGAACAGCACCACGGTCGCGATCAGCGAGGTGACGTTGGAATCGACGATTGTGGCCAGCGCCTTGCTGAAACCGGTATCGATCGCCTGGATGACCGAGCGGCCGGCACGTCGCTCCTCGCGGATGCGTTCATAGATCAGCACGTTGGAATCGACCGCCATGCCGATGGTCAGCACGATACCGGCGATACCGGGCAAGGTCAGCGTCGCTCCAAGCAGCGACAGCAGCCCGACGATCATCGCCACATGCACCGCCAGCGCGATGTTGGCGAGGAAGCCGAAGAAGCCGTAGGCGACGAACATGAACGCCACAACCAGGATCGAACCGATGATGCCGGCGATTTTGCCGGCATGAATGGAATCCTGTCCGAGGCCAGGGCCCACCGTGCGCTCCTCGATCACCGTCAGCGTCGCCGGCAAGGCGCCGGCGCGCAGCAGCACGGCGAGGTCGTTGGCGCTCTCAGCGGTGAAATTCCCCGATATCTGGCCGGTGCCGCCGGGGATCGGTTCGCGGATCTGCGGTGCCGAAATCACCTGATTGTCGAGGATGATGGCAAACAGCTTGCCGACGTTCTGTGATGTCGCCTGGCCGAACCGCTGCGCCCCTTTCGAATCGAAGCGAAACGAAACAACCGGCTCGTTGTTCTGGGAGTTGAACGTCGCCTGGGCATCGACGAGGTTTTCACCCGAAACGATGACGCGGTTCTCGATCAGATACGGAACCGGCGGGTCGTCCTGCGAATACAGCACCGAGGATCCCGGCGGCGGACGGCCGTTCAGCGCGTCCTGCACCGGCATCGATTGGTCGACCATCTGGAAGGTCAGCTTGGCGGTCTGGCCAAGAATTTCCTTCAGCCGTTGCGGGTCTTGGAGACCCGGCACCTGCACCAGGATGCGGTCGTCACCTTGCCGCTGCACGATCGGCTCGGTCGTGCCGAGTTCATTGACGCGGCGGCCGACGACCTCGATCGACTGCGTCAGCGCTGCCGAAGTACGATATTTGATGCCCGCATCGGTGACGGTGAACTTGAGCAGGCCGGGCTCGGAATCATCCAGCGTCATCTCCTGGATCGAGCCGCCGCTGAACAAGCCGGCCGCCACCGGATCGGTCAACGTCTTCAACGCCTTCTTGGCAGCCTCGATCTGTGCGGGATCGGTGATGCGGACCTGCACCGTGCGGCCCGTTCCGGCAAGGCCGGTATAGCCGATCTTGGCATCGCGCAGCAGCGTCCTGATTTCGTCGCGCGTCGTCTCCAGCCGATCTTTGATCAGATCGTTCGGATCCATCCTGAGCAGGATATGCGAGCCGCCCTGCAGGTCGAGGCCAAGCGTCATCTGCCGCTTCGGCACCCAGTCGGGCAGCTTGGCCAGCGTGCTGGCGGAAAAAAGGTTGGGCGCAGCGAGGACCACTGTGGCGGCCACGGCCAGCCAGATCAGGATCATCTTGAAGCGCGAAAAATAAAGCATATGGCGTCGTCCGTCAGGGCGTACTGGCGGATCGTTCCGCCGACAATTCGGTTATTTCTTGGCGTTCTGGTTCGCCACCGGCTCGCCCTTGACGCGCACGTCGGCAAGCGTCGAGCGCAGCGCCGTCACCTTGGTGCCGCCGCCAAGGTCGATCTCGAGCTCGTTGTCGTCTATCACCTTGGTAACCTTGCCGACCAAGCCGCCGCCGGTGACAACGGTGTCGCCGCGGCGAACCGCCGCCAGCATCTCGCCGCGCTTCTTCAGCTGCGTGCGCTGCGGCCGGATGATCAGAAAATACATGATCACGAAAATCAGAGCAAACGGCACGATCTGGATAAACATTGCGGACGAGTCCCCGCCGATGCCTTGGGCGTATGCCGGTGTCACGAACATCGAGGTACTCCTGAACTTTGAAAAACAGCCGCAAGGCGGCCCCGCCAAATTTGGCCGGAATATAGTCGGTAACGTTGCCAATGCAACTGCGCTGCCGGGCAAATCGGCTGCTTTTCCGGCCTGGTGAGCCGTGTTAGAGGGTGATCACGAAAAGCGATGCTCGGTTTTCGCAAAAGATCATGCCCGAACAAATGCTTGGGACGAGTTTCGAAACCGCTGAAATCAGGTAGGTTGCCCTACCGCACCGTCCTGAACGCGAAACAAACCGCGAAACAAAAAGACAAGAGATGACCGACAGCCCTATCGATATCCTGCACCAGAAGCTCGACCGCCTGATCGAGGCGGTCGCCCGCCTAGCCCCGCCGCCGGTGCCGCAAACCGATCTCGGCGAGGCCGATTGCTTCGTCTGGCAGGCCGATCCCGGCTATCTGGAACCGGTGCGCAAGGTCAACCGCGTCGATATCGGCCTGATCCGCGGCGTCGACCGCGTCCGCGACATATTGGTCGACAACACCGAGCGCTTCGCCTCCGGCTACGCTGCCAACAACGTGCTGTTATGGGGCGCGCGCGGCATGGGCAAATCGTCGCTGGTCAAGGCGGTACACGCCTCGGTCAACGCTTCGGCGAAGCCCGACGTGCCGCTCAAGCTTATCGAGATCCACCGCGAAGACATCGACACGCTGCCGAAGCTGATGGGCCTGCTGAAGGCAGCGCCGTTTCGCTTCATCTTGTTTTGCGACGACCTGTCATTCGACCATGACGACACATCCTACAAATCGCTGAAGGCAGCACTTGAAGGCGGCGTCGAAGGCCGCCCGGCCAATGTCATTTTCTATGCCACCTCGAACCGGCGGCATCTGTTGCCGCGCGACATGATCGACAATGAGCGCTCGACCGCGATCAACCCGTCGGAAGCGGTCGAGGAGAAGGTTTCGCTGTCGGACCGCTTCGGCCTGTGGCTTGGCTTCCACAAATGTTCGCAGGACGAATATCTCGACATGATCGATGGCTATGTCCGCCATCATGATCTCGCCATCGATCCCGAGACGCTGCGCGCCGAGGCGCTGGAATGGGCGACGACGCGCGGCAGCCGTTCGGGCCGCGTCGCCTGGCAGTTCACCCAGGATCTGGCAGGCCGGCTCGGAAAATCGCTCAAGGACTAGACCATGATCCCGAACCGAAGGTCAGCGTAGCAAAAAAGGAGCCCGGTTTCGGACTCGATCATGGTCCAGAAAAGCAACAGAAGAAGCCCGCACCTTGCGGAGCGGACTTCTTCGGCGGGCTGAAGGTCAGGCGGCCCGCAAGTCGCTTTTTCCCTATTCGAGATAGCCTGACGGATCGACCGGCGCCGAGTTCTTGCGCACTTCGAAATGCAGTTTCGGCGAGTCGGTGGTGCCGCTCATGCCGGACAGGGCGATTTCCTGGCCGCGCTTGACCTTTTGGCCGCGCTGCACCTCGATCGAGCTGGCATGGCCGTAGACGGTGACCAGACCGTTTTCGTGACGCACCAGCACTGTATTGCCGAATTCCTTGAGGCCATCGCCGGCATAGATGACGACGCCATTTTCGGCTGCCTTGACCGGCGTCCCCTCAGGCACGGCGATGTCGACGCCGTCCTTGCCGCCGCCGAAGCTTGAAATCACGCGGCCGCGCACCGGCCAGCGCATCTTGCCGATGCCGGTTGCATCCGGCGCCACCGCATCGTCGTCCTCGGCCTGCTGGATGACTTTCGCATCCTTCTTTGGCGGCGTGTAGGAGGCGAGCGTCTGCGTCGGCGTTGTCTTGGCCGGTGGCTGAGTGGTGGCCGTCGTCACCGGATCGACCTTTGCCGGCTTCGCGCCGGCGACAACAGCGGTTCCGCCGGCCGGCACTTTCAGGGTCTGGCCGATCTTGAGCAGCCCGTCCTGCATGCCGTTCGCCTGTTTCAGCGCAACGACGCCGACGCCGGTCTTTCTGGCGATGGCGGACAGCGTATCACCTTGCTGTACCGTGTAAGTGCCGCCGGCACCGGCCGGCTTGGCCATCGCCGAGGCTGTTTTGAGCGCAGTCTTTCCATCCTTCGGCTGGCTTGCGGCGGCCGAGGCATCCACCTGCGCGGCAGACTTGCCTTCCCTGAGCTTCGGCTGCTGCGGCAGCACGGCCACCTTCTCCGGCGCGTCGGCCGGCTGGTCGTGCCTGGTGCCGTTCGTGGGCTTGGCGTCGGCGACTTTCGGCGCGGCGCCGTTGCTCGAGTAAGCATAGGCCGGGATGACGAGCTTCTGGCCGGTCTTCAGCCCTTTGGTCGCGCTCAGCCCGTTGACTTTCATGATGGCATCGGCCGGCACGCCGTAGCGCCGCGACAGGCCGGAAATGGTCTCGCCATCCTTGACGACGATCTCGGTTGCATGCGGTGCGCCGGCGGCCGTCGCCATGCGCGGCGCGTCGGGCTCGGCGTTCTTGAACGGCCTTGCCGCCGGAGCAACGGTGCCGGTTGCCGTCCTGTCGACACGAGGAGCGGCAGGCGCCAGGGCCGGCGCGGCAGCGGTACGCACCGGGCGGGCGGCAGGGGCCAGGGCGGGAGCCGGCGGCGGCAGTTGCTGTGCCGTAACCGGTTCGAGGCTTGAGCGGCTGACCGACTGGGTGTGGCTGCCGTCGATCGGGGCGGCCGCAACATCGCCCGGATAGGGCTGGGCAGCATCCTGCTTGTCGATGATGGCGCGCTGGTTGTTGGTCGAGGCGGTGAACACGTCGTCGACGCTGTTGAACCGCGCCACCTGGGAACTACACCCCGTCGCAGCGCCTGCGATCATGAGGACGGCGCAGCCACGCGCCAGATTGCGTCCGTTTGCCTTCAAAACACTGAATTGCATCGCACTAACCCGCACAGACCCGGTACAACTGAGCCTGATTAAAGCGCGTTAATGTTACCGGTCGGTTAAACCTGTAGAATCAGACGCAAATTTTCTTAAAAATGTTTCGAGGATCGAGCGCTGGGTGTGTTGAGATTCAGGTCAGGCCGAGCCGAAAATGGTGGATTCCGAGAACCGGAGCGGAGCGTACATTTGGGTACGTGAGCACCGGAAGCGGAGGAAGCCGCAATTTGCAGGCCGGCCTCACCTGAATATCGACACACCCTAGATGACCGCCGCGACACTGCGCAGGATCGGCTGCAGACGCACCAGGCCGATATCCTCGCGTTCGAAGCGGCTGCCGACCTTGGTCAGCTTGGCCAGCACCTGCTCGCCCTCGTCGGGTCCGATGGGCGCAATGACGATGCCGCCGCTCGACAATTGGTCGAGCAGGAAACGCGGCAGGCTGTCGAAGGCCGCCCAGGCGACGATGCGGTCGAACGGCGCTTCGTTGGCCAGCCCGTTGGAACCGTCCGCCTGGCGCACGATGACGTTGCCGATGGCGAGTGCCTCGAGACGCTGCCGGGCCTGTTCGGCCAGCGTCTTGTAACGGTCGATGGTGACGATCCGCGCGGCAAGCCGCGACATCACCGCCGCCGTGTAGCCGGACCCGGTGCCGATCTCGAGCACGCGGTTGCCCGGTTCGATGGCAAGTGCCGCGATCACCGCCGCCTGCAGGTCGGCGCCTTCGATGGCCTCGCCGCATTCGATTGGCAGCATACGGTCGGACCAGGCAATCGAGTGGAAATGCGGAGACAGGAAGCCGCGCCGCGGCGTCGCCTCGAAGGCGGCGATCAGCGCCTTCGGCACCGTGCCCCTGCCGCGCAGGCGAAGCAGGAAGGCAGCGAAACCTTCGCGTTCGTCGAACGTTGCAGCGTGATTCAAGTTCATGCGAGCGCCTTGGCCAGTTGATCGCGGATTTCATGCGCGGTGAGATCGAGCTGCAGCGGCGTCACCGACACCAGCCGATTGCGCAAGGCATGGAGGTCGCTGCCTTGCTTGCCCTCGACCGGCTCGCGGCCGAAGCGCAGCCAGTAGTAAGGCAGGCCGCGCCCGTCGCGCCGCTCGTCGACCCACAGGCTGTGGACCAGCTTGCCCTGCGAAGTGACCACAGTTCCGGCGATCTCTTCCGGCGCACAATTCGGAAAATTGACGTTGAGCAGCACGCCGTCCGGCAACGGCATGGCGACGAGCTTTTGAAGCAGCGCTGGCGCCAGCGCCTCGGTTGTCTCATAGGGAACGACGCGGTCCTCGCCGACATAGGAATAGGCTTGGCTGATGGCGATCGAGCGCACGCCGAGCAGCGCGCCTTCCATGGCGCCGGCGACGGTGCCCGAATAGGTGACGTCGTCGGCGATGTTGGCGCCGGAATTGACGCCGGACAGGATCAGGTCGGGCGCTTCGGGCAGGATCTTCTTCACGCCCATGATGACGCAGTCGGTCGGCGTGCCGCGCACGGCAAAGTGTTTTTCGCCGATTTTCCTCAGGCGCAGCGGCTCCGAGATCGACAGCGAATGCGCATAGCCGGACTGGTCCTGTTCCGGTGCCACCACCCAGACGTCGTCCGACAGCGTGCGGGCGATGCGTTCGAGTGATGCAAGGCCCTCGGCATGGATGCCGTCGTCGTTGGTCAGAAGGATGCGCATTATTTCGATTCGATCTTTTCCAGACCGCCCATGTAAGGCCGAAGCGCTTCAGGAATGGTTACGCTGCCGTCCTCGTTCTGGTAATTTTCGATGACGGCGATCAGAGCGCGGCCGACGGCGGTGCCCGAACCGTTCAGCGTGTGGACGAAGCGGTTGCCCTTGCCATCCTTGTCCTTGTAGCGGGCGTCCATGCGCCGGGCCTGGAAATCGCCGCATACCGAGCACGACGAGATTTCGCGATAGGTATTCTGGCCGGGCAGCCAGACCTCGATATCGTAGGTCTTGCGCGCGCCAAAGCCCACGTCGCCGGTGCACAGCGTCATGGTGCGGAACGGCAGGCCCAGCCGCTTCAGCACCTCCTCGGCGCATTCGGTCATGCGCTCGTGCTCGGCAATCGACGAGTCCTGATCGGTGATCGACACCAGCTCGACCTTATTGAACTGGTGCTGACGCAGCATGCCGCGCGTGTCGCGGCCGGCCGAACCCGCCTCGGAGCGGAAGCACGGCGTCAGCGCGGTATAGCGCAGCGGCAGTTTTTCGTGCGGCGTGATCTCCTCGCGCACGAGATTGGTGAGTGGGACTTCGGCGGTGGGGATTAGGCCAAGCCTGCCATCCCCATGCCGGGCGAAGAACAAATCTTCCTCAAACTTTGGCAGCTGCCCAGTCCCGAAAAGCGCCTCGTCGCGCACCATCAGCGGCGGGACGATCTCCTCGTAGCCGTGCTCGGTGGTATGCAGGTCGAGCATGAACTGGCCGAGTGCGCGCTCCATGCGCGCCAGCTGGTTCTTGAGCACCGTGAAGCGCGAGCCGGAAAGCCTTGCCGCGTGCTCGAAATCCATCATGCCGAGCGCTTCGCCGATCTCGAAATGCTCTTTCACCCAATTCGGCCGCGTCGGCAGCTTGCCGACGACGCGCTTGACGACGTTGTCGTGCTCGTCCTTGCCGACCGGCACATCGTCGAACGGCACGTTGGGCAGCACCGCCAGTGCGTCGTTCAGCGCCTTGTCGAGTTCGCGTTCGCGCGCCTCGCCGTTCTGGATGAAGGCCTTGATCTCGCCGACCTCAGCCTTCAGCCGTTCGGCAAGCGCGGCATCGCCCGAGCGCATGGCATTGCCGATCTCCTTCGATGCGGCGTTGCGGCGCTCCTGCCTGGTCTGCAGCTCGGTCAGATGCTCGCGCCGCGCCTCATCCGCAGCGATCAGATCGTCGACGGTGGACTGCGCCGCCTCGGCCGACCACGAGCGCTTCTGGAGCGCGTCGACAAGGGCCTTCGGGTTGTCGCGAATCCATTTGATGTCAAGCATGGTCTGTTCGTCCTCGAGGGCATGTCGCCCAAAAAATGCGCAGCGGTTGTGGGGCAACGACATGCCCAAAACAAAGACCAGAGGGCGTAAACCGCATCTTTCATTGATGCAAGACGGGAACGCCGGCGTTTCTTCACGCCGCCATCTGTCCCGCCGACTTCACAGACGGCAGCACTCGCAACATTTGGTCGAAAGGGAACCTGAAACAAAAAAACCCGCCTCAGAGGGCGGGTCGTCGGCGCCGAATCAGCACCATACCCAGATTAGTAGCATAGCTGCCGGCACAAAGCAAGAACAAAGTTGCTGCGGCCGGAAGAAAGATGCCAGCCGGTAACCCCACCTACGTCGACGACGCGTCCGCCGGCTTTTCGGCCACCTCTTCCGTGGCGTCCTGCTTTTCGCGGGCGACACGGTCGCGCTCCTTGCTGCGCTCGATCAAGCGAGCCGACCAGATCGAGACCTCGTAGAGCAGGATCGTCGGAATTGCGAGGCCGATCTGGCTCATCGGGTCGGGCGGCGTCAGCACCGCCGCCACGACGAAGGCGATGACGATCGCCCATTTGCGCTTCTCGGCCAACCCTTGCGACGACAGCATGCCGACTCGCGTCATCAGGCTTGTCACCACCGGCAACTGGAACACCAGGCCGAAGGAGAAGATCAGCGTCATGATCAGGCTGAGATATTCGGACACTTTCGGCAGCAGCGAAATCTGCACCTGGTCGTTGGTGCCGGTCTGCTGCATGGCGAGGAAGAACCACATCACCATCGGCGTAAAGAAGAAATAGACCAGCGACGCGCCCATCAGAAACAGGATCGGCGAGGCGATCAGGAACGGCAGGAAGGCATTGCGCTCGTTCTTGTAGAGGCCGGGCGCGATGAATTTGTAGATCTGCGTGGCGATCAGCGGAAAAGCGATGACCATGCCGCCGAACATGGCGAGCTTGACCTGGGTAAAGAAGAACTCCTGCGGCGCCGTATAGATCAGCTCGACCTTGTGCGGGTCGAGCCCGGCCCATTGGGTCGCCCATCTGAACGGGATCACCAACAGGTTGAACAGCTTCTTGGCGAAGAAGAAGCACACAAGAAAAGCAACGAAAAAACCGCCGATCGACCACATCAGCCGCCGGCGCAACTCGATCAGGTGCTCCATCAGCGGAGCCGACGATTTTTCGATCTCGTCCTTTTCCGTGTCCGAAGTGCTCACTTGGCGGCTCCCGCCGTTTTCGTGGCGGCCGGCTTCTTCGTTGCTGCCGCAGGCTTCTTCGCTGCTGCCGCCGGCTTCTTCGCTGCTGATGACTGCGCTTTCGGCTCAGCTTTTGCCTTCGGCGCAGCGGTTTTGGCCGGCCTGGCCGGCACTGCGGCCGCGGCGTTCGCGGGCGCCGGCTTCTTCTTTGCCGCCGGTGCTTTTTGCGGCACGGCCGCTGCAGTCGTTTGCGCCTCTACTGCCGGCGCCACGACGGACTCGTCCGTCATCGCCGGAAAGATCGGCGTGGCCGGCGTCGGCTCCGGCGGGCTGACGCCCGGCATCGTCGTCGCGCCGTTCTTCAGCGGCTCGGCTGCCTGCTCTGTCGAGGCGGCCTCGACCGCCGGCTTGGGTTTCATCACGGCATCGACGCCGGAACGGACGTCGGCGGCGGCCTGCTCGAATGGATTGAGCTGCTTCCTGATCTCGGCTGCCGGATTGAGGCTTCTCAGCGAATCGACCGACTTCTTGACGTCGTCGAGTTCGGCTTCCTTCAGTGCGTCGTTGAACTGCCGCTGGAAATCCGACGCCATGGCGCGCAGCTTCGCCGTTGTGCGGCCGAAGGTGCGCAGCATGTTGGGCAAATCCTTGGGCCCGACGACCACGATCATGACGATCGCGATCACCAGCATCTCGGTCCAGCCGACTTCGAACATGGCTATACGTTCCGACTCAAGTTTCAGGCCGACTCAAGTTTTGGCCAACCAAAGTTTTGGGCTCAGCTTTTGCTGGCCTTTTCCTTCGGTACCGACACGGTCTCGTCGGAACGGTGTTCGACGGTGCGCTTGTCCTCGGCAGTCTCGTCGTCGGCCATGCCCTTCTTGAAGCTCTTGATGCCCTTGGCCATGTCGCCCATCAGCTCGGGGATCTTGCCGCGGCCGAAGACCAGCAGCACGATCACCAGAACGATCATCCAGTGCCAAATCGAAAATGAACCCATAGCAAATCTCTCTCGAACGGTTTCCCAGACGCTGATCTATGCGCTTTCGGGTTCGGATTCAAACAGAACTGCGACAGAGTTCATGAATGAATGGCCGAAGTCACGCACTTTCGGCACGGCGGCCCGCTACCAATCGGCGCAGTTCCATCCTGGCTGTGGCTTAAAGATGGCGCTCGGCTCAATCTTCTGTGACGCGCGGCGTCAAAAGGCCGAGGTCCTCGAGGTCGATGTCGGTCAGCGGATCCTCGTCGTCGGTGAGCGCATCGGGGTCGGCCGGCGGCAGCGGCACCGAGAAATTCGACGGCATGCGGCCGGACAGCAATCCTGCACCCTTCAATTCCTCCATGCCGGGGAGATCGCGGATCTCCTCCAGCGCGAAATGGTCGAGGAAAATGTCGGTTGTGCCGTAGGTGACGGGACGGCCGGGCGTGCGGCGCCGGCCGCGCATCCTCACCCATTCCGTCTCCATCAGCGTGTCGAGCGTCCCCTTTGACGTCTCGACGCCGCGGATGTCCTCGATCTCGGCGCGCGTCACCGGCTGGTGGTAGGCGATGATCGCCAGCACTTCGAGGGCAGCGCGGGACAGCTTGCGCTGCTGCACCGTGTCGCGGCTCATCAGGAAGGCGAGGTCGCCGGCGGTGCGGAAGGCCCAGGCATCGCCGACGCGCACCAGATTGACGCCGCGCCGCGCATAGATCTGCTGCAGTTCGGCCATCGCCGCGGCAATGTTGATGCCGTCGGGCAGCCGCGAAGTGAGCTGTTTTTCGCTGACCGGCTCGGCGCTGGCGAATACGATCGCCTCGGCCATCCGTACGGCCTCCGCCATATGCAGCCGCTCGCCGGGATTCTGCGACAAATTCTGCCCCTGGTTTTGTGCCGGGTTCTCGGCAACCGCGCCTTGCTCGGCGTCGTCCTCGACCTTGAACGGAATGACCGAAGCGTTGGCGCGTTCGCTCATGGTGTCACCTCGACTATCTTGATGGCTTGAGCGCGGCCGCGCAGATAAAGCGGCGCGAACACCTGGTCCTGCCGCATCTCCATCTTGCCTTCGCGCACCAGTTCCAGCGTTGCGGCAAACGAGCTGGCGACAGCGGTGCGCCGCTCTTCCGGGCCGGCCAGATATTCGACCAGGAAACTGTCGAGCGCCGTCCAGTCGCGCAGCGACCCGATCAGCCTGATCAGCACGTCACGCGCATCCTTGAGCGACCACACGCCGCGCCTGGCGATCGTCACATTGGTGATCGCCTGCTTTTGGCGCTGCTGGGCATAGGCGGTCAACAAATCGTAGAGCGAGGCCGAATAGGCATTTCGCTTCTCGACGATGACCATTTCCGGCATGCCGCGCGCAAACACGTCGCGTCCGAGCCGGTTGCGGTTGACCAGCCGTGCCGCCGCGTCGCGCATCGCCTCCAGCCGCTTCAGCCGGAACTGCAGCACTGCCGCCAGTTCCTCGCCGCTTTCGCCTTCGTCGCCGGGCTGCTTGGGGATCAGGAGCTTCGACTTGAGGAAGGCCAGCCATGCCGCCATCACCAGATAGTCGGCGGCAAGCTCCAGCCGCAGCGCCCTCACCTTCTCGACGAAGGCCAGATATTGCTCGGCCAGCGCCAGGATCGAGATGCGCGACAGGTCGACCTTCTGGTTGCGGGCAAGATGCAGCAGAAGATCGAGCGGACCTTCGAAACCGGCCACATCGACGACCAAAGCGGGATCGCCGGTCAACCGGGAATCGTCGTTCTCGGCCCACAGACGGTCCATCGGTGCGGCCTTGCCGGCCTTCAGGTCCAATGTTTCCGCCACTTCGCTTCCTTTGATGCTAGGCCACCGCGTTGAAATAACTGGCAAATTCGGCCCGAATCTCGGTCTCGTCCGCTACGTCACGGTTCCTGATATAGGTCAGCGCCCGCTCCGCGCGGTCAAACGACTTGCCTTCAAGTCCGGTCGTTCGCGATGCAATGCCGGCCATCTCCTCAAACACGCCGTTGCAGTGAAGGACCAGATCGCAGCCCGCCGCAAGGATAGCGGCCGCCTTTGACGGGAAATCCCCAGAAAGTGCCTTCATCGAGGTGTCGTCGCTCATCAACAGACCGTCGAAGCCGATTTCGCCGCGGATGATCTTTTCGATGACCTTGCCGGATGTCGTGGCCGGGTTCTTCGGGTCGATCGCGCTATAGACGACATGCGCCGTCATCGCCATCGGCAAATGGTTGAGCTCCCTGAACGGCGCAAAATCATGCCGCTGCAGGTCGCCGATCAAGGCGTCGACGGTCGGCAGTTCGAAATGCGTGTCGGCGAAGGCCCTTCCATGGCCGGGAATATGCTTCATCACCGGCAGCACGCCGCCCGCCATCAGGCCTTCCGCCGCGGCGCGACCCAATTCGATGACGGCGCGCGGCTCCTTGCCATAGGCGCGTGCGCCGATGACGTCGCTGGCGCCCTCGATCGGCACGTCGAGCACCGGCAGGCAATCCGCCGTGATGCCGTAGCGCAGCAGATCGAAGGCATGCAGCCGCGCCATCAGCCAGGCGGCACGGGTGCCGGCGTCATGGTCGTCGCGCCACAAGGCGCCGAGTGCGCCGGCAGCCGGATAGTTCGGCGCCAGCGGCGGCCGCAGGCGCTGCACCCGGCCGCCCTCCTGGTCAATGAATACCGGCGCATCCGCGCGCCCGACGCAGTCGCGCATAGCGGCGACCAGATCGCGGATCTGCTCGGTCTCGCCGATATTGCGCGCAAACAGGATGAAACCCCACGGGCATTCGTTGCGGTAGAAACGGATCTCGTCGCGGGTCAGTGATTTCCCGGCGCAGCCGAGGATCATGGATTTTGATTCGGTCATGCGGAACAGTTTAGAGCTTCGCGCCGACAAAGGGAATCGCCCGCAATTGCCTCCAGGGATTTCCGTTCACGCAAAAAAGCCGGCGCGAGCGCCGGCTTTTCGAGAGGTTTTTGGTGCCGCTAGTGGGACACGAAGCAATTGCCGCCGGCAGCCTTGTAGCTGGTGCACAGTTTGATCGCCTCGTTGCGCGACTGCGCTGGAACGCGGACGCGGTAGAAGGTGCCCTTGCCGGCAATTTCGGCCTTGACGATGTTGGCGGTGCGGCCGGAAAGCACGCTGCCGTAGCGGCGCTGCAGATCCTGATAAGTCGACTGGGCGCTTTCGACTGTCGGCTGCGAAGCGATCTGTATCGACCACGAACCAGCGCCGGCCGCGGCCGGATCGATGGAAGCAACCTGATCGGGCTTGACTTCGCCGACTACGTCGACCGGCTGGTCGGACGGACGCTGCGGCGCCACTGGGACCGTGGCCGGGGTGTTGGCGGACTGCTTGCTGGCTGAGGGCTGGGCCTTGGCTTCGGCCTTGGTGTCGGGCTTGGGCGCCGGCTGCAGCTTGGTGGTTTCGGCCTGATCGCCACTCGCCTGATCGCCACTCGGCTGGTCACCAATCTTCTGATCGCCAATCTTCGGATCACTTGTCATCTGCTCGATCAGGGGCACGGTGCCAGTCTGCGCGGCGGCGTCGGCCTGGGCCGACGGAGCCACGTGCTGCGGCGCCGGATCTGCCGGCTCGGCAGCAGCCATCTGCGGGGCGGCAGGCGCCGGATCCTCGCGCGCCACCAGCGAGCCGTCAGGTTTCACGACCATGGTCCGTACCTTGCGCGGCGCAACGGCGACGATCTCGGGGTTGGCACCCTTCTCGGCCTCCTGCAGAACCTGCGCGATGCGATCCTCGGACTTGGGCGCCGGTGCGGCGGCAGTTTCGGTACCGCCAGCGGCATTGGCGCCAAGCGCATCGGTGTCAGGCGCGTTGGTATCAGGCGCGTTGATACCAGAGGCGTTGGTGTCGGACGCCACTGTGCCGGGCGCGTCGAGATCGTCCGCGGCGTCGGGGTCATTGGGCGAAAGATCGACGACGCGGCTCTCCGGTTCGTTGGCTTTCAGGTCCACAGGCTCTTCGGTGTTGGTGACCAGCTTCTGCTGAACGGGCTCGGCGGGCTTGGCGCCCTTGACCACAGCGTCATAGACCTTGTTGTCCTGGTTCGGCACGACGGTGCCGCCTGGATTTTCCGGCTTGATCTTGATCGGCCTGTTGTCGGCCTTGACGATAACCGGCGCATCGCCGTCGCTCTTGCCGCCGAGGGTCAACGCAAAGGCGCCAAGGCCTCCGGCGATCGCCACCGCGCCGACTATCGCTCCTATCAGCAGCCCGCGCCTGCGCGGCCGCCTTTCGGCCTCGCGTTCGGCGAGGCCCGGGACCGACATCTCGTCGTCCAGTTCGGGATCGTAGTCGAGCTCATCGAAGGTGAAATCGTCGGCTTGCGAAACCGGCTGGCCACCGGGCAATGGGCCCAGATCGAAACCGTCCGCTGCATCGGCATAGGAAGCGGCCGCCGCGCTGACGGGGGCTTCCGCAGGCTTGGCGCCATAGGCGCGCGTCTCGCCACGATCTTGCTTATAACCAGACGCAAAGCCCGCATCGTATTCATCGTCATAGCCAGCACTGCGCACCGGGGCAGGCGCTATATCCGTGGCATTCATTTCGGTGAGAAGGCTGGCAAAATCGGCATCAAGATCGTCGTAGGCGGGCGCCACCGGCTCGTCATCGTCGAAGTTGAGCTCCGGAATGTCGAGATCGTCCGCCAGCGCCACGACGCGCTCGGGCACGTCGACCGTCTCGACATCGGGCATCTCGTCATACGCGGAAGGCTGTTGATGCGAGGTTGGTGCAGCTTCCGTGTAGGCGGGCCGATCTTCATAGGACGGCCTCTCTTCACGGGATGCCTGGCCTTCATAGGACGGCGCCTCTTCGACCGGTGCGGCCCGATAGGACGGCGCCGCAGCCGGCTGCGGCGGTGGTGCCGGACGCGCCGAAGCCACCGGCTGGCCTGCAAAAGCGGGCTGAGGCTGTGCGACCGGCGTCACGCGGCTCCACGAGCGGGCCGGCTCGGGCGGCGTGGCGCGTGTCGTCAGCCAGTTCAGCGCATCGAGCGGATCTTCTTCGGAAGCAGCTGCGGCACTCTTGTCGGCCGAGTCATGGTCCAGGCCGATATTCCTGGCGAAATCGGCATCGAGCGCATCATTGTCCAAATCATCCGCAGGTCCGGCAGCGGCTTCAACACCGAAATCCTCGCCTTCAAGCTCATCGAAGAGGACACTGCCAAGATCGGCATCATCGGCGGCACTGGACTGCTGCGGCTCAGCGGGCTCGTGCTCGTCGAGTTCCCAATCCAGCTCGTCGACAGGATGCACCGGTTCGTTGGTGACGTCTTCAGCCGCCACCATGGGCTGTTCAGCAGCCACTGCTGGCTCCTGAATTGCGGGCGCCACGGGCTGCTGAGCAGCAGCCATCACAGGCTTCTGGGCAGGCTGCTGGCTTGTCTGAGGTTCGTTGGCCGCTTGTGCCGGCCGTGTGCTCATTGCACCCAGCAGCGCGTTCAGCTCGTCTTCCAGGCTGCGTTCCTCAGCCACTGGGGCTGTCGGGACGACAGCGGCCGGCGCCACTGGTTCGGCCGCAACCTGCGCCACGGGCTCTTCGACGTCCTCCGCAAGCGCATCGTCGAGGCTCAGATCGAAATGGTCGTCGAACGCCGCTTCAGCAGCCGTGCCGGAAAGCTCGACGGCCTCTGGTTCTTCGATTTCGGCAGGCTCGTTCGGGCGAACGTCTAAGTCCATGTCGACGTCGGCCATGGCATCATCGAAATGGCCGGCAAAATTCTCATCGTCCGAAACCGCCTCAACCGGCGATGCCGGGGCGGCGACGGTTTCCGCCGGCTCATGCTCGTCGACCATCAGCTCGTCTTCGAGCGAGCTTGCAACGGCATCGTCGAACTCGTCATCGAACGCAGGCTCGGCGGCTTGCGCCGCGGGTTCAACGGCGACGGCCTGCTCCATCGGCTCATGCTCTTCGAGCATCAGCTCGTCTTCGAGCGAGTTGGCCACGGCGTTGTCGAACTCATTGTCGAAGGCAGGCTCGTCGTCGAAGGCGGGCTCGTCGACCGGCGCGTATGCATCGGCTGCGGCCCTAGGTCCGTCCTCGCCCGTCGCCCCGATCTTGCCCGTCACATCGTCGTCGAGCCGAAAATCCTGGTCGACAGGGCCGGCAAGTTCGTCGTCACTCGACAAGTCGTCCTCGAACGGCGACACGTCTTCGAGCGAGCCGGCGACGGCGTTATCGAACTCGTCGTCGAACTCCGGCTCGACAGCGGGAGCGAACGACCTTTCGGGGCCGGAGGCAATTTCGTCGGCGGCAACAGGAGCGGCCGCAACAGGAGCAGCATCATCCACCGCACTGTCGTCGAACGCGAAATCCTGTTCGAACGAGGCGGCAAGCGCGTCCTCCATCCCATCCGTGGTAGCCGGTTCGGATGCCGGCTCGCGAAGCTCGACAGGGGAAGCATTGTCATTGGCGTCGGCGCCGAACTCGCCCATCAACTCCTTCTCGAGATCGATGTCGAAATCGGCCTCGCCCTCCGGCGGCCCGGCGGCAGCGGCTTTCGGCTGGGCCGGCGTTTGCGGTTTGACCGGTTGGCGCGGGTCGAACCCCATGATCCTGGTCAGTTCCGCGAACGGATCATCGTTGGCGATGTCGTTGTGGTCGGCTGCTCTCAGCTGGGTTCTGTCTGCCATTATTGTTCCCGAACTCGCACTCATTCGGACGCCATGGACGTCGCGTAGGGTTGGCCCTTACCAGCGCAATGTGGGCAAAAGGTGACAGGTTTTTTACTCAAACCTAACGCATTTCGGTGGGCGCATTGGCTCCGATCAGCGTCAGGCCGGACGTCAAAACGTCCGAAACAGCCTGCACCAGCCCTAGTCTGGCATGCGTCAATTGTCGGTCGTTAACCTTAACAAAACGTAAGTCAGGATTATCGGTGCCGCGGTTCCAGTGTCCGTGGAAGCTGGAAGCGAGTTCGTAGAGGTAGAATGCCAGCCGGTGGGGCTCAAGCGCGAGCGCCGCGGCTTCGATCAGCCGCGGATATTCGGCAAGCTTTCTGATCAGGCCGATCTCACCCTCGTCGGTCAGCAAAGCCACTTCGGCGGCCAGCTGGTTGCGGTCGAACATGGCCTCGCCCAATTGCTCGCTTGCCTGCCGGAACACCGAATGGCAGCGCGCCGAGGCATACTGCACGTAGAACACGGGATTGTCCTTCGACTGCTCGGTCACCTTGGCGAAGTCGAAATCGAGCGGCGCGTCGTTCTTGCGGTAGAGCATCATGAAGCGGATCGGGTCGCGGCCGACCTCCTCGACCACTTCACGCAAGGTCACGAACTCGCCCGACCGCTTCGACATGCGCACCGGCTCACCGGCGCGAAACAGCCTCACCAGCTGGCAAAGCAGCACGGTAAGCTTGACCTCGTCGCCGGCAATCGCCCGGGCAAGCGCTTCCAGCCGTTTCACATAGCCGCCATGATCGGCGCCAAGCACATAGATCAGGTCAACGAAGCCGCGATCGACCTTGTCCTTGAGGTAAGCGACATCGGCAGCGAAATAGGTGAAGGTACCGTCCGACTTGACCAGCGCCCGGTCCATGTCGTCGCCGACCGCGGTCGAGCGGAACAGCGTCTGCTCGCGGTCCTCCCACTCGTCCGGCTTCTCGCCCTTGGGCGGCGGCAGCTTGCCCTTGTAGATGTGGCCCTTCAGCGTCAGGTCGCTGATCGCCGAGCGGATCTTCTTCGCATTGTTGGCATGCAGCGTCCGCTCGGAAAAGAAGACGTCGTGATGCACGTTGAGCAGCGCCAGATCCTCGCGGATCATCGCCATCATCGCGTCGATCGTCCTGTCCTTGACGATGGCAAGTGCCTCCTCGTCCGGCATCTGCAGTAGGGAGCGGCCGAATTCGCTGGCCAACGCCTGACCAACGGGGATCAGATAGTCGCCTGGATAAAGCCCGGCCGGAATCTCGCCGATCTCATCGCCAAGCGCCTCGCGGTAGCGCAGGATGACCGAGCGTCCGAGCACGTCGATCTGCGAACCGGCATCGTTGATGACATATTCCTTGGTCACGTCGTAACCGGCGAAGGCCATCAGGTTGGCGAGCGCGTCGCCGACCACGGCACCCCGGCAATGGCCGACATGCATCGGCCCGGTCGGGTTGGCCGAGACATACTCGACATTGGTTTTCTTGCCGCCGCCGACTGTCGAGCGGCCGTAATTGCGGCCCTCGCCGAGCAGCGCCGTCAGATGTGCCTGCCAGAAGTCGTCCTTGAGCTTGAGATTGACGAAGCCCGGGCCGGCGATCTCGGCGGCCGCGATATCCTCGTCGGCGCGCAGCGCCTCGGCCAGCCTTTCGGCCAGCGCGCGCGGGTTCTGGCCGGTCGGCTTGGCCAACACCATGGCAGCGTTGGTGGCGAGATCGCCATGGCTGGCATCGCGCGGCGGCTCGACGGCGATGCGCGACAGATCCGGCGGCACGCCATCCTTGTCTTTCAAATCAAGCGCTTCGACGGCCTTTATGATTCGCGCGTTGAAATCGGCGAAGATGTTCATTGCTATGGCTCTGACGGTTTTGCAGGGATCCGGCTCGTTGGCCGGCAAAATCGCGCCCGCCCTAGCTCAAATCCGGCGTATGGTCAAACAAACGCCTGTGTTCCTTGAGTGCATAAGTGTCCGTCATGCCAGCCAGGAAATCGGCAACACTGCGCGCCTTGACGCGATCCTCCGCCCGATCGAGCCCTTCGCGCCAGCCATCCGGCATGGCGCGCGGATCGGCGAAATAGACGTCGAACAGGTCCCTGACGATCTGGTCGGCGTCGGCGCGCACCCGCATGACCTCCGCGTGCCGATAGAGATGCTTGTAGAGAAAGGCCTTCAACTCCTTTTCCGATACGGCCGTCTCGGCGGAGAAGCTCACCATCGTCTCGCCGGCCGCCCTTACCGCCTCGGCGCTGTCGGGCTTGATGCGCGCCAGATTGGCCGTCGTCGAGACGATCACGTCCTCGACCATGATAGTGATCTGCCGGCGCATCAGCTCGTGGCCGGTGCGTACGTCATCGAGCGCCGGATAGCGCTCACGCACCCCCTTGAGGATCGACCCCGGCAGCGAGAGGTCCTCCAGCATGTCCAGCGTCAGCAGCCCTGCCCTCAGCCCGTCGTCGATGTCATGGGTGTTGTAGGCGATGTCGTCGGCAATCGCCGCGCACTGCGCCTCGATACCGGCGAAGCGGTCGAGCTCGAGGTCGTGCAGTTCGGAATAGTCGCGGATCGCCTGCGGCACCGGCCCCTTCAGCCCTTTGCCCTTGGCATCGGTCAGTGGGCCATTGTGCTTGACCAGCCCCTCCAGCGTTTCCCAGGTGAGGTTCAGCCCATCGAACTCGGCATAGCGCCGCTCCAGCCGCGTCACCACGCGCAGCGATTGCGCATTGTGGTCGAAGCCGCCCCAGGCGGCCATCTTCTCGTTCAGCGCGTCCTCGCCGGTATGGCCGAAGGGTGTGTGGCCGAAGTCGTGCACCAGGGCCACCGCCTCGGCCAGGTCCTCGTCGCCGCGCAGTGCCCGCGCCAGAGCGCGTGCAATTTGCGCCACCTCGATCGAATGCGTCAGCCTTGTGCGGTAATGGTCGCCTTCGTGTGCGACGAACACTTGCGTCTTGTGCTTCAGCCGGCGGAACGCCGTCGAATGGATGATGCGGTCGCGGTCGCGCTGGAACGGCGTGCGCGTCGGGCTTTCCACCTCGTCGAACAGCCGGCCGCGCGACTTCGCCGGGTCGCTGGCATAGGCCGCGCGCGGCCGATAGCCGAATCCGATGTCGCCCAACTCGTTGGTCATAGCGTATGCCGCAGTTGACTTGCCCCGTCGCGCTTCATACCTATCATACGAAACCGAAAGCAAGGTGACGCCCATGGGCGCTGATGCCAAGACCGCCATGAAAGTCGAGATGACCGACGCCGCCGCCAAGCGGATCGCCAAGATCGTGGCGAGCGAAGCCGGCAAGACGGCCCTGCGCGTCTCGGTCGAGGGCGGCGGCTGTTCCGGCTTCTCCTACAAGTTCGATCTGGTCGATAGGCGCAATGATGACGACGTCGCCATCGAGAAGGACGGCGCAACCGTGCTGATCGACGACCTGTCGCTGGTCTATATGGGCGGCTCGGTGATCGATTTTGTCGACGATCTGATGGGCCAGTCGTTCCAGATCAGGAACCCCAATGCGGTCGCCTCCTGCGGCTGCGGCACCAGCTTCTCGATCTAGAAATGCCCGACATCGGCGCGGTCCGTCAGATCGCGCTTTCCGCCGGACGCGATCTCGACGCAACGCTGGCCTTCTGGCGCGAGGTGCTCGGCATGAGTCTGCATGCGCGTTTCGATCCTCCAGGCATCGCCTTCATCATGGCAGGTGACGTGCGCCTGCTTTTCACCGACGGCCTGCCGGCCGGCACCGTCTATCTCGACATATCGGACCTCGAAGAGTTCCACGCTTCGGCAAGGGCCGCCGGTGTTCCCTTCACCGCGCCGCCGGCGCTCGTCCATCGCGACACCGAAGGCCTGTTCGGCCAGGCGGGGGAAAGCGAGTGGATGGCCTTCCTAAAGGACCCGGCAGGCAATACGATCGGCCTTGTCGAACGTCACCCGCCGGATCGCTAGTCTCCGGACCACCAGCCTATCGAGGACGTCATGAAAATCGTCACCTGGAACATCAACGGCGTCCGCGCCCGCATCGGCAATTTGACCCATTGGCTGACGGAAAGCGCGCCCGACATCGCCTGCCTGCAGGAGATCAAGACGGTCGACGAGCAATTTCCTCGCGCCGAGATCGAGGCGCTCGGCTACAATGTCGAGACCTACGGCCAAAAAGGCTTCAACGGCGTCGCCATCCTGTCGAAGCTGCGTTTCGACGAGGTCAATCGCGGCTTGCCGGGCGACGATGCCGACGAGCAGGCGCGTTTCATCGAAGGCGTGTTCTCGACCGACAAGGGCGCCTTGCGGGTTGCCTCTATCTATCTGCCGAACGGCAACCCAATCGACGACGAGAAGAAGTTCTCCTACAAGCTTTCCTGGATGACGCGGCTGGAGCGCTGGGCCGAGGAGCGGCTTGCACTGGAAGAGCCGCTGGTCCTGGCCGGCGACTACAATGTCATTCCTGAGCCGGCCGATGCGAAATATCCGGAAAACTGGCTAAGCGACGCGCTGTTCCAGCCCGCAACGCGGCAGGCGTTCCGGCGGCTGAAGAATCTCGGCTTCACCGAAGCCGTGCGTGCCGTCACCGACGCCCCCGACGTCTTTACGTTCTGGGACTATCAGGCCGGCGCCTGGCAGAAGAACAACGGCATCCGCATCGACCACCTGCTTCTGTCGCCCGAAGCCGCCAATTGGTTTTCCTCGGCTTCGATCGAAAAACAGGTGCGCGCCTGGGAAAAACCCTCCGACCATGTGCCGGTGGCGATCGATCTGGCGCTGCGGCCGGCCTGATCGGAGCTGCTGTCCGGCGGCACATTGAGAAGTTGACCTCTTATCGCCACAAATCGCGCGCTTGATGAGAAATCATCATGGTGGCTGGGGTTCCCATGACTATCCGACTTGCACTTTGCACGTGTGCCGCGGCGCTCGCTTTTGGCGCGATGCCGGCCGTTGCCGCTCCGCTATGCCTTGCCAATGGCAAATCGTTCCAGATCGGTCAAATGGCCTGCCTGACACTTGCCGGACAAAGCCACCTCGCCCGCTGCGAGATGGTGCTCAACAACACGTCCTGGACAAAGCAGCGGGACGGCTGCCCGGAGAACACACTGGCCCCGCATCTGCAAGGCACGCCGATATCAACACCGGCGCCCGGCGGCGTGCCGGCGAAACCGACCGAGAACTGATTTAAATCGACCAATCCCGCCGGCCTACTGGTCGCCGCCACCCTTGGTCAGGATGTCGTCGGCCAGCGAAATCGCGGTGCGACGGTCGGCTTCGCCGGCGGCGGCAAACGCTTCTTCCTGCATGCCGCGGATCCATGGCTGGTCGGCGGGTGAGGCTCGTTCGAGTGCCGCGGTCATCATCGCCAGCCCGCGGACGATCTTGCCGCTTTGGAAAAGCAGGTTGCCGAGCGTCGCCTGCGCGCCCGCATGGCCCTTTTCGGCCGCCAGCTGGAACCAGCGTCCGGCCTGCTTGACGCTGGCCTTGACGCCGCCCTCGCCCTTGAGGAACATCTGGCCCATCTCGAACTGGGCGTTCGGATTGCGGTAGTTGGCGGCGGCACGCATGTAATATTCCTGGGCCGCCACCTCGTTCTCCTCGACGGGGCTGCCGGGAATGCCTTTCCTCAGATAGTCGCCAAGCGCCACCAGCGCGTCCGAAACATAGCTTTCCTCGGGCGAACCGGGCTCGACGTCCTGGTCGACGATCTCGCTGAAGAACTTGAATGCCGCGTAGTCGTCTCGCGCCACGCCATCGCCTTCGGCATACATGCGCGCAAGCTTCCAGGTGGCGCCGATCTGGCCGTTCTCGGCGGCATATTTGTAGGCTTCCGCGGCCTGCTCCTTATGGCCGTTCTTGTAAGCGGAAAAGCCGAACTGGAACACCGCCCACGGGCTCGACTGCGGCTTCACGCCGGTCTTGTCGTCGAACACCTTGTCGTCGAAGGCCATGGCCTGGCCGACGGCGCCTAAGGTCGCGCCAAACGTGGCGAGCGCAACCAGTGCCGAAAGGACAGACGACCTCAACAACTCAGATGTCCGCATAGCAGTGTGTTTCTTTGGCACCGCCCGGATGGGTGACCGCGCCGTCGCGGGCAGATCCGACCGTCTGTGCGTATTTCCAGATCGCGCCCGACTGATAGTCGGTCGTGCGCGCCTTCCATGCTTTTGCCCTCGCCGCCAGTTCGGCTTTGGACAATGCAACCTCGATCGTGCCGTTCACCGCATCGATCGAGATCAAGTCGCCGTCTTTCAGAAGCCCGATCGGGCCACCGACGGCCGCTTCCGGCCCGACATGGCCGATGCAGAAACCGCGCGTCGCGCCAGAAAAACGCCCGTCGGTGATGAGCGCCACCTTGCCGCCCATGCCCTGGCCGTAGAGAGCCGCCGTCGTCGACAGCATTTCGCGCATGCCCGGGCCGCCGCGCGGACCCTCGTAACGGATGACGAGAACCTCGCCTTCGCTATAGTTACGGCGCGTAACCGCCTCGAAACATTCCTCTTCCGAATCGAAGCAGCGCGCCGGACCCGAGAATTTGAGTTCCGCCATGCCTGCGACCTTCACGATCGCGCCTTCGGGGGCAAGGTTACCCTTCAAGCCCACGACCCCGCCGGTCTGGGTAATCGGCTTGTTGGCGGGACGGACCACATCCTGGCTGTCATTCCAGGAAACATGTTCCATATTTTCGGCCAAAGTGCGGCCGGTCACCGTCAGGCAATCGCCATGAAGATAGCCATGGTCGAGCAGCGTCTTCATCAAGAGCGGAATGCCGCCGGCCTCGAACATGTCCTTGGCGACGTATTTGCCGCCCGGCTTGAGGTCGGCGATGTAGGGTGTCTTTTCGAATATCCTGGCCACGTCGAAAAGGTCGAACTTTATCCCGGCTTCGTGCGCGATCGCCGGCAGATGCAGCGCCGCGTTGGTCGAGCCGCCGGTGGCCGAGACCACGGTCGCGGCATTTTCCAACGCTTTCATAGTAACGATGCCGCGAGGGCGGATGTTCCTTGCGATCAACTCCATGATCTTTTCGCCGGAAGCGAAATTGAAGCGGTCGCGCATCTCGTAGGGTGCCGGCGCGCCGCAGGAATAGGGCAGCGCCAGGCCGATCGCCTCAGCGACGGTGGCCATGGTGTTGGCGGTGAACTGGGCGCCGCAGGAGCCGGCCGACGGACACGCGGCTTGCTCGATTTCTAGCAGTTCGGCGTCGCCGATGGTGCCGACCGAATGCTGGCCGACCGCCTCGAATACGTCCTGCACGGTGATCTGCCGGCCACGGTAGCTGCCGGGCAGGATCGAGCCGCCATAGATGAAGATCGACGGCACGTTGAGGCGCACCATAGCCATCATCATGCCGGGCAGCGACTTGTCGCAACCGGCCAGGCCGACCAGCGCATCGTAGCAATGGCCGCGCATGGTAAGCTCGACTGAATCGGCGATGACCTCGCGTGACACCAGCGACGACTTCATGCCCTGGTGGCCCATGGCGATGCCGTCGGTGACGGTGATGGTGCAGAATTCGCGCGGCGTGCCTTTGGCGGCCGCCACGCCCTTCTTGACCACTTGCGCCTGGCGCATCAGTGAGATGTTGCAAGGTGCGGCCTCGTTCCAGCAGCTGGCGACACCAACCAGCGGCTGCGCGATCTCGGCCGCCGACAGCCCCATCGCATAGAGGTAGGAGCGATGCGGCGCCCGCTCGGGACCAACGGTCACGTGACGGCTTGGCAGCTTGGCCTTGGAGATCGCTCTGGCGTCCATACTCGTCCTTGCCGCGGGCGGTGCGGCCTGTCTCTTCGCCTAGCCTTTTGGCGCGTGTCCCGAGACAAGTTCGAGGTGCGCCGGGTTTATGGCGGGAAATGGGCAATGTTCCCAGGCGGCCGGGTGGCGCGAGGGTTGTTCAGAAACTGTTGCCGAAACGTCACAATTATCGGAGCGAACATCATGGGGGCAATTGTTGCGCTGGCCGAATGACGGATGACGCACCGAACGAAACGACCGGGCAGTGCCCGGCCGTTTTGTCGTTTAAAAATTTGTAGTTAGAACTTGATCTTGACGGAAGCCGAACCGGCGAGAAGCAGGTCGTTGCCGTAGGTATAGGTGACGGCATTTGCCACGTCGCCGACACCGCTGAAAGTCGATGACCCGCTCGTCAGCACACCGATCGAGCCGCCGAGCCTGACCTCGACCTGGTCGTTCGGCGAATAGGAGACGCCGCTGGCCACGGCCCAGGTATCCGACTGATAGCCGGAGGTCGTCGAGGTGCCGCGATCCCAGGTCAGCGAAACCACGCCCGACAATTGGTCGGTGAACTTGTGACCGATACCGCCCGTGATCGTCCAGCCGTCGCGATAAAGCAGGTCGAATGAAACGGGCGAGGGAGCACCGGTTACCGGACTGCGCACGCCATTGATGGCAATGACGCCAAGCTTGCTCCACTCCTGCCAGCGGATGGAACCAAAGGCCAGCCAGCCAGGAGCTATACCGCTCTGCAGCTTGAATTCCAGAGCCTGAGGTATCTCGGCCGACGCCGAGACTGGGTACACGCCGGTAGAGCCAGGAACCAGATCCGCTGGAAAGGCGCCCCTGAAGCCGGTCGTGTCGACCGTTCCCGACAGCCCGTCATATTTATAGCTGGAAGAGTACATCAGGCTGGCGCGCAGAGCGATCTCGGGGATCTCATAGGCTGCGCCCGCACGCCAACCCCATGCCTCGTCGGACAGCTTGAAGACGCCGAGGCCGGTATTGCCGAAGGCGAGCAGTGTCTGGCGGGACAGAAACGCGTCGACCTGCTGGTAGGAGACACCGCCAATGAATCGTATGGCGCCCTTGCCGACGTTCACCTTGTAAGAGCAGGTGAGACCGAAATCGTCTGTGTCGACGGAGTATTTGACCGCTGTCGGCGAATAGGCGTTGTTCATGCCGAAATTTGCGTCCGCACCATACGGTCTGGTATAGGTGGCAAGACAGTCTACGGGCTCAAAGATGTTGGCCTTGATGCCGACATGCGGCACCGCATAGTCGCCACCAACATCCACCGCCGACGTCGACAGCCCCGAGCCGTCCAGACGCTGCACATTTTTGAGCGTGCGTTGGGGCGAAACATAGGTGACGCCTGCATCGAACGAATATGGCGCCGCGTCGAACAGCTGGTCGATGTTGACGCCGCCCCGGTCAAAGCCTCCGGAGTGCGCCGTCCCGACCAAAGCCAGCGAAAAGGCCGCTGCGCCCAGCAGCGCTTTCAGACGCGAATAACACATGAATCTCCTCCCCGAATGTCATTCCATCAAGCTAGAACCAATTCAGGTTAATGGCGCAACAACGAATTCGCCGTGCGTACATGTACACCCTGGCCGAACGCATTTCCGACAAGGTGTCGGCCTTCTCGACAAGGCGGGAAAATGGCTGGCTCGGTACAAATCAATGAGAAAAATCGGGAAAATCGCCTAAATCACGACAAAACTGGGCATTTCGCGTGCGCAGCCACCCATTGTTACATTATGGCAACAATGGGGCAAAAACATTCAGTTTGCCTCAAGATTTACGCCGCGGAATGCCTGTTTTCGTGGCAGGAAGCCCATCTGGAAAGCAGATTCGTGACCCGGCGAATCTGCTCGATCAGCCGGCCCAATTTGCTCTATCAGCCGGCCCAATTTGTTCGATCAGCCGGCATCGCGCACCCGCGTCAATGCCACCGAAAGCTTCTCTTGCGCCTCGCGATATTCGGCGAGTTTTTCGCGCTCGGCCTCCACCACCTCGTCCGGTGCGTTGGCGACGAATTTCTCGTTGGACAGCTTCTTGTAAAGCCGCGCAATTTCCTCGGTCACCTTGGCAAGTTCCTTCTGCAGGCGCGCTGCCTCGGCTGTAACGTCGATCAGGCTGCCGAGCGGCAGGCAGATGGTCGCCTCGTTGACGACGATCTGGGCGGAGCCCTTGGGCGCCGCATCGACCAGCGAGATGTCGCCGACCCGCGCCAGCCGCTTGATGGCCGATGCCTGGCGCTCAAGCCTTTGGTGGGTCGTTTCATTGGCACCGATCACCATCAGGGGCGCGATCGCTGCCGGCGGCACGTTCATTTCCGAACGCACCGAGCGGATGCCGGAGACGAGATCGACCAGCCAGTTGATATCGGCGGCGGCCTCCTCGTCCTCGAAGTCGGGCGACGGCCAAGCCGCATGACAAAGCAGCGACGGCCGTTGCCTGCCTTCGCCGGCGGTTTCGGCCCACAGTTCCTCGGTCATGAACGGCATCATCGGATGCAGCAGCTTGTAGATCTCGTCCAGCACGAAGGCGACGCATGCCCTGCTCTCGGCCTTGGCGGCCTCGTCGGTGCCCATGAACACCGGCTTCAGCAGTTCCAGGTACCAGTCGCAGAACTGGTTCCAGACGAACCGGTAGGCAGCACCCGCCGCCTCGTTGAAGCGGTACGAGGTGATGCCGTCGGTTATGTCGCGCGCGGCTCGCGTCAGCTCCGTCAGGATCCAGCGGTTGACCGCCAGCTTGGCGTCCTGCAGCCAGAAATCGTCGTCGCGCGCCACTTCGTTCATCTCGGCGAAGCGCGTCGCGTTCCACAGCTTGGTGCCGAAATTGCGATAGCCGGCAATGCGGGCCGGATCGAGCTTAACGTCGCGCCCTTGCGCTGCCATCACCGTCAAGGTGAAGCGCAGCGCATCGGCGCCATATTCGTCGATGAGGTCGAGCGGATCGATGACGTTGCCTTTCGACTTCGACATCTTCTGTCCATTCTTGTCGCGAACCAGCGCATGCACATAAACGGTATGAAACGGCTCCTGGTCCATGAAATGCAGGCCCATCATCATCATGCGGGCGACCCAGAAGAAGATGATGTCGAAACCGGTGACCAGCACGTCGGTCGGGTAATAGGTCTCCAGCTCCGGCGTCTGGTCCGGCCAGCCGAGCGTCGAGAACGGCCACAGCGCCGACGAGAACCATGTGTCGAGCACGTCCTCGTCGCGGGTCAGGATCTCGCCAGGCTGGAAATTCTCGAGTTTGTCCTCGACCCAGGCCTTCCACGGCCCTTCCAGCGCCAGATAATATTCGACGGCGGCACCGAGCGCTTCTTCCTCGGTCTTTTCGACAAAGACATGCCCGTCCGGCCCGTACCAGGCAGGGATCTGGTGGCCCCACCAGAGCTGGCGCGAAATGCACCAGGGCTGGATGTTCTCCATCCAGTCGAAATAGGTCTTTTCCCAGTTTTTGGGCACGAAATTGGTGCGGCCCTCGCGCACCGAGGCGATCGCCGGCTTGGCCAGTTCCGCCGCATTGACATACCACTGGTCGGTCAGAAACGGCTCGATCGGCACGCCGCCGCGGTCGCCGTGCGGCACCGCATGGCGATGCGGCTCGACCTTTTCGAGAAAGCCGCCCGCCTCCATCAGCTCGACGATCTTCTTGCGCGCATCGAAACGGTCCAGGCCATCGAGGCCGTCCCAGACGGCCTGGCGCTCCGGCGTCACTTCCAGTCCGGCCAGAAAGTCCTCATTGTCCTTGAGGCTCACCGCCGCATTGACGGTGAGGATGTTGACCGCCGGCAGCCGGTGGCGCTTGCCGACCTCGAAATCGTTGAAGTCATGCGCCGGTGTGATCTTGACCGCACCGCTGCCTTTTTCGGGATCGGAATACTCGTCCGCCACCACCGGGATCTTGCGGCCGACGATCGGCAGGATGAGGTTCTTGCCGACGAGATGCCGGAAACGCTCGTCGTCGGGGTGGACTGCGACAGCCGTATCGCCCAGCATCGTCTCGGGGCGGGTCGTCGCAACGGTGATGAAGGTCTTCGGATTTTCCGGATCGAAGGTCATGCCTTCGATCGGATAGCGGAAGTGCCAGAGGTTGCCGTTGACCTCCTGCTGCTCGACCTCGAGATCCGAGATGGCGGTCAACAGCTTCGGGTCCCAGTTCACAAGGCGCTTGTCCTTGTAGATCAGCCCTTCCTTGTAGAGCGTCACGAACACTTCGAGCACTGCCTTCGACAGGCCCTCGTCCATGGTGAAGCGCTCGCGGCTCCAGTCGGCCGAGGCCCCGAGCCGCTTCAGCTGGTTGAGGATGGCGCCACCGGACTCGGCCTTCCACTCCCACACCTTGTCGATGAACTCATCGCGCGTCAGGTCGCGGCGATGGATCTGCTTTTCCATCAGCTGGCGCTCGACCACCATCTGCGTGGCGATGCCGGCATGATCCATGCCCGGCTGCCACAAGACGTTCTTGCCGCGCATGCGCTCGAAGCGCACCAGAATGTCCTGCAGCGTGTTGTTGAGCGCATGGCCCATATGCAGCGAGCCGGTGACGTTCGGCGGCGGGATGACGATGGTGAAGGCTTCAGCCCCCTCCTCGGCGCCGGCACCGGCCCGAAACGCGTCGGCCTCTTCCCATATCCTGGCAATCTTCGGCTCGACGGCTTTGGCGTCGTAGGTCTTTTCGAGCATGGGAAAACGGTCCGCGCTGTCCGGAATTTGTGGTCCGGTGTAAATCGGAAGGTTGTTGCCAAGTCAACCGCAAGGGCGGCATGGCCAAATAGATAGCGCTGGGATGGTTAGGTGCAACTCGCGGAAGTGATCGTTGCAAGGCAATCGCTTCAGGTTGCACTGCCCCTCATTGCCCTGCCTTGCAGCATTGGTGGTTGGCGAAAGCCAAAGCGTCATCCGATCTCCCTTCTTGCGGGGGAGATGTCCGGCAGGACAGAGGGGGGTGGGAAGGATCGCCACCTTCGACGTCTGTCTTCCCCAATCTCGGAAATTCAATTGCCTGCAGGCGTAGCTGCGATCGTTGAGAGGCCGGAGGGACAGCACCCCCCTCTGCCCTGCCGGGCATCTCCCCCGCAACGGGGAAGATTGGATGCTTCGCCGATGGCGCCTGTCGGCAGGGCGGATGAGGGGCAGCGGCGATTTCGACACCGGAGGGGTGGCGTCCAAACTCAATAAAGACGCCGCCTGGAGACAGCCTTTGGTCCTGGTTTCTGAACTTACTGCGCGCCGCGCGCGACGCGCTCGATTTCCTCGCGCACCAGCCGCTCGACCAGCGTCGGCAGGTTGTTGTCTAGCCAGTCCTGCAGCATCGGCCGCAGCATCTCCTCGGCCATCTCGTCGAAGGTCTTCTTGCTGCGGCTGGCAAATGCGTCTGAAAGCTCGCCGAAGGCGGCGGCAACCTGCCGCCCCGTATGTTCCGAAAGGATCGCCGGCCGAGAGTACGGCGCCTCGCTGGCCGCCGAACTCGCCAATCCCATTTTCGAAGGTCCCGGGCCGATTTTCGAAGGTTCCAGGCCGGTTTCCGAAGACTGCGGCCCATTTTCAGAAGGCTCCGGCGCAGGTCCAGCAGTCGCCTCGTCTTCGAAAACCTCGGCTTTTGGCCCGGCGTCCGGCGTCCGGGGTGGCTCGGCCCGGTCCGGCTTGGCCATCGCGTCGCCGACCGCTGCGATCTCGCGCCGCCAATCGGCAATGATGGTGTCCGTCGTCTCGGCAGCCTTGGCCGTCGCAGGCCGATCCGGCTTTGCGGGCGGTTCGGGAGCGGTGTTCACCTCAGCCAGAGTGACCGGCGCTTTTGCCGGGCCGGGACGCACTTCCGTATACGCATTGACGGGCGCGGATGATGGCTGCACCTCGGCCCGCGTGGCCGGCTTGGCGATCTCCAGTCCGCCGCGCAGTTCGGAACGGAACGCATCGCCCTCCGCTGCCCGTCCGGCTGCCGGCGCCGGTTGCAGATCCTGGCGCAGCTCGTCCGCGTCGCCCGGCTGCTTGCGGCCGGTATCGCTGTCCTCGATGATCCTTCTGATGGAAGCCAGTATCTCTTCCATGGAAGGTTCGCGCTGTACGCTGCTTGCCGTCGCCATCGTCACATCCGCCGCCCTTGTGACTCGTTCTCAGATTTCCTGTCCGGCAATGCCGGATTCGAATCATGGCGACAGCGTAACCGACGGAACGCCCTGCGAGAATCCCCAATCTGGCGACATCTCGGATTTCAACAGATTAGGGTCGGGAGTGGAAGCCCGCGCGTCGTTCGAGCGCGGGCTGAAAACACGGCCTGGCGATCAGCGGCCGTCCGGCGTGCGCAGGCCGATCCACTTGTCTTTGATGGCGTTGTAATGCTCTTCCGGCCTGTACTTCGTCACATTGAGCGCAAGGCGGTCTGCCGACAAATGGCCAACCGCAGAGAGGATGGCATAGCTTGCCACCACCACGTCGCGTTCGGCACTGGCAAGATTGATCTTGGCAGTGATGACGGTCGCCTGCGCATTGAGAACGTCGAGCGTGGTACGCTGGCCGACATTGCGCTCCTCGATGACGCCGTTCAAGGCAAGCTGCGCGGCGGCGACCACCTGCCGGTTGGCCGTGACGCTTTGCTGCGCGGCGGTATATTGCGTCCATGCCGATGTCACGGCCTGGCGCACCTGGTCGCGACTCACGTCGACTTCGATCCGCGCCTGGCTGAGCGATTCCTTGTTCTGGCGCACGGTCGCCGAGGTCCGTCCGCCGGAATAGATCGGCACGGTCAGTGTCGCGCCGATGTTCGCCGACGTCCTTGTACCATCCTGCGATGCCCCAAGGACGCCCGGAACCGTGTTGCGATAGTCGCCGGAAACGCCGGCGCTAGCCGAAAGCTGCGGCAGCAGCGCGCCTTCGGCCGATTTAACCGAAAACGCCGCCGCGTCGACCAGATGCTCGGTGGCGAGGATGGCCGGATGTTCGGCCGATGCGATCGCAATCGCTGCATCGAGACTCGACGGCAACAGCTTTGACAGCGGCGAAGCCGGCCTGAGCCTGCCCGGCTCGTCGCCGACGATCTGGCGATAGGTCGCAGCACTTGCCAGCGCTGTCGCGCGGGCGGCGCTCAACTGCGCCACCGCGGAGGCGCGCGAAGCATCGGCTTGCGCGACGTCGGTGCGCGTGCCTTCGCCGACCTCGAAGCGCGAACGCGCCGCACGCGCCTGCTCGGTCAGGAATTGCAGATTCTGTTCGGTCAGCACCGCGATCTGGCGGTCGCGGATGACGTCCATATAGGCACTTGCCGCGTTGAACAGGGTGTTTTCTTCGGTGTTGCGCAGGCTCTCGACCGAGGCGCTGACCCGCGCTTCAGCGGCCGCGACATTGTTCCTGGTCTGAAAGCCGTCGAACAGGGTTTGATTGATCTGGACGCCAAAGTTGCCGGTAGTTATGCGTGCGGTTCGACTGGTACCATTGACGTGGGTGCTGGTGTAGTCGATGTCCGCGGAACCGGTGATGGTCGGGCGCCAGCCGGACTTGGCGATTGCAACGCCCTCGTCGGTGACGCGGACGCCGGCGCGTGTCGAATTGAGCGAGGAATTGTTTTGGTAGGCCTTTGAAAGGGCCCCGATGATCGTTTCGGCCGAGGCGACCATTGGAGAAAGCGCGGTCGCCGAAACGAGGACAGCGGTAAAAAGCAACTTGCGTACAGACGGCACGTTATATTCCCTCATTCGTTTTGCACGGGAACTGCGCCACGCTGGCTTCTCCTCTGATCAGCCGGCGCCGCGTTTTTTATCGTTCCCCCGCTGAAAGCCCCCAAGAAACACCCGGTTATGCAGATCAGCAACGATTGTTCAAACGCAAGCGATCATGACAACGCCTTCGCTGCAAGGCAAAATCACTCAGAATTCGAAGGCGGGAATGCGTTCAAATCCAGGTAGTGGCTTAATTGCCGCATTAAATGCGCGTCTTCCCGTTACAACCCCTCCAGTCTTAAAAAAAAGCCGGGCTACGCCCGAATTGCCCTGCCCCTCCACGGCGACGAGTCGGCCGCCTTCGGCAAGCTGGTCGAACAGCGCCGCCGGCACCTCCCCGCCGCTGCCGCCGAACAGGATCACGTCGTAAGGCGCCTTGGCAGCATGGCCTTGCGGCAGCGGCCCCTGGACCACCGTGACATTGCCGCAACCCAGCGCGGCAAGCGTCGAAGTGGCGGTTTCGGCCAGCGCCGGATCGCTTTCCAGCGCAACCACGGACCTTGCCAGCCGCGACAGGATCGCCGCCGCATAGCCAGTGCCGCAGCCGACATCGAGTGCCGAAGCGCTTGAGCCGATATCGGCCAGTTGCATCAGCTTGGCCAATGGCGACGGTTCCATCAGATAGCGCGGGCCGTCGGCCGTATCGGCAATACGGATGTCCTCATCGATATAGGCGAGATCGCGCTGGCCGGCGCCGACAAAGGCCTCGCGCGGCACGACAAGCATCGCCTCGAGCAACGGCGCGCTGGTCACGTCGGTGGTGCGGATCTGGCCGTCGACCATCTTCACCCGGCGTTCGGCAAAATCAGCGCTCATGTTCCAACCATCCGCTTGCCGCGCGAAGGCCGCGGCTGTTTCGACCGGAACTGAAGCCCCCTGGCGCTGACGCGCGGGGGCTCGGGCATTGGAGGCCTCGCCCGGAATCGAACCGGGGTGCAAGGATTTGCAGTCCTCTGCGTAACCACTCCGCCACGAGGCCTCATTGCTCCCGGCGTTCCACCCGGCTCCAATAGGTTGCGGCGAAAATGCCGTCAAGCGGCCACCATGCATTCCCAACGGTTCTTCCGACATCGAGGCGCTGCTTATCAACGCAATACCATACTAGCAACAACATATTAGCTTATCGTTAAGCACGATTCTCGGCGAGAGGAACCCGATACCGGCGGCCACGTTGGGCAGATAGGAGGGTCCGCCATGCGTCGAGCAGCTACGGAAGATGGCACTCCGCGCGGATTGTCGCAGTCTGCAGAGCTTGTGCGCTATGCCATCGACCGCCTCAGCATAGAAGGCGCAAACAGCCTGCCGCCGCGCGACCCTGCGCGGCTCGCATCGGCTACCGCCGTCCTCAAGGAGCTTTGCGAACGCCTGGAAAGCTGCTTCGACCAACCTCGGTAATGCAGAAGCTAATGCATAGGCGGAGCACGCCGTCCTCCGGCATTTTCCGGCTAGCGGCCCGTCAGCAGGGCAATCTCAGTCCGGCCGCCGCCACCGCTCCCACCAGACGACGAAACGGCGCCGGTGACGGCGCACCAATGCGAATTCGTAGGAGAGCACCAGCAATCCGATCGGCACCATCCAGAACCCAAGGATCGGCAGGAAGCCGAGAATGCCGCCGATGATCAGCACGACGCCGATCGCAATCCTGAGGCCGCGCGAGCGCGGCATGGTGAACTGGCGGCCGAAGACCGAGATTTTCCGGGCCGGTGGCTGTTCGTCGCTCATTGCCGTCATGTGAAATGTCGATCCGTTTGCATCAGTAGCACCATCAGCCGGAGAAAGCCGCAACGGCCTTTTCCGTTCCCCGACAGGCGAGAGACAGCTCATATGAGGGTGCTCGCCGGCCATTGCCAGAAAGCCCTGCGCCAAAAAGCACCGAAAAAATGCGAAATGCTTCTTTGCAAAGCCGAAACGGGTTTGCTATAGGCTGCCCCACTCACATGAGAGCCTCTGTTCCCCGGTAGCTCAGTGGTAGAGCAACCGGCTGTTAACCGGTTGGTCGCTGGTTCGAATCCGGCCCGGGGAGCCATCGCCTTTTCTACGCCAAGTCGCGATTTTGCACGCCGGCGTGCGATTTTTCCCTACGCATCGATCTCGTGTCAGAGCATTGAGGACAGATGAAATCAAGCGCAGAATAGCGGCCTGGCCCGCCCCCGCCTATTCTTCGCAAGCCGATCGCAGGACTGGCGACGCAGATGCTTTTTCGTGTTATGATGGGCTTGCAACGCGCGTAATCTCGACCTCGGCAATATGGCAGAGGTCGAAAGCTATTGCCTTGGCACAGGAAGCTTTCGCCCCCAGCACTTGATCGCCTCCGCTGGGTGTGCTGCTTTCCCTGACTGATCGCGGCGAGGAGGTTGTCCATGTCTACGAGTAGTGTTGACCGCCCGCTGCAGCCGGGCGACAGCGCACCGAATGTTGTGCTCAATGCGATCTCACGCGAAGGCAAGATCGCGCTCGATGATTTTCGAGGCCGTAGCCCGTTGTTGATCGGTTTGTTCCGAGGCCTGCACTGTCCGTTCTGCCGGCGCCATGTCGCGGCGATGGCGCAACTTAAGCCGGCCCTGCGGGAGAAAGGCGTCGAATGCCTGGCTGTGGTCAATACGCCGGTCGAGCGGGCGCGGCTCTATTTCCGTTACCACCCGGCACCCGATCTTCTCGCCGCATCCGACCCGGAGCGAGCCTCGCACCGTGCTTTCGGCTTGCGCGAGGTCGGGATGGACACGGTCATGGCGATACCGTTCCATCTTCCGGGCGAGTTGCCCGAGCCTATGGACGTCATGGCAATGAATGAATTTCTTAACAAGAAGGAAGGTTATGAGATTACGGAAGTCGATCAGCAGGCGATGGCTTCCAGCCAGGCGCAGCTTGTCGGTCAGTTCCTAATCGACCGGGCGGGCATCGTACGCTGGAACTTCACTGAAGTTCTGGAGGATGGGCTCAACACCTTCAGAGCGCCGAATCCCGAGGAATTGATGTCGGCAGCTTCCCAAGTTGCACATTAAGAGGCTGCGGAAATGGGCTGCTAAAAACTCGCTCGACGGCCACCGTCCTGTGGTGATTCTTTGGATTTAACAATCGTCGAAATGCTCAGCGCCGGAGGCTAAGGTCTGCCCGTGGGCTTCGTAGCGATTTTTCGATTCAACGGTCTGCGGACCGCCCCGACGCTAGAGTGAGCAAGCCGCATAGGCGGGGCAACGTCCGCTCCTTGCCGCAATCACGTTGTTCCGACAGGCGCGCATAAGGTAATTATGCCGCCTCCCCGTCTGCTGCTCACTAGACTCCATAGCGAACCTTGATTAGCGGCCCCTCCCTCGCACATCCGGGTTAGATAACAGGGGGAACGCCGATGTCTGTGAGATCGTGTGTGCGCACAACGCCCTCCTTCGCGAGTGCGACTGCCCGTTGCCTCAAAGATGGTTTTGGCCCACCGGTTGATCGGAGGCGCTCGGCGCGCTCCCGGTCACGCTCGCGAGTCTTGATGGCGGGCTGCGGCGCAGTTTTGAGAGGAATCGGCAGCTCATAGTTCGCGGTTTCGTCCGGCCCGGGGAGCCAGTATTTTCAAGGCTCCGGCGTTTTCATTGTTTTGGCTGACACCACGGTTTTGACAACGCCAAGACCATGGTCACTGCGTCTGGGATTCCCTATCGTGGAAGAATGTGATTGCTGAGCGACGATTCCGCTCGCCACTCCACGAACTGTGTCAGTCGTCACCACTGCTGAGGGCCGGCTATGTAATGGGTAAGCGCCGCCGACTGCATTCCCTTCCCTCCTCGTTGACGAAAAGTGTTCGTTCGAATGATGCTTTTCCGTTGCCCTAAGCGCAAGGTTTTGACCAGCCAGCACAGGGCCTCCTCTTAAGCTCGCTGGTCGTCAAGGCCCAGCGGCCTCTAGCTGCCGTCCCCCCCGCAACCAAGCCGCTGGGCCGCCTCGCCAACGGCGAAGCTTGCAGGCCGATGTATATTAGCAACATCTTGACTAGGCGCCGTCCGCTCCAGGCTCAAGCGTCTGGCGCGGGGCACTGGTTGCGATCACGGCCACGATACGTAGGCGGGTCACTGAGGACCGGGCAAGCGTCTCGATTCCGAGCTACGGCTTCCCGCATTCCATCGTGGACAGCACGTCCAAGATCAAGAGAGGTCAGCAGATCGAGCTTGCCAGCGAGATCACACGCATAGAGGAGGAAGGCGGCACTCACAATCGACATGGGACCGCTGTCAAGCCTGACGCCGAGGGGTATTAACCGACGTTCCTTTTAAATTTGAAATGCCTTACCCGAGGCCCGCCCTGGAACGGTAGGTCAGGGCGCTGATCTTCCTCGTCCGGCTCAGCCTGCATCGCGGGCCTTCATGAAAAGCTCCAGCAAGTCGGCGCCAATGCCGAGGGTTGCCATGAGGCTGAACTTAGAGCGGCTAGGGAGTTTCGTCGTCTCTGGCCTTACCAATCGCCTCAAGTAATGAAGCTAGGGTTGGGGTCAGCTCTGTTTCGACTGGCCCAAACAGCTTGTGTACATGACGACGATTGTCTTCGGTTCCGATCAACTCCCGAACGGCGTCTGCAAGGGACTTATGCCCAGCTTTGTCGCGCTTTGTCATGTCGACCGAGCTTCCCCGCCTGTCGCGCAACTCGGAGATCAGGGAATGGTTGCATTAGGGATCAGGAATGTTTGGGTACTGGGCTCGGGTAACTGGCACATTCGGCCCTAATCAGACGAGCGCAGCACCCCTCCTCCTCGGCAGCAGCCAAGAATGCCTTTCGTGCCTCCTCAGGTTCCATCTCGTCGGAAATGCAGGCGATGCAGACGCGCACCGCTTGGTTCCATTTGGGGCCACGCTTGGTCCACTTCATCAGCTCCTGTCCGGCTGCCTCGACGTTGTTCACGTTCCGGGTCATACCGGCACGGTCAGTCGTCACAGGAACCGGAGGGGAGAACCAATGGGTTGCCATAAGGGGAACTTAGAGCGGCACAAGCCTGCCGACCAACCCAGGTTGTAGGGAACGATGTAGGCCCTCGCGGGGTTAGAACTTGCAGCGGTCGAGTCTTCGTGGATGCAGCCGCTGAGGGGGGTCCGTCGCCTGTCCCTCACCGGCGGCGGGCTCCTTTCTGGAAGGCGGTGTTGGTCAGAGACACATAGAACCTTATACCGCAAAACAATTTAGCTATTTGTCGTTGGGGGAATTAACGTCCCCTCCTCCATCGCGGCAGCCAGGAATGCTTTGCGGGCCTCCTCGGGTTCCATCTCGTCGAATATCACGGCCATGCAAACGCGCACCGCGAGGTCCCAGCAAGGGCCACGCTTGGTCCACTTCATCAGCTCCTCGCCGGCTGTCTCGGCGTTGTTGACGTTGCGAATGATCCCGGTACGCTGTGTCTTGACGGGGACCGGAGGGTTGAACCAGTGGGGGGCCATACGTCACTCTTTGTCGGCCCTATCAAGTTCCTCCAGCAAATACCTTTGCTCAGCCGGCAGTTCCCCTTTCTACAGGCAGATTTAGCAGGTTGCGAAGGTAATTGCGGATTACCTCTGAAGTGATCCACCGCCGCACAACTTCGGCAATAACCTTCTGTTTGGCTTTATCGATTTCAGCCATGTTCGGGCCTGCATGCTTAAAAGGACCGAACTGCACCGCGAGCGGATTTGTTCCTGCTAATTACGAAGATCAAGCAGGACCGCGCGCCCCCTCTCGCGGGGCCACAATGAGCAAAATTCCTGGAATGCTGGGGGGGAACGTTAGGCGGATTAGTGAGGCGCGTGGCTGAGAGCTACTCCCGGCCGTCGAAACACACGAACAGGCCAGTGGCGGAAGCTACCTCAAGGATAGCCTCAGTTAGCTCTTCGTCAGATGCCCGCAGATTAGGCGCAGTCACGCGGACTCGTTCTATTGCAGCCTTGATCGAGACAATGTCTCCGCGAGCCGCCCCGTTCAGGAGTGCAGCAATAGCCTGATGTAGAATTGGACTGACACTTTGAACGACACTCATCCGACCATCCCCGAGGGGCACGCCGAAGAGACGACAGTACTCTCTCCCTGACCGACATCAACAGGATGTAAGAACCGTACAATGCTCGGGCCGTAACCGTCAGGAATGTTTGGTAGAAATTTCTGAGCGGGGGATCGGATAACCCGCTCGCGCGAAGACCCCATGCCCCCTTCCGCAGCGTCGACCTTCCGTTCCCGCAACGAACACCCTACTTTCGACTTTGGCGGGATGGACCAGGCCCATGCGAGGCTCGTCGCTACTCGGCTCGCCGTCAGACCAAACAGTGCCCCTCCATTCAATCTTGCGGTTCTTGTCAAGCACAACGAACGTTGACGTTAGACAATGCTTCGGCCACCACTTTGTCAGGCACAACGCTTGAACTGGACAAAGCCGTGAAGCAGTACGTCATCTACACCCGCGTTTTGACGGACTGGCTTTGCGTTTCGTCCGTGCTTATAAAGCAGCTCGCTCACCAGCTGGTTGCAATTGCCGTTGGCGCAACTGATGTGAATGACCCGACCACTAGCTATGAAGGCGATTTCCGCGCCTTCGCGCGGACCGGTCGCCTGGAAGAAGGTGACCTTGCTTCCTGCTCAAGCGTCACGATCTCGCGCAGATCAGTACCGGCGATCATAGCTTCGCGCACGAAGTGGGTCGCGCTCTCCTCCACGTCGCAACGGGTGCAGAGGCCTGCGGGCAGGAACAGGCGGGCGTCGCGCGCCTTGAGTTCCAGGCCCTGCCATATCTGCGCACGGGTCAGCTTGGTCTCGCCTCGGGGATTCACCGGAACGGTAGCGGTCGAGTAAATCATGATATGTCTCCTGGACAGAACGTCGGTGATGGGGCTCAGACGGCAATTGCGGCCGCATAGTCGCGATAGGAGCGCAACGGCCGGCCCAGCAGCGCGGTCAGCCGATCGACATCGCCGGCATCGGGGACCATGCCGTCCGTGAGGAAGCGCTCCGCCATCAGGCGCATGTCGAGGGCCATCCAGCTCGGCATGAACTGCCGCAGGTTCTGCTCGAAGCCGGCGGTGTCGTCGCCGGGATACGCGATATGTCGACCGAGGACGTCCGTCCAGATCGCTGCGACGTCCGTGCCAGTCAGCGTGTCGGGGCCGACCAGGTTGATGCGATTGAGCGGGAGCGGCGCGGCGGCCTGCTCACGGCGGAGGAGTTCGATCGCGGCGATCTCGCCCAGGTCCCGCGCGTCGATCATGGCGATGCCCTTGGCTCCGATCGGCATCGGATAGATGCCGTAGCCGATCACCACGTCCTTGATCGTGATGTCGTTGTCCATGAAGTAGGCGGGCCGCAGGATGGTGGCGTTGAGCTCCATCTGTTCGATCATCCGCTCGACGCCGAACTTGCCCGCGAAATGCGGCACATTGACGTAGATGTCGCTGTGGATCACCGACAGGTAGACGATCCGCTCGATGCCGGCCTCACGGGCAACGGCCAGCGCTACCAGCGCCTGGGTGTATTCGTCGGCCACCACCGCGTTCAGCAGGAAAAGGGTGGAGACGCCGGAGAACGCCTTGCGCAGGGAATCGACATCGAGCAGGTCGCCCTGCACGACATCTACGCCAGTGGGGAAATTGGCCTTGGAGGGATCGCGAACCAAAGCGCGCACATGGGCGCCACGCTTCACGAGCTGTTCGACTACGTTGCGGCCGACATTGCCGGTCGCGCCGGTAACGAGAATGGTCATGGGGTTACTCCTGAGTTGAGCCGGATGGCTGCTCAGAAATTAGTGATCCACATTTGTGTCGGTAGGCGTTATATTTGGACACGCCGTCTCATTGGTGGAACATATGGATCTACTTGCCCTTGCCGATTTCAATCTGGTCGCCCGCCACGGGGGCTTCGGTAAGGCCGCCCGCGCTGCCGGGCGCCCGAAGGCAACCTTGTCCCGACGCGTGGCGGAGTTGGAGGCCAGTCTGGATCTACGGCTGTTCGAGCGTGGCGCCCGCGCGTTGAAGCTGACGGAAGAAGGACGTGCGCTTTTCGAGCGCGCGGGCCGGTTGCTTTCCGAGCTCGAAGAGACAGCGGCCGCGATCGCCTCAGGCGGCGAAAGGCCGCGAGGCAGGTTGCGGATCAGCGCCCCAGTGCTGTTCTCACAGACCGCGATGGGGAAGATCGCTGCCGGCTTCGCCCTGAAATACCCGGAGGTAAGGCTCGAGGTCACGACCGAAGACCGCGCCGTCGACATGATCGAAGAGGGATTTGACCTGGTGATCCGGGTCAATCCGGATCCGGATGAGAGCCTCGTTGGGCGAGCCTTTCTGCGTGATCGACTGGTGGTCGTGGCAAGTCCTCACCTCGCCCGGCCGGCGGACGGTCTGGCGACCCCGGCCGTCATGCGTTCGACAGCCGATCGAGGGGCTTGGGACGTGAAGACGCCCACTGGCCGGTCAACAATCGCGATCGAGCCGGTCCTTGCGCTGTCGTCACTCATCATGGTCCGGGATGCGGTACGAGCGGGCGTCGGCGCGGCGCGCCTACCTGTGTCGCTGGTGAGCCATGATCTGGCGGACGGAACACTGGTACATTGGGGGGATCTCGATCGACCCGACATCGCCCTGTGGACGCTCTATCCCTCTCGGCGGCTGCTGAGCGCCCGCGTCTCCGCATTCCTCGACCATCTGAAACAGGCCTTTCCCATGGGGACGCCTGACGAGCTGGCCGCCTATATCGGCAAATGACGCGCAGGGAGCTGGTTAACCCAGCTGAGGCCTTATGCGAGGCACAAGGAAAGCAGTTGCCGTACTTTCTAGGTGGGTGCGTTATCCGAAATATCTTCCGCGAACGCGACATTTTTTAACGGCAACCGGCTCCGCGAACTGTGCCATCGTCACCACTGCTGACGGCCGGCTATGTGTAGGTATTGAGAGCGCCACCGACCGCATTCCCTTCCCTCCTCGTGGACGAAAAGTGTTCGTTCGAATGATGCTTGCGATATTGATAAGGTCAGGCTGGTCGAGAAGTACAGGCCGCCGAAGCGCAAGAAGCCGCTGCGTTGACATGCTGAATTAGCGGACAACAAACAGGGGAATTCAGAGATTCCCGGTGTTGATCTAGACTCCAGGAATGGAAACGACGTTTGACGATCTTGCCAGCGCGATAAGGCCCCCCGTGCAGACGTTTGGGGAGCCATCCGCGTCTTGGCCATCGATCTGGCCGGGAAGCTTCTAATGGGCCTCTGCCATCGGCGTTGGCACTGGAATGGCGCTGGCCGGTTAGATCGCTAACCCGCAAGATTCCACCCGGGCGCGGATTGCGCCCACGATCGCCAACTTGGCTTTATTCAGCCTTGAGGTTAATCACCCGCATCACGGCGACCACTGTCCCGTTGTTCGTAGCAGCCTCCTTCGTGCTACCCTTGCCGCAGCTCCATACATCGCCTTCCTTGGCTGTGAACTGCATATCCCCGGCCGTGACCTGCAGCTCGCCTTCAGTGACCGTGCAGACCATGTCGTCGGCCATGACATCCCCCAGCGGGCTAGATCCCTTTGGCTGATACACGACGTCTTCCATCGCGATTTTCTTGTACCCCTTGATATGGGAGTCTCGTGTTCCCAGTTCGACGAGCCGAACGCCGGGAAAAATCTCTTTGCCATCAGTCGGACCGTAGGTCTTGGCCGCTGCCGGAGTCGGCAATGCAACCAATAGCGGGGTCGACAACGAGGTGGCACCAAGGGCGAGAGCATTACGTCGATTCATCTTCATAACATTATCCTCCCGCCCACAACTGGGCGAACCGGATATTTTACGCGCCCGTGCAGCCAAATAGTCAAAACACAATTGAGCAGGCCCATGCTCCGCCCAGGAAGCTGGTTAACCCAGCTGAGGCCCGCAGCGGGCCAATGTAGCGAAAGCGCACTGTCACCGTAATTCTGCGTTCGAAGGGAAACCATCGCTCGATTTCACTCAAATGAAGGAAGACGCTTTACCTGAAAGAGGCTGATAACGCGCCAGAGCCAATCGGCTCAGTGATAATGCGCTTCGGCCAAGATGCCGACCTGAGCTTCGGCCCCAGCGTCGGTAGATCGACCGCGGCTTAGGCCGGCGCTTGGGGGAGGAAATTCGATGAGATTGGCCATCGTGTGCGCGGCAATTGTGATTGCCGGATCCACCGCCGCCGTTGCGCACGAGAAAAAGGTGGTAGCCAGAAAAGGGACAGCGCAACTCTGTGCCGATTTGTCAGGCACGATCAAGAAAAAGAAGAAGACAGAGGTGGATTACCGTTCAACCGGAACTGTCTCCGGCGCAATCCCCAAAGACAAGTTTGAGCCGCGCCTAGGCTACGAAACGGTTAACCCTGGCATCATATCTATCTTTTAGCTCGTTGATTGCGTGTTTCACTAACTTGAATGCAGCACAGGTGGCCAGCAGGATACACAGGCGGCCACGAATTACGGTGACGGTGCACTTTTTGCGGCGTGGCATTCTCAGCGCATCCCGTGCGGGGTCCCAAACGTTTTTCGCCTTCCGTGACCGGCAGTGCCTTTCCCCCGAAATCGACCGCCCTATTTCGCCTCGACAGGTGGGCGGCTGATTGCTGGACGAGTCCCTGCGACTAGGACGGCATGTGCTTCGAGGTACCCCCAATGGACTTCCACGATCGGCACCTACTGCGGTTGCGGGTGAACGGCGAGGACCACAGCCTTTCCGATCTCGATCCCCGCGTCACGCTGCTCGACCTGTTGCGCGAGCGGCTTCATCTGACCGGAACGAAAAAGGGATGCAATTTCGGCGAGTGCGGCGCCTGCACCGTGCATCTCGACGGACGGCGTGTGAATGCCTGCATGATACTGGCCGTGTCCGCCGAGGGACGCGAGGTCACGACGATCGAGGGCCTGGCGGACGGCGATGCGCTTCATCCCGTGCAGCAGGCGTTCATCGATCATGATGGTTTCCAGTGCGGATTCTGCACGCCCGGACAGGTGATGTCGGCGGCGGCGCTGATCGAGGAGGGACATACCGGCTCCGACGCCGAGATCCGCGAATGGATGAGCGGCAATCTGTGCCGCTGCTCGGCCTATCCGCAAATCGTCGAGGCGGTGCGCGCAGCGGCTGGGAGGGCGAGCCAATGACCCCATTCGTCTATGCGCGCGCCGATAGCCTGGGCGAAACGATCGCGGCCGGAGCGGCGCCGGACAGCGCTTTTCTCGCCGGCGGCACCGAATTGCTCAACTGGCTGCGCCTTGGCATTGCCGGGCCGGCGCGGATCATCGATATCTCCCGCCTCGACGGGCTGGATCAGATCGAGGCACTGCCCGGCGGCGGCTTGAGGATCGGCGCGCTGACGCATCTCAACGACGTCGCGCAGCACGAGTTGGTCATGCGCGACTATCCGGTGTTGAGCCAGGCGATCCTCAACGCGGCGTCGCCGCAACTGAGAAACCTCGCAACGATAGGCGGCAATCTGCTGCAGAAGACGCGCTGTGCCTATTTCCGTGCCGAAGAGCAGTTGCCGTGCAACAAACGTCGGCTCGGCTCCGGTTGCTCGGCATTGCATGGCATCAACGACAATCACGCGATATTCGGCTGGACCGAGGATTGCATCGCCACCCAGCCATCCGACCCGGCGGTGGCACTGGCAGCACTTGATGCAGTCATCGTCACCGCGCACCGCAGCGGCGGCCGGCGCATTCCGGCAGCCGAATTCCACCTGCTTCCCGACACGCGGCCCGAGGCAGACAATGTGTTGCAGCAAGGCGAACTGATCACGGCAATCGAGCTGCCGGCACCGGCGCCGCGATCGGCTTACCTCAAGGTGCGCGAGCGCGAATCCTACGAATATGCCATCGTCTCCGCCGCCGCGGTGCTGGAGATGGACGGCCGGACCATTCGTCGGGCTGGCCTGGCGCTGGGGTCCGTCGCGCTGCGGCCGTGGCGGCTGAGCGCCGCCGAGGAGCGGCTCGCCGGTGCCGATGTCGGCGATCGCGAGGCGTTGAGCACCGCTATCGAGCAATCCTTCGCCGAAGCGCGTCCCTTGTCGCAGAACGCCTACAAGATCGAACTGGCCAAGACCGCCGCTTTGCGGGCGATCGAAAGAGCAGCGAGGGTGCCGTCATGATGATCAGCCAGCCTGTTGCCCGCCCTGACGGCGGCGTCAAGGTTACCGGCCGCGCCCGCTATGCGGCCGACTATTTTGCCCCCGACCTGCTCTATGCAGTGCTGGTGACCGCGCCCGTTCCCGCCGGCCGCGTGACGTCGATCATGGTCGACGACGCGCTCGCCGAGGAAGGCGTCGTGCGCGTGCTCACGCATGAGGACATGCCCAAATTCGGCCGGTTCGCATCGCCAAGGGCCGAGCCGGATACGCAGACGCAGCACGCCGAAGGTCCGCCGGCGGCGCAGAGCTTCATGCCCATGCAGAACGACGAGATACGTCACGAGGGCCAGCCGCTTGCAATTGTGCTGGGCGAGACACTGGAGGCGGCGGAAGCCGGCGCCCGCCGCGTCTCGTTGCGCTACGAGTTCGCCGAGCCGGAATTGCCGGCACCACCCGAATGGACCGCAATCGACAAGGCTGCGGTCGTGCCGAGGGAGAGCGGCTTTCTGTTCCTGGAGCCGACGTTTACGAAGGGCGAGGTCGACCGCGGGCTTAGCAACGCAGCCGCCATGGTCGAAGCCGTCTACCTGCAGCCGTCGCGCCATCACAACGCCATGGAGCCCTCGGCGACGCTCGCCGAGTGGAACGACGGAGAGCTGACGCTGCACGACGCCACGCAGCACGTCTACGGTGTCCGCCAGGTGGTTGCGGCCCGCATGAATGTCCCGGCCGAGAAGGTCCGCGTGATTTCCCGCCATACCGGCGGCGGCTTCGGCGGCAAGGGCTGGATCTGGCCGCATCAGGTGCTGGCCGCCGCCGCGGCGCGCATCATGCAGCGCCCGGTCAGGCTGGCGCTCAGCCGCGCCAATGCCTATTCCTGTCTCGGCTATCAGCCGCGCATGGCACAGAAGATCGTGCTGGCGGCGGACAAGTCGGGCAAGCTGACCGCCGTGCAACAGGACGTGGTCAACCTGACCACCGTCACCGACGATTTCGTCGAGTTCGCCACCGAAGCCTCGAAGGGTCTCTACGCCACGCCGGCCATGCGTCTCAGCCAGCGCGTCGAGCGCGCGAACGTCGCCATGCCGACGGCGCTGCGCGCGCCGGTCGAGGGTCCCGGCACCTGGGCCCTCGAAAGCGCGATGGACGAGCTCGCCCACCGCCTCGGCATCGATCCGCTCGACCTGCGTCTGATCAACCATGCGGACACGGATCCGGCCACCGGCCAGCCCTGGTCGTCGAAGAAGCTGCGCGAGGCCTATGAGGAAGGCGCCCGCCTGTTCGGCTGGCGCGAGCGCCCGCGCAAGCCGCAACGCGATGGCGATTGGCTGATCGGCTACGGCATGGCGACCTGCAGCATGGGCTGTTTCCGCAACCCGACGCCTGCAGCCGAGGTCAGGTTGCACAGGGACGGCACGGTGCTCATCCGCACCGGCACCCAGGATATAGGGACCGGAACACTCACCATCTTTCCGCAGATCGCAGCCGATGTCCTGGGCCTGCCGATGGAGAGGATCGAGTTGGAAATGGGCGATACACAGCTGCCGGAGGCGGGTCCGACCTATGGCTCATCGTCGACCATGGGGGTGGGCGCGGCGGTGCTTGCAGCCGCCGAAGATGCACGTTCGCAGCTTGCCCGTCTTGCCAATCTGCCGCCCGACGAGGTCGAGATGCAAGACGGCCATATTCGCCGCAAAGGCGCTGCCGGCGGTCAGACGATCGCCGACGTGATGAGTCATACCGACATCGGCGAGATCATCGGCTCCGGCTCGTTCGATCCGGCGCAGCATGGCAAAGGCCTCGCCATGCGCACTTTCGGCGCGATTTTCATGGAGGTCGGCGTCGATCCGGGGCTCGGCCTGCTCAGGCTTCGTCGCGCCGTCGGCAGCTACAGCGCCGGCCGCATCGTCAATCCCCGCACCGCACGCAGCCAGATGACGGGCGGCATCATCTGGGGCTGGGGCATGGCGGCGATGGAGCAGAGCAGGCACGAACCGGTGCTCGGGCGGTTCCTGTCGAAGAACCTTTCAGGGGTTGCCATTCCGGTCAACGCCGACATTCCCGGCGACATCATTATCCACTTCGTCGACGAGGTGGACGAGCATGCCAGCCCGATTGGCGGCAAGGGCATCGGCGAGCTCGGCGCCACCGGCGTTGCCGCAGCGGTTGCCAATGCCGTCTTCGACGCTACAGGCAAGCGGATCCGGGAGCTGCCGATCACGCCGGAAAAACTGCTGTAGAAGGACTAGGCCCGCTATTGCCCTGCGATAGCGGGTCTCTGACGTAGTCGATTATCTCCTCTGCAAAGCTTGCCGAGACTTGGGAAATACCTGCGGCCCCCAGACCGACGTCTTCATTTCAGCTCAGATACTTTGCCGGCAAGCGTCTGCTCGACGAGGTTGACGTAGTAGCGCATCACCGTCGGCACGATCTCGTCGTTGAAGACGTAGCGGTCGCCGTGCAGGCCTTCGCCCGGGCCGACCTCGCCGGCACCGATCCACGCATAGCAGCCGCTCGCCTCACGGATCATGAAAGCGAAATCCTCGCAGCCGAGACTGAGACTGAACTCGGTCATGACATTCTCCCGGCCGACGACGGATGCCGCCGCCTCGACGGCGCGGGCCGTCGCGTCCGCGGTGTTGATCAGTGGCGGATAGCCCTTCCGGTAGTCGAACCTTGCCTTGAGCGAATGCGCGGCGGCGATGCCTTGTGCGATCTCGCCAATCAGCGTCTCGCAGTGGTTGGAAAGGCCGGGCTCGAAGAAGCGGCAGGTGCCTTGCAGCCAGACCTTGCCCGGCACGATGTTGCCGACATTGCCGCCATGGATCTGCGTGATGCTGACGACAAGCGCGCTCTGCGGGTCGACCGTGCGGCTGACGATGCGCTGGACGGCTTGCACGAAGGCGCCCGCTGCCAGGATCGGGTCATCGCCGAGCTGCGGCATCGCGGCATGCGCGCCAAGACCCTCGAAAGTCAGCTCGAAATTGTCGACGGCCGCCATCTGCGCACCAGCACGGGCCGCGATCGTCCCCAGCCTGACGCCCGGCCAGTTGTGGACCGCATAGACCGCCTCGACCGGAAAGCGCCTGAACAGGCCGTCCTCGATCATGCGCATGCTGCCGCCTTCGTTTTCCTCGGCCGGCTGGAAGATGAAAGTGACGGTGCCGTCGAAGGTGCGCGACTCGCTGAGCAATTTGGCAGCGCCGAGCAGCATGGCGGTGTGGCCGTCATGGCCGCAGGCATGCATCACGCCCTCTCTCCTCGAAGCATAGAGCAAGCCGGTTTTCTCCAGCACCGGAAGCGCGTCGAGCTCGGCGCGAAGGCCGATGGCGCGTGTGCCGCCACCGCTGCGCAGGACACCGACGACCCCGGTGCCGCCGATCCCTTCATGCACCTCGTCGAGGCCGAAGGAGCGCAGTTTCTCTGCAACGAAACGCGCCGTTTCGTATTCATTGAATCCGAGCTCCGGATTGGCATGGATATGGTGCCGCCAGCCTATGACCTCTGGTGTCAGCGCGGCGATGGGGTCATTGTGCAACATGATGCCTCCTTTCACGCCGGCAAAGGCGGCGCGGTTTGGTCCTGCCAGCCATAGAAGGCCCGACGAAAAGCGTCTTGAACCGGATTGACCATGGCAAAGACAAACCAAGCGGCAGAGACCGGGAAATACTGGCGCCATCCGTGCTTCCCCGACCTTGGCCTGTTCGAGGCGCGCTTCACCCAGCACCGTTATGACCTGCACACGCACCCGACCTATGTGATCGCCCTGATTACCTCCGGCTGCGAGCGTATTCGCATCGGCCGTCAAAGCGTTCTTGCTCCGGCAGGCGCCATTGCCGTCGTCAATCCAGAGGAGTGGCATGACGGCGAACGCGGGGCGGACGAAGGCTGGGCCTACCGGACGTTTTATCCCTCGGTGCCGCTGATGACCGCACTTGCCCGCGAACTCGGCTGGCACGGCGCTCCGGTGTTTTCGCGCGCGACTATCGAAGACAACAATCTCGCCGCAGCGTTGACGGCAGCACACCAGGGCTCGACATCCCCAGACACAATGACGGCCGAGACGTCCCTGCTCGTGGCGCTGCGACGGCTGATCGTTCGGCATGGCGACTCGAGCGGACAGGCCGAGGAGGTCGAAAGCTCCGGATCGCAGCGGAGGTTTTCGCTCTATCGCGACCTTGTCGAAAGCGAGCTCGGCTCGCAGCTCGACCTCAAGCGGCTTGCCGGTGCGGGTGGCGTGACCCGGTTCCAGGTCATCCGCGACTTCAACAAGGCGATCGGCCTGACGCCGGTGGCCTATATCCGCGACCGGCGATTGCGCCGGGCGAGCGCGCTGATCGAACAGGGATTTGGCCTCGCCGACGCCGCTATCGCGGCAGGTTTCGCCGACCAGAGCCATCTCTCCCGTACGTTCCGGGCCATGCATGGCATGACGCCGGGCATGTTTAGAAGAGCTGGATAAGGCGCTCCTCAACAGACAAGCTTGCGCGCCAATGCGTGCTGCGCAATGCTGACGCAGCTCGGGGGGAATCATGCGAATAATCTTGGCGCCGACGCTGCTGCTCGCGGCTGCACTGTTTGCAAACAACGCCCAGGCGCTGGACGCCAGCGGGACGCCGGTTGTCGTGACCCCGCTTGCCTCTCGCACCGAGACTGCGTCCGGCCAGCCGATCACGCTGCCGCAGAAGAACGTGCAGGTCCTGGTCTCGGCCTATCAGATCGCGCCGGGCGCCACCTTGCCGGTCCACAAGCATCCATTTCCGCGTTACGCCTATGTCGAGGCCGGCACGCTTCAGGTCACCAATGTCGAGACCGGCAAGAGCAACACCTATCAAACAGGTGATTTCATCATCGAGATGATCGGGCAATGGCATCAGGCGACCAATGTCGGCGCCGAACCGGTCAAGCTGCTGGTTATCGACCAGGTCGAAGAAGGCACCAAGAACACGGTGTTGCGCCAGTAGCTGCCACGTCTGAAAACAGCGTCCGTGGCGAATCCAGCACAGCGCGTAACAGACGTCAGAACGTGAACCCCTCCGGCAAATTGTGATTCCAATAGCCCTCCTCGACAAGTTCACTTATGCGCCAGCCCTCGGACGTGCGTACGACGCGGTCGCGATACCAGAGCCCTTGGAAGAAGACCTGCCTTTTGCCTTCGCCGAGGTCGACCACCATCGGGCATGAACAATGCACGCGCGCGCTGGCCTCATCCCCTCGGAGATCAAGAAGGATTGTCGAAATGGCGTGCTGCGAGATCAATATCTTCGATAGGGCGCCTTTCATATAAGCAACATGCTCACCCACACCGCTCCTGATTCCACCTGTTACAGTGTCGTCAAGCGCGGCGTCGGGCGTGAATATTTTCCGATAGGCTTCCCAGTCGCGATCGTCCACCGCGTAGCAATAGCGGGCAAGCAGCTGTTCGATCTCAAGGCGATCCGAAACCTCCTGCAGTGAAAGGGTCATGTCCTGTCTCCGCGGTTGGCGGCACTAATGCCGCATGCGCCAAGCCCGCCCCGACATTCGATCAATATTCACGTTGCCGTTGCTCCGAGCAACCTCGCCGCGCGACCGGGCATGCGCAAATCCGAACACTCATTTGGCCTCCGCCTTCACCCGGTCGGCAGCGGCGGCCAGCACGGCGCGATCTCCCTCTTCGTACAAGCGGCGGATGGAGATTGCCTTGACGCGCCAACCTTCCGACGTCCGCACCAGCCGATGTAGATAGCTGCCGCCGACCGTCCAGAACCGGGAACCGATCCAGTGGGTCGCGCGGACATGGCTGCGTGCAACCGCATGCTTATCCGCGCCTTCGACAATGACGTTGGTGATGAGGTGCTGGGTGGCGTCGAAGCCCGGCAGCAGCGCTTGCCATTGGGCGATCAGGGAGTCGCGGCCGCTGGTCGTGACCTCGCCGCCGAAGAGGCTGGTATAGTCGGTCGTGACACGGGCCGCGAGATAGGATCTGACCCGGTTCCACTCACGCAGATCGGCATAGAGGCCGATCCCGGCAACTGCCTCGGCGATTGCGATCTTGTCTTCGACCGTCAGCGTATCTCCCGATGCGCTCGAGGCGGGCGCCGAGACGGCGGAAATCATCGCAACGGAAACCGCCGAGGCCAGGACATGCCGGCGAGTGACGAGGCTCATTGTCCCGCCTCCCCTGCACCGCCCAGCGTCGCGCGGAAGTGCGCGGCGACGGCATCACTCGCCGCCTTCACCGGCGCGGCACGATCGTAGAAATCGAACTGGGTGACATTGTCTAGCCACAGCTCCTGCCTGGAACTGGTCAGCCGCGTGTAGAACTTGTGCGCGCCCTGCGGAATGGCAGCCGCCTCGCTATGCACCATCAGAAAAGGCTGGTGCAGGCGCGGAGCAGCCTGGATTGCATCGAACCTCAACCAGCCGCGCCAGAAGGCGGGATCGGCCTCGTTGCGCCAGGCCGGGAGCATGCCGCGATCGGGTTCGGTGTAGTAGGGCACCTTGAACATGACCGCGCGCTCGTCGGTCAAGCTAGCAGCGGGCAGGAATGCCTGTTTGCCGGTGCGGCGATATTCCGCCTCGGCCGCATCGCTCGCGGCCTCGAGCCTGGCGACACCGTCCCCGCCGCCATAGGTCTGCTCGACCACTTCGGCATCCTGCAACCAGGGCGCAACGAGGGCGACCGACTTGATCGCGGCGTTTTCGGCCGCAGCGGTGACCATGTAGCCGGAGCTGGCGCAAATGCCGAGCCCGCCGATGCGGTCCTGATCGGTCTCGGGCCGGGTCGCGAGATAGGCGACCGCCGCTTCGATGTCGGCGATCTTGGCGTTAGGATCCTCGTACTGGCGGCGCACGCCGCCGCTTTCGCCCCAGCCGCGAAAATCGAAGGTCAAGGCGATGAAACCGCGGTCGGCCATCTCGCGGGCATAGCGGGCCGGCATCTGTTCCTTTACCGTCATCCAGGCGCCGGTCACGACCAGCGCGGGCCGAAGTTTCGCCGCGTCCAGATCCTCCGGCAGATAGAGCTCGCCGACGATCTGCTCACCGTTCGAGGCGAAAGCGACGCGCTCGATGCGCGGTGCGGCGAAGGCATTGGAGGCGGCGAGCGCCACGGCGGTTGCTGCAGCAAGTGTCAGGGTTTTAAGCATCGCAAGTCTCCTTTGGCTTGGAGTGAGAAGCGCGGCGCGTTGCAAGAAAGACCGCCGTCTCAGCGCTCGCCAGCCAGTCGGCCGGGCAATGGCTTCAGCGGGTAATGCGCCCAGTAAAAGGCGTCCGACTGATACATGTCGGTCAAAAAATTCTGTGCCTCGGCGATCTTGCCGCCCTTGATGCGGAACATCAGCGCATAGAGCTGGTCGATCTCGGGACCTGAGCCGACATTCGACCAGCCGCGATGGACATCGACGACGAGGTCGCCCTGCGCCTGGAAGAAGATCGGCTCGGCCTTGAACTTGCCATCGGCCAGGCCGCGGAAAAAGGCGACCACCTCGTCCGGCCCGCGCTTGTCGCCGGCGAGCGGATGATGACCGGGAATGCGCCACACGATGTCGGGCGCGAGGAAGGGCCGCACGGCCTCAGGATTGCCGGTCGCGTAAGCTGCGTAGTAGTCCTTGATGAGCTGGATGTTGCTGTCCTCCAGCGGCCCGGCATTCGCCGGGGCGGCAGACACCGCCAGCAGAGCGCCGGCGGCGAGTAAAGCGAGCCTGGTCATCGGTCCTGTCTCCTTGCCCGTTCGGGCCATCGCAACAGCGAGGTCCGTTCTTCGGACCCAACATGACGCCTTTTGTTCGCCGGAAAAACCAGTAGAGTTCGACAGGGCTATTTGGAAAATCCTTACAATGCGTCTCGACCAATTCAGCGGCATCGTCGCCTTCGTAAAAGTTGCGGAGGCCAAAAGCTTCACCCACGCCGCCGCCGAGCTCGGCGTCGCTCCGGCCTCGTTGAGCGAGGCCGTCAAGGGGCTCGAGGAGCGCCTGGGGGTGCGGCTGCTCAACCGCACGACCCGCAGCGTCGGCTTGACCGAGGCAGGCGCCCAGTACCTCGACCATGTGCGCCCGGCAGCCGAAGACATCTGGGCGGCTGGTGCGGCGCTGCGCGAGACCCGCGATCGTCCTGCCGGGACGCTGCGCCTCAGCCTGCCCTGGATCGCCGCCCCGCTGCTGATCGAACCATTGATGCGGCCGTTCATGGATGCTTATCCAGAAGTGCGGCTCAATCTGATCTTCGACGACAGCTTCGTCGACATCGCCGCCGAGGGGTTCGATGCCGGCCTGCGCATCGGCGAGCTTCTCGAGAAAGATATGATCGGCGCGCGCCTGGGCGGGCCCCTGCAGATGGTCGTGGTGGGCAGCCCGGACTATCTGGCGCGCAACGGCACGCCGAAGCGGCCGGCCGACCTCGCCGCCCATCGCTGCATCGCATTCGCCCTCACCCGCACCCGCGCGATCTCGCCCTGGGAGTTCACCGTGGATGAACGCGAAGTCGCTTTCACACCGGACGCATGTCTGGTCGTGAACACGCTTCCGCTGTGCATTACTGCTGCCGCGCAAGGGCTTGGCCTCGCCTTCGCGGTCGAGGGGCTCGCCGCGCCGCTTCTTGCCTCAGGCGCGCTGGTCAAGGTGCTGGAGCCTTTCTGTCCCGCTTACGAGCCGCTCCACCTCTATTATCCCAGCCGCCGCCTGGTACCGCCGAAGCTGCGGGCCTTCATCGACTTCGTGCGCGCGAATTCTCACAAGCTGCGGATCTGATGTGGCTTTGCGAGAACCCGGCCCCGTTCAGCCCTAGGCGCCGACCATCTGTCTGGTGGTTGCGTTGAGACGGTTGAACGCATTGATCAGGGCAATCTGGACGACCAGTGCGGCAAGCGCCTTTTCGTCATAGTGCCGGGCGGCTTCATCCCAGACCGCATCCGGCACCGGGTCTGGCCGGTCGGCTAACCGGGTCGCCGCCTCGGTCAGCGCCAGCGCGGCGCGCTCGGCGTCGGTGAAGTAAGGTGTTTCCCGCCAGGCCGACACGGTGAAGACGCGCTCATCCTTTTCACCGGCCTTCTTCAATTCGCGTGCATGCATATCGATACAGACACTGCATCCGTTGATCTGGCTGGCGCGCAAATGGACGAGCTTGCGCGTCACATAGGACAGATCGGCCGTTTCCGTCGACTTGTCCAGCGCGAGCAGCGCCTGCAGAGCGCCAGGAATGAGCATCACCGGGTTTTTCAATCGTGCTTGCATAGTGGTCTCCTTCGGGCGTGTTTTCTCAAGCCCGGACGACGAACATCCGGGGTCTCGATATTTCTTGGTTCTGTCAGTTCGCCGGCCGCCGCGTTGCGGCAAGGCGAGCGCCGGGATATTCAGCTTTGCCAGGCAGTCACCCGCTCAAGCCGCTCGAGAATGCGCGGCCAACCGCTTCCCATGCCGATGTAGCCGCGCTCGTCCTCGGACCGGAACCCGGAATGCTCCATGCGCACCCGCGTCGCTTTACCTTCGGGCGTCAACGACCATGTCACCACGGTCTTCAGACCGCTGTCGGATTCGGTGCCGTCGCCCCAGCTGTAGGCGAGCAGGCGTGGCGGCTCGATCTTCAGCACCTCGCAGTTCGTCACGCCGGACCAGCCAGGCACCGGCGTCGCGCGAAAGGTAAAGCGATGGCCTTGCTCAGGCGCAAAGTCGTTCTCCATCAGCCATTCGGCAACCAGATGCGGCACGGTCAGTGCGCGCCATATCTTTTCAGCCGCATGCGGGATCAGACGCTCGACGACAATGGATTTGGTTTCGATTGTGGTTGCTTCAGTCATGACTTGGGACCCGTTGTTTGCGGTTTGGCTGGGCTATTCAACAACGCGCTCTCCATGAGAACCAATAACCCATCAGCTATGAGTTACGTATAACGCTTAAGTTATGAATGTGTCAAGCGGCGGAATGGCAGGCGCGCCCGCAAGCACATTGAGCCCACACTTCCGGCTTTCAAGGCACCGTGCCCGATGCTACCGCTGGCCAGCTGAAATCATCAACGGATCGCCCATGACCGAGACCGAACGCCCTCGCCTGCCGCTGATCGAGATCTGCGTCGAAGGCATAGACGGCCTGCTGGCCGCGCAAGCCGCCGGTGCCGACCGTGTCGAGCTCTGTGCCAGCCTGGTCGAGGGCGGCATCACGCCGAGCTTCGGCACCGTGCGCACGGCGCTTGAATTAGCGACGATCCCGTTCCACGTCATCGTGCGGCCGCGTGGCGGCGATTTTCTCTATAGCGAGGCCGAATATCGTTCGATGCTCGCCGATGTCCGAGCGCTTGCCGAGCTTGGCGTCGCCGGTGTCGTTATCGGCTGCCTCGCTGCCGACGGCACGATCGATGAGCAGCGCATGAGCGAACTGGCGCAGGCAGCGGGGAGCTTGAACGTCACCTGCCACCGCGCCTTCGACATGACCCGCGACCCGACCGAGGCACTGGAATCGCTGATCCGCTGCAAGGTCGGCCGTGTGCTGACCAGCGGCCAGCGCGACACGGCGCTGGAGGGCGCGGACCTGCTCGCCGATCTGGTCAGGCAGGCTGGCGACCGCATCATCATCCTCGGCTGCGGCGGGCTTGACCCGCAGAACATTGCCGAGGTGCGGAGGAAAACCGGGGTGAGCGAAATGCACTTCGCCGCGCTCAGGGACGTGCCGAGCGCCATGCGCTATCGCAACCCGAAAGTCGGTATGGGCGGCACCGACCTCGACCGCGAATACCGCAACACCGTGACCGACGAGGTACTGGTGGCGGCGACCATCGCCGCTGCCCGGGCATGATCCTGGAAGACAGAAGAAAGAAAATGATTGAAACGCGATTGCCGATCGAGCTGGTTTTGCCGCGGGATGAGCCCGCAATCCTCGCGCTCAACAACGAGCACGCTGCGGAATTATCATGGCTCGAACCTGAGCGCCTTTCCTTCCTGCTTGGCGAAGCGTTTTACGCGCGCCGTATCGGTGCACTCGAAGCCTTCATCATGACCTTCGACCAGGACGCAAGCTACGACAGCCCGAATTTCCTGTGGTTTCGCGAGCGCTATCCGCGCTTCGTCTATGTCGATCGCGTCGTGGTCGGCGCCAATGCGCGCGGCCGGGGTCATGCCCGCCGGCTGTACGAGGATCTGTTCGAGCAGGCGTCACGCGCCGGCCAGGCGATCGTCACTTGCGAGGTCAATGCCGAGCCACCCAATCCGGCTTCGGACGCCTTCCACGCGGCACTCGGCTTCATGGAAGTGGGCGACGCGGTAATCCACGGCGGCAAGAAAGCCGTGCGGTATTATCTAAGACGGATCGCCGGCTGAACGGCAGCCGCCTCGCCCTACCAATTGCGGTTCAGCCAGGAGCGGGTCGGCTTTTCGACGATGTAGTAGCTGCACAGAGCGCAAGCGAACGCCGCCGCCAACATCAGCCACGGCGAACTGCCTTGTATGTCGACGAATTGATAAAAGGGCTGCTGCCAAAGATAGAGCGAATACGACCACAGCCCCAGCATCGTCATCGGCCGGGAGGATAGAAACCCGGTCAGGTACCAACTGCTGAAGTCGAGCGAGTTGACGGCGAGGGCCAACAGCGGCACCGCGACCAGATAGTGGATCGGGGTTGGCACGGCAGCCATGAACACTAGAACCGCCACGACAGCGGCCGCCAGGGCGACATGTGGGCCCTTGAGCAGCGCCGGCAGCCTGTCGTCGGCCTTGAGCAGGCATATCACCGCTGACAGCAGGATCGAGGCGATGTGCACGTCGGTGCGCCAATAGGTGGACTCGTAGCCTATTCCGAGCACCCAGTAGGAGATGGCGCCGTTTGCCATGGCCAGCACCGACAATGCGCCGAGCAGCACGATGACCCGGGACTGCCCCGAGACGACGACGCCGATCAGCGCCAGGATGACATAGGCGTGCTCTTCGACGCAGAGCGACCAGATATGGTCGAGCGCGCCGGCGCGGGTGACGAGAATTCCGGCGTAGTTGTAAGTGAACGTCAGCGCCGTCAGCGCCGCCTTCCACTTGAAGGCGATGAATGTGCCGGACAAGGCAACCACCGCGGCGACGACGAAAACCATCAGTGCCGGGTAGATGCGGGAGAACCGGCGCTTGAAGAATTTCTTCAGCGGATAGTGTTCGACGAACAGGATCTCGGCCATCAGCCGGCCGCTGAGCACGAAGAAGAATTCGACGCCCAGGACGCCGAGATTGATGCCGGGAACGGGGAAGAAATGGCCGATCAGCACCAGCGCGATCGACAGGCCACGCCAGCCGTCGAGATAGGCAAGCCTGGTTCTTGCCGAGCTATCGGCGACAGGCCTGGACACGACAAGACGCGCCGCGGAGATGTCCGTCATGCCGGTCCCTTCTGCGAAAGGCGGGCTGGAGGCCGCATTCCTCCAGCTATATTGCAGCGCACCAGAACTTTGTGCAAGTGCGAGATAACGACACGCCCGAAGTACGGGACGGACAGAAAAGGGCCGTTAAGGCCCCGTTCCCAAAACCGAAGGTCGGTGGTCTCAGGCGTTGGCGGCAGCCACGAGACTGGCGCGGTAGTCGGCCGACCATTCATGTCGCTCATCAAATTATCCGCCGCGACTTTAACGCCGGCCAGTGCCGAGGCCACGAAGCTTCCGGCGAGCGCCGCCTCGATCTCCTTCGAACGGAAGAGGCCATTGTCGCCGGCGCCGGTGGAAGGCCTTGTGTTTCTCCTTCGATAAAGAGAGGGTCTGTCACCAAACTGGTGGACGGACATGCCGAACGGAAGTGTCACATATGCGGTGTAACCAGCAAGTTGAGCTCAAAGTCGGTTCTGGATCGCGGAAGGGAATGTGGCATGGTGGATTCTGATCGGATCGACAACCTGATCGCAGCGGTGCCCCCCGCCTTGGCGCTTCGCGCCGGGCTGGACCTCGGCATCTTCACCCGGCTCGGCGGCAGCGCGGTGACTGCCGACAGCCTTGGGGCCGCGCTCAAAGTCGAGCCCGATCGTCTGTCGCGGCTCCTCTACGCGCTCGCCAGCATCGGTCTCCTCGAAGTCAAGGATGGTCAATTTCGCAATGGAGCCGAAGCGTCGGCCTTCCTCGACGCGTCCAAACCGACCTACCGCGGCGGCGATCATGCGCTCCTGCGCGAGCTCTGGGGAGCCGACCTGCTGACCGCAGAGTCGCTGCGACAGAACCGGCCGGCTGCGCTGCACGACTTTTCCGAAGCGGGGCCCGAGGCCGCGGCGGCCTTCAGCCGCCTGCTCGCACCGGGCGGGGTGATTTTCGGCCGACATCTGGCCCGGGAGATGGACCTCTCTGCGATCGGTTCGGTGATCGACATCGGCGGGGGCTCCGGGACCATTCTCGTCGGACTTCGCGAGCGGCGGCCGCAGATTGCGGCGACGCTGATGGAACTCCCAACGGTGGCAGCGGTCGCGCCAGATATCCTGTCAGAATACGGTGCCGACGACGTGGTTGTCGAAGAGGGGGACATAACTGTCGCACCATCGATCGGTCGGCACGACCTGGCGATCCTGAAGGCCGTCGTCCAGGTCCTTCCGCCGGACCAGGCGCGCAGTTCGATCCTGAACGCGGCGCGTTGCCTCACACCCGGAGGCGAGATCGCAATTGCGGGGTGGGGTGTCGTCGATGACGACCGCCTCGGCCCGCCTGAGGGTGTCTTTCTGAATCTCACCTTCTTGAACCTCTATCGCCACGGCGAATCGTACACTGAAGGTCAGTATCGCGCATGGATGACCGAGGCTGGATTCCGGGATATCTCCAGGTCGCGCCTGACGGACGGCTCCACGTTGTTTCGTGCGCGCCTCACGGGCTGATCGTGGCTGAGTGGTTGGTTTCGGACGCAAGGCTCTCCGAGCCCGCCCGCCAGGGCACGGACGAGGACACGAGCGACTAAATTCAGGCCGCGCCGCGCGGCGGGGCGTAGCTCTTCTGAAATGCAATGCCTTGCCCGGTGATCCAAATCGGCCGAATGTGCCGGCGACAGATTCACTGAAGCAGAGACAGTGCATGACAGACTTCGCCCTCCCCCTGCCCGCAACCCCGTCGGTGGCCGTCGCCGGCTCGCCGCGGCGTTTTGCGGTGCGTCGCATCTTCTGCGTCGGCCGCAACTACGCCGCCCATGCCCGCGAGCTCGGCAATGATGAGCGCGACCCGCCCTTCTTCTTCACCAAGCCAGGCGACGCAGTGGTCGATGCGGCGGTCGGTTCGGGCACGATCATCCCCTACCCGCCGCTGACCCAAAACCTGCATCACGAAATCGAGCTAGTCGTCGCGATCGGCGGAGCCGGCTTCCGCATCCGGCGCGAGCGGGCGCTGAACCATGTCTGGGGCTACGGCGTCGGTGTCGACCTGACCCGCCGCGACCTTCAGGACGAGGCGAAGAAGGCGGCACGACCGTGGGACTGGTCGAAAGCCTTCGACCGTTCGGCGCCCTGCGGCCCGCTGGTTCCGGCACAAACATCCGGCCATCCCGAAAAGGGCCGTATCTGGCTCGCCGTCAACGGCAAGATCAGGCAGGACGGCGACCTCGCCGAACTGATCTGGCCGGTTCCCGACATCGTCTCGATTTGCAGCGAGGCGGTAGAACTTAAGCCCGGCGACCTGATCTTCACCGGCACGCCGGCCGGCGTCGGCGCGGTCGGGCCGGGCGAAAAGATCACCGGCGGCGTCGACGGCATCGGCGAAATCGAGCTGACCATCGGCCAACCGGGCCCGTGATCCGATGAGCGACATCGTCCTTCACAATTACTACCGCTCCTCGACGTCTTACCGGGTGCGGATCGCGCTGGAGATGAAGGGCCTCGCCTACGAATACGTGCCGCATCATCTGCGCCACGGCGAGCATCTCGAACCCGCCTATCTCGCGGTCAATCCGCAAGGTCTGGTGCCGGCTCTGATCCTGGGCGACGGCACGCTGCTGACGCAATCACTGGCGATCATCGAATATCTCGACGAGACCACGCCCGAGCCGCCATTGCTGCCCAAGGATGCGCCTGGCCGCGCCCGCGTCAGGATGCTGGCGCAGATGATCGCCTGCGACATCCATCCGGTGAACAATCTGCGCGTGCTGACCTCGTTGCGCACGCTGTTCGGCGCCGGCGACCAGGACGTCGCCAACTGGTTCCGGCATTGGGTGAACGAAGGTTTCCAGCCGCTTGAAAAGATTCTGGCTTCCTCGCCCGAGACAAAGACCTTTTGCCATGGCGACACGCCGGGGCTAGCCGATATCTACCTGGTCGCACAGGTCACCAGCAATGCCCGTTTCGGCGTCGATATGACGCCCTACCCGACGATCGCGCGCATCAACGCCGCCTGCATGGCGCTGCCGGCGTTCCAGAAGGCGGCGCCGGAGAACCAGATCGATGCCGAGTAGACCGCAAATTGCATGAAGTGATGAGGAACTGCCGATGAAAGCCGTCGTCTTCGAAAAATTCGGCGAGGCGCCGACGATCCAGACCGTGCCGGATCCGACGCCTTCGCCGGAAGGCGTCGTCATCAAGGTCGAGGCGACTGGCCTTTGCCGCAGCGATTGGCATGGCTGGATGGGCCACGACGACGGCATCCGCCTGCCGCATGTGCCGGGCCACGAGCTGGCAGGCGTCGTGGTCTCCACAGGCAGCCAGGTGACCCGCTGGAAGACCGGCGAGCGCGTCACCGTGCCGTTCGCCGTCGGCTGCGGCCGCTGCTCCGAATGCACCTCGGGCAACCACCAGGTCTGCGAGCACCAGTTCCAGCCCGGCTTCACCGCTTGGGGCTCGTTCGCCGAATATGTCGCCATCGACCACGCCGACACCAATCTCGTGCGCTTGCCCGACGAGATGGAATTCGCCACCGCCGCCAGCCTCGGCTGCCGCTTCGTCACCTCGTTCCGCGCCATCGTCGACCAGGGCCGGGTGACGCCCGGCGAATGGGTGGCCGTGCATGGCTGCGGCGGCGTCGGCCTGTCGGCGATCATGATCGCCAGCGCCATGGGCGCCAATGTCGTTGCCATCGACCTGACCGACGAGAAGCTGGACTTCGCCAAAACGATCGGCGCGGTGGCGACGATCAACGCGGCAAAGACGCCGAACGTGGTCAAGGCAGTCAAGCAGATCACCAATGGCGGCGCGCATATGTCGATGGACGCGCTCGGCCATCCGACGACGTCGTTCAACTCGATCGCGAACCTGCGCCGGCGCGGCCGCCATGTGCAGGTCGGCCTGATGCTCGGCGAGCATGCCAGGCCGCAGATACCGATGGACAAGGTGATCGCCTTCGAGCTCGAGATCCGCGGCAGCCACGGCATGCAGGCTTTCCGCTATCAGGCGATGATGGAGATGATCCGCACCGGCAAGCTTAAGCCCGAACTGCTGGTCGGCAAGAAGATCAGCCTCGAGGAAGCGCCGGCCGCATTGATGGCTATGGGCGGCTTCGAAGGCATCGGCATCGGCGTGGTGACCCGATTCTAGATCAGCGACCCGACTCTGGATTAGCGGAGAAAGGCGCAGACTTCCCGCACGCAGGCGCGTAACCAGCGTTGCGCCGGATCGGCGTCGAGCCGCGGATGCCAGAGCATCGAGATCGTGACCTCGGCAACGTCGACCGGCAACGGAAAGCTGAACATGCCCGTGCGCGCGCCTAGCGTGTGCCGCTCGGGGACGCTGGCGATCAAATCGGAGGCGCGCGCCATGGCGAGCGTGGCCGAGAAGCTGGAAACCATGCACACAATCGTCCGCTGGAGACCCAGCAGTTTCAAGGCCTCGTCGATCGGGCCTTTTTCGCGACCACGCCGCGAAACGCTGATGTGGCGGCCGGCCGCATAGCGGGCCGGCGTCACCGGACCCTCGCTCAGCTCATGGCCCATTCGCACCGCACCGATGAAGCGGTCGCGAAACAGCGCCTGAATACGCATTTCAGGGCTCGTTTCACCGGCAACCCCGATTTCGAGATCAATCCCTGCGTCGCGCAGCGACATGTCGTTCTTGTCGGATTTCGGCGCAAAACGCAGCTGCACGCCAGACGCATCCGCTTCGATACGGGCGACGAGACGCGGCGCGAACTCCTCGACGAAGCTTTCATTGGCGCGCAGCGTAAAAACGCTGTCGAGGCATGAGAGGTCGAGCAAGGTGGCCGGGCGCAGGAGCGCTTCAGCTTCCTGCACGACGCGGCCTGCCTGCTGCTGCAATTCCTGCGCGCGCGGTGTCGCAACCAGGCCACGGCCGGCCCGGACCAGCAATGGATCGCCTGTCGCTTGGCGCAGCCGCGCCAGCGTCCGGCTCATCGCCGACGGACTGAGGTGCAGCCGCGCGGCAGCACGGGCGACGCTGCCCTCGCTCAGCAGCACATCGAGAGCGACAAGCAGATTGAGATCGGGTGACGACATGGAAGGACCATAACACAGCTCAGCGGTGACGTGGCGTTTCATGCACGAATAAGATGCAAATACTGCGCCTTCCGCCACATCAAGCAGAGGAATAGCTTCCGACAGCTCCGATTTTGGGGGCTTGCCGGCAGAGGAGTTCACCGTGGCATCGACCGCTGAAAAGACTTGGTCTGAAAAGGCCGGGGCTGAAAAGATCGGGAATGAAACGGCCCCGGTGAGCGTCCGCTCGGCCCGATGGGCGTTGGCCAGCCTGTCGCTTTCAACGCTGCTGTCGTCGCTCGCCACCAGCATCGCCAGCGTCGGGCTGCCATCGCTGATGCAGGCATTCGGCGCATCGTTCCAGCTCGTGCAATGGGTCGTTCTTGCCTATCTGCTCGCCATCACCACCTTGATCGTCAGCGCCGGGCGACTCGCCGATATATTCGGCCGCCGCCCGCTATTGCTCGGCGGCATTGGCCTGTTCACCTTCGCATCGGTGCTTTGCGGGCTCGCGCCGACGCTCTGGTTGCTGATTGCCGCAAGGGCGGCACAGGGGCTCGGCGCGGCCGTCATGATGGCTCTGACGCTGGCCTTGATCGCCGACACGGTCCCCCGGGAAAAAACCGGCAGCGCCATGGGCCTGCTCGGCGCCATGTCCGCGATCGGCACCACGCTTGGCCCCTCGCTTGGCGGACTGCTGATCGCCGGCCTCGGCTGGCGAGCGATCTTCCTCATCAATCTGCCGTTGGGGGCGCTGGCCTTCGCGCTCGCCTATCGCGTCCTGCCGGCTGGAAAAAAGTCAGCGGAACGAGATCGGCGCGATTTCGACGGCATCGGCACGGCCTTGCTCGCGCTGACGCTAGCCGCCTATGCGCTCGCCATGACCCTTGGGCGCGGCAGTTTTGGTTCTCTCAATGTCGGCTTGCTGGTTGCCGCCGCCGTGGGTGGCCTGCTGTTCGTCATTGCGCAGACAAGGGTCGAGAACCCTTTGATCCAGCCTGCCAGGTTCCGCGACCAGGCGTTGAACGCAAGCCTCGCCATGAGCCTGGTCGTCGCCACCGTGATGATGGCGACGCTGGTGGTCGCGCCATTCTATCTGTCGCGCGCGCTTGGGCTGGACGCAGCCATGGTCGGGCTGGTTCTGTCGGCCGGCCCTCTGGTTACGGCCTTGGCGGCGCTGCCGGCCGGACGCCTGGTCGATCGTTTCGGGGCGCACCGGATGATGATCGTCGGCCTGCTCGATCTCGCCATTGGTATCTTCATTCTGTCGCAGGCGGAATTCGGTATTGCCGGCTATGTCGTGCCAATCATCATCGTCTGCACCGGCTACAGCCTGTTTCAGACCGCCAACAATTCAGCCGTGATGACCGGCGTCGCGTCCGACCAGCGCGGCGTCGTCTCCGGCCTGCTCAATCTGTCGCGCAATCTCGGCCTGATCACCGGTGCGTCGGTGATGGGCGCGGTGTTTGCCTTCGCATCGGCTGGCGGAGGCGAAGGCACCGGTCGGCAGGTATTGGCATCTGCGGCAGCCGCACGCGGCATGCAGGTCACTTTCCAGGTCGCGACGGCCCTGGTGGTGGCGGCTTTGATCATTGCGATTATTTCTGGTCGCCGCGGCCAGCGCGCTTAGCTGAGCCGCCAGCGACGAACTCCAGCATCAGTTCAGCAGCCCTGAGCGCATGCGTCTCCAGAAGGAAATGGCCTGCGTCGAAGACGTGGGCCTCCATCCGGGGAAGATCCATAAGCCACGATTGAACCTCTGCAATGTCGAAGAAGGCATCGTGGCGACCCCAAAGAAGCATCGCTCGGGGTTGACGCTTCGCCAGATAATCAGCCACCGCCGCGAACCGGTCGACATATCGGCCGTAGTCGGCAATGAGCGCCTTCTGCAGATCAAGTCGTCCCGGCAGGCACATGACCCGCCAGTCTTCAATCCAACCACCTGGATCGATCTGCGCCGCGATCTCGGCTGGCAGGCCGGCGACGTACTGGTCGCGGGTTCCCTCGAGGGTGAGATGGGCGGTGGCGGCCTGCTCATTCGCCGCATTCGGCTCAGCCCAGAAGTCCAATGTGTCTGCCCATTGCGAACCAAAGCCGGAGCGGTGGGCATTGGCATTCTGGACGACAAGGCCTTCGACGAGTTCCGGGGCGCGCATGGCGAGATGAAGCGCTACCGGGGCTCCGAAATCATGCAAATAGAGAAACCTGCGGCCAACGTTGAGACGCGAGAGCAGCTCTTCAATCGCGCTGGCCAGCATGTCGAACGACGGCTCGGGCGGCAGATCGGATGCGCCGAAGCCCGGCAGGTCCGGCGCCACGACATAGACGCTGCCGGAGAGCGGCGCGATCACGTCGCGAAACGTCCGCGACGAGCTAGGAAAGCCGTGCAGCAGCACGAGCGCGGGTTCGGAAGCATCACCAGCCGTCCGGACGGCCACCTCGCCACCCGAGGACAAGCGTATCTTCTGGATCCCAGGCACCAAAATTGCCCCTTTTTCTCCACGCCGCGCAAGGCCCACTTCGCGCCTTGCGCCACGCTGGCCGATTCGGCGCCTCGGAGACGCCGTTCCGCCAGTTCGGCAGCTCTTGGTATCAACTGGACGCGATTGTATCGAGTTCAAGACTGCGCCGGCGCACCTATCTCGCATATCTCTTGGCGCCGACGACGCAAAGCACGACGGCGGCGGTGACGGCGATCATGGCGGGACTGACCTGCTCATGCAGCAGCGCTGCCGCCAGCCCAAGGCCGAAGAAAGGCTGCAGCAGTTGCAGCTGCCCGACCGCGGCGATGCCGCCTTGCGCCAGGCCGCGATACCAGAACACGAAACCGATCAGCATGCTGAACAGCGACACATACGCCAAACCTATCCACGCGCCCCTGCCGGCACTTTCGAGCGACGGCGGCATGGTGATGAACGTCAGCGCCAGCATGACCGGCAGCGACAGCACCAGCGCCCACGAGATCACCTGCCAGCCGCCGAGCTTGCGCGACAGCGCCGCTCCTTCGGCATAGCCCAATCCGCACACGATGATGGCGGCCAGCATCAAGATGTCGCCGAGCGGCGAGACCGAGAGGCCATGCGTCACTGCAAAACCGGCAACAAGGGCGCTGCCGAGACACGAGAACAGCCAGAACGCCGGTTTCGGGCGATCACCGCCTCGAACCACGCCGAAGATCGCGGTCGCCAACGGCAACAGGCCGACGAAAATGATCGAGTGAGCCGAATTGATGTGCTTGAGCGCCAGCGCTGTCAGCAGGGGAAAGCCGACCACGACGCCAAGCGCGACGATCGCCAGCGAGAACAGATCTTGCCGCTCCGGTCGCTTCTGGCGAAAAACGAGCAGCAGCGCGAGGCCGAGAATGCCCGCCGAAGCCGCACGGGCGACCGTCACGAACACCGGATCGAAATCCATCACCGCCACGCGCGTCGCCGGAAGCGAACCGCTGAAGATCAGCACGCCTATGAACCCGTTGACCCAGCCGCTCGCCGCCCAGCTACTCGCCGCCCAACCACTCGCCGCCCAGCCACTTGCCACCTTGTCCATCGATGCCCCGCTCGTTTCGCCCTCTATCGGGCCGGGCGTATGGCTCCGCCAGAGACAATGAGGTACAGTTCGACAAAACCGTCATGGTAGGCTGAGCAGTACGGATGGACGAGCAGACGACAACAGATGAGGGCAGCCGGACGCTTGTCGAAACCGTCATGGCGACGATCAGGCACAGGATCGCCGCGCGCAGCCTGACACCGGGAATGCGGCTGCCTTCGATCCGGGCTTTCGCCAAGGCCATGCAGGTTTCCAAATCCACCGTGGTCGAAGCCTATGAGCGTCTTGCGGCGGAAGGCATGATCCGCTCGCGGCCGGGCTCGGGTTTCTATGCCGCCGGATCGCTGGCTCCGCTGTCACTGGCCGAGATCGGCCCCAGGCTTGACCGTGCTGTCGACCCGCTGTGGGTCTCGCGCCAATCGCTGGAAGCTGGCGACAATGTGCTCAAACCCGGTTGCGGCTGGTTGCCGGCCGCATGGATGCCCGAGGCCGGATTGCGCCGCGCACTGCGGACCATGGCCCGCGCCGACGATGCCGCGCTGACCGATTACGGCACGCCGCTCGGCTTGCCGGCGCTGCGCCATCTGCTGGCGCGGCGCATGGCCGAGCACGGTATCGAAGCCTCCCCGGACCAGATCATGCTGACGGAATCGGGCACCCAGGCGATCGACCTGCTGTGTAGGTTTCTGCTCGAACCGGGTGACACCGTGTTGGTCGACGATCCCTGCTATTTCAACTTCCATGCCCTGTTGCGCGCCCATCGGGCCAAGGTGATCAGCGTTCCCTACACACGCTCGGGGCCGGACATCGAGCTGTTCGCGCAAGCGCTGAACGAGCACCGGCCGCGCCTCTACATCACCAATTCCGCGCTCCACAATCCGACCGGCGCGATATTGTCGCCCGTCGTTGCCCATCGGCTGCTGAAGCTCGCCGATCAGTCGGGGCTGACCATCATCGAGGACGATATCTTCGCCGATTTTGAACATACGCCCGCGCCCCGGCTGGCGGCCTTCGACGGCCTCAGCCGGGTCATCCATATCGGAAGCTTCTCCAAGACGCTTTCGGCATCGGTGCGCTGCGGCTTCATCGCCGCTCCTCGCGACTGGATGGAAGGTTTGACCGATCTCAAGATCGCCACGTCCTTTGGCAGCGGGCGGCTTGCATCCGAACTGGTGCTGACGCTGCTGAAGGACGGCCTCTATCGCAAGCACGTCGATCTGCTGCGCGCGCGGCTCTCGCGCGCCGTGGAAGAAACCAGCGCCCGCCTGAAGGCCATCGGCATCGTGCCATGGATAGATCAGCCGGCCGGCATGTTTTTGTGGTGCAGGCTGCCGGAGGGGATAGATGCCGCGGATGTCGCCCGTCACGCTTTGTCGGCCAACGTCGTGCTTGCGCCCGGCAATGCGTTCAGCCTGTCTCGGTCGGCCAGCCGTTTCATGCGCTTCAACGTCGCCCAGTCCGGAGACGACCGGATTTTCAGGGCGCTTGAACAGGCGATGTCGCGCTGATTTGCACCGCCGCACGCCTGTCTGAGCCCGTGTCCTCGGAGACTGTTTCGAAATTCGCTCTGGCGAGTCATATGGTGGTGGTTTCGAGAACCGGAGCGCAGCGGACATTTAGGTCCGTGAGCACCGGCCTACGCCGGCCGTAGCCTTAACTGCCACGACCGCTGATCGGTGCTTCGGCCGGCGAAGGCCGGAAGCGCAGAAAACGCGATCAGATGGCCGCCAGAGTAGAGTTTCCAAACGGTCTCTCAGGTGCCGGCCCGCTTGCGGCGTGCGTAAAGCATGACGAGCGTCTCGGCGGTCAGCGCCGGCCTCTGCTCGCCTTCGATCTCGACCGTATTGGAAGCCTTCATCAGATATTGCCCCGGGCCTTTGTCTTCCATCGACAACAGCGTGGTGCGCAGCCTGATTCGCGAGCCGACCCTGACTGGCGCCACGAAACGCACTTTGTCGAAACCGTAGTTGAAAGCGGCCTGCGTGTTTTCGGGTACGATGCCCATCTCAAGCGCCAGCGCGCCGATGATCGACAGGGTCAGATAGCCATGCGCGATCGTGGTGCGAAACGGGCTTTGCCGCTTCGCCCGCTCGGGATCGACATGGATCCATTGATGATCGCCCGTGCATTCGGCAAACTGGTCGATGCGGTGCTGATCGACCAGCGTCCAGTCCGAGACGCCTAATTCCTGCCCGGCCATCGCCCTGAGTTGCTCGAAGGTCGGCGGCGTCGTGGGCCGTATCTGCGTCATTCCTGCTTTCCCGATCGCTTGCCTGTTCCGGACCACGACGGGCCGCCCCTGTCAATTCGCCAGTGCGATTCCAGCCCATAATCTTCGGCCGCGAACCGCCAGTCTTCGCCGCCGGCAAGCGTGCTGCTGGGGAACAGCTTATTTCTTGTCGTGGCCGGCGCGGATCTCCTCCATCGCCTCCTTGATGCGGCTGCGCAGGATTTCGATGGATTCGGTGCCGGACGCCCTCGCCAGTTCGGCCATCTCGCCGGCATTCTTCAGCGCGGTCTCGAAGGATCTCCTGGCGAACGCCGCCTGCTTCTGCATCATTTCCTGGGGATTGCCGGGCGCCCTGTAGTTTTGTGCCATGTCGGTGATTTCGCGCAGCGTGTCCTGTAGCATCTCGCGTTGCCTGGACAACAGCGCCGACGCTCCGGCGGCACTCGCCCTGGCCGACTTCTCCAGCGCTTCCAGGTTCTTGGCGTGGTGGGCGAGGATCGCCTCGACATCGACATTCGGCAGCTTCAGGTCGCGGCCGAACTTGCCGAACATGTCGATAAAGGACTCGGAATCCGGTCGTTTTGCCATGCTGGTACTCTCCCCCTGTTGCCGTGAACGCCGCCACTGCACGGAAGATAGTGCAGCGAAGCTCAGCGGTCCATTCGGACGAGGTCAGCCGACGAGAAACAGCCGTTCGGCGGTGTAGAGCACGAGCCCGGCAAGGCCACCGATGATCATGCCGTTGAAGCGGATATATTGCAGGTCCTTGCCGATGTTCATCTCGATCAGCCTTGTCAGTTGCGCGAGGTCCCAGCGCTTGACCTGGTCGGCGATGAATTTGGACACGCCGCTCTTCTGGCTTTCGACGAAGGATGCCAGCGCCACGATGAACCCCTGGTTCATGTCGGCCCTGATCTGCGCGTCGTCGGCAAGATGGCGGCCGACCTCGACGAACATGGTGGCGAGATGGTCGCGGATCATCGAATTCGGCGCCTTGGCGTCCTGCTCGATGAACAGCCGCAGGCTCTCCCACATGTCGCCGGCCAGAGCGCTGAGTTCCGGCCGGGCGAGGAAATCTCGCTTCAGCTTTTCGGCGCGCCTGGCATATTGTTTGGATGTCCTCAGCCGCTCGACGAAAGTCGCGACGAAAAGGTCGAATTCGGCGCGCATTGGATGGTGCGGATCGGCGCGCACTTCATCGAGCAGCGAGCCGGCCGACGCAACGATCTTCTTCAACAGATAGGCGTCGGCGCGAAACAGGTTGAACAGCGACGGCAGTTCCTCGCGGATCTTCTCGCGCATCGTCGCCAGCGCCTGCTCGTCGCTCAAGAAGCGGCCGACCACCTTGGTGAACTCGTCGAATAGTTTCTGGTGGCGGCGATCGTCAGTCAGCGCCGACAGCAACTCGGCGGCGAGCGGCGCCAGCGGCACCTTTTCGATCTGCTCCAGCATACGGCTGGTGACGAAGCCGCGCAGTCCGGATTGCTCGACCGCCGCCAGCGTCTGCGGCACCAGCCGGCCGACAAAACGCGACAGGTCGGCGGCGCGGTTCGGGTCGGCCAGCCAGTCCGCGACCAGCGCGGAAAAATCGACTTCGGCGAGCTTTTCGCGCACCGGCTCCGGCGCCAGGAAATTGACCTCGATGAAGCGGCCGAGATTGTCGGCGATTCGGTTCTGGTTCTCCGGGATGATAGCCGTATGCGGGATCGGCAGGCCGAGTGGCCGCCGAAACAGCGCTACCACCGCATACCAGTCGGCCAGCCCGCCGATCGTCGCCGCCTCGGCGAAAGCGGCAACAAAGCCCAACCACGCATGCCGGCTCTCGAACGATTTCGCCGCCGCAAAGATCAGCACGCAAAACGCAAGTGCTGCGGTGGCAGCGAACTTGGTGCGCCTGAGCGCCGAAAGCTTGGCATCGGCGTCGGTGTCGAACCGGGCGAACGCGACGGATGCAAGAACCGGGGCTGGTCGTGACATGGTGGGCCGCTCCTGATCGATCATGCGAACTTATCTAATGTCGCTTCCCACAGAAAGCGCGCCGCTGATCCCGGTGCGCGCAATCGCGCATGCAAACTTGACGCCTGAATTCATCTATTATGCAGCGCCAGTCTGGAATTGTTCCAAACTATAGGCCATATTGACCCCAACCACTGCTATGTGAGGACACAATGCGGCTTACCCGTCAGACCAACTACGCCATGCGCATTCTGATGTATTGCGCCGCCAATACCGAACGGCTGAGCCGCATCCCCGAGATCGCCGCCGCCTATTCGGTATCGGAACTTTTCCTGTTCAAGATCCTGCAGCCACTGGTCGAAAACGGCTTGATCGAAACGGTGCGCGGCAGGAATGGCGGCGTCAGGCTCGGTCGCGCGGCCGAAACGATCAGCCTGTTCGATGTCGTGCGGGTGACGGAGGAAAGCTTTGCCATGGCCGAGTGCTTCGAGAACGACGCCGCCGAATGCCCGCTGGTCGACAGCTGCGCCTTGAATTCGGCATTGCGCGAAGCGCTCAACGCCTTCTTCGCCGTGCTGTCGCGCTACACGATCGCCGATCTGGTGGCGGCGCGCCCGAATGTGCGACACCTGCTCGGCATCGACATGCTGGTGCAACGGGCGCCGGCCGCCTGATTTTTCTGATTGCCTAAGCTGCCGATTGCGGCAAAACGAACGGCATGTTTCCTGCCGGCAACACGCCGACCTTCAGCCGGCAATCGAAGACCTTTTCGATCAGCTCGTCGCTGAGTACCTGTTGCGGCGAACCTGTAGCGGCGAGCCTGCCGCGATGCATGACGAAAATCCGGTCGGCATACATCGCCGTCAAATTGAGGTCGTGCAGGATGGCGACCACGCCGCCGCCCCGTCTGGCGAAATCACGCGCGATGTCCATGATGATCAGCTGGTGTTTGATGTCGAGGCTGGACACCGGCTCATCGAGGAACAAATAGCGCGGCTTGCCGTCGAGCACCGGCGCCCAGACCTGGCAGAGTACGCGGGCAAGCTGCACGCGCTGCTGCTCGCCGCCGGACAATTCCTGGTAGAAGCGGCCGGCAAAACCGTCGAGGTCGACGCGCGCCAGCGCGCGTTCGGGCAGGCGCTGGTCCTCGCCGGGCAGCGCGCCGGAGCGCCCGCCGACCAGGCCCAGCCTGACGATCTCACGCACAGTGAACGGGAAGGACAGCGTCGTCGCCTGCGGCAGCACCGCGCGCACCGTCGCCGCCTCGACCGGCTTCATCGCCGATAGATTGCGGCCGTTGATGGTGACCTCTCCCGAATAGCCAAGATCGCCGGACAGTGCTCTGAGGAAGGTCGTCTTGCCCGAACCGTTGGGGCCGACAATGGCCGCGATTTCGCCCGGCCGCGCCTCGAAATCGACATTGGCGACAATGCGCTTGCCGCCGATCGCCACCGAGACATCGCGCGCTTCGATCATAGGCAAACTTTCACAGGTCGATGACGCCGCGCTTGCGCAGCAGTATCCACAGGAAGAACGGGGCACCGGCGACCGCGGTGACGATCCCAATCGGCAATTCGGCCGGGGCAACGATGGTGCGGGCAACGGCGTCAGCCAACAGCAGCAGCGCGGCGCCGAGCAGCGCCGATGCCGGCAGCAGGTAACGGTTGTCGGGGCCGATCAGCAGGCGCAGCAAATGCGGCACGACGATGCCGACAAAACCGATGCCGCCGCTGACGGCGACCGACGCGCCGACCGCTGCCGAGACGCCGACGATCGCGGTGTATTTCAGCCGCTGCACCGGAATGCCGAGATGGCCGGCCGTCGCCTCGCCAAGCGCCAGCGCGTTGAGGCCGCGCGCCAGGAACGGCATTGCCGCCAGCGCCAGCACGATGATCGGCCCGACGGAGCCGATTTTTTGCCAGGTTGCGCCGCCCAGCGAGCCGAGCTGCCAAAAGGTCAGGTCGCGCAATTGCCGGTCGTCGGCCATGAAGATCAGGATGCCGGTCAGCGCCATGGCAAGCGCCGCCAGCGCGATGCCGGCGAGCAGCATGGTGGCGACCGAGGTCCGGCCTTGCCGTGTCGCGACCTGATAGAGCAGCAATGTCGTCGCCAGCCCGCCGCAGAACGCAGCCAGCGGCAGAGCCAGCGTGCCGAGCGCCGAGGTCAGCGGCGCCAGCATGGTCGAGCCAAGCACGATGACGGCGACCGCACCGAGGCTCGATCCGGCCGAAACGCCGATCAGGCCGGGGTCGGCCAGCGGATTGCGGAACAAACCCTGCATGACGGCACCGGAGACGGCAAGCGATGCGCCGACCAGTACGCCCAGAATGACGCGCGGCAGACGGATGTCATGGATGATCACATGGTCGCGGGCGCTCAATGCCGCGTCGCCGGGCAACGCGCCGAACAGCCAGTCGTGCATGACGCCGATGGCCGAGGCATCGGATGCGCCGGAGGTCAGTGACAACAGCACGGCGATAGCCAGCCCGACGCAGAGCAGCACGATGACGAGGCGGGCGCGCCGCGAACGGTCACCCTCGGCTGCCGTCGCCATGATGCCCGCCGCATCAGCGATCGAATGATCGGCCATCGCGCTCAATCCGTGACCTGGCCGCCATAGAGCGAGACGGCGAGATCGTGGATAGCGTCGGCCGTGCGCGGGCCGAAGCCGAGCAGATAGCCGCCGTCCATGCGGATCAGCTTGCGGGCGGCACCCGCCGGCGTCGAAGCCACGACAGGGTTCGAAAACAATTCGTCATCCGCGGTGGCCGGTCCGGCATTGTTCATCATCAGGATCACGTCCGGCCTAGCGGTGATGACTGCCTCGTCCGACAATTGCTTGTAGCCGGCAAAGCCGTCGATGGCGTTGATGCCGCCCGCAAGCTTGATGATGCCGTCGGCTGCGGTGTCGCTGCCGGCGGCAAGCAGCTTGCCGCCCTGCATCGACAGCACGAACAGGATGCGCTTGCGCTCCTTGATCGAGGCGGTCTGCTTTTCGGCTGCCTTCAGCTTGGCGTCGATCTGGGCTGCCAGGGCATCGGCCTTGGCCTCGACGCCGAGCGCCTTGCCGACGATGTGGATCTTTTCCAGAATGCCTTGATTATCATAGCGCTCGGGCACCTCGATGAACGGGATGCTCGATTTCTTCAGCACGTCGACGGCTTCCTTCGGTCCGCTTCCGTGCAGGGCCAATATACCCGACGGATTGACCGACAGCACACCCTCCGGCGACAGCTGGCGCATGTAGCCGACATCCGGCAGTTCCGCCGCCGCTTGCGGATAGCGGCTGGTCGAATCGCGCGCGACAAGGCGATCCTGTTCGCCGAGCGCGTAGACGATCTCGGTGATCGAGCCGCCGATGGCCACGATCCTCGAGCGGTCGGCAAAAGTCGCGATGCCTTCGGCGGCCTGAGCCGGCATCAGCACGGCGAACGCCAGGAAAACAGCGGCCGCAGGACCAAGCGCCGACCTGGAGACCAGCCTGGAGAAAAGAGCCATCATCGTTTCCTCAGGCTGCGGTCGGGCTTGGGATACGCGGCAGGTTTTCGGCCAGAAAGCGCCAGTCTTCGCGCTCGCTTTCGCCCTCATGCCGCTTACCGAAGAACTGGATGATCATCTTGCCGTCGGTGCCATAGACTTCGAGCGACGTGACATGGCCGTCCTTGGTCGGCTTACGCACGGCCCAGACCTCATCGATGTGGTCGGTCCGCAGGTGCAGATGGAAGGTCTCGTCGAGCACATTGAGCCATGGTCCCATCGGCTTGATCGAGGCGACGGGGCCGGAATGGATCTGGATGCAGCCGCGATTGCCGACAAAGCACATGATCGGCATGGCGCCAGCGGCGGCGTGGTTGAACATGGCGCTCACCGCATCGTTATCGACCAGCCAGGCATAATCCTGGCCGACCAAGCGCACCGCCTGCCGGCGGCTGAGCTTCAGTGTCTTCAGCATGCCGAAGAACTGATGCACGTCGGTTAGTTGGCTCCAGCGGTCGCGCAGATCCTCGACGCTGGCCGAATTGTCCGCAGTCTCGATCTCGTCGTCAGCCGCGCCCGCTGAAATCGCCACCGTCGGTTCCTGGTTCGGAGATTCCAGCCCGGCCACCAGCTTCTGATAGGCGTAGAGGTTGGATGCGGGCCTGAGATGCACCTTGTGCATCGCCTCGCCTGCGGCGTCGAAGAACTGCAGGCTGCGTCGGATGTCGGCGCCGTCGCGCTTTTCCACCGCAAAGCCGTGCGCCCAGACTTTCGGGAAGATGCGCAGGTCGATGTCTTCGCCGAGCACCATGGCATTGTGATTGCCGGTGACGACCTTGTCGTAGACGCCGATCTTCTCGTGCACCGCGCTTTCGTTGCGGGTCAGCGCCATCACCTCACCGACAGCTTCGAGACCAGTCAAAACGTCGTTGACACGCGGCTCGACCCGCACGACCCCGTCGCCGCAATGCGCGGCGACCAGTTCGGCCTCCGAAATACCGAGTTGGGCGGCGAGGTCGCGCTCGCGCATCTTCGGATTGTCTACCCGTGCCCGTCGGATCTCGTGCGGGGCGGGTTTTACGCGCTGGTCCATTTCCACCACCTACTTGTTGAGGATGAGCTTGCCCTGCCGGGTGATCTTCAGCCGATACAGCGCACCGTGATGTTCGATGCCGATCTCGTGCTCGCCCTGGAACAGCGTGTTGCTGGACAGCGTTCTCACGGCCGATTGGACCCGTTCGAAACGGACGGAATTTTCGTCGGAACGGCGGACGCGATAGCGAAAGTCGCTGGGATTGTGCGTGTTCATGGGTTCGCTCCCTGTTCTGTGCCGGGCATCTGGCTCGGCGCCGGCGTGAAATGCCGATTCAATTCTTGACTCGAATCGTCATGTTATCTAGCAGTGCAATACCGGAGTAAATGAGTCAACATTTAAGACGCCGGACGCGATGAAAAATGCCAGCGAGCCCCAAGCCAGCCAGCATCGAACATGGATTCTTGGAGTTGCAGCATGGGGTTGGCGAATTGGGGACGGCCGGTGGGCAGCGGCCTGGCACACTGTTCTATGACAAGCAAAATGGCCGCGTTGCTGGCCGGCGCGGCGGCGATCCCGCTGCTCGCCGCACCGGCCGGCGCCCAGCCGGCTGCCCAACCGGCAGCCGACCAGCAGCAGACTGACCCGTCTCAACCGCCAGAACAGGCAAAGCCCGCCCCGGCGGGTGCCACGCTGCTCGACAAGATCCTGATCCTCAGCCGCACCGGCGAGACGGCGATCGAGTCGCTTGCTTCAGCCAGCCATGTCGACGAGGAGCAGCTAGAGCGCCGCATGGCGACGACGCCCAACGACATGCTGTTCGGTGTGCCGGGTGTCGCCGTCCAGGCCGACGCAAGGCGTGTCAGCTCCAGCATCAACATCCGCGGCCTGCAGGACTTCGGCCGCGTCTCCGTCATCGTCGACGGTGCCCGCCAGAATTTCCAGCGCTCGGATCACGGCACGCAATCGACCTTCTACATCGATCCCGAATTGATCAAATCCGTCGACGTGATCCGCGGTCCGGTCGCCAATACCTACGGCTCCGGGGCGATCGGCGGCGTCGTCTTTTTCGATACCAAGGATGCTCAGGATTTCCTCAAGCCCGACGAGACCTGGGCGGCATCCGCGACCGGGCGTTACGAAACCAACGGTGAAGGCTGGACCACCAGCGCCACCGGCGCCTACCGGATAAACGAGAACTGGGACGTGCTCGGCAACATCGTCTACCGCGACTATGACGACTACAAGCATGGCGGCGGCGACACTGTAGCGGGCACTGGCTTCGACGTCTTGAGCGGCCTCCTCAAGACGACCATCCGCCCCAGCGAAAACAGCGAGCTGAAGCTCGGTTGGATCGGCTCGAACGACGGATGGACCGAGACCAGCGGCAGCGCGCCGGTGAACGACGCCGACCTGAAGGCGAATACCTTCACGGCCCGCTACAACATCACCGACGAAGACAAGAGCTGGCTCGATCTCCACATCAACGCCTCTTACAACAAGACCAAGCTCGATCTGACGACCCTTGTGGCGCAAAACCGGTTTGATCCGGTCACCGGTCTGCCCGTGGTTTTGCCGGCGGGTTCGAAATCGATGTTCGACATCGGCACCTCCGGCATCGACATCTGGAACACGTCGAGATTCGAGACCGTTGGGATCGCGCATGAGCTGACCTATGGCGGCGACTGGGTTGGCGACGATGTCGAGACAGGCGGCACGGCGGGCGGCGACAGTTTCTACACGCCCTCGGGCGATAGAAACGTCTCCGGCGCATACGTCCAGGACAAGCTCACCTGGGACTGGCTCGAGGTCATCGCCGGGCTGCGTTACGACAGCTACAAGCTAGACAGCGATGTCGGCGAAACCTCTGGCGACCGGCTGTCGCCACGCATCACAGTGGGCATTTCGCCCTTCGCAAGCGCCAGCCTTTCCGGCCTGCAATTCTACGGCACTTACGCAGAAGGCTACCGTTCCCCTTCGCTATCGGAGACCCTGATCAGCGGCAATCATCCGGCAGGCGTCAGCTTCCCGTTCCTCCCCAATCCCAATCTCAAGCCCGAAACCGGCAAGACCGTGGAGTTTGGCGTCAACTACAGCACCAACGGCGTCATCGAGGCCGACGACGCGCTGCGGCTGAAGGCGGCCTATTTCAACAACAATGTCGACGATTACATCGACGGCGTGACGCTATCGGCGTTCGACCCGACCAGCGGCTGCCAGTTCGGTCCGGGCATCCCGATCTGCTTCCAGTATCAGAATTTCGCCAAGGCCAAGATCCACGGCTTCGAGATGGAGGGCGTCTATGACGCAGCCTGGGGCTTTGCCGGGCTTTCGGCGTCGTTCACCGATGGCCACACGATTTCCTATGAAGGCGAGCGGGCGGACCTTGTCACCGTCCCCTCCTCCCAGGTCACCGGGCAACTCGGCTTTCGCTTCCTCGAGGACAGGCTGACTGTCGGCGGCGAGGTGCAATACAACGGCAAGCCGCAGGGCAACGCGGTGGCCAAGGACTATACGCTGGTCAATGCCTTCGCCAGCTACCAGGCGACCGACAATTTCAAGGTCGATTTCCGCGCCGACAATCTGTTCGACGTCAAATACGCCAACCCACTGAACGCGTCGACCACGAGTATCGTCTACGAGCCCGGCGTCACCCTGAAGCTGGCGGCGACCATGCGGTTTGGAGGCTGACGATGAGGCAAGGCGTGACAGCATCCCTTCGTCTGTTGGCCGCGGCGGTGGCTATGTCGCTTGCGGCGGCTCCGGCATGGACACAGCAGCAAGCGCCGGCGCTGATCCTCGAGCTGAACGGCGCGCAGCCATCCGACAAGGGCTGCCGCCTAACCTTCGTGGTCACCAACAATCTCGGCGCCGGTCTTTCCAAGGCGGCGTTCGAGATCGCGTTGTTCAACGAGGCCGGCGTCGTCGACCGGCTGCTGCCTGCAGGCAAGACCAAGGTGACGCGTTTCGACCTTGCCGGCACCGATTGCGGCAAGGTCAGCCGCGTGTTGATCAACAGCGCCACGGAATGCGCCGGCGCCGAGCCGAATGCCTGCATGCGCGGGCTGAAGACGCAGACCAGGACCGGCATCGCCTTCGGGGTCTGAATTTTGGGACCGGAACCCGCATTCGCGCGAAACGCCGTGGCGTGGCCACTAGCCGGTTTCCTGCCGCCGGAGCCGGACGATCCGGACTTCGCCATCCCGCGCGAGGCGCTGCGTGTTTCGCTGCGCGACAGGCCGGAAGACAGTTACATCGCCGATGCCGACGGCGACTTGCCGACGGTGCCTGCGGAGCCATTGCGGCAGGCACGACAGACGCGGCGGCGCCGCAACTGGACGGTGGCGATCGCCTGCTCTTGCGCATTCCACGTAGCCGTGGCGCTGGCCTTTCTCACGCTGCCGGACGATCGGCCAAGCATCGAAGGTGCCGACCAGCAAGGCGAAATGCTGCTCGGCGCCGACCCGCAGCAGGCGGCCGGCGATGTCGGAGACGATCCGGAAGTGGCCAACGTGACGATGGTGACCATGCTGGACGCCAAGCCGGTCGAAACGCTCGAGGCGCAGGCGGCCGCGGCAGAGGAGACGCTCCAGCCGGTCACCGATGCGGCGGAGACATCGGACAAAGAAGTGGTTGAGCCGGTCAACGAGGCCGCCACGGAAATCGCTGTGCCTGCCGATCGCACCGAGCCAGCACCTGCGCAGCCGGCGCGCCAGGACCCATCGCCCGACGTTCTTGCAACCGACAGGCTGGTGCCTGCCGACGACAATGCCGTGCCGCCGCCAGTCAGCGCGGTCGAAACGGCCGAACCTGCCGAGACGAGTGCGCCGGCACCAGCCGACCCGGCGCCGGCCGAAACGGTTCAGACGACCGAGACAGTCGGCGCGGCGGAAGAACCGAAGCCGGACAGGCCGGAGCCCAAGCAGCCGAAGAAGGCAACCGCAAAGAACAAGCCGGTCAAAAAAGCCGAACCGACTGAAACCGAAAAGCCGCCCCTGCGCAAGAAGGCGGGCAAGGCTGCGGCAAAAGCCGACACCAAGAAGAAAGAAGCCGGCTCCGGCGGCCGTGACGAAACGGATGTCGCGCGCGGCATGGCCGACGGCAGGAAGGACGGCAAGATCCTGACCGCCAGCAGAGGCGGCAAATCAGGCATCGGCAATGCAGCCGTCACGAACTATCCCGGCAAGATCAGGTCAAAACTGGTGCGGGCCTTCAATTCGACACGCACGCGCGCCACCGGCACAGCAACCGTTGCCTTTACCGTCGGCTCGAACGGCAGCGTCCGGTCAGCCAGGCTGACGGGCAGTTCGGGTGTTGCCGCGCTGGACAAAGCCGCACTCGACGCAGTCCGCCGGGCTTCTCCGTTTCCTCCTATTCCGGAAGGAGCCGGTCGCTCGGCTTGGCAGTTCGAAGTGCCGCTCGGTATCAGGTAACGATCGTCCTCATGCGGATACCAAAGTCGGCGCCACCCCTGCCCCGCGATGCGCGAACCCTGGCGAAACCTACGCAGCGGCCAGCAGGCTGGCATTGCCGCCCGCCGCCGTGGTGTCGACGCAGACGGCGCGCTCGTGGGCGTAGGCGGCCGGATAATAGACTTCGCTGATCAGCGGCACGATCGGGCCGGCGCGCTCGGCGATGACCTTGCGCACGATGCGCGCGGCCTCGGGCGTGCCGGAAAAGGCCACGACATCGACCCGCAGCGAGCGCGCTTCGACCGGGTCCGGCCGGCCGTCGATGGCCGCCAGCGGCAGGCCCTTGCCGGTCAGCGCCGACAGCGCTGCCGGCGCGCCGGGTGCGACGGCGAGCACGGCATTGCCGGCGGCCAGCGCCTGGATCGTCTGCGCAAGCAGCGTATCCGCGTCGGGACCGAGGCAGAGCACGCGGCCGCGCGGCGACAGCGACAGCGTGTTGGCCTCACCGGTCGGCCCGGGCAGGTCGACCTGGCCGAAATCGATGCCGGCGGCAGTGCCGATAGCCGCGGCACCCTTGCCGCGCAGATGTTTCCTCAGGATGGCGACGCGATCCGGCCGCGTCGACCAGCCGCCAAAGGCCGGGTCCGGCAGATTGTCGGCGAGCTCGGTCGCCGTCACCTTGCGGCCTTCGGCAAGATGGGTGCCGGCTTCCGGCCCCTTGCGGAAGCGCCGGAGATAATGTGGCCCGCCGGCCTTCGGCCCGGTGCCGGAAAGGCCCTCGCCGCCGAACGGCTGCGCGCCGACGACGGCGCCGATCTGGTTGCGGTTGACGTAGATGTTGCCGGCATGGATGCCATCGACGAAATGCTGGGCGCGGCCTTCGATGCGGGTGTGCAGGCCAAAGGTCAGGCCATAGCCTTTGCGGTTGATCGCAGCGATCACCGCATCGATCTCGTCGGCATCGAAGGTGGCGACATGCAGCACCGGCCCGAACACCTCGCGCTCCAACTCCTCGATGCCCTTGACCCGAAAGACGTGCGGCGCAACGAAGCGGCCGTCCTTCGGCGCTTCAAGCTTGGCGATCAGCCGGCCCTGCAGGCCCATTTTGGTGCAATAGTCACGGATCGACGCTTGCGCCTCGTCATCGATGACCGGGCCGACATCGGTCGATATCCGCCACGGGTCGCCGAGGCTAAGCGCTTCCATCGCGCCTTTCAGCATCTCAAGCATCTTCTTCTCGACGTCCTTCTGCACGTAGAGAATGCGCAATGCCGAGCAGCGCTGGCCGGCGCTCTGGAAGGCGGAGGCGAGGATGTCGCGCACCGCCTGTTCGGGAAGTGCGGTGGAATCGACGATCATGGCGTTGAGGCCGCCGGTCTCGGCAATCAGCATGGCGTCAGGCACGGCGGTCTCGGCGAGCTGCTTTTCGATCAGCTTGGCGACATCGGTCGAGCCGGTGAAGCAGACGCCGGCAATGCGCGGGTCAGCGGTCAGCGGGCCGCCGACCGAGGGGCCGTCGCCGGGCAGAAGCTGGATGACGTCTTCCGGCACGCCGGCCTCGCGCAGCAGCTGGACAGCGCGGAAGGCGATCAGCGGCGTCTGTTCGGCTGGCTTGGCGATCACCGAATTGCCGGTGACCAGTGCCGCCGCAATCTGGCCGGTGAAGATGGCGAGCGGAAAATTCCACGGCGAGATGCAGGCGATGGCGCCGCGCGCCTCGGTGCCCGCCTCGGCATTGGCGGCCTCAGCCGCATAGTAGCGCAGGAAATCGACCGCCTCGCGCACCTCGGCAACGCCGTCGGCCAGCGATTTGCCAGCCTCGCGGGCGGCCAGCGCAAAGAACTCGACGGCGTTCGCCTCGTAGAGATCGGCCGTGCGGTTGAGGATGGCAGCGCGCTCGGCGACCGGCCGTCTTGCCCATGCCGGTTGTGCCTCGACGGCGATGCGCACGGCGGTCTCGACCTGCTTGGCGCCGGCCTCGCTGACCGTGCCGACCACTTCCGAAGGTTTTGCCGGATTGACGACCGGACGCTGCTTGCCGTAGCCGGCCGCGCGGCTGACCGGCTTGGCGTGCCAGCGCTCCGGCCCGGCGAACTCGGCCCTCGCCTTGTCGATCGCAGCCAGCGTCAGCGTGTCGGTGATATCGAAGCCCTTGGAATTGCGCCGGCCTGGACCGAAGATTGCCGACGGCGGCACGATCGCTGGATTGGCGGCGGGACCTTGTTTCTCCACCGTTTCGAGCGGGTCGCGGGCAATGTCCTCGGGCTCGACTTCCTCGTCGGTGAGCTGGTGGACAAAGGAGGAATTGGCGCCGTTTTCGAGCAGCCGGCGGACCAGATAGGCGAGCAGGTCGGAATGAGCACCGACCGGCGCATAGACGCGGCAGCGAGTGCCTTCGGCCCGCCGCACCGTCTCATGCAGCGCCTCGCCCATGCCATGCAGCCGCTGGAACTCGAACGTATCGCGCTCCGTCGTCATCGACAGAATCGCGGCGACGGTGTGGGCGTTGTGGGTGGCAAATTGCGGGTAGATGCGGTCGGTCATCGCCAACAGCTTCTTGGCGCAGGCCAGGTAGGAGACGTCGGTGTTGGCCTTGCGGGTAAAAACCGGATAGCCGTCGAGCCCGAGCGTCTGCGCCCGCTTGATCTCGGTGTCCCAATAGGCGCCCTTGACCAGCCGCACCATGATGCTGCGGTCGTATTTCCTGGCCAGAGCGTAGAGCCAGTCGATGACGAAGGCGGCGCGCGGTCCATAGGCCTGGACGACGACGCCAAAACCGTTCCAGCCGGCAAGCTCCGGCTCGGCCAACACCCGCTCGATGACGTCGAGCGACAAATCGAGGCGGTCGGCTTCCTCGGCGTCGATGTTGAGCCCCATGCGCGAATGGCGCGCCGCCAGCGCCAGCGACAACAGCCGCTCGGCCATCACCGGCAGCATCTTTTCTTTCTGGGTCACTTCATAGCGCGGATGCAGCGCCGACAGCTTGACCGAAATACCGTGGTTCTGGCGGATGTCGGGGCCGTTGGCGCCGGCATCGAGCGAAGAGATGGCTTCGGCATAGGCCTTGAGATAGCGCAGCGCGTCGGCCTCGGTGCGGGCCGCTTCGCCCAGCATGTCGAAGGAATAGAGATAGCCCTTCTGCGTCATCGGCCGGCCGCGCCTGACGGCCTCGGCGATGGTGCGGCCGAGCACGAACTGCTCGCCCATCTCGCGCATCGCGGCGGCGACTGCCTTGCGGATGACCGGCTCGCCCAGCCGGCGCACCATGGCGCGTAGCGTGCCTTCGATGCCGCCCTCGCCTTCGTCGAGCACGCGGCCGGTCAGCATCAGCGCCCAGGTCGATGCATTGATGAAGATCGAGCTCGAACCGCCCGAATGCGCCGACCAGTCGTGCGGCACAATCTTGTCGGCGATGAGGTCGTCCATCGTCTCGGTGTCGGGCACCCGCAGCAGCGCTTCGGCCAGGCACATCAGCGCCACGCCCTCCTTGGTCGAGAGGCCGTAGGCGGACAGGAACACTTCCATCAGCCGCGGATCGGACGAGCCGCGCACCGCCCGCACCAGATCGGCGGCACGGGCCGAAATCGCCTTGCGATCGTGCACGGACAGCCCGGCCGCCTCGGCCAGCCGCTTCACCGCCTGGTCTTCGTCGGGCAAATAATTGGCACGGATTTGCTGGCGGATGGTGTCGAGCGCTGGCATGGCGGTCCTGTAGAGCGAGCATAAGGAAGCGGGCCGGCGGTCACCGGACCGAATGGCGCAAGCTAACATAAGTAGGGATTTCGTCCGGTCCAAAGAAATCGACAGGACAGGTCGATTGATCTATCATTATGGCCAATCACCTCCAATTCGACCAGGAATCCGATGGCAGAAGACCAATTGGACCGCATCGACAGAAACATCCTGTCGGCCCTGGGCAGCAACGGCCGGCTTTCCATGTCAGAACTGGCGGCAAAAGTCGGCCTGTCGAAGACGCCGGTGCAGGCGCGGGTGAAGCGGCTGGAGAAGGACGGCTTTATCAGGGGCTACCAGGCGATCGTCGACCGCGAGCGCATGGGCGAAGGCCATGTCGCCTTCGTCCAGGTGAAACTGTCCGACACCCGCTCGGCCGCGCTCGACGCCTTCAACCGCGCCGTGCAGACGGTGCCGGAGATCGAGCAGTGCCACATGATGGCATCGAGCTTCGACTATCTGCTGAAGGTCCGCACCACCGACATCGCCGCCTACCGGCGCGTGCTCGGCGAACGCATCTCGGCCTTGCCGCACGTCGCCCAGACCTCGACCTTCGTGGCGATGGAGACGGTGAAGGATCGGTAGGCGCTCACTGATATCTCGTCAGCTCATCCGGCTCGTTCAAGACGCTCCTGAAATTGCTCCTCGATCGCCCTCAGGAAATGGTCGGACGTCGATGTCCATCCAAAGAGTATCTGCACGAGCGTAATCGAGGCGTCATGATTGCTCCTGGGTGCATCCGACGCGATGGGCGGTGGGGCGGACAGCCCGCTGAATCCCGGAAATGTCGATTCCGGCTCTGTCGAACATCCCGCCTTTCGAGCCGAAGTCATTCTGCATGTCCACGACGAGAACTGCGGTCTTGGCGGGGTCAATTGAAACAGGTTGAGGCTTGGCGTCGATTTCAAGTGGCTGCATTTTATCCTCCCACAGCCTGAGGTATCGCACTTTGCGCCTTGGTTATCGTGAGCAGCGACCCTGCATCGTGTCAACGTTATTTGGCGGCCCAAGACGGTGGTCCGCTCTTGTCGCACACAAACCCGGCCTCACTCCGCCAGCGTCTTCAAAAACGCCACCAGAGCCGCGCGTTCGCGGTCCGAAAGCTGCAGCGGGTGGATCTCGGATACACCTTCGACACTGGCCGGCGCCTTGGAATAATGCGCCACCACTTCGTCCAGCGAGGAAAACTGCCCGGCATGCATGTAGGGCGGCCGGGTGGCGGCACCGCGCAGCGACGGCGTCTTATACCCACGAATGAGTTCCGGCCCGGCCTTGACCATGAAGCGCAACTCGCGGCAGGCGCTGGCATCACCGTCGCGAAAGGTGCCGAAACAGTTGAACGGATCGGCCTCGACCTGCGCCACCGCGTCGACGCGGCCGCGATCCGGCAGCAGGCCCGCGACAGGCGGCACGCCGGTGTTGTGAAAACTGCCGTCGGTAAAACGCGGGCCATTGTGGCAGGTCACGCAATTGCCCTTGCCGATGAACAGCTTCAGGCCGAGGATTTCCTCCGGCGAAAAGACGGCGTCGCCTTGCGGCTCGGCGCCCACCGCAAGATCGGTAGCAAAACGGTCGAAGCGTGTCTGCGGCGGCGCGATCGAGCGCTCGAAGGCGGCGATCGCCTTGCCGATATTGGCAAAGACGCGATTGACCTCCTCGGCTTGCGCCTCCGGCATGGCGTTCCAGGCCGCCCTCTCGGCATCGGTGCCGAGCGGGCTGGCATTGGCCGGCACACCCGAAAGGTCCGGCAGCGGCCCGAAGATGCGCTCGTAGCGCTCGCCGAAACGGGCCTTGATGTAATGCGCGAAGGCGGCGCGGTTGCCGGCGTGCTCCAGCGGATTTTCGAGCGGCGTCAGTGCTTGCGCCCACAGGCTGTCGCGCCGCCCGTCCCAGAAGAACCAGGGATCATGCGCGACGCCGGCCAGCGGCATGGTACGCCGGTTGGTGCGGCCGACGCCGACCGCTTGCGGCAGGTCGTCCTGGAACTGGCGGTCGATCTTGTGGCAGGTCGAGCAGGATACGGTGCCGCCGCCGCTCATCCCGGTGTCGAAGAACAGCGTCGAACCGAGTGCCGCGGCGGCCGGCACGTCGGCAAAGCGATTGGTCGTGTCGGGCTTCAGCGGCGGCAGCTTGGACAGCGTCAATGAGGCGACGGTTTGCTTCTCGGCGTCGGAAAACTCCGGCCTGCCGCAGCCGGCGAGCACGGCCACCATCACCAACGCGAGAAGACTGGAAAACCGGCTCATCTATGGCTCACAGCACCACGTTGAAGACGACAGTGTCCGAACCGGCCGCGGCGGAAATAGCAAAATGCAACTGCCACCACCCGCTCATCGTGAATTTCACGCCGTCGATGCGATAGCGTCCTGCGCCGAGGTAATCGGTCGCCTGCGGGCTGGTCGGCAGACCGTGCTTGTGCTGCGGCATGCCGCCGGAAATCGTTATCGCAGCACCTTCCACCGGCGCACCCTCGACGGTTTTCAATGTGAGCAGCCAGGACTCCAGTTCGCCCTGCCGGATGACGCCTTTCTCGGGCTCGAAAGTCGCCACGAACAGCTTGTTCGCCGTCGTCCTTGAACGGCCGACGTCCGAGCTTGGTTGCGGCGCATGCGGCGCCGTCAGATAGACGACGGCCAGCACACCGGCGAGCAAGGCAGCCAGGCCGAAGCCTCCAAGAAGATAACGCCATAACGATGCCAAACCCATTCCTGTTCTGCGGATAACGATTCGCTGGGCAGATCGCGTCCCACGCCCCTGTGGGAAATCGCGCCCAGCGCAAGAATCCGCCGTCGCCAAGCATGGCGCTGCCGGCCGCAAAAAGCTACAGCACCGCAATTGCACGGATGGAGGAGTACTTCATGGCAGGAAACGGCGTCGCCTCGATCGGCGAGTGCATGCTCGAGCTTTCGGGCCAGGCCGGGCCGAACTGGCGCATGGGCTTTGCCGGCGACACGTTCAACACTTTATGGGCGCTGCATGCCTTGAGCGGCGAGCGGCCGGCGACCTATGTCTCGGCCTTCGGCGACGACCCGTTCTCGGGCGACCAGATCAAATTCCTCGCCGAAAACGGCATCGGCGTCGGCGCCAGCCCGGTGATAGCGGGCGCCCGCCCCGGCCTCTATGCGATCACGCTGACCGGCGCCGAACGTTCGTTCACCTATTGGCGGGCCGATGCGGCCGCGAGGCAGTTGGCTTCGGACCCAGCCGCTTTACAGAAAAGCCTTGAAAACCAGGCGCTGGTCTATTTTTCCGGAATCACTTTGGCAATCCTCGACGAGGGTGCGCGCAAGGTACTGCTGACGGCCGTGGCCAAGGCGCGCGCGGCCGGCTCGCTGATCGCCTTCGATCCCAATTACCGGCCGCGGCTGTGGCGCCAAAGCGAGGAAGCGCAGGCCGCGATCCTCGAGGCGCTCGCCGTCGCCGACATCGCGCTACCCACCTTTCCCGACGAACAGATGCTGTTTGGTGATACGACACCGCAGGAAACAGCCGAACGGCTGCGAAAGCTGGTCGGCGAGGTCGTCGTCAAGAACGGCGAGGAACCGGCGCTGATCGCGCAAAACGGAACCTTGCAAACCGTGCCGGCGGTACACGTCGCCACCCCGGTCGACACCACCGGCGCCGGCGACTCCTTCAATGGCGCCTATCTCGCCGCCCGCCTTGCCGGCCATGCGCCGACTGAGGCGGTGCAGCGCGCCCATCGCGTCGCCGCCGCCGTCGTACAGGTGCGCGGCGCCCTGGCGCCGTTCGAGACGCTCAGGGCTGCGTTCGAGGCAACTGCTATCTGACCTTGATGACGACCTTGCCCTTGGCGCGTCCTGTTTCGACATAGGCCAGAGCCTCATTGGTCGCTTCGAATGGAAAGACCCGATCCAGAACCGGGCGGATCGCGCCGGATTCGATTAGGGAGGTGATTTTGCTCAGCTGATCGCCCTGCGCCCACATGAAAAGGAACGAAAACTGCACGGCACGGCGCTTGGCTTTGGCCCGAATTCCGCGGCTCAGGAAGCGCAGCACCAGCCTCAGCATAAAATTCAGTCCCTTTTCCCTGGCAAACTCGGAATCCGGTGGACCCGAGATGGAGATGAGCTTGCCACCCGGTTTCAGCACGCTCAGGGATTTTTCGAGCGTCTTGGCGTCCTGGCTGTTCAAGACGACATCGTAGCCCGACAGAACCTTCTCGAAGTCTTCTTGCCTGTAGTCGACGACAACATCGGCGCCGAGACTTTTCACCAGATCGGCACTCGACGCGCTCGCGGTTGTCGCAACGGTCGCGCCGAGGTGCTTGGCCAACTGAATAGCGAATGTTCCCACGCCCCCGGAACCAGCCTGGATGAAGACCTTCTGTCCCTTCTTCAGGTTTGCCCTGTCGATAAGCGTCTGCCAGGCGGTGAGACCGACCAGGGGAATCGAGGCCGCCTCTTCCATGCTGAGATTCTCAGGCTTCAAGGCCACATCGGCTTCATCCATGGCGATGAACTCGGCGAATGTCCCAATCCGGCCATCGCGCGGCCGCGCATAGACATCGTCGCCGGCCTTGAACTTGCGGACTTTCGATCCCACGCGGATAACCTTCCCAGCCACGTCATGGCCCAGGATGAAGGGCCGGCGATAGGGCAGGATGAGCTTGAATTCTCCGGTTCTGACCTTGGAATCGAGCAGGTTCACCCCTGCGGCATGAACCTCGACCAGGACATCGCTGTCCTGGAGCTGCGGCTCCGGCATTTCGGCCAGCCGCAGAAGGCCCTTTTTATTATATTTATCGACAACGAATGCCTTCATGGCAGTTACTTTCTAAGAATGTCTGTTGGTGTTCCGCGACAAAACAAGCCGAACGTTTTCAGTTGCATGGCCGCCCTGCGGCAAGACCTCAGCCTCGAGGAAGGACAGGGCTTTCGGGACGAAATCGGCGTAGTTCTGAACTACCCCGCCATGCCCGGCATCCGGATAGATAACCAGATGCGCCCCTGGGATACGCCCGGCGAGATCGTAGGTATTGCTGCTCGGCACCATCCTGTCCTGGTCGCCATTCGCAACCAAAGTGGGAATGCGGATAGCGCTCAGGTCTTGCGGCGCCTGGAGTCCGTAGGCCTTGATCGCCTTGAGTTGCGCGCCGAAGGCGCTCAGCGATACCGCCTTGTCCCGGTTGGACCGGCGCTCTTTCAGCCGTTGCAGAAATGCGTTTGCGGCGCGGCGCCCATTCGGCGTCGTTGTGAAGAAGAGATAGTATTTCGGATCCCGCAAAGTCAGCGCGCCCTTGATCATGTCCACGATCGTCAGCGGCGTCACCTTGTCGATGCCTTCGCCACCGGCCGGCCCCTTGCCAGCCAGGATGAGTTTGCGCACAAGGGCCTGACCAAATGTGTTGTGGTTGCTAGTCGCATATGCGCGAAATCCCCTGGCTCTGTTGTTCAGACCGGCAAGCGGAACTGCTTGCGCAGGCTCTTGTCGAACATCCCCGCGGGGGCAAAGCGGCGCAGCAGGCTGACCTGGCGCGCTGCCTTGCCAGCGGTGTAACGCCGTCGCGGACGGGCATCGGTCGCCGCCTTGACGACCACATTCGCCACCACTTCCGGCCGATCGGCTATCGGCATCACATCGCCCAGCAACGCCTTGAGCCCGGCTCGAGCCCGATCGTATTCCTTCAACAGCGAATCCGGCTCGATGCCGTTCTGGTCGAAGACGGTGCGGACGAATGCCGGCTCGATGACGGAAACGCGGACGTTGAAGGCGCGCACCTCGTGGTCGAGCGATTCCGAATAGCCTTCGAGCGCGTGCTTGACTGCCGAATAATGCGCTGAGTATGGCGCGGGTACCAATCCCAGAATGGAGCCGATATTGATGATGCGCCCTTGGCCGCGCCGCCGCATCGACGGCAACACTGCGTTGGTCATCCGCATGACGCCGAACAGATTGACGTCGAACAGGGCTTGTACCTGTGCGACCGAGGATTCCTCGGCACCCCCTAGCAGGCCGACACCGGCATTGTTGACCAGGAGATCGATCCGGCCGGTCTGCGCGAGCACGGTGGCAACGAGCGCAGTGACGGCCGCATCATCGGTCACGTCGCATGCCAGCATGGTCACCCCTTCCGGGCCATTACTGGTCTTGCGGCGACTTGTGCCAAAGACAGTGAACCCCGCCCGCGCCAAGGCCTCGGCGCTGGCGCGGCCAATGCCCGAGGAGGCTCCGGTCACGATTGCGGTTTTTTCAGAATTCCCATTCATTTTTGATGTTCCAGGTTCGAGAGGTCTAGCTTATTTCCACGAATTGAATTATGGTCGTAATATCAGATTATGAGCATAATGCAATAGCAGGGCAGGAAAGAAGACATGCGCTACGAAAAGGGCCGAAAAGACGCGTCACGCAGCCGGATCATGGAGGTCGCCGCCGAACGTTTTCGATCTGACGGCATCGCGGCGTCCGGGCTGGCGACCATCATGAGCGACGCCGGGCTGACGAACGGGGCCTTCTATCCGCACTTTCAGTCCAAGGCGGAGCTCGTCCGTGAAAGCGTGGCGGCGGCCCTGGACGCGCAGTCGCAGCAAGTGCAGGAAGCGTTGGCCGCCGGCGGTCCGGAAATGGCCATAGGGGCATATCTATCGGCCGAGCACCGGGACAATCCTGGAAAGGGCTGCGCTTCGGCCGCGCTACTGCCGGAAATAGCGCGGCAGCCGCCTGAAACGCGGGCCCTCTATGCCGAACGCGCCCAATCCCTGGTGCGTCAGATAGCCGACGCTCTGCCGCCGACCAATGATCCAGAGGGCGTTGCGTTGGGTGTGTTTGCAACGCTCATCGGCGCGCTTCAACTGGCCCGCGCCCTGGAAGGGACGGAATTGTCGGATCGCATCCTTGCAGCGGGAGCAGCTGCCGCAAAGGCGCTGATCCGGCCGGTTCAAGACGAGGTGGCCCCCTGACGGCAGCCCGGACTATTCGGCCGGCTCGAATCTGCCTTGCACCAAGACTGTCTCCACCGGCCCAAGCGGATTGATGATCTGGCTCTCCAGGACTTCGATAAGTTTGCGTCCAACACCCGCCATATCCACGGAATGAACTCCGATCTTTGCCGGCAGGAAACGTGCCAGCCGCGTGCTGTCACGGGTGACGATGTGGACGTCGCGGCCTGGTGTAAGACCCCGCTTGCCGAGGGCGTGCAACGCTCCCAGAAGGCCCAGTTCGTTGGCGCACGCCAAGCCCGTCGGCGGATCTGATGACGCCAGCAAGCGATCGAACCAGCCTGCGCTCGATTCCATGGTGAACATGCCATGACCGATCAGCGATTGGTCGATCGGAATACCGGCCTCGGCCATTGCCCTTCCATACCCGGAAAGACGCATGGCACTCGCTTGGTCCTCCGGAACGAGAAGTTGCAGCGCAATGCGTCGACAGCCCTTATCCATGAGCCGCCGGGTCGCCTCGTAGGCAATCTGTTCATTGTCGACATCGACATAAGGATACGCGATATCCAGGTCGGTTCTTCCAAACGCGACGAATGGCATGCGTTTATCCAGCAGCAGCTTGACGCGCGGATCAGCCGACACCAGGCGTGTGATGATCAGGCCGTCTGCGCTGCGCGCCTGGAGCTGCCGCTCCACACTCTCGACGGGATCGTCGTCGGGAGTGGTGGAATAGATGGACAGACTATAACCGGCTTGCCGCGCCGCCAGCGTCATGCCTTCGATTAAAGGAAGCTTCAACAGATCGGACAGATGATCTCGTGTCTCCATCGGGAGTACTGCCGTCAGCGTCTGCGTTCGACCGGTTTTGAGCGCGCGACCATGATGATTTGGTAAATAGCCGACCCGCTTAGCCGCCTCCTTGACGCGGGCTATGGTCGAGGGCTGCACTTCCGGCCCATCCTTCAGAGCGCGGGATACCGTGGTCACCGAGAGGGAAAGTTCCGCCGCGATCTGCTTTAGATTGGCCATTGTTCGCCCGACTTCGTTTGCGAAAGCGCCGGCTGATTTTGCTGACCGCCAACGTTACCGGATTCGACATCCCGGTCAATCCAAACTCCCGCAGGAAGCAGCTTGACTCCAGCGCATTCAGATGCAATCGTAACGTTACGATTACAAAATAATGGCACTTTTGAGCGACATTTGGATAAAGTTGGGGAGGAGAACCTATGTCCTGGCTACGCATTTCCTTAACAGCATTCGCAATCTCGGCTGCCTTGCCCGTCCATGCGCAAACAGTCACCATCACGACCGCAGGAGGCGATTATGGCAACGCCATGAAGGAAGCCATGTGGGGGCCTGCTGCAAAAGAGCTCGGCTATGATGTCCGCGAGGAGACCCTAAGCGACGGCCTGGCCGCCTTGAAGATGCAGGTCACATCGGGTGCGGTCACGACCGACGTCATTCACCTGGGCTCACCGGAAGGTGCCCAGGCGGCCGCACAATCGCTGCTTGAGCCACTCGACTACAAGATCATCGATCCGAAATCCGTGCCGGAGGGTGCGAAGTCCGACTACTGCTATCCGTTCGACTCCTACGGCACCGTCATGTCGTGGAACACCAAGACCTATGGCCAGAACCCGCCGAAGACGTGGGCGGAATTCTGGGATGTTGCCAAATTTTCTGGCCGGCGCGCGTTGCGCGCCAATGCGCAAGACTCGATCGAGATCGCGCTTCTCTCCGATGGCGTGGCACCCGCGGACGTCTATTCCGTGCTCAGCACGCCGGAAGGGCTAGAGCGCGCCATCAACCGGCTTGAAGCGATCAAACCAAATGTCGCCGTGTGGTGGACCTCGGGAGCTCAGTCCGCGCAGTTGCTGAAAGATGGTGAGGCGGATTTGGTCATTACCTGGAACGGACGGGCTCAAACCGTGAAAGCAGATGGCGGCGCGGCTGACTACACGTTCAAGGGTTCGGTCATCGGCACGGACTGCCTTGGGGTGCCGAAGGGAGCGCCGAACAAGGAAGCCGCGATGAAGCTCATCGCAGCGATGACGCAGCCTGCGCGAGTTGCGAAGCTGACCGATTTCATTGCCTACGGCCCAGTCAATCCTGCGGCATATGAGGGTGGCCTTATTCCCGAGGACCGTCTGAAGACCCTTGCGACCGCGCCTGAAAATGCTGGCACGTCGGTGTTTTCGAATTCAGAATGGTGGGTCAAGAATGGCGAGGCTGCCCAAAGAGCCTTCGATGAAATGATGGCCCGCTGACTCTCAGCTCTAATGCATATCGCGCAAAAGTGTGCAGCGGTTTTGCGACAACAACATGCATGAAAACAAGAACCTAAAGCGTGTCGCGTGAGGCCGGTCGAAGGCGACGCGCCTTAAGGCTGGAGCACATGATGAAGTCGCTCGCGATCACCATCGAAAGCGTGCACAAGGCTTATGGATCCTACGTCGCACTGGATGATGTTTCGCTCGACATTCAGGCTGGCGAATTCCTCACGCTGCTAGGGCCATCGGGATCGGGCAAGACCACGTTACTCATGGCTCTGGCCGGTTTTGTCCGGCCGGATTCCGGTAAACTTCTCTTGGGCGATCGAGACATCACCCGCCTGCCGCCCAACAAACGAGACATTGGCATAGTATTCCAGAATTACGCCCTGTTTCCCCACATGAATGTCCTGGCGAACGTCGCGTATCCGCTGGTGCTGCGCAAGATACCGAGAGCGGAGGCGCGTCAGCGGGCGCTTGATACCTTGGCCCGCGTGAAGCTGGATGGCCTGGCGGAGCGCAATGTTGCCGCACTATCCGGCGGCCAACGTCAACGGGTGGCATTGGCGCGGGCTATCGTCTTCGAACCGCGCGTGATGTTGATGGACGAGCCGCTGTCGGCGCTCGACAAGAATCTGCGCGAGACCATGCAGTATGAGATCCGGCGCCTGCATGATCATCTAAGGATCACCACAATCTATGTGACCCATGACCAGCGCGAAGCGCTGATTATGTCTGACCGGATTGCGGTGATGAACTCTGGCCGCATCCAGCAGATAGATACGCCGCAGCGGATTTATGATCGTCCATCGACCCGCTTCGTCGCGGAGTTCATGGGCGAGGCTAACATTGTGGCGCCAGGCTCAGCACGCAGAATCGACGGCGCCGAACCATCACGCGAAACTCTGATGATCCGCGCCGAAAGCTTCCATCTTGATGCGAAGCTCGTCGGGGGAAACGGAGTGGCTCTCGAAGGAATACTGCGCGCCAAAGCGTTCCGCGGCGAAAACTGGCTTTTGACGCTGGCGCTTGACGGTGGGCAAGAGGTTCTTGTCTGCATTCCGGCAGCGCTGGCCGGCGGCTGCGCCGAGCTTGCCGCCGGTCAGCGGATGACCGCATATGCACCAGCAGCGAAGGTTCACGCCATACCGGGAGCGACGGCGTGACCGTCGTCCGGGATCCGGCGCTCGCTGCGGATGCACGGCGCGAGCGGCGGTTTTTTCTTTCACTTTCGCTCCCGGCGCTGTTCATCGTTGGGCTGGCGGCGATACTGCCCATCCTTTGGATCATCCGGCAGTCCTTCCTGACCACCGCGGGTGAGTACACCGTGGGCAATTACCAGAAGGCCCTTTCAAGCGGACTGACATGGTCGGCGCTCGTCACGACCCTCGAACTGTCCCTGGGTACGCTGGCGGCCTGCATTCTTCTCGGCACCCCCCTGGCGCTGGCTCTGGCCAGCGTCAGACCAAGGGTGGCCAACGTGCTGATGGCGTTCGTCATGCTGCCGCTGTGGACCTCCATTCTGGTGCGTACCTATGGTTGGCTCGTGCTCTTGCGGCGCGATGGCCTGATCAACGCGGCTTTGACCGGTTCAGGCCTGACGGCGGAGCCATTGCCGCTGGTCTACAACTTCACCGGAACGCTCATCGGCATGGTGCACTACATGCTGCCGCTCTTTCTGCTGCCGGTTTATGCTGCGATGCGCGATATCGACCCAAATCTCATTCGCGCGGCGGCGAGCATGGGAGCCACTCTCAGGCAGGTCATCCGCACGGTCATTTTGCCGCTATCGGCGGGCGGCATCTTCTCGGGTTCGATCATCGTCCTCATCTACGCCATAGGTTTTTTCATCACGCCGGCGGTGCTTGGCGGCGGCAAGGTAAATCCTCTCTCTACCCGGATCGAGCGTACACTATCGACCTTTCAGGACTGGGGGTCGGCGAGCGTCCTGGGCATTCTGCTCCTCGTTCTTATGGCGCTGATCGGTGTGATGTTGCTGGCGGCACGCCGCCTGGTGGCCCAGAACACAGTGGAAGCCCCCCATGCTTGAAGCCTATCCGCAAAACAGGCTCGCCCGCATTTTGCTCTGGAGCTTTGCCGCTCTTGTCATGGCATTTCTGATGCTGCCAACGCTCGTGGTGGTGCCGCTTTCCTTTTCGGCGTCGAATCTCCTCGAGTTTCCGCCGCACGCCTACTCGTTGCGTTGGTATGAGAACTTCTTCGGCTCGGCAACGTGGATGGCTGCGCTCAGAACGAGTTTGATCCTTGGGACATTGACGGCGTTGATCGCGGTGCCGTTTGCGCTGCTCGCCTGCATTTCAATGAATCGGCTAGGCGGAAAAACCGCTGCGATCATCCAGAGCGTCCTGCTAACCCCCTCGATCACCCCGGGTATCCTGCTTGCGATCGGTCTCTTCTTTGTCTTGGCTGCACAACATCTGATCGGAACGCTATTCGGTGTGCTGGTCGGACATGTGGTGCTGGCCGTTCCGGTCGCCTGCATTGTGTTGCTGCCGGCTCTCGCCCGCTTTGACTGGAACCAGGTCCAGGCGGCGCGCAGCCTCGGTGCAAACTGGGCCAGAGCCATTGGCGGAATAATCGTTCCGCAACTTCGGATCAGCTTGCTGTCGGCGACATTGATGGCGTTCCTGACTTCGCTCGACGAGTCTGTGATTTCGATCTTCATCGCAAGCGGTCGCAACAGCACGATGCCGAAGCTTATGTTCCTGTCGCTGCGCGATCAGATCGATCCGACCATTGCGGCGATCTCGACATTGTGGACCGTCATCGTGGTGGCCGTGGTCCTGATTGTGACCCTTCGCCAAAAATCCTGACCGAGACTGGAAACATGCCCACCAATCACCATGCAGCCGACGATCTGACGGATCATTCCACGGACATCCCTCAGGTAGGGTTGGCCATCATCACCGGGTCGGCAAACTGGGGGCTTGCCTTCCCGGAAGATGTCGAATTCGATGGTGTGCGCACGTTGCGGCGCGACATGAGTTTTGAAACGCCTTTCGGTCGTACCGACAACTGGAAGCTGCTCGAGTTCGATGCGTCGATCACAGCCGAAGGGAGAGCAAAACGTGCGTTGTGCATGTATTCGCACGGCAATCCCCGCGACCGTATCGACCATTCCTGCCATCGCCGCGCGTTCTGGGTATTGATGCGGGCGGGTGTACGGCAAGTTCTCGCCTGCTCGACTGTAGGCGCCGTCAACAAGGCGATCCAGCCGGGCGACATGGTGGTGACCGCCGACATCATTGAACTGACGCAGACCCCGTTTTCACTGCTTCCTGACCGCCAGAGCTTTGACTGTTCGGGCAAGCAAATCGTGTGTCCAAGATGTGCGGCGGTTCTGGTCGAAACGGCCCGCCGTCATTGGCCAGCCGAATGCCGCGTTTACGGCATCGAACAGCAGTTGGTGGCTGCCCATTGTTATGGGCCCCGACTGACAACGCCAGCCGAAGCCTTGGCGTATCGGGGCATGGGTGCGGATGTCCTCAACCATTCCATCGCCCCTGAGGCGACCTTGTCGCGCGAGATCGGCGCGTGTTTCGTGCCTTGCGCATTCGTGACGGCGGGCTTCAACGACTATATGGATCGCAATCGCCAGAAATTGCTGCAGGAGGACGTGCTGCCCAGTCTCTCCATGACAGCCTCGCGGGTCGCGCTGGAGACCGCCGCGCGACTTCCCGCTGATCCGGAATGCTCCTGTCACGGCTTGAAGTCGCCTCAGCCGAAAGAACGCTCCAGCCGGTTCTGAGACGACCTTGGTGCGCCGGATAGCTGAAGCTCTGCCACCGACCAAGAATCCCGAGGGCGCTGCATTGGGCGTGTTTGCGACGTTCGAAACGCTGAGGGCGGCGTTTGAGGATTAGGGTCAAAACTCAATCAGACTGGCTGCCGCCAATGGCCCAGATGGGCGGAACTTGCCGTTTGAATTAGTCGGCGGGAATGAGCACAGAGCGCCATTTGCTGACAATCATGGCGCTTCAGCATTGCGCTCGTTCTCGCTACGACCTGATGCGGACCCGAAGCGGATGGTCGTTTGATCCGGTTAAACTCAACGCGCCACCCGACCACATGCGCCATCTCGAGACGTTCCCGAAAACCCCCACGTCGGTCGCGACTCGACCATGGAGCGGAAGTACAGGCGAAGTACTGTTTCGTTCGAGATGGCCTGGTTCAATCTCCAGCATCCTCCTCCTGCCATACTGGCCGGAGCGAGTGCCGGCCGCGAGCGAGTGGCCTTTGAGCGTAGCTCAGAGCGTCTTGCTCATCATCAGGATCGGAACCGGAGCGCCGCCACGGTCATCGACGAATTTCTCGGCGGGTTGGTAGCCGCAGGCTCGATAGAGCGGCTCTCCTGCCATCGTGGCTGCCAGATCGGCACGGCGGAAGCCCTCAGCCTTAGCGGCACGTTCACACAGCGAAAGGATAAGGCGGCCGACGCCTCGCCGGACAAAGTCCGGATGCGTATACATGGCTCTGATACGCGCCGCGTCCGTGGCTGGATCAAGCAGTGCCGCGTTGCGTCCCGGTGACTGATCACCACCATACATGGTCGTGCGCCGGCTCCAGCCACCGCAGCCTGCCAGGACGCCGGCGTGCTCCACGACGAAATAGGTGCCATCATCGACAAGCTGCGTGTCCAGCCCCATGATTGCGCGGCTGGATCGGATCTGGTCATCGTCGAGAAACGGTTTCTGGAGTTCGGAGATCGCTGCATCCATGAGCGCAATCATGGAGGCGAGGTCCTCGCGTCGCGCTATCCGGTGCCGAAAGTCTTCACTGGCCATGTTCAAGCACACCATGAGGCGAAACAAACGCACGATATGGCGAATTTCGTTCCGTCAGAAGACCAAAATGTTCGCTGCTGCGGCAGCCTTGGGACGCCTGTCGACAGCAGGCCGAAGGTATAACCAATGACAGTCATTCTGGCAGCCCCGCCATGCGATAACCTTCCACGATATGCCGGCGCACGTCTTCGGCTGGGAATGGCTGCGAATCCGACCAGTGCCGGATAGTGAAGTGCGGATTGCTTATCATGAACATTTTCGCCTCCCAGCGCGCTTCCTCCAAACGGCCAAGTTGCGCAAGGCTTGCTGCAAGCAGGCGTCGTGAAGTCGTGCGATAGGTTTCGGGCCTGCGCAGCGTTTGGATCGCGGATTCGTAGTCGCCCATGGCATATTGGGCCTGGCCCAACATCCAGTAATACCAACCGGGCGGGTGAGGGTTGAGTCGCAGTGCCCTGCGGACCTGCTCTATGGCTTCGGCAGGTCGCCCCTTTTCAGTCGTCAACTCGGCCCGCATCGCCCAAGCGTCGGCGTGGTTGGGGTCCAGCTCGTGGGCAGCATCGAATTCGGCATCCGATTCCACCCAGCGACTCTCATGTCCCAGTATGACGCCCAATACCCATCTGTTCCCGGCGTCGTTCGGGTCGAGTTCGACCGCCAGCTGTGCTTCGGCGAGCGCTCTTGCGCGTTTGGGGTCCATCGGTTCGTCCCAGAACTCCCAGCCCAGCCAGAGGTTGAGTGCCAGCCAACGGTGCGCCTCCGCGTATTCCGGGTCGAGCGCGATTGCCCGGTTCAGCAGCAAAATGGCCTCTTTCGCGGTGAGCGCCGTTTGCAGGCCAAGGGCCCGGGCACGCACACAGAGATCATAGGCCTCCAGGTTGCTCGGTCTGTTGCGCGCCGGCGCGGTGGTCAGGCGGCCAACCAGAGCCTCGACAATCTTGCCGGTCACCTCGTCCTGAACGGCGAAGATATCTTCTAGGCTCCGATCGAATCTTTCGGCCCAAAGGTGGTCACCCGCGATCGCGTCGATCAGTTGGGCGTTGATACGCACCCGTCCAGCGGCCCGCCGTGCACTACCTTCAAGAAGATGGCGAACTCCCAGTTCTCGCGCGATGCGACGCACATCCACGTGCCTGCCTTTGTATGCAAATGCCGAGTTGCTGGCGATGACGAACAACTCGCTTGTCCTCGACAGATCCGTAATCAAGTCTTCGGTGAGGCCATCGACAAATGCCTCCTGCTCCGGATCATTGCTCATGTTCGTAAAGGGCAGGACGGCAATGGAGGGCTTGGCGGGGAGCTGCAGAGGCGCTTTCTCCGCGAGCCCGCCATCGTCCGATGCGGTCGACAGCCGGATCCGGTAGACAGACACTGGTTCGGTGACGTTCTTGATCGCTTGCGGACCAAGTTCGTCGAAGCCGCAATCGAGCTTCCGCTTGACTTGGTCGTAGACGCTGCCGGACACACAGACATCTCCTGCCCCGGCCATTGCCTGGAGCCGCACTGCGACAATGACGCCGTCGCCGAACAGATCGCCGTCCTCGACAACGACATCGCCCAGATTGATGCCGATATGCAGGTAGATTCTCCGGTCGGCGGTCACACCCTCGTTTGCGGCCGCCATCCGCTTCTGAAGGTCCACGGCGCATGACACGGCGTTCACCGCGCTTCCGAACTCGACCAGAACGCCATCACCCATCACTTTCACAATACGGCCATGACGGTCGCGGACGAGTGGTTCGAGGATTTCCTTCCTCGTCCTCCTTAAAGCGGCCAACGTTCCTTGCTCGTCCAGGTCCAGAAGTCGACTGTAGCCCACCACGTCGGCAGCCAATATGGCGGCAAGGCGGCGTTGGGCGCGTTCTTCGGCCATTTCGCGTTGCTTTCATTGAAAGCAGAAAAGCGAATTTTATGCCGCCCATTTCAAAAGTCTATCAGGTTGACTTCGAGGCTCGATCGCCAAGCAGCTACATAGGGTGATCGCGCCTGTCGATTGTCCCCACTGGGGCCACGACTTGCGCTTGGGGCTCGTCTTGGAGAAGGTCAGCAAGGGGTCAGTGCCGAGTGCCGCGAATGTCGGCTATCGCGCAGTGAAATGGGCTGACGAAGGGCAGCTCAGGGTCAACTTGCGTCGTCAGGGCTCTCGGCGTCAAAGGTCCGAGAGGGTTCGAAGTCGGTCGTTCAGAGTGATTGCGTTTTGACTCCAGAGCGCCGCGCGTCATTGGACGCGCAAAGGACGCTATAACACTTTGAATTTGCATGATCCTTTCCGAACCGGAGGTCAGCGCAGCAAAACCATGCCGGTTTCCGGGTGTCATGCCCTAAGGCAGCCTAAACCGGTATTCCGTCACGTGATGGTAGATCTGGCCCGGCCACAGCGTGGCTTGCGGGAAATACGGCCGGTTGGGCGCATCCGGCCAGATTTGCGGTTCCAGGCAGAAGCCTGAAAAAGGCTTGTACTGGCGGCCGCCCAAACCAGGCGAAGACGGCGCCAGATACTGGCCGGTATAGAGCTGGACGCCCGGCTCGGTGGTCCAGAGCTCCATCTCGACGCCGGAATTCGCGCCTTGCGCCCATGATGCCTGCTTCAGCGGCCCGCGCGTCGAGGCAAGGCAGAAATTCTGGTCGTAGGGGAGCTGTTCGCCCTCGGTCTCCATGCGCAGCGGCCGCGCCTGGCGAAAGTCGAAAGGTGTGCCGTCGACCGGCTTGACCGTGCCTGTCGGAATCAAATCGGCGTCGACAGGAATATAGGCGCCGGCATTCAGCATCAGCCGGTGGTCGAGAATGTCGCCGGCGCCGCCGTCATCCAGGTTGAAATAGGAATGCTGGGTGAGGTTGCAGAGCGTCGGCTCCTCGCAGGTGGCGGTCAGTTCGATGCTGAGCGTGCCGGGGATCTTCAGCCGGTAGGTGCAGGTCACGTCGAGCGCGCCGGGAAAGCCCATCGTGCCGTCGGGGTCATGCAGGGTCAGCGTGACAAAATCCCTGCCATGCAGCGAAACCGCCCAGGCTCGTCGCGAAAAACCTTGCGAACCGCCATGCAGCGTATGCTTTTCGAGGAAATTGCGCTCGGTCTGGTAGCGTTTGCCGGCAAGCGTAAAGCGGCCGTCGCGGATACGGTTGGCGTAGCGCCCGACGACAGTGCCGAAGAAGGCCTTATCCGTCTCATAGTACTGGAAACGATCATACCCGAGCACCAATGGCGCCTCGTGCCCGGCCAGGTGCAGATCCTGGATGATCGCGCCCAGGCCGATAATGTTGGCGGTAAGGCCGCCGCCACGGATGGTGAAACGGCGGACTTCCTCGCCCGCCTGCGTCGTGCCGAAAACCTCGCCGTCCTTCATCGCCATGCTCGCAAGTTCGTTGCTCGATCGACGCCAGCCTGGCCTTTCCGAAGCGGCCCAGGATCGTTTTCGGTATTACCGTATGAGGCTTCTAGAGACCAAGTCCGCCGATGCAGACATATTTGGTGTCGAGATAATCCTCGATGCCCTGATGGCCGCCTTCCTTGCCGAGGCCCGATTCCTTGACGCCGCCGAACGGCGCCTCAGGCGTGGTGATGAGCCCTTCATTGACCCCGACCATGCCGTATTTCAACCCTTCCATGACCCGGAAGGCGCGGCCGAGATCGCCGGTGTAGAAATAGGCGGCCAGCCCGAACTCGGTATCGTTGGCGAGTCCTACGGCCTCTTCCTCGGTCTCGAACTTGAACACCGGCGCCACCGGGCCAAAGATTTCTTCCTTCATGAAGCGCATCTTCGGCGTGGCATTGGCGATCACCGTCGGCTGGAAGAACGAGCCGCCGAGCGCGTGGCGCTTGCCGCCGGCGACGATCTTGCCGCCTTTGGCAGTAGCGTCGGCAATCAGCTCCTCGACCTTCTCCACCGCCTTCTCATCGATCAGCGGTCCCTGCTGGACACCGTCTTCGAGGCCGGAACCGACCTTCAGCCCGTTGCTCGCAGTAGCCAGCTTTTCGACGAACCGGTCATAGATGCCGGCCTGCACCAGGAAGCGGTTGGTGCAGACGCAGGTCTGGCCGGAATTGCGGTATTTGGCGGTGATGGCGCCAGCGACGGCCCGATCGAGATCGGCGTCGTCGAAAACGATGAACGGCGCATTGCCGCCGAGCTCCATCGACACTTTCTTGACGGTCACCGACGACTTCTGGATCAGGATCTTGCCGACCTCGGTCGAGCCGGTGAAGGTGATCTTCTTGACCAGCGGATTGGCACAGATCTCGTCGCCGATCTCGCCGGCGGCGCCGGTCAGGAGGTTGATCACGCCTTTGGGGAAGCCGACTTCTTCGGCAAGCGCGCCCCAGGCAAGCCCGGAATAAGGCGTCTGCGACGCCGGCTTGACCACGGCCGTGCAGCCGGCGGCAAGCGCCGGGCCGAGCTTGCGGGCCAGCATCGAGGATGGAAAATTCCATGGCGTGATGGCGGCGATGACGCCGACCGACTCCTTGGTCACCAGGATGCGGCGGTCCGCCCAGGGTGACGGAACGACGTCGCCATAGGTGCGGCGGCCCTCTTCGGCGAACCACAATATGTAGGACGCGGCCGAGCCGATCTCGCCCTTCGATTCGAACAGCGACTTGCCCTGCTCGATGGTCAGCAGTTCGGCCAGCACGTCCTGATTGTCCATCATCGCGTCGTGCAGCTTGCGCAACAGCTTCGAGCGTTCGAGCGCGGTGGTCTTGCGCCATGTCTTGAAGGCAGCGTCGGCGGCCTCGATGGCGCGGCGGGTCTCGGCCTTGCCCGACTTCGGCACGGTGCCGATCTTGAGGCCGGTGGCAGGGTTGTTGACGTCGACCGTCTGGCCTGAATCGGCCTGCACCCATTCGCCATTGATGAGATTGGCCTGCCGCATGAAATGGCTGGTTTTCTGAAGCATGATCTCGCCTCCGTTCGGCACCTGGCGGGCCGGTCGCTGATTTCGTGAATGGACGTGCGCGATAGCATCGCTAGAGCCACTGCTCTTAGCCCAGGGCAAGCCCCGCAAGCAATCACAAGATGGCATATAGGGTTTAGGCCAGCCAAAGCGAGAGCGATCCCGCCGGGCTCCTATCCAAAAATATGGACGACCACTGTCAGCCAAAACGCAGTGGTCACGACCGCACTGGCGGTGGCGATGGTCATCTGGTTCGATGCCAGCGCCTGGCCGGTGTTGAACTGCACGGCAATGAGATAGGAATTGATGCCGGACGGCAACGCCGCAACCATGACCGCCACTTTGGCGGTCAATGGCGGCAGGCCGATCAGCCAGACCAGGCAAAGAACCAGTGCTGGCATCAGGAACAGTTTCAGCGCCGACAGCGCCAGCGCCGGGCGGACATTGCCGGAAATACCGAAACGGCGCAGGCTTAGCCCCATGGCAAACAGCGCCACCGGGGCGGCCGTGCCGGCCAGCGCGTCGCTCAACCGCGTCGCAAGCGCTGGCAGCGGCGTACCGGTGAAGCGCCACGCGAGCCCGGCCAGTATGCCGATGATCAGCGGGTTGATGAATACCCTCCTGAGAAAGCTCGTGATGACGCGGAGCGGATGCACAGGCTCGCTGCCGCCGCGGCCGAACATTTCGAACAGGATGATCGAGGCCATCATCATCACCGGCAGGTGAATGGAAACCAGCAGCGACAGCACTTCGAACCCGGCCGGGCCGAACACGCCGATGATGAAGGGAGCACCGAGCAGGACGACATTGGAATAGGACGACGACACGCCGCCGACGACGCCGGCGCGTGCGTCTCGTCCGAAGATGCGCGTAATGACCAGATGGCCGGCAGCCCAGGTAAGCGCCACCGCTGCGAAATAGGCGCCCCACAGCGACCACGGCGCCACGCCGTGGAAATCCGCCTTTATCATGGTCTGGAACAGCAAAAGCGGCATTGCCACGTTGATGGCGAATTCGGATACGCCCTCGCCGCTCGCCGGCTTCAAATAGCCGGTCAACCCGGCAAGATAGCCGAGCCCGACGAGACTGAAGACGAAGAGGACGGTTTCGGTAAGCGGAGACATTTTTGCCGTGATAGGCGAGCCCTGATCGCGGCGCAATCGCCCTTCCCTCGCGAATGTACCAGCCAACAATCCGGCCGCTCGGATCTTGCCCGAATTTGCTCATGGTTGGATGGCAGCGCTATACAGGGTTGTCGGGGGACACGCGGCGAATGGGCCTTGTCGGAAATCAGCACTTCTTCAAGCAGGCGTGGCTGACGGCTTTCGTCGCCGCCCTGCTCTGTCTCGTGGTGACCTCGACTCATGCCGCGGAGCCAGCAAGCCTCAAGGGCGTGGCGCTGATCGTCGGCCAGTCGAAATACCGGCACATAACGGCTCTTCCCAACCCCGCCAACGACGCCCGCGACATCGCCAAGTTGCTGACCGATCTCGGCTTCGACGCGCGCAGCGTCACCGACCGCGACGCGGCAAAGCTGAAGCGTGATCTCGAGCGTTTCGCCGAGGATGCCGAGGACGCCGACGTCGCCTTGATCTACTATTCCGGCCACGGCATCGAGGCCGGCGGCGAAAACTATCTGGTGCCGGTCGACGCCGACGTTTCTTCATTGAAGGACGCGATCAGGCCCTGGTGCCGATCTCCGCCGTCATGGACGAATTGAAGACGACCGTGCCGGTAACGATCATGCTGCTCGATGCCTGCCGCACCAACCCGTTTCCGGCGGACGCGGTGCTGCGCCGGACGCCCACGGCCTCGGCCTCGCCGATCGGCGCCGGCGGACTGGAGCCGGTGCGCGGCGCCAAGGCACTGGCGGACGCGACCGCGACGGAAAATCTGGGAACGGTGATCGGCTTTGCCGCCGAGCCGGGGCGGCCGGCACTCGACGGTATCGTCGGCGAAAACAGCCCCTACGCAGCGGCACTTCTGCGCCATCTCGCGGCGATGAAGGGCACGGAGTTCGGCTCGGTCATGCGCATGGTGACCGAGGAGGTCTATCTCGACACCAAGGCAAAGCAGCGGCCATGGGTCAATGAAAGCCTGCGCCGGCTGCTCTATTTCGGCGTAGCACCGCAGGAACCGACCGGCGACGACGGGCTGATCACCGGCGAGCGGCGGCAATTGCTGCTGACGATTGCCGAGTTGCCGGACCCCAAGCGGGCACAGGTGGAACTGGCCTCGCTGCAGGACGGCGTGCCGCTCGACGCGCTTTATGGCGTGCTGAAGGCGCTCGGCACCGAAAAGATGCCGGAAGACCCCACCGACCTGCAAAAGCTGCTCGACGCCCAGGCCGAGCGCCTGAAGAAGATGATTTCCGAGCGCGACGCGCTGCGCACCGACGACCCCGAGATAAGCCGCCTCGTCGCCTCGGCCGACAAGGCCATAGGCCAGGGCGCCATCGTCACCGCGCGCAACTTCCTCGACCAAGCGGTGGGCCGGGTCGAGCAGGCCAGCGGCGCCGTCGACCAGGCGGAGGAATTGGTCAGGCAAAAACGTCTTGCCGACGCGGCGATTTATACCAGGCGCGCCGACGCTTCGGCGCTGGTCTTCGACTATCTGTCGGCCGCCAACGATTACGGCAAGGCCTTCTCGCTGGTCGAGAAACGGGACGACAGACTGCGCTGGAACTACAAGAACCAGGAGGCGGAAGCGCTGAATGCCCATGGCAATGCCACCGGCGACAGGCAAGCGCTGCAGCGCGCCATCGACGCCTACCGCGTCATCCTGAATTTCATCCCCAATGGCGAGCAGAACCGCGACTGGGCGATCACCCGCAACAACATGGCGGTGGTGCTGCAGACGATCGGCGAGCGCGAGCGCGAAACCGACCGGCTGGAAGAGGCAGCGAAGATCTTTCGCGATTCGCTTGTCGTGTTCGAGCGCGAGAAGGACGACCTCAACTGGGCCGCCGCCCAGAACAACCTGGCCAATGTGCTGCTTAAGATCGGCGAGCGCGAGAGCGACCCGAAACGCCTGAACGAGGCGGTGGTGGCGATGCGCGCCACGCTGGAGAAGCGTCCGCGGGACAAAGTCCCGCTGGACTGGGCCGCCTCGCAAAACAATCTCGGCCTTGCGCTTTATGCGCTTTCGGAACGGGAACCGAATGGCGAGCGCCTGACCGAGGCCGAGACTGCCTACCGGCTGGCGCTTGAAGAGTACACGCGCGAAAAAGCACCCGTTCAGTGGGCGATGCTTCAGAACAATCTGGGCAACACGCTGGTGTCTCTCGGCACGCAACGCAACGACAAGGCGAAAATCGACGAAGCGGCCGATGCCTTTCGCGCTGCGCTCAAGATCCGCACCCGCGCCACCTTTCCGGTCTCCTGGGCGACCAGCCGCCTTAATCTCGGCAACGCGCTGAGCAGTGCTGCTCGTTTCGATCTCGGCACCGGCCTGCTCGAAGAGGCGGCTGCCGCCTACGGCGATGCGCTGACCATCTTCACCCGCCAGCGCTTTCCGATGGATTGGGCTTCCGCTGAGAACAATCTCGGCTCGATCTACCAGACGCTCGGCCAGCGCACCCGCGATGCTGCCAGGCTTGAGCAATCGGCCGCCGCATACCGGGCGGCACGGCGCGTCTATACCAAGAAGGGCTTTCCGCTCGACTGGGCGATGACCCACTATAATCTCGGCAACACGCTGCAACTGCTCGGCGGCGTGACCGACAAGCCGGTGCACTACGAAGACGCGATCGAGGCCTATCGCGATGCACTGCGCGAATACAAGCGCGAGACGACGCCGCGGCAATGGGCGCTGGCGCAGGCCGGCCTCGGCTCGGCGCTGCAATGGCTGAGCATGAGCGAGGCCGATCCCGGCAAACTGGCCGCTTCTATCGCCGCGCGCCGGGCGGCGCTACAGGTGCTGACCTTCGAGACCTCCCCCGTCGATTGGGCAAACGCGCAGAACGGCATCGGCATGAGCCTGATCAATCTCGGCAATCTCGAACGGACCGGCAGATATCTGGACGACGCCGAAGCCGCCTTCGAGGCGACGCTCAAGGTCTTCACCCGCGAAGGCCAGCCGATGCAATGGGCCTTCGAGCAGAACAATCTCGGCGACGTCCACTGGAACCGCGGCAGCTATGGCGGCGGCAATGCCGAATACCAAAAGGCGATCGAATTCTTCGAGAACGCCAAGCAAGGCTTTACCGAAGCCGGCTACACACTCCCCATCCCGCTGACCGACCGCAAGATCGATCTGGTGAAGAAGCAGATAGCGAAGAAATAGGCGTCTCGGCCGCAGGTTGCACTCGGCTTGTCTTTCAGCCGGCTTTGCCGTCCCTATATGCCGGTCACCGGGGACCTGCCTGCCGGTCACCCGAAAGGATGTCTGATGCTTCGATTTGTGCTGGCGCTGCTGTTGCTTGCCGTTTCCGCCACAGCCCATGCGACGGAAGCCGGCTGGGCGCTGCTCCGCGACGGCGGGCATGTGGTCCTGCTTCGCCATGCCATGGTCACCGGCACCACCGATGCGGCCAATTTCGACCTCGGCAAATGCGCGACCCAGGTCAATCTCTCTGAGCGCGGCAAGCAACAGGCGCGCAAGATCGGCGCGCTGTTTGGCGCCCGCGCCGCACCGGTCGAGCGCGTGCTGTCCAGCCGCTATTGCCGCTGCCTCGAGACCGCCCGCATCGCTTTCGAAAGCGAGCCGGAGCCGTTCGCACCGCTTGACCTGCTGAAGACCGACGAAAAGGAAAAGGCCGACCAAATTGCCGCGATCCTTGCCGAGATCCGCGGCTATTCCGGCTCCGACAATCTGGTCATGGTCACGCATCTCGAAAACATCCAGGAATTGACCGGGATCTCGCCGCGTGAAGGCGAGGCGGTGGTCGTCGAGCCGCAGGGCGACGGCCTGCGAGTACTCGGCCGCGTCACTTTCTGACTGCGCCGGAGCCGGTTGAAGCGTTCGCTAGTAGTGAAATCTAGCGTTTGGTACCTTAAGCGGAATACCGGTTCCGACCCGCGATGAGGTCTTGATCGAGTCCAAGGTCGACATTGACCCTTAGTCAGGACCAACGAGCGCTTTCAACGAAAGCGAATGCGATGGTACGTCTCATTAGGCCTTCCGAGCCGTGACAACGGGCGAGGTTTTCGTCCTCTACTTTGCCGGCCGGAGCCTCAGCGGCCGAAAAAAGGCCCGGATGTCCTCGACCAGGAGTTCGGGTTGCTCAATCGCCGCGAAATGTCCTCCTTTCGGCATGTCGGTCCAGCGCTCGACACGGAAGACTCGTTCGACCCAGGAGCGAGGTGGCATAGGGAGCTCTCGAGGGAAGACTGCAACGCCGAGGGGCGGTGTTATTCGCTCCCTTGGCCCGAAGATCAGGGGGCAGAGCCGGTTCTCTTTGTAAATCCGGAGCGAGGCCTCGATCGTGTTACCGAACCAGTAGAGCGAGATGTCGGTAAGCAGCGTGTCTAGAGGGATGGCGCGTTCGAGTTCGCCTTCGCAGTCGCTCCAACTGCGGAACTTCTCGGCAATCCATGCGGCTAGCCCGATTGGGGAATCTGTCAGTGCAAAGGCTAGCGTCTGGGGCTTGGTCCCCTGCAGAAAAGCGTAGGCCCCCTCCGTCGCGACGAAATTCGCCGCACTGTCGAGGAATGCCTTCTCCTCCGGCGTGACAGGTGGGTCGCCGCGACCGAGGGTCGGGCGGAAACTGCCCGGAATGTAATTCAGGTGCAATCCGATAAGGTCCTCCGGGTAAAGCTGAGCGAGCCAGGTCGAGACGCCGGCGCCGATGTCGCCACCTTGTGCGGCGAAGCGATCATATCCCAGTTCGCGCATCAGCCCCCGCCACAGCTTCGCGACATGCTTTGAGCTAACGCCGGCTTGACGCGGCGGGGACGAGAAGCCGAAACCCGGAAGCGACGGTGCGACGACATCGAAGGCGTCATCGGCATCCCCGCCGTATTTGGCAGGTTCCGTGAGCAGCGGAATGACATGCTCGAACTCGGCGAAGGAGCCGGGCCAGCCATGAGTGAGGATCAACGGCAAGGGCGATGACCCCTTTCCTTTCTGGTGAACGAAATGGATGTCGCACCCGTCTATCGTGACCCTAAACTGAGGCAACAGGTTCAGACGTTTTTCGTGATCGCGCCACCTGAAATCGTATTCCCAGTAACGTGAAAGCTTTCTGAGGAAATCAACGTCAGTACCGTCCTCCCATCCGTATGCGAAGATCGACGACGGCCATCTTGTCGCTTGGATACGACGCTGGAGGTACTCGATCTGTTCATCCGGGATGTGGATGTGGAAGGAATGCATGACCACGGGTGTTGCTCCGATCAGCGGCGAAGAATTGTCCCATCAAGGCACAGAACGAAGGAAAACTCACTGAGCGACCGCTTTGTCCGCTACTTGCTCGTTCCCATCTACGAGACGAAGGTAACATTCCACCGTTGGTGGCAATTCGTTCAAGTTACCCGGCGTCAGATTTTCACCGCTACCAGCCAAGCGTCGACATGGAGCTTCCATCCCTCGATCATGTCCGCGAACGCGTCCTCCGTCAGTTCGGACAGATACGATGCTCCTGCCGGGCTCAGGCAGTGAACGCATAGGTAATCGACGCCTCCGTGCCTCCGTTAGTGGTCGGTCGGCAGGCCACCTCGACAATCCGACACGCGAATCCGGCGTAACGCGAACATAGCGGATGCGGTGCGCCAGCCGCCCACCCATGCTCATGTCGCCATGCTTAGCCAAGGCCTTGAGCACCTTCACCAATCGTTTTTCCAGGCGCACCCGGTCTGCACGCGTTCTATGGTCATAGATCTTCGTGGTACATTGGTACACGCAATGACCAGAGATGGGACGGTTTCGGCATATCGCCGGGAGGAGTTGCCAGCGACCCCTATTGCTCTGCCAGAACAGCAATCCCAGTTGCCGCCGGCGCATCAGGCCTTTTCCTGCCCGGAAAAACCGATTAGACAGCCCAAAACACATGCGGACAGATTCCGCCCGCAATCGAAGGAAAAGCCCTTGTCCACCACGTTCGACAAAGTCGCCAAGATTATCGCCGACACCAGCGAGATCGACATCGAGACGATCACGCCCGAAAGCCACACCATCGACGATCTCGGCATCGACAGCCTCGACTTCCTCGACATCGTCTTTGCCATCGACAAGGAATTCGGCATCAAGGTGCCGCTGGAAAAGTGGACGCAGGAGGTCAATGACGGCAAGGCGTCGACCGACGACTATTTCGTCATGAAGAACCTGTGCGCCAAGATCGACGCGCTCGTCGCCGCCAAGAACGCCACGTAAGCACAGCGCTTGACGCGCCTTCACCCGAACAGCCGCCCATGAACCCCCACGACGTCGTCATATCAGGCATCGGCCTAGTCTCGTCGCTGGGCGAGGGTCCGGATGCGCATTGGCAAAAGCTCGTCCAGCCGCGCCTTGAGCCGGTTCTGGAGGCCTCGCGCTTCTCGCCCTATACAGTCCACCCGCTGCCGGAGGTCGACTGGAACCTGCAGATCTCCAAGCGTGGCGACCAGCGGCAGATGGAGACCTGGCAGAGGCTCGGCACCTATGCGGCCGGCCTTGCGCTCGATGATGCCGGCATCAAGGGCAATGACGAACTCTGCGCGACCATGGACATGGTGGTGGCCGCCGGCGGCGGCGAGCGCGACGAAGCGGTCGACGCGGCCATTCTCGCGGCATCGGAAAGCCGCAATGACCGCGACGTGCTGCTCAACGAGAAGCTGACCACGGAATTGCGCCCGACGCTGTTTCTGGCACAGCTTTCCAACCTGCTCGCCGGCAACATCTCGATTGTCCACAAGGTGACGGGGTCGTCGCGCACCTTCATGGGCGAGGAAGGTGCGGGCGTCGCCGCCGTCGAGACCGCGGCCGCGCGCATCCGTTCCGGTCAGTCGACGCATATACTGGTCGGCGGCGCTTTCCAGACCGAACATTCCGACATGCTGCTCGGCTATGAACTGGCCGGCTACCTGCATCGCGGTCCGTGGCGGCCGGTCTGGCAGAGGCAAGGTGCCGAGGGCGGCGGCGTGGTGACCGGATCCGGCGGCGCGTTTCTCGTCCTGGAGCAGCGCGAGCACGCGACAAGCCGTGGCCGGAAGATCTATGCGGAACTTGGCCCGGTCCTGTCCGGTCGCGCCAGGCGCCGGCGGGGCGAACTCGATGGAGAGATCGCCATGCTGCTGAAGCAAGCCGCATTGCCGGACGGCGAGTTGCTGGCGATCTCCGGCGCTTCGGGCGCCCATGCCGCGACCGCCGCCGAGAAATCGGCGCTCGAGGCCAATCCGGCGATCGCCGCACGCGGCTTTTCGACGCTCACCGGCCACATGAAGGAAGCGCAGTTCCCCTTCGCCGTCGCGCTGGCGGCCCTGGCTGTCGACCGCGAGGCCGCCTACCCTGTCTTCGACGCCACAGTCGAAAAACCGTTTGCCGGCGTCCCGAAGACCGTCCTTGCAACGGCGATCGGCTATCACCAATTCGAGGGCATGGCGCTGATCAAAGCCGCCTAGAGCATCGGACCGAAAACGTGACGCGGTTTTCGGGCGATCCGATGCTCCAAGAGAAACAGGTTTTTGGACAACAAATGGCCAATCTGAACGACCACATGGGCAGGCCGATCGTCGCCGTCACCGGCATCGGCGTGGTGACCTCGCTCGGTGTCGGCAAGGCCGATAATTGGGCGGCGCTGACATCCGGCAAGTCCGGCATCCATCCGATCACCCGCTTCCCGGTCGATCATCTCAACACCCGCATCTCCGGCATGGTCGATTTCCTGCCGTCGAGTTCCAAGGGCGCCAGTCTCCTCACCTATGAGCTTGCCGAAACCGCGGCCCAGGAAGCGATGTCTGAGGCAGGCCTCGATGCCGGCGATTTCGGCGGACCGCTTTTCCTCGCTTCGCCGCCGGTCGAACTCGACTGGAGCGAGCGCTTTTCGCTCTACAATTCCGACACGCACGATACCGGTGCAGAGAGGCTCCTGCGGGTGGCGCGCGGCCTGAGGGAACTCGACATTTTCGAGACCACCCAGTTCGGTTCGATCGCCGACCGGCTTGCCGATCGTTTCGGCACGCGCGGCCTGCCGATCACGCTGTCGACCGCCTGCGCCTCGGGCGCCACGGCGATCCAGCTCGGCGTCGAGGCGATCCGCCGCGGCGAATGCGACCGGGCGCTGTCGATCGGCGCCGACGGATCGGCAACCGCGGAGGCGCTGATCCGCTTCTCGCTTCTGTCGGCGCTCTCCACCCATAACGACATCCCCGAAAAGGCATCCAAGCCGTTCTCCAAGGATCGCGACGGCTTCGTGCTGGCCGAAGGCTCGGGCGCCCTTGTGCTGGAATCGCTGGAGGCAGCACTTGCCCGCGGCGCCACCATTCTCGGCATATTGCGCGGCTGCGGCGAAAAGGCCGACGACTTCCATCGCACCCGCTCCAAGCCGGACGGTTCGCCGGCGATCGCGGCGGTGCGCGCCGCCCTTGCCGATGCCGGCCTGAGCGAGGACGGGATCGATTATGTCAACGCCCATGGCACCTCGACGCCCGAAAACGACAAGATGGAGCATTTGTCGCTGTCGACGGTGTTCGGCGAGCGTATCTCGTCAATGCCGGTCTCGTCGAACAAGTCGATGATCGGCCATACCCTATCGGCAGCCGGTGCCGTCGAGGCTGCATTTTCGCTGATGACGATGCGCGAAAGCGTCATTCCGCCGACCATCAACTACGACAATCCCGACCCGGCGATCGTGCTCGACGTGGTGCCGAACACCAAGCGCAACGCCGAGGTCGGCACGGTCCTGTCGAACTCCTTCGGCTTCGGCGGCCAGAACACCTGCCTTGTCATGGCGCGGGAACCGGTCTAAGCGACCGTTCCGCTCTAGCACTGTTGTCGTGCGCATGGTCCTTTCCGAAACGGTTCTCGGGTCATGCGCAACCTGGGATCTGGCATGCGCGCATTGCAACTTATCGAGGATCGCCGGCTTGAAACGGTGGACCTGCCACCACCGCCGCCGCCTTCGCTCGGCGAGGTGACGCTGCGCATCAAGGCCGTGGCGCTGAACCACATCGACGTCTGGGGCTGGCGCGGCATGGCTTTTGCCAAGCGCAAGCTGCCGCTGGTCGTCGGCGCCGAGGCTTCCGGCGAGGTCGAGGCGGTCGGCCCCGGCGTTTCCAGCCTTGTGCCCGGGCAATTGGTGTCGATCTATGGAGCCCGCACCTGCGGTCTTTGCCGCGCCTGCCGCGAAGGCCGCGACAATCTCTGCGAGCATGTTTCGGGCGTGCACGGCTTCCATCTCGACGGCTTTGCGCAGGAAAAGATCAACCTGCCGGCGCGCCTTCTGGTCCCCGCCCCGCCAGGCGTGAGCGAGATCGGCGCGGCGGTGGCGCCGGTTACCTTCGGCACGGTCGAGCATATGCTGTTCGACAATGCCCGGCTGCAGCCCGGCGAGACGATACTCGTCCATGCCGGCGGCTCCGGCATCGGCTCAGCCGCCATTCAGCTGGCCAAGAAGATGGGCTGCACGGTCATCACCACCGTCGGCTCGCACGAAAAGATCGACAAGGCCAAGGCGCTCGGCGCCGACCACGTCATCAATTACCGCGACGACCGCTTCGAAGGCGTCGTGCGCAAGCTGACGAAGAAGAGGGGCGTCGACGTGGTGTTCGAGCATGTCGGCGCCGACACCTTTGCCGCCTCGATGCTGTGCCTGAAACGCGGCGGACGGCTGGTCACCTGCGGCTCGACCTCCGGCGTGTCGACGCAAATCAATTTGATGCAGTTGTTCCAGCAGCAGCTGAAGCTGCTCGGCTCGTTCGGCTGCCGCATGGAAAACATGGCCGACGCCATGCAGAAGATGGCGGCGGGTCTTGTCGCGCCGGTGATCGACACCGAGGTCGGTTTCGACGGCATCGATGCCGCGCTGAAGCGCATGGAAGGCCGCGACGTGTTCGGCAAGATCATCCTGCGCGTCGGCTGAGAATGGTCGGCAAGACTTTCAGGAAGATCAGCCGGGACCTGGGATTCCGCCATGGCCGGCGGCTTCGACGGTTCAACTACTGGCTGGTCGCGCGGGTCGCGATGATCATCATCTCCGCGCTGCGCCTGCTGCCGCCCGACAGGGCGCTCAGTTTCGCCGACCGCGCCGCCCGCCGCATCGGCCCTTGGGTGCAGCGCCACAAGGTTGCGATCGACAATCTGCGCAAGGCCTATCCGGAAAAGAGCGATACAGAGATCGAGGCGATCGCCTCCGACATGTGGGGCAACATGGCTCGCCTCGCCGCCGAATATATCTTCCTCGATGCTTTGTTCGACTACGATCCTGCTGCGACGATGCCGGGCCGTGTCGAGGTCAAGGGCGTGGAGCATTTCGTGCGCATCGCCGGCGAGGACAAGCCGCATATCGTCTTCACCGGGCATCTCGGCAATTTCGAGCTGCTGCCGGTGGCTGCTGCCACCTTCGGCATGAACATCACGGCGCTGTTTCGCCCGCCCAACAACCCTTACCTCGCCGACTACATCCTCTCGACCCGCCGCTCGAGCATGGGATCGCTGCTGCCGTCTTCGACCGGCGCCTCGTTCGCGCTTGCGGCCATCCTGGAGAACGGCGGCAATATCGGCGTGCTGGTCGACCAGAAATTCACGGGCGGGCTCGAGACGACATTCTTCGGCCGCCCCTGCGAGAGCAACCGCGTACTAGGCACGCTGGCGAGGCACTACGATTGCGATGTCTACCCGGCGCGCTGCGTGCGCTTGCCGAACAATCGTTTCCGGCTCGAGATCGAGGACAAGCTCACCTTGCCGCGCACCGCAGGCGGCAATGTCGACGTCCCCGCCACCACCCAGCTTCTCAACGATGTGGTCGAGCGCTGGGTGCGCGAAGACCCTGGCCAGTGGATGTGGTTCCACAAGCGCTGGGAGATCAGCAAGCGCAAAAAGCGGCGGCCGTTGAAATTGCGCGACAAAGCCGCCTGAGCGGAAATCATAGCAAACATTTTCCGCTACTGACGTATTTTGTTCTTGCTTTGTGCCGGCAGCTATGCTACTAATTTCGGTATGGTGCTACTTGGCGCCGACGAACCTGCCGCTCCGGCGGGTTTTTTATTTTCGGGCCCAGTGACAGGCCTAATTCGTCACCAGGATCCGCGTGTTGCCGAAGCCGGCTTTGCGCACCATCGAATAGAAGGCCGCGGCGTTGCTGGGGTGGAGGCGCACACAGCCATGCGATGCCGGGCGCCCCAATTGCCGGACGGCACCGGTGCCGTGGATGGCATAGCCGCCGCGGAAGAACACCGAATAGGGCATCGGCGACATATCGTATTTGCGCGAATACCACATCCTGGCCGTCCGCTGCGGACGATAGCTGCCGCGCGGCGTGATGTAGCCTTTGCGGGCGGTGGAAACGCTCCACCGGTAATACGAAAGCCCGTATCTTACCGTCATCGTCTGTGAGGAAATATCAATGTTCGCGACCAGGCTGGCCGCCCGGCCCTCGAACGACGAACCGAACAGCATCGCTACCAATGCTGCTGCCATGAGAACAGTGTTTTTCATGCGATCAAACCCCTTTGATGCCCCTTGCCTGCGTGCCCTCACGCTGTTCTCCAGCATTTTGATGGCAAGCCAGCGAGCTAACACCTACTCCCTGACGATTTCACCAATCCAAAGCAGCGAATTTGAACGATTTCCCGCAATAGTTGCCGTAACGACACGCAATCGCCTCGCAATTCGCCATCGGGCTTGCAAAACCGCCTCATCCGCTGCTCAATTCGCCGAATGAACGAACCGAACGAACGGCTCCTCAAGGCGATCGATGACCGAGCCGATGATCTGGTTGCGCTGGCCGCGGATCTGATCCGCTTTCCGACCATCAACCCGCCCGGCGAAGCCTATCGGCCGTGTGCCGAATTTATCGGCGCGCGGCTGAAGAAGCGCGGTTTTGAGATCGAATTCATCCGTGCCGAAGGCACGCCCGGCGACACTGACCGTTATCCGCGCGTCAACGTCGTCGCCCGCTTCGATGGCCGCGCGCCGGGTGCTTGCGTGCACTTCAATTCGCATATCGACGTGGTCGAGCCCGGCGACGGCTGGAGCCTCGATCCGTTCGCCGGCATCGTCAGGGACGGCAAGGTCTATGGCCGCGGTGCTTGCGACATGAAAGGTGGGCTTGCCGCCTCGATCATCGCCGCTGAAGCCTTCATGGAGGTCTTTCCCGATTTTCCCGGCGCTATCGAGATTTCGGGCACGGTCGACGAGGAGTCCGGCGGCTTTGGCGGTGTCGCCCATCTGGCCAAGCTCGGCTATTTCTCCAGGCCGAAGGTCGACCACGTCATCATTCCCGAGCCGCTCAACAAGGACCGCATCTGCCTCGGCCATCGCGGCGTCTGGTGGGCGGAGATCGAGACCAAAGGCGAGATCGCGCACGGCTCGATGCCGTTCCTCGGCGACAACGCGGTGCGCCATATGGGCGCCGTGCTGCGGGCCTTCGAGGATGAGCTGTTTCCGGCGCTCGACCGCAAGATGACGCGCATGCCGGTCGTGCCCGAAGGCGCAAAACGCTCGACCATGAACATCAACTCGATCCATGGCGGCCAGACGGAGGATTTCCGGCCCGGCCTGCCCTCGCCCAACGTGCCCGATTCCTGCCGGCTGACCATCGATCGACGTTTCCTGCTCGAAGAGGATCTCGGCACGGTCAAGAGCGAGGTGATCGATATCCTCGAGCGGCTTAAGCGCGAGCGCAAGAAATTCGATTACGAAATCCGCGATCTGATGGAGGTGCTGCCGCTGATGACCGAGCGCGACGCACCGGTGGTGAAGGCGGTCGCGCAAGGCATCATGGAGATATTCGACCGCGAGCCGGACTATGTGATTTCGCCGGGCACCTACGACCAGAAGCACATCGCCCGCATCGGCCACATCTATGACTGCATCGCTTATGGCCCGGGTATTCTCGACCTTGCCCACCGACCCGACGAATGGGTCGGCATTGCCGATATGCTGGACTCGGCAAAGGTGATGGCCATCGGCCTCGGCGTTCTGCTGAGGAGCGCCGGCCCGCGATGATCCGGCTATGGGCGGAAAAACATTCCTCCCGGCGGCGGCGGACGGTACGAAACGCAATTTACTCGGCGGCGAATTCACGCTTCTATCCGCCGGGTTTCAGCACGTGTTTTAGCATATGGGGAGTTGCACGATGAAATTGTGGAAAACCATTCTGGCCGCAGCGGCGCTGGCGTTGGCCGCCGGAACCTCGGCGATGGCCGCGCGAACTGACCTGGTCATCGGCATTCCGCTCGAACCCCCGCATCTCGATCCGACCGCGGGTGCTGCGGCTGCGATCGACGAGGTGCTCTACGCCAATGTCTTCGAGGGCCTGACCCGCATCGGACCGAACGGCGAAGTGCTGCCCGATCTCGCCGAAGGCTGGAGCATTTCCGACGACGACAAGGTCTACACTTTCAAGCTGCATACAGGCGTGAAATTCCATGACGGCAGCGACTTCAACGCCGACGACGTGAAATTCTCGCTCGATCGTGCCCGCGCCGACAATTCCGTCAACGCGCAAAAGGGCCTGTTCGCCGCCATCGGCAAGGTCGAGGTCGTCGATCCCGCGACGGTGACGGTCACGCTGAAGAACCCGCAAGGCTCGTTCCTTTACAATATGGGCTGGGGCGACGCGGTGATCGTCGCGCCTGAGACAGCCGACACCAACAAGGAAAAACCGATCGGCACCGGCCCGTTCAAGTTCCAGAACTGGGCCAAGGGCTCATCGATCACGCTGGTCAAGTCGGACAATTACTGGGGCGCCCCGGTGTTCCTCGACAAGGCCGAGTTCCGCATCGTTCCGGACGCCGCCGCCGCCGTTCCGGCGCTGCTTTCCGGCGACATCCAGGCCTTTCCGTTCTTCGATCCTGACAGTGTCGCCCAGGTCAAGGACGACCCGCGCTTCAAGGTGGTGATCGGCTCGACCGAGGGCGAAACCATCCTGTCGATCAACAACAAGAAGCCGCCCTTCGACAAGCTGCAGGTCAGGCAGGCGATTTCCTTTGCGCTCGATCGCAAGGCGATCATCGACGGCGCCTCGGCCGGCCTCGGCGTGCCGATCGGCTCGCACATGTCGCCCGCCAGCAAGGCCTATGTCGACCTCACCGGCCTCTATCCGCACAATGTGGACAAGGCCAAGGAGTTGCTGAAGGAAGCCGGCCTGGAGAATGGCTTCAAGGCGACGCTGAAGCTGCCGCCGCCCTCCTATGCGCGGCTTGGTGGCGAGATCATCGCCTCCGAGCTTCGCGAAATCGGCATCGACCTCGAGATCATCCCTGTCGAATGGGCGCAGTGGCTTGATCAGGTCTTCACCAAGAAGGATTACGACCTGACCATCGTTTCCCACACCGAGCCCAACGACATCGATATCTATTCGCGCAAGGACTATTACTTCAACTACGACAATCCGGCCTTCGACAAGATCATCGACGAGCTGAACCTTACCTCCGACGAGGCCAAGCGCATGACGCTGCTCGGCGAGGCGCAGAAGGTTCTGGCCGATGACGCCGTGGTCGGCTTCCTCTACGAATTGCCGAAGGTCGGCGTCTGGGACGCCAAACTGCAGGGCCTATGGGAAAACGCCCCCATCCAGGCCAACGACCTGACCAAGGTGAAGTGGACGGATTGAGCCGCTGACAGAAGGGCGAAAGTTGCACTCCGTCACACCCCCCTCTGTCCTGCCGGACATCTCCCCCTCAAGGGGGGAGATCGAGCCCTCATCGCCGCTTTCGCTAACCACTAGCGTTGCAAGGACAGTGTCAGCGTGGAAACTGCCAATCTCCCCCCTTGAGGGGGAGATGTCCGGCAGGACAGAGGGGGGTGGGCGGGAACGCAAGCTTCGCCCGGTTTTTGCGTCCGGCAACACAGCGGTTCCTCAACGTCCATGACCGCCTACCTCCTCAAGCGCCTCGCCATCGCCGTCGTCACGCTGGTTCTGGCCTCGATGGTGGTCTTTGCCGTGCTGGAGATCATTCCCGGCGACCCGGCACGGCTGATGCTTGGCCTGAACGCCAGCGCCGACCAGATCGAATTGCTGCGCAACCAGATGGGCCTCAACGCTCCCGTCGTGCTGCGCTATCTGCATTGGGCCGGCGGGCTGCTGAGCCTCGATTTCGGCCGTTCCTATACCTATTCGGTGCCGGTCATCGATCTGGTCCGCGAGCGGCTCGTCGTGTCGCTGCCGCTAGCGTTGATGGCGCTGGCGCTGTCCACCGTCATTGCCATCCCGGTCGGGCTGTTTTCCGCCAGCCGTAGCGGCCGGGCCGGCGACACGATCGCTATGGGCGCCGCCCAGCTTGGCGTCGCCGTGCCCAATTTCTGGTTTGCGCTGATGCTGATCTATCTTTTCGCCGTCTGGCTGCGGCTGGTGCCTGGCGGCGGCTTTCCCGGCTGGAGCGCCGGCGTCTGGCCGGCGCTGAAATCGCTGCTCCTGCCGGCAATCGCACTCGCTCTGCCGCAGGCGGCGATCCTTGCCCGGGTCACCCGTTCAGCGCTGATCGAAGTGCTGAGCGAGGACTACATCCGCACCGCCCGCGCCAAGGGCCTGCCCTATCGTATTGTCTTGTGGCGGCACGCACTGCGCAACGCCATGCTCCCGGTGGTCACCATTCTAGGCCTGCAATTCGCCTTCCTGCTCGCCGGCACCGTCATCATCGAGAACGTCTTCTACTTGCCCGGCCTCGGCCGGCTGGTGTTCCAGGCGATCAACCAGCGTGACTTGATCGTGGTCGAGAGCGTCGTCATGCTGCTGGTCGCCGCCGTCATCGTCGTCAATTTCGTTGTCGATCTCTCCTATGCGGTGGTCGATCCGCGCCTGAGAGGCCGGCAATGACGCTGCACATCGACATCCCCGACGAGAACCTTGCCGGCATCCTGGCCAAGGCGTTCAAAAACCGTTCGTTCCTCGCCGGCTTCGTCATCACCGCGCTGGTGGCTGCGGTCGCGATCCTCTCCTTCTTCTGGACGCCTTACGATGTCACCAGGCTGGTCATTTCCGACAAGACCCAGGCGCCATCGCTGGCGCACTGGTTCGGCACCGACCATTTCGGTCGCGACATCCTGTCGATGATCATGGTCGGCGCCCGCAACTCGATCGCCGTGGCGCTGGTGGCGGTCGGCATCGGCATGGGCATCGGCGTGCCGCTCGGCGCCTTTGCCGCGGCGCGCGGCGGCATCGCCGACGACGTGCTGATGCGGCTGAACGACCTGGTCTTCGCCTTTCCGGCGCTGCTTTCGGCAATCATGATCACCGCCATCTTCGGGCCGGGCGCGTTCAACGCCATCATCGCCATCGGCATCTTCAACGTCCCGGTGTTCGCGCGCGTCGCCCGGGCCGGCGCCCTGGCGATCTGGCCGCGCGAATTCATCCTCGCCGCCCGCGCCGCCGGCAAAAGCAGGACGCTGATCAGCATCGAACATGTGCTGCCCAACATCGCCACGCTGCTGCTGGTGCAAGGCACCATCCAGTTCGCGCTGGGCATATTGGCCGAAGCCGGGCTTTCCTATGTCGGGCTGGGCACCCAGCCGCCGATGCCGAGCTGGGGCCGCATGCTGTTCGACGCCCAGACCCGCATGGTGGTGGCGCCCTGGATGGCGATCTTTCCGGGCATGGCGATCGTCGTCACCGTGCTTGGCCTGAACCTGCTTGGCGACGGCATTGCCGACATTCTCGATCCGAAATCGCGGCGGCAGCGATGAGCCTGCTCGAAATCGACAAGCTGTCGCTGACCATCGGCAGCACCCGTATCCTCAGAGACATCGAACTTTCCGTCGCGCCGGGCGAAGTGATGGGGCTCGTTGGCGAATCCGGCTCCGGCAAGTCGATGACGGCGCTCACCGTCATGCAGCTTCTGCCCTGGGCGGCGCACACCAGCGGACGCATCACCTTCGACGGCATCGACATCCTTGCCGCCAGCGAGGACCAGATGTGCGCGCTGCGCGGCGACGATATCGGCATGGTGTTCCAGGAGCCGATGACGGCGCTCAATCCGGTCAAGACCATCGGCGAGCAGGTCGCCGAGGGTATTCGCTGGCACACCAGGGCAAGCCGCGCCGACGCCGAGGAACGGGCGCGAAAAATGCTCGACCGGGTCGGCCTGCCGGCAGCACAATTCCCGCTGTCGCGTTATCCGCACGAACTCTCCGGCGGCCAGCGCCAACGCGTCGTCATTGCCATTGCCTGTGCGCTGAAACCCAAGCTGCTGATTGCCGACGAGCCGACCACCGCGCTCGACGTGGTGCTGCAGGCGCAGATCCTCGACCTTCTGCGCGACCTCGTAGCGGAAAACCGCATGGGTCTTCTGCTCATCTCGCACGACCTCGCCGTGGTGACGGAGATGGCGGACCGCATCACCATCCTGCGCCATGGCGAGGTGATGGAGGCCGGCGACACGGCCCGCACGCTATCCGAACAGCTTCACCCCTACACGCGCCAACTGGCGCAGGCCTCGATGCATTTGCCGGCGCGAGCCCGCACGCATGACAGCGGATCAGCCAAACCGCTGCTTCAGGTAGCGAACGTAACGCGGGACTATCGCGGACGGCGCATATCGCTGTTGAAACCGGCAGCTCCCATCCGCGCCGTCGACGATGTCTCCTTCTCGATGGCGCCCGGCCAGTCGGTGGCGCTCGTGGGGCGCTCCGGCTGCGGCAAGTCGACGCTCGCCCGCATGGTCCTGGCGCTGGACAAGCCGACGGCCGGTACGATCCGCTTCCGTGGCGACACCCTCACCGGCAAGAGCGAGGCGGAGCTGAAGCCGGCGCGGCGCGACATGCAGGTCGTGTTCCAGGACCCGTATGGTTCGTTCGACCCACGCCAGAAGGTCGAGAGATTGGTGGCCGAGCCGCTGCATGTGCTGGAGAAGAAGCCGGCGCCCGCCGCGCGGCGCGAAATGGTGGCGCATGCGCTGCACGAGGTCGGCCTGTCGCCTAAAGACATGGACAAATATCCGCACGAGTTTTCGGGCGGCCAGCGCCAGCGCCTGTCGATCGCCCGCGCCATCATCACGCGACCGAAGCTGGTCGTCGCCGACGAGCCGGTCTCGGCGCTCGATGTCTCGATCCGCGCCCAGATCCTCGATCTGTTTGCCGAGCTCAACCAGAAGCTCGGCATCGCCTATCTGTTCATCACCCATGATTTGACCGTCGCCCGCGCCATCACCGACGAAGTGATGGTCATGCATGACGGCAAGATCGTCGAGCGCGGCAGGACGAGCGAAGTGCTCGACCACCCGCAATCCGAAGCTGCCAAGGCGTTGGTCGCCGCCGCTCCCGATTTGCATCGGGCAATTGCGAAACGGCTGCAAGAACAGGGGTGAGCAGCTTCGTGGCACGGCTTGATCCACAAAGCATACCTACCCCCTCACGTGAAAACTACACCGATCGCGGTCAATCAGGCGAGCGGAGTGTCGAGTCTAGCCACAAGGAAAGCAAGGATTCGACCGGCAACAATGGCGGACATTAGAATGGCTAAGGAGGCGGCGAAACGGGGCGTCGGGACCCTGTAAAGCCAAATCCCAACAAAGGAGGCGATAAACCTCCTTCTGTTCCAAACGACTAACAGGAGGGGCTAATGGTCGACCTATCAATGCTCGAGTGGTTAGAGGAGTGGTACCAAGGGCAGTGCAACGGCGATTGGGAACACCAATACGGCATAAAAATTGATACGATCGACAACCCTGGATGGGAAGTTTCAATAGATTTGCACGGGACGCAGCTCTATGGAAGAAAGTTTACAGACGTAAGCTTTCAGTATGGCGAGGAAATAGATTGGTTTTTTGTAACAGTCAAGGATGGTACTTTCAAGGGATTTGGAGGGGCAAGGAACTTGTCGAAGATTATCGAACAGTTTAAAAAGTTTGCGATGGAGACGCAAAGGTAAATAGAGAAATTAGATGCCTAAAGATTTTTTTCGCTAGATGTACAAAACTGGAACTACGGTGACAGTGCTGGACCTCACCACATAAATGAGACACGGCAATTTCTGTGACAGGTTATCCTGGAGGATGACCTATTACAGACAAAATGACGCTCAGAACGTCAGCAGTCAGCCGATGACTCAGTCTTGCGGCTTCACCACATCGGCCGGGCTGATGTCGAGCAGGTCGAGGGTGCGGCGCAACAGCTGCATCTCGCTTCCGGCAAGTTGCGAATCGGCCTTGGCGATCTCGGCCATGTGACGGGCGAGCAGCTTGCGCCGCTCGACGTCGAGGTCGCGAAACTGAGCGATGGCTTGCGAGCCGTTGGTCTCGTAGCCGAATTCGTTGAGATACTCGATGACGCTGTCGATGCTGGTTTCGGGAATGCCGAAGGCGTCCCGGCAGATACGCCTGAAGGCTGTCATTTCGCTTTCGCTGACCGATCCGTCGGCCAGGATCATGCGGAACAGCATCAGCAATTCCGCCGACAGCACCGGATCGTCTGCGACCTTGCGCACGCCGGGATCGCCGTCGAAGATCGAGCGTATCTGGTCCAGCAATCCCATCGCCATCAGCCCCTTCCGATTCGTCGGGAAGGTAGCGCGGAATCGGCTTTGCGCAAACGGGGTGCGAAGGGTGGAACTGGGCAATCGCTTCAGGTTTTGAATTCGTCTCCTCACCCCTTTAGGGCGTTGGCGCTGCCCCTCACCTGCCTGCCGGCATCCTCTCCCCGTTTAGTGACGGGGAGAGGGCGCTCTCGTCACCGGTTTCGCCAATCGCAGACGCTGCAAGAAAAGGCGCCGACGTTGCGACCAGCCCTTTCTCCCCGTCACTATACGGGGAGAAATGCCCGGCAGGGCAATGAGCGGCGGCGGCGACATCGACAATTGGTGGTCTCCGCCACAATTTGGAAACTGTCATTCGTCTGAAGCGATTGCCCTTCGTGATCGAACTCGCGGCACCGTTCTGGCCACTCCCATAAAACTGCTGGCCGATCCGGCAAGCCCCGCTGCGCGCGCATTGGTGTGTGACCGCGCGACTGATAGTATGCCGTTGTACGAATCATGTTGAGGAGGGACCGGACATGAATCTCAGTGCGCCTACCCAGCTTATTTTCATCATATCCCTTGTCATCGCCATCATCGGCGTTCTCGCCGCGCTTGGCGTTCTTGCGTTTATCCCTTTGAATGCCGCGTGGATTGTCGTCATCGCCTACATCGTGCTGGCCGCCGGCTGCCTGATGCGCGGCGCTTAAACACGTCCAGACAATTCAGAATCTCAGGCAACTCGGAGCGCCCGGCCAAAAGCCGGGCGCTTTTGATTCTGCAGAATGGTCTGTTAGAATTCCTGGACGAGGGAAGCACATGCCCGCCAGCGAAGACGGCAGCCGCCACGACGGCCCAGGGCTCGATCGGTTCGAGATGGTGCGGCGCGCGCCCAGTCATCGGCTTCAAGGCGCCGTCACCGACATGTGCGGCTTTCGCGAAACCATGCCAGGCCATTTCCGCGTCATCGAATATGCCTCGCTGACCGTGCCGCTGGTCATCAGCTTTGCCGAACCCTTTGCCATCGGGCTCGGCAGGGACCCCGGCGACAATGACCGCTTCGCCAGTTTTGCCGCCGGCCTCTACGCCGGGCCGGTGGTGATCGAATCCTTCGGCGGCGCCTGTTGTGTGCAGATCAATTTCACCCCGCTCGGCGCTCGTCGCTTCTTCGGCCGGCCGATGAGCGAACTGACCGATCGCATGGTCGGCCTGGATGACGTGCTCGGCGTTGGAGGCGTCGCGCTTCGCGAAAGGCTTGGCAATGCGCCGGATTGGAGCTCACGCTTTGCCATCGCCGAGGCCTTCGTCGCCGACCGGTTGGCAACCACAGACGGCACTCAAGCCGAAATTGTCTGGGCCTATGAGACGATCGTCTCGACGAGTGGTCGGACCCGCATCTCGACGCTGGCCGAAAAGCTTGGCTGGAGCCGCAAGCATCTCGCCGGAAAATTTTCGGACGCGGTCGGCGTTGGACCCAAGACGCTCTCGCGCATCGTCCGCTTCAACCACGCGCTTTGCCTGTCGAGAAAGGCCAACAGCGATTGGGCCGACATCGCCGCCGACTGCGGCTATGCCGACCAGGCGCATCTGGTGCGCGAGTTTCGCGACCTCGCAGGCGTCACGCCGACGACTGTCGCCGTGAGGTAACATTTCTTCAAGACGCGCGACCGGCCTTCGCCCAGACTGGGTTGATCGACCAACACAGCGAAGGAGATCAGCCATGCCGAACACCACCGAAGCACCGCGGCTTTACCCGGCGCTGCGCTACAGAAATGCCGGCAAAATGATCGACTGGTTGTGCGAGGCCTTCGGCTTCAGCGTCCGCACCCGCTATGGCGAAGGCGACGTGGTGCACCATGCCGAACTCGCATTCGGCTCCTCGATCATCATGCTCGGCACGGCCCGCGACGATGCCTATGGAAAGATGGTCGGCGCGCCCGGCTCGGGCGGCGGCAAGTCGATCTATGTCGCGGTCGCTGACGCCGACGCGGCATACGCTCGGGCAAAAACCGCCGGCGCCGAGATTCTGGAAGAGCTCACCGACCGCGACTATGGCAGCCGCGAATTCATCTGCCGCGATCCGGAAGGCAATGTCTGGTCGTTCGGCACCTACTGGCCGAAGGCTGACGAAGCCGCCAGCTAACGCGCCAGCCCGAAAATCGCGTCGCAGTCGAGGTGGGTTTCCAGTTCGGCTGCGATCTCGTCCAGTGCCCGTTCGACCTCGGCGCGGTAGTCGATGCCGCCGCCCTTGACGCCGAGGCTTTCGAGGAATTTCGCCCGGAAGGCGTCGGCGGAAAACAGCCCGTGCATGTAGGTGCCTGACACCTTGCCGTCGGCGGAGATGGCGCCGTCATCGACGCCGTTGATAACGGCGGATGGCCGCAGCGTGTCGGGACCGGTGGTGCGGCCGAGATGGATTTCGTAGCCCTCGAGCGGCAGATCGAACGGCACCGAGCGCGCGCTGACATTGCGCACCGTCTTTTCCGGCTCCATAACCGTTTCGACGTCGAGCAGGCCGAGGCCTTGCGTCTCGGTAACGCTGCCCTCGATGCCGTAGGGATCGCGCACGCTATGGCCGAGCATCTGGAAGCCGCCGCAAATACCGACGATATGGCCACCGCGTTTCCTGTGCGCGGCAAGGTCGCGGTCCCAGCCATTCTCGCGGAATTTCACGAGATCGCCGATCGTCGACTTTGAGCCGGGAATGACCACCAGCCCTGCATCCTGCGGCAGGCGTTGGCCAGGCGGCACGAACACCATCTCGACCTGCGGTTCGGCCTTGAGCGGGTCGAGGTCGTCGAAATTGGCGATGCGCGAGAGCACCGGCACGGCGATCTTCAGCGCGCGCCTCTGGCCGGACGCCAGCCGTTCGAGCACGACGGAATCCTCCGACGGCAGCCGCGCCGCCGCCTTCAGCCACGGCACGATGCCAAAACAGCGCCAGCCAGTGAATTTTTCGATCGCCTCGATGCCGTCATCGAACAGCGAGACATCGCCACGGAACTTGTTGATGAGGTAGCCGACGATCATACGCCGGTCCTCCTCCGGCAGGATCAGATGGGTGCCAGCGACCGAGGCGATGACACCGCCACGATCGATATCGCCGACCAGGATCACCGGCACGCCGGCGCGCGTCGCAAAGCCCATATTGGCAATGTCTCGGCTCCTGAGATTGATCTCGGCCGGCGAGCCGGCGCCCTCGACAATGACCAGATCGGCGCCCTCGCCGACCTTCGCCCAGGAGTCCAGCACCGCATCCATCAACCGGCCCTTCAGCGCCTGGTAGTCGCGCGCCCGCGCCTCGCCGAACACCTTGCCCTGCACGACAACTTGAGCGCCGACATCGGTCTGCGGCTTGAGCAGCACCGGATTCATGTGGATGGTCGGCGGCACGCCGCAGGCGATCGCCTGCAGCCATTGCGCGCGGCCGATCTCACCGCCGCTTGAATCGCCGGGAATATCGGCGACGGCGGCATTGTTCGACATGTTCTGCGGCTTGAACGGCCGCACTTTCAAGCCGCGGTTCTTCGCCGCGCGGCAAAGACCGGCGACGAGCACCGTCTTGCCGACATCCGAACCCGTGCCCTGCAGCATGATTGCCTTGGCCATATCAGCCCCTGCCCTGCGCAACGGTTCCGGTGATCGTCGACTTGGCTGCCAGCGGGCCGCCGCGCCAGAGATAGAGCGCCAGCAGCGGCTCCTTGCCGGTGCGCATGGCATGGCTGACGTCAGAGGCATGGTGTATCAACTCGCCCGCCGCTCGAAGGCGAAAACCGCCATCGCCCATGCGCCATTCGGCGCCGCCGGTCAGCGGGATATAGATCTCCTCCGCGACATGATGGTGGTCGGGGTAGACAATGTCGGGCCCAAGGATCAGCAGGCCGGCCGCGACCTCTTCATTGACGAAATGACCGCGCGTGCCGAATACCTCCAGCCAGCCGTAATTGTCGATGAAAATCTTGCCGAAATCCGCTTCGCCATAGGTCTGGCCCCAGCGCAGATCGCCGCGACGCTGCGCAACCAGCCGCGCCAGCGGCTTGGCCGCAGCGGGAGCGAGTTCGACGATACGGTCGAGCAGGACGAGACAACGCAGTGCATGCGGTTCGAGCGGCCGGCTTGGCATGTCCCAGCCGATTCGGGCCACGGCGTCGCGCACCAGCGCATCATCGAACGTCTGGAGATAGGCATGGAAGCGTCCAAGCAGTTCGTCGAAATTTGTCGTCACACTTTGCTCCAAAGCGCATTCGCACACAGCGGCTGCGCAGACGGTCGGGTTGCGCGGCGGCATCATTGGTCTAGATTGGACGGCGCGCAAAGCCAAAAACGACAGGCCAGCAGGCCGGAAACATCAGGGAGCACGCCATGGACGCCGCTGTCGATGCGGGCACCAGCCAGTTCGAACTCAACGAGGACCAGCGCGCCATCCAAGAGATGGCCGAGGCCTTCGCCGCCGATCGTGTGGCGCCGAACGCACTCGACTGGGATCGCAACAAATATTTCCCCGCCGACGTGATCCGCGAGACCGGCCCGCTCGGCCTTGGCGGCATCTATGTCCGCGACGATGTCGGCGGCTCGGGGCTCGGCCGGCTCGACGCCGTGCTGATCTTCGAGGCGCTTTCGCGTGCCGATCCGGCGTTTTCCGCCTTCATCTCGATCCACAACATGGCAGCATCGATGATCGACCGCTTCGGCAGCGACGAGCAGCGCCGGCGCTTCCTGCCGAAGCTGACCTCGATGGAATGGCTGGCAAGCTACTGCCTGACCGAGCCGGGCTCGGGCTCGGATGCGGCGGCGCTGAAGACGCGCGCGGTCAAAAGCGGCAGTGACTATGTGCTGAACGGCGCCAAGCAGTTCATCTCCGGTGCCGGCGACAGCGACCTCTATGTCGTCATGGCGCGCACCGGCGCCGACGGGCCGAAAGGCATTTCCACCTTCGTCGTGTCGAACGATGCGCCCGGCCTTTCCTTCGGCGCCAACGAACACAAGATGGGCTGGCACATGCAGTCGACCCGCCAGGTCGTCTTCGAGGACTGCAAGGTGCCGGCGGAAAACCTTTTGTCGGCAGAAGGCGCCGGCTTCGGCATCGCCATGGCCGGGCTCGACGGCGGCCGCTTGAACATCGCCGCCTGTTCGCTCGGCGGCGCGCAATCGGCACTCGACAAGGCTCTCGCCTACACCGCCGAGCGCAAGGCCTTCGGCTCGAAGATCAACCAGTTCCAGGCGCTGCAGTTCAAGCTCGCCGACATGGAGACCGAATTGCAGGCAGCACGCATCTTCCTCTACACCGCCGCCTCGAAGCTCGACCGCAAGGCGCCGGATGCCGGAAAATGGTCGGCGATGGCCAAGCGCTTCGTCACCGACACCGGCTTCAACGTCGCCAATGACGCCCTGCAGCTGCATGGCGGCTATGGCTATCTGCACGATTACGGCATCGAGAAGCTGGTACGGGACCTGCGCGTCCACCAGATCCTCGAAGGCACCAACGAGATCATGCGCGTCATCATCGCTCGCGCGCTGATCGGACGGTAAGGCAGTAGGCAGTAGGCAGTAGGCAGTAGGCAGTAGGCAGTAGGCAGTAGGCAGTAGGCAGGAAGATGACCGGCAAGATCAATTCGTACAAGGATCTTATCGTATGGCAGCAGGCGATGGATCTGGCCGTCACCACCTACTCCTTGACCAAGGCATGGCCAAAAGAAGAATTGTATGGGTTGACCAGCCAAATTCGCCGCTCAGCAACCTCTATTCCTGCAAACATCGCGGAAGCTTATGGTCGAGACAACAGAGGCTCCTATCAGCAATTTCTCAGGATAGCCCAAGGATCGTTGAAGGAGTTCGAGACACACCTTCAGATCGCTGAACGCATTGGCCTTGCCACGCATGACCAAGCTTATCACGTACTGTTAGCGACCGAGGGCATCGGAAAAATGCTTCGCCAACTTATTAGCAAACTTGCGCCCGAATAGGTCGCCTACTGCCTACTGCCTACTGCCTGCCTTACCCAAACCGCGGAGTGCCATTATGACCACCATCGCCTTCATCGGCCTCGGCAATATGGGAAATCCGATGGCCGCCAACCTGGTCAAGGCCGGGTATGCCGTGCACGGCTTCGACCTGGTGCCGGAAAACCTCGTCATCGCCAGGGAGCACGGCGTCGTCATCATGGCCAATGCCGTTGCGGCGGTAAAGGATGCCGATGCGGTCATCACCATGCTGCCGGCCGGCAAGCATGTGCTGTCGGTTTACGCAGACATCGCGGCCAAGGCGAAAAAAGGCGCGTTGTTCATCGATTCCTCGACCATCGACGTCGAGTCGGCGCGAAAGGCCCATGCCACCGCGGCCAAGCACGGATTGCTGACGATCGACGCGCCGGTCTCCGGCGGGACGGGCGGTGCGGCGGCCGGCACGCTGACCTTCATGGCCGGCGGTTCGAAGGACGCCTTCGCCAAGGCCGAACCGATCCTCAAGCCAATGGCCGGCCGCATCGTTCATTGCGGCGACGACGGCGCCGGGCAGGCGGCGAAGATCTGCAACAACATGATTTTGGGCATTTCGATGATCGGCGTTGCCGAGGCCTTCGTGCTGGCGGAAAAGCTCGGCCTGTCGCACCAGGCGCTGTTCGACGTCGCCTCGACCTCGTCCGGCCAGTGCTGGTCGCTGACCACTTACTGCCCGGTGCCCGGCCCTGTGCCGACATCGCCCGCCAACAATGGCTATAAGCCCGGGTTTGCAGCGGCACTGATGCTGAAGGACCTGAAACTGTCGCAGGAGGCCGCACAGAGCGTCGGTGCGGCAACGCCGCTCGGCGCCGAGGCAGCCCAGCTTTATGCGCTGTTCAACGCACAAGGCAATGCCGGCGCGGATTTTTCCGGCATCATCAATTTCCTGCGCGGTGACCCTGCGTAAGGTCAAATTTCATAGTTTTCGATCTGCCCAAAGCGGAAAGTCGGCAAATTTAGGTTTGCTTAAGCTCTTGCTAACCCTGCAGTAACGATGTGCGTTTAAAACGGATTGCGAGGCGGACATCCGCCCGGCGCTCCGGATCAGGTCTCGCGTACCGGAGCCCGTAAGTTTCGCCGTAAGTTTCGCAAGTGTATTGTTGGCGAAGCACCATGCGTATCTGGCAAAGCCGCGTTCCGATGGAGCGCGGTTTTTGCGTTTTCGCCATGTCGTCGGAGCTATATTCCGATTGCCGCGTCGCTGATGCGGCCCTTCGGTGCTGTCTCAGTTTGAATTTCCGCTCACGACCCCCACATGAATTTCGGCTCGCTACCATTTCCACCGAGCGGGCTCGAAAGCTTGAAGGCAACCCAGTTGCAGACATAGTCGCGAAGACTATTTCATTAGAGGCTATACGGCCGCACGAATCTCTTCACATATTGAGGTCCCGCAATGGCGCACGAGCCTCGAAAAAGACCATTATTCCGCAAGCTCGATAATCATCTATTGCGGGTGAGCGACCTCGATGCAGCCGTATCGTTCTATGGGGATCGTCTCGGTCATGCGCTCGTTTGGCGGGACGATGAAGCCGCCGGCTTTGCGCTGCCTGAAACCGATGCGGAGCTGGTTGTCCATCTTCATATCGGTCCCGAGACCGACATCCTGGTCGATAACGTGGACGACGCGTTTGAGGAATTCTTGGCCGCCGGCGGTGAGGCTGTGCAACCGCCATTCGAGATCGCGGTCGGGCGGTGCGCCCGTGTCCGCGATCCTTTCGGCAACATTGTTGTGATCTTGGACCAATCGAAAGGGATGTTGGTCACTGACGCGAAGGGGCACGTCATCGGTGTCAAGGCGGGCCAGTGATCACGCGTGGTCGTCGATACTGCCAACAGCCTCGCCTGGCGAACTCTTCGCCATAAAGCGGCATTCAAACTCCGGGCGCCCGATTACCGGACGCCCGGCGATCGTTCCATCTTACCGCTTGCGCAAATCTGCTTCGGCCAGGTCGAGCGCCCTGGCGATGCGGTCGCAGGCCATGTCGATCGTCTCGCGCGTCCAGATCAGCGGCGGCGACAGGATCATCGTGTCGCCGGTGGCGCGCAGCATCATGCCTTGGGCAAGGGCGTGGTCGCGAACCATCACCGCCGCGCTGCCGGCCGGCAGGAAGCGCTCCTTGGTCACCTTGTCCTTGACGATCTCGATCGCCCCCATCAGCCCGAACGAGCGCACCTCGCCAACCAGATCATGCCCACCGAAACGTTCCTGCAGCGCCCTGGCGAAGTAAGGCCCGGTGTCGTTCCTGACGCGCTCGACCAGGCCCTCGCGCTCGATGATCTCGAGGTTCTTCAGTGCCACCGCGCAGGCCACCGGATGCCCGGCATAGGTGTAGCCGTGATAGAATTCGCCGCCCTTTTCGACCAGCGTCGCCGCGATGCGGTCGCCGACAAGCAGCGCCGACAGCGGCTGATAGCCGGAGGTCAGCGCCTTGGCCGTGGTGATGGTGTCGGGCTCGACATCGAAGGCTTGTGCGGCGAACCACTCGCCGGTGCGGCCATAGCCGGTGATAACCTCGTCCAGCATCAGCAGGACATCGTATTTGCGGCAAATGCGCTGCACCTCCGGCCAGTAGCTCATCGGCGGGATCTTCACCCCGCCTGCCCCCATCACCGGCTCGCCGATGAAGGCGGCGACCTTATCGGCGCCAGCTTCGAGGATCGCGTCCTCGACCGCTTTTGCCGCGCGCAGGCCGAAATCATGGTCGCTTTCGCCGGGCAGTGCGAGCTCGTACGCATAGGGCATCATCACGTGGACGATGTTGGGCACGGCGCCGCCGAGCTGGTTGTGCATCAAATCCATGCCGCCGAGCGAGGCACCGGCTATGGTCGAGCCGTGGTAGCCCATCTTGCGCGAGATGATGCGGTTCTTCTCGGGGCTGCCTTCCAGCACCCAATAGTGGCGGACGAGGCGCAGCGCCGTGTCGTTGGCCTCCGAACCGGATGAGCCGTAGAACACCTGGTTGATGTGCCTTGGCGCGATCTCCGCCAGCTTTTTCGACAGCAGAACCGGCGTCGGCGTCGAGCATTTGAAGAAGGAGTTGTAGTAGGGCAATTCCTTCATCTGGGCGTAGGCGGCGTCGGCAAGCTCGTCGCGGCCGTAGCCGACATTGACGCACCATAGCCCGGCCATGCCGTCGAGGATTTCCGTCCCTTCGGCATCGTAGATGAACGGACCGTTGGCGTGAGTGATGATGCGCGAGCCGGTCTCGCGCATCTCCTTGTGGTCGGTGAACGGATGAAGGTGATGCGCGGCATCGATCTGCTGAAGCTGCTTCAGCGAATAATTCTGGTAGGTCATGTCTGGTCTTTCCTCTTGAACCAATCCGGCAGCTTTCGCGCCGGGGCGGATTCGTTAGAGGACAGCGGGCGGCGAATAGCCGATACGGGCGCACAGCCGCAACAGCTCGGCGCGAAGCGTGCGCGGCGACGGCGTCACCGCCACCCCAAATGCGCACCCCGATTTCGCCAGCCGAGCCATGCATGTACCTTAGGCTGCCTCCAGCCCTCAGTTCAAGCCGTACCGGTCAAGCGATGTCGGTCAATTGGTGCCAGTCAGGGCCCGCTGCAGGAAGACGTACTTCATCGCCGCCTGTGCGGCCTGCGGCCGCCGATCGCCGCGCCCGCCATGCCCGCCCTCGGTCTCTTCGAAGAACAGCGTCTTGCCATGGCCCGCCGCCTGCAGCCGCGCCGCCATCTTGCGGGCATGGCCGGGATGGACGCGGTCGTCGGCAGTCGAGGTCGTCAGCAGTACCGGCGGATAGGCTGCATCCGTGTCTACATGCTGGTAGGGCGAATAGGAGGCGAGCCAAGCTGCCTCTTCCGGCTTCGCCGGATCGCCATACTCGGCCGTCCATGACGCGCCGGGCGGCAGCTCGGTGTAACGCAGCATGTCGAGCAGCGGCACGTCGATGATCACCGCGCCGAACAATTCCGGGCGTTGCGTCAGCGAGACGCCAGTCAGCAAGCCCCCGTTCGAACCGCCCTGGATGCCCAGCGTGGCCGGTGTGGCGATGCCGCGTTTGACCAGATCTTGCGCCACCGCTGCGAAATCGTCGAATGCATTCTGGCGATTGGCCTTGAGCGCCGCCTGGTGCCAGTTCGGGCCGAACTCGCCGCCGCCGCGGATGTTGGCCTGCACATAGGCATTGCCCTTCTCCAGCCACAGCCTGCCGCGCACGCCGGCATAGCCGGGCAGCAGCGGCACTTCGAAGCCGCCATAGCCGTAAAGCAATGTCGGCACCGGCCCGTCCTGGTCGCGCCGCCTGACGACGAAGTACGGGATCATCGTGCCGTCCTTCGAGCGCGCCTCGAACTGTTCGGAGACCAGGGACGACGCATCGAAGCGCGCCGGCTGCGACTTCACCGTTGCCAGCGCCGCGGCATTATCGTCCGACCAGATGATCGAGCTCGGCGTCAGGAAATCGGTGAAGGAGAAGGAGACGCTGGAGCCGAAATGCTCGGCATGGCTGATGCCGACATTGCCGTTTTCGGGCAATGCAACGGGCTTGAACTCCCAGCCGCTGTCGCTGCGCTCGCCGGCGATGACCTTGCCGCGCACATTGTCCATCAAATTGATGAACAGCCGGGCCTGCGTGCGGGCGATGCCGGCGATCGAGACACGGTGCGCCGGCTCGAGCACGATATCGATGGATCCGAACAGACCGGTTTCGATCCAGCGCTCGAAATCGAGTGAATAGAGCCCGTCGGGCTTGCACAGCGTGCCGTCCGGCGCCGTCCACGGGGTACGCACGCCGAAGACAAGCTGGCCCTTGAACAGCGCCGTATCGGTGACGTCGTCCGGCAACGGGATGCGCCGGTTCTCGCCAGAAGGCAGCCGCAGGAAACTGTGCGAGGCGAAGAAGTCGAGCGTCCGGGCCAGGAAGACGTGGCGCCTGTCACCGTCGAATTCGACGGATCCGCCGGCGGCGAGATCCTGCTTCAGCGCCTCGAAGATCGGCATCGCCGCTTCCAGTGGCGTGCCGCGCCGCCAGAGCTTGACCACGCGCGGATAGCCGGACTGGGTCTTGTCGTCCTCCTCGAAGGCGGCGGAAACGATGACCGTGTCCTCGTCCAGCCAGCTGAAGTTCGATTTCGAGGCGGGAGCACGAAAGCCACCCTCGACGAAGGACCTGCTTTCGATATCGAATTCGCGCATCTCGCTGGCATCGCCGCCATCCGGCGACAGGCTGAGCAGGCAGCGGCTGAAATCGGGGTAAAGCCGGCTGGCGCCGCTGAACACCCATTTCACCCCCTCTTCCGCCGCCAGACTGTCGAAGTCAATGATCGTCTGCCAATCCGGCTTGTCGGTCTTGTAGGACGCGACGGTGGTGCGCCGCCAGAGGCCGAGTACGTTCGTGCGGTCCTGCCAGAAATTATAGACATGGCCGTTGATAGCGGCCCCGACGGCGATGTTATCCTCGGCCGTCATCAGGTCGAGCGCGGTCTGGAACGTTGCCTGGTAGGACGGGTCACCCTGCAATTCGGCGACAGTGATTTCATTCTGGCGATGAACCCAGTCGAGCGCTCGCTGGTCAGTCCTGCCCTCCAGCCAGAGGAAGGGATCTTCGGCCGCCGGATCCGGTTGGGCCTGGCTGTTCAATTTGGTCATGAGGTCTCCGGTTGAGTCGGGCGTCGGCATCGCCAAGATCGACACGGGGCCGCTAATATTCAAGTCATTGCGTCAGAACGGCGACTTCAGGCATTCACACCATCCGCCTTCGAATGACCGTTACAAGCGCCAGCGCCAGGCAAATGGCGCCAAGCGTGAGCGGCAGGCCGCCTGCGCCAACAACATCCATGGCGCCGCCCGCCAGCGGCGGCACGGCGATGCCGCCGACGCCCCACATCAGCGAAAAGGCGGCGTTGCCGGCGACCAGCGCCGAGCCGGTGAACCGCTCGCCGAGCTCGATGATCGACATCGTGTAGATGCCGTAGGAAACCGCACCCCAGATGAAGACGCATGGCCATATGAGCGGCGTCTCGATGAGAACCGGCAACAGCACGCATCCGAGCACCGTCACCGCCACACAGATGAACCGCACCAGCCGCGCCGTCAGTCGTTCCGCCAACAGGCCGAGCGGCACCTGCATAGCGATGTTGCCGGCGATCATCACCGACAGCAGCGCCGACATGCGCGCTTCGGCGATGCCGTAATGCGTTCCGTAGACCGGCAGCAAGGCGAGCACTGCCTGTTCGAAACCAGCGGCCACCACGACCGCCGACAACAGCAGCCACGCCTGCGGCACGAATCCCAGCACCGAAACCCGGTGCCCGCTCTCGTCGACCCTCGGCAGCCGTGCCAGCACCGAGGCAAGGCAGGCGCCGCAAAACAGGAATGCGCCGATGCCGACCAGAAACGGCGGCCATCCCACGGTGCCGACCGCAAGCAGGCACAGCGGCCCCGCCGCAAAGCCCGCCGAAATGATCGTCGAATAGATGCCCATGACGCGGCCGCGGCGTGCTGGCGGCGCCAGTGCGATCACCCAGACTTCGCTCAGCACGTAGAGCGGGTTGGTGACCCCACCGATCAAAAAGCGCAGCGGAAACCACAGATAGACATTTTGCGTCCAGCCGATCAGCGCCAGCACCAGCGCGGAAAGTGCCGCGCAAGTAAGCGCGGTGCGCCCGGCCCCGAAACGGCGCGACAGAGCCGGGACCAGCGGCGAGGAGACGATGAAGCCGATCGGCGTCATTGCCGCCGACAGGCCTATCATGGCCGGCGAGACGCCCTGGCGCTGCAGGATGAAGCTCAACAGCGGATAGCTCAGCCCTTGCGCAATGGCGAACACCGAGACGGTTGCGATCACGCCGGTGATGGCCGCCCATTGCACTGTCTCGCCGCTGTTCTGTTCCGCCCGGTCCATGATGCAGGATTAGCGTTTCGGTTCCGTCGCAGTAAGCACCGGCAACGAAAACCGCTTGCGCCAGCCGGAACGCGATCAAGAGGCTGACGATCCCGCCGGCTGCCCCCAGGGCATGTCGCTTCCCTCGTCCTAGTGGTCGCCGCCTCCGCAATGGCCGGAGGGCCGGCAGTCCATTATGCCGCCGCATTGCCGCAGCGTACGAGGACTATCATGACCGCCGCCCTTCAGCCCGCCGAACCGGCACTGGCAAACGACCGCGCCCGTCGCGGCGGCCGCGCGGGGAAGCGTGCCGGCGGATCGGCGGCGTTCGACCAGCCGCCGTTTCGCCAGTTGAAGAACCCGCTGACGCCGACCCGGCTGGTTTCCGAGGACGAGCTGGAATCCATCCACCTCGCCTCTCTGCGCGTGCTGCGGGAAATCGGCGTCGACGTGCTGCATGACGAAGCGCGGCGCATCATGAAGGCGCATGGCGCCGATGTCCGCGAAGGCAGCGAGCGGGTGCGCTTCGACAGCGACATGATCCTGGAACTGGTTGCGCACTGCCCGCCGGAATTCACCATCCACGCCCGCAACCCGGCGCACAATGTGCGCTTCGGTGGCGATAATCTGATCATCTCGATGATGGCGTCGGCACCCAATTGCTCCGACGTCGACCGCGGCCGCCGGCCGGGCAACCAGCAGGACTATCGCAACTTTCTCAAGCTTGCGCAGATGCACAACATATTGAATTGCACGGGCGGTTATCCGGTGGAGCCGATCGACATCCATCCGTCCGTGCGCCACCTCGAATGCATCCGTGACCTCGCCACGCTGACCGACAAGATGTTCCACATCTATTCGCTCGGCAAAGAGCGCAACGTCGATGGCATCGAGATCACCAGAATCGCACGTGGCATCAGCCACGAGCAGTTGCTTGCGGAGCCGTCGGTGTTCACCATCATCAACACCAATTCGCCGCTCAAGCTCGACGTGCCGATGATGGAAGGCATCATCCAGATGTCGAGCAAGGGCCAGGTGGTCATCGTGACGCCGTTCACCCTGTCGGGCGCCATGGCGCCGGTGACGATTGCCGGCGCGCTGGTGCAACAGAATGCCGAGGCGCTGTCCGGCATCGCCTTCGCACAGATGGTGCGCAAGGGCGCGCCTGTCGGCTACGGCGGCTTCACCTCGAATGTCGACATGAAGTCCGGCGCGCCGGCCTTCGGCACGCCGGAATATATGAAGGCGCAGCTGGTCGGCGGCCAGCTCGCCCGCCGCTACAACATCCCCTACCGCACCTCCAACACCTGCGCCGCCAACACCGTCGACGCGCAAGCCGCCTATGAAAGCGTGTTCTCGCTGTGGGGTGCCATCCAGGGCGGCGGTAATCTGATGATGCATGCCGCCGGCTGGCTCGAAGGCGGCCTGCGCTGCTCCTATGAGAAGACCATCCTCGACATAGACCTGTTGCAGATGGTCGCCGAGTTCCTGACGCCGCTCGATCTTTCCGACGAGGCGCTCGGTTTCGACGCCATCCAGTCGGTCGGCCCCGGCGGCCATTTCTTCGGCACCCAGCACACGCAGGACCGCTACAAGACCGCCTTCTATGCGCCGATCATTTCGGACTGGCGCAATTTCGAGAGTTGGGCGGAGGCTGGGTCACCGACCGCGCTCGAAAAAGCCAATCGCGTCTGGAAGGAGCGGCTGGCCTCCTATGAAGAGCCTTATATGGACCCGGCGATCCGCGAGGAGCTCAATGCTTTCGTCGACAAGCGCCGGGCCGAAGGCGGCGCCCCGACCGATTTCTGATCATCTGATGAGTAGTCGACCCCCACTCCGTCGAGCTTCGCTCGACACCTCTCCCCCGATCGACGGGGTAGAGGAAGGGCGCGAAACGATTCCAGTTGGCGCCCTTCCTTTCCCCCCGGAGGGGGGAGAGGTGGCGCCGCGAAGCGGCGACGGAGTGGGGGAAGCCGTTCATGAAACGCGCAGCCGCCGCAAAACAGGCACAACCCAGCGAGCGCGTAGCCTGCGGCAAGCAGGCAATCAGGCCGAAGCACTGCTTTGGCCTGAACTAAAGGCGCGCAAGCTTGGCGGCTATCGCTTTACGCGTCAGTTCTCCATCGGCGCCTTTTTTGCAGACTTTGTCTGCCGCGAAAAATGGCTTGTTGTTGAAGTCGACGGACAACAGCACGCCGGCAGTTCATATGACCGCCGCCGCGATGATTTCATGCGCGCCCAAGGCTACTCGATCCTGCGTCTTTGGAGCCATGACGTCCTGAAACATCGTACTTCCGTCTGTGAAACCATTCTTGCCGCGCTTGATGGCAGGCTGGCCGAAAACATCGCTGTATTCGATCTCCGCTTTGTTTTCGCGCCCCGCTCACTCGATTCAATCTCTTCAAAAACGGAACTATCTTCATGAAATCTCATGCAAAAGCGGTTGTTATCGGCGGCGGCGTCGTTGGCTGCTCGGTGCTCTATCATCTGGCCAAGGCCGGCTGGACCGACATCATGCTGATCGAGCGTTCGGAGCTCACCTCCGGCTCGTCCTGGCATGCGGCGGGCGGCTTTCATACGCTGAACGGCGATCCCAACGTCGCCAAGCTGCAGGCCTATACGGTGCAGCTTTACAAGGAGATCGAGGAGATTTCCGGCCAATCCTGCTCGCTGCACCTGACCGGCGGCGTCATGATGGCCGACACGCCAGAGCGCATGGACTTCCTTCGCCTCGCCCATGCCAAGGGCCGCTATCTCGGCATGGACACCGAACTGATCACGCCGTCCGAAGCCAAGGCGATGTTCCCGCTGATGGACGAGACGAATTTCGTCGGCGCTATGTGGGATCCAGTCGAGGGCCACCTCGACCCTTCCGGCACCACCCACGCCTATGCCAAAGCCGCCCGGAAGCTCGGCGCCGAGATCGTGCTGCGCAACCGCGTCGTCGAACTGACGCAGGAGGTCGACGGCACCTGGAACGTCGTCACCGAGCAAGGCACGATCAAAGCCGAGCATGTCGTCAACTGCGGCGGCCTTTGGGCGCGCGAGATCGGTCGCATGGTCGGCGTCGAGCTGCCGGTGCTGGCGATGGAGCACATGTATCTCCTGACCGAGCCGATGCCGGAGGTCGAGGAATTCAACAAGTCGACCGGGCGCGAGATGATCGGCGTGCTCGACTTCAAGGGCGAGATCTATACCCGCCAGGAACGCAACGGCATCCTGCTCGGCACCTATGAAAAAGCCTGCAAGCCGTGGTCGCCGGTCAACACGCCATGGGATTTCGGCCACGAGCTGCTGCAGCCCGACATCGACCGCATCGCGCCGTCGCTCGAGATCGGCTTCAAGCATTTTCCCGGCATCGAGAAAGCCGGCATCAAGCAGATCATCAACGGCCCCTTCACCTTCGCGCTCGACGGCAACCCGCTCGTTGGCCCTGTGCAGGGCCTGACCAATTTCTGGTGCGCCTGCGCCGTCATGGCCGGCTTCAGCCAAGGCGGCGGCGTCGGCTTGGCGCTGTCGAACTGGATGGTCCATGGCGACCCCGGCTTCGACGTCTGGGGCATGGACGTTGCGCGCTTCGGCGAATGGGCAACGCTGCGCTATACCAACGCAAAGGTGCGCGAAAATTATTCGCGCCGTTTCTCCATCCGCTTTCCCAACGAGGAATTGCCGGCGGCAAGACCGGCGCAGACGACCCCGCTTTACGACACCATGCTCGCCAACAACGCCGTCATGGGCGACAGCTGGGGTCTCGAAACCCCGCTCTGGTTCGCGCCGAAAGGCTCGGAGCCGAAGGACATCGTGTCCTTCCACCGCTCGAATGATTTCGGCGCGATCGGCGAGGAAGTGTGCGCCACCCGCGAGAGGGTCGGCGTCACCGAGATCGCCAACTTCGCCAAATACGAAGTCTCCGGACCTGGGGCCGAGGATTTCCTCAACCGGCTGATGACCAACCGCATGCCGAAGACCGGCCGCATCGTGCTGACGCCGATGCTGAACGAGTTCGGCAGACTGATCGGCGACTTCACCATCGCCAAGGCGGGCGAAGAACGCTTCATGATCTGGGGTTCTTCGGCCGCGCAAAAATATCACATGCGCTGGTTCGAGAAGCATCTGCCGAAGGACGGTCCAAGGGCGTCGGAGGTGCGCATCCACCGCTTCGACCAGACGCTGGTTGGCCTCTCCATCGCCGGGCCGAAATCGCGCGACCTGCTGCAGAAACTGGTCGACGTCGACATCTCGACCAAGGCCTTCCGCTTCATGGATTTCCGCGAGATGGCGGTCGGCGGCGCGCCCTGCATGGTCAACCGCATCACCTACACCGGCGATCTCGGCTATGAGATCTGGATGGCGCCGGCCTATCAGCGTCTGGTCTACAAGGCGATCAAGGAGGCCGGCGAAGAGTTCGGACTTGTTGATTTCGGCATGCGCGCCCTGCTCTCGATGCGGCTTGAAAAGAACTTTCCGACCTGGTTCCGCGAGCTACGTCCGATCTACGGACCGTTCGAAGGTTCGATGGACCGCTTTATCAAGCTGGAGAAGAACGATTTCATCGGCCGCGAGGCAGCGGCCAAGGAACAGGCGGCAGGGCCGAAGCTGCGCCGCGTTTCCTTTATCGTCGATGCTGCGGATGCCGACGTCATGGGCGACGAGCCGATCTGGGCCAAGGTCGGCGACAAGGATTTCGGCACGGTAGAAAAGCCGCATGGCTATGGCGCGCCGCGCTTCGACGCGGGCGGCAAGGAAGTGCGCGGCTCGAACGCCGCTGAAGCCGCGTCTGCCGTGCGCGGTATTGTCGACGGCAACTGGCGCGTGGTCGGCTGGGTCACCTCCGGCGGCTATGCGCATTATGTCGAGAAGTCGATGGCGCAAGGCTACGTACCGGCAGTGCTTGCCGAAAACGAGAGCGCCGGGCTGTTCGAGATCGAGATCCTTGGACACCGGCGGTCGGCGCGCATCAACGTCGAGCCGCCCTTCGATCCGAGTGGCGAAAAGATGCGAACGTAGGTGCAGCCAGCCGGTCGCATTGTGCGGAGCACGCTCTTCATGCTAGCCCAGCCGGCAACTGTGCCGGCAGGGGCGATGAGACTTCCTTGAAGTACGACATGAAATGGGCCGAGTGGCTGGCCGAGGGACGGATCGGCCCCTTCCCGGCGGCGATCGCCATGGTCGCGGCTTATTTTGCCTTGCAGACCATCATACTGTCCCTGTTGAGCTCTTGGGCGGGAACCGGCGTCGGCATCGACGATGCGGAGCAGCTGATCTATGTACCGTATCTCTGGGCTGGATATGGCGGCTCGCAACCACCTCTCTACACCTGGATCAATTGGCTGGCCGCGCATGTTTTCGGCACCAGTATCTTCACGCTGAAGCTCGTCAAATACTCAGTGCTGTTCCTCGCCGCCTGCAGCGTGTTCGCCGCCATGCGGCGGTTCGGCTACACCAAGGCGACAGCGGCGGCGGCCATGTTCGGCCTGTTTACGATCCCGCAGGTCGTCTGGGAATCGCAGCGCGCTTTGTCGCATTCCGTCGCCGTCGTCGGCTTCTGCTCGCTGCTCCTGCTCACCATGGCCTATCTTCTCGAGCGGCGTAGCATGATTGCCTATGCGGCGTTTGGCCTGGCCACGGCGGCGGCAATTCTTGCCAAGTATAACGACGTCTTCCTCGTGGTGGCCCTTGTTGCGGCAGCGCTGTCGCTGCGCGAATTGCGCAGCGCCATCCTTGATCCAAAGTTCGCAATCAGCATAGCGGTCGCGATATTGGTGCTGGCACCAACCACCTATTGGAGCCTCATGCATCCCGCCGATTTATTGTCGAGAGGCGAGAAGTTCGGAATAGACCCGCAACAAGGGCGCATCGCGGCGGCCTTTGTCGGCGCCGGCAAGTTTGTCATGGGGACCTTCAATTTCGCGGTCTTGCCGGTGCTCGTTTCCGCGCTGGCCTTCGGGGTGGCGAAGTTCCGTTTCTCCGAGCGGCACCCGAAACGTCCGGCCAGGGAAATTCTGTTGTGGCGTAGCTTGGCGCTCGGCTTGGCTATGCTGGCAATACTTGTGCTGGCCACCGGCGTGACGGTTGTCAAGGACCGCTGGCTGCTGCCGGTCCTGTTCATGTTGCCGCTGGCCATCGTCGCCACTATGGAACGGCTGGCGCCGCGCGGCAGGAATGCGCAGCTCCTGGTGATCGCGGCTGGAGCGATCATCGCCGTGTTGCTCGCGCCCGCCACTTGGTACGTCCAGATAAACGGGACCAGTGGCCTCTCCCGCATGATCCGCTTGGATTACCCGGCCCTCTATCGCCAACTGACCGCGGACGGACCGGTGAAAACTGCAATATCCGACGGTGCATGGGTCGGCAACCTGCGGCTGGTCGACGAAAAACTGGTCGCACTTGACCAGGAAGTGCCTAATTTCGAAACGCTGATGCGGGGGCCGGCCGTACTCGTCTGGCTTGATCACGACGATCCGCGGCCGGTCATTTTGGACCAGCTCAAAGCGGCCGGCTATGAGCCGGACGGCCAACCGCGGCAAATCATGGTTCCGCTGTTGCGTGGCACCGACAAGTCCGCCCGGCCCGGCGCATTCGTCCGACTGAAGAGAATGGAAGGAGCCATGGCGCCCAAGGAAGGCGCTGGCGAAGGAGTCGAGGGTGGACAGGAATCCGACTGACCGGCCCCGTCATCATCGCAAGATCATGCCGTTCGAGCCGGAGGACTCGATCGATGCGCTGCGCAAAAAATCGCGCCTGAAGGCCGCTGAACTCAACCAGCATCTGCTGGGCTATGGTGCGCTGGCGGAAGCCGAGTGGCAGGCGGCGGGTATTGACGCTCCTGACTTGCCCGCCATGCGCCGATACCGGCTCGAGCGCATCCGCGCCGAGCTGAAGCGCCGCGACTATGCGGGAGCCCTGCTCTACGATCCGGTCAACATCCGCTACGCGACCGATGCGACCAACATGCAGCTCTGGGTCGCGCACAATCCGACCAGGCATTGTTTCGTCGCCACCGATGGGCCGGTGGTACTGTTCGACTATTTTTCCTGTGAGCACCTTTCCGACCATTCCGGCGTCGTCGACGAGGTGCGGCCGGCGGTGTCGTGGGCGTATCTCTACAGCGGCGAGTTGACCGGGCAAAAAGTCCGCCGCTGGGCAGCCGGCATCGCCGAGCTGGTACTGGAACATGGCGGCGGCAATCGCCGTATCGCGGTCGATCACATCAATCCCGAGGGCATCGAGGAACTCGCCCGTCTCGGCATTTCGACCGGCAATGGCGAGGCGGTGATGGAAAATGCGCGGCTGATCAAATCGCCCGACGAGATCCTTGCCATGCGCCGGGCGATCGTCGCTTGCGAGGCGGCGATGGGCGAGATGGAGCAGGCGCTGAGACCTGGTATTTCCGAGAACGAATTGTGGGCCGAACTCCATCGCGGCAACATCGCGCGCGGCGGCGAATGGATCGAAACCCGGCTCCTGTCGTCGGGTCCGCGCACCAATCCGTGGTTCCAGGAGTGTTCGTCGCGGACGATCGAGGCCGGCGATCTCGTCGCCTTCGACACCGACCTGATCGGTCCTTACGGCTTCTGCGCCGACCTGTCGCGCACCTGGCTTTGCGGTGACGCGCCGCCGTCGCAGGAACAGCGTGACCTGTTTCAGATCGCTGCCGACCAGATCGCCCACAACACCGAACTGATGCGGCCGGGCATATCCTTCCGCGATCTCGTCGAGGGCTCGTCGGTGCCGCCGGGAGACTGCTTCCCGGCGCGCTACGGGGTGCTCTATCACGGCGTCGGCCTGGCCGACGAATACCCGACATTGCCGCATGCCGGCGACTGGACCGACGACACGCCGGACGGCGTGCTTGTGTCAGGCATGGTGCTGTGCGTCGAGAGCTACATCGGCAGGCTTGGCGCCTACGAAGGCGTCAAGATCGAGGAACAGATCCTGATCACCGACACCGGCAACGAGAAGCTTTCGACCTATCCGCTCGACAATCGGCTGCTTGGGGGCTGAGCGAACCTAATGCATGTCGCGCAAAAGTGTGCAGCGGTTTTGCGATAACGACATGCGTAAAACAAGAATTTAAAGCGTCGCATGAGGCCGACCGGACGCGACGCGCTTTATGTGAGCGCCTCGATCGCCTCGCGCATCATGGCGACGATCGTTTCCGGCGTCCTGCTGGCCGTGATGAACGGCAATCCTTTGCGCCGCCTTGTCCAGCCGACGACCGTCATCTTCTGCGCTGCAGGCTCGAAACGCTGCGCCAGCGCCCAGCTCTCGCAGTCGATCGCCGCGACGTCGGCCCTGCCCTCGGCAACAGCAACAATCGAAGCGCGGTGCCCCCAGCTTTCGCTCAGCGCGGAAAAGATATCCAAACTCTCGCCCAGTGCTTGCAGGTCGCGTGTCGGCGCGATGATGCCCGACATGGAATCGAGGCTGTTGAAGGTGAAACGTTTGCCGCGAAGCTGATCGAGCGGAATGACGGCGCCGCCGTCGGCCGGCGACCTTGCCGGCGGTGCCTCGCCCGCCCTCATGACGATGGCGCTCGAATAGAGTTCGCCCTGTCCGCCCTCAAAGGCGTCGTAGCGCGGCTGGCCGACGAGGTGGACACGCTGCGACAGGCCGAGTTCCATCGGTCCCCAGCAGGTTTGCGCAAAGAGCAGCGCCGGGTGCAGCCAGAGCCGGTGAAAATCCAGTTCGTCCAGCGGCAATGTCGCCGGATCGGGCGCGATGAGTTTTCCCTTATCGTCGCGAATACCGCCAGGCACCGGGGGCAAATCGCCATTGCGGCGGATAATCGTCTCCGGCGCATCGATGCCTTTTTGTCTGAAAGCATCGCGCAGCCGCGCCCATTCTGCGTCGACCTCGTCCCGCGCTTCCGGCCAGTCGTACATCGGCAAAGCCGCAATGAATTCGCTCATGCCGGGATTTGACCGTTATGCAGGGAAATTGACAAGGTCAGGAAAGCGTTGCCCGCGCGGCAGCGCCTGCAATGCCGCGAGGATCATTCCTTCGGCGGCTCGGCGGGTACCGGTGCGCTGCCAAGCCCATTGAGGCTGCGTGCCCTGACGCGCGGCTTGAACGCGCGTCCTGGTTCCGGCATGCGCCGCAGCACGGGATGGACGATCGGTTCCTTCGCCTTGAAGGCATAGGCCTTGAGCAGCGCGAAATAGTTCGGATAGGCGTAGCCATTGTTCATCCGCAGCCACTCGTCGCGGCGGTCGCGAAACAGCTTCGGCAGCCTGTACCAGGCCACCGTCGGGCTCTTGTGATGGACGAAATGCAGATTGTTGTTGAGGAACAGGAAGGACAGCGGCGAGCGCTCGACGATGATCGTGCGGCCTTCCGGATGTTCAGACCATTGATGCTCGGCGTAGGTGCGGATCGAAATCAGCGACTGCCCAAGCCACACCGGCACCAGTATGTAGAGCCACAACGGCATGCCGAAGCCGAACTGCACGACAGGCAACACTACGGCGAGGCCGATCGCATGCAGCAGCCATGCCTTGCAGATGGAATTGTCGCCCGCGGCAACCTGCCTGGCGTCGTCGATGAAGAAGCCGATGCAGGAGAGCCACGGACCGAGCACCAAACGCCCGAGCATCGTGTTGTTGACCTTCAGCAGGAACTTCATAGCCGACGGCAGCTCTTCGTGCTGCCAGAGCGCCTTGTAATAGCTTTCGGGATCGTCGAGCGGATCGGTCAGGCGCTCGTCTGCATGGTGGCGCAGATGAATGGTCTTGAACCGGCGAAACGGCCAGACAAGGCCAATCGGCAGGAACACAACGGCTTCGTTGAGCCGCGCGTTCCGGGTTGGGTGGCCGTGCAGGGCCTCGTGCATCAGCGAGGATTGCAGCGCCGCAATCAGGGCCAGAAGGGCGAGCGCCAACAGCGGGTAGGATGGCCAGAGCAGAAAGCCGGTAGCGAGCCAGCCGCCGTAGCAGAAAAGTGCGAGAAACACCGTCGGCCATTCGATGGTCGCCGCGCCATGTCGCCTGTTGCCCATGCTCGTCATGCTATCGACCACTGCCTTCCAGTCGCCGGAACCCGTTTGATTCCTGACAGCATTGTGTCAGGAGCGTTGCATTGCTGCAACGCGATAAAGCGCACAAACTGTTGCGATTGCGCATTTTCAGCTGCATATGTTATGCATTGTAAACAACGCACCGGATTCATTTACGCCTGAAGCTCCGCGTTCGCGGCTTCAGCGCAAATTTTTCCTCCTATCGGGTGGGGTGGCGATTTGGACAAGCGCGACCTGTCGACGATCTTTCGCGAGCGCCTGAAAATGCTCTTGACAAGGTCCGATCTGAACCAGTCGGCCTTCGCCGCCGCGGTTGGCATCGACCGTTCGGCGCTGTCGCAGCTGCTCTCCGGCGCCTCGACCCGCCTTCCCCGCGCCGAAACGCTGCTCAACATCGCCGCCGAATTCAAAGTCTCGCTCGACTGGCTGCTCGGCCTCAGCCAGGACGAGGGCGTCACCGGTGAAATCCGCGAGAGCCTTGAGATCGAGGAGGCGCCGGACGGCTTCGACCGCACGCTGCTGGCTCGCTGGCATGCCGAGGCGGCGGGAACGAAAATCCGCTACGTCCCGGCCGGCATTCCCGATCTTCTGCGCACCGAGGCGCTTGTCGACTATGAAGCCGTCATCGCCAACAAGAGCCGCGAGGCACAGGCCGGCGAAACGCAGTACCGCATCGACTACAACCGACGGCCCGAAACCGACATGGAAGTCTGTATGCCGCGCCACACGCTGGAGATCTTCGCGCGCGGGCTGGGCGTGTGGGACCGCTTTCCGGAGGCCGACCGCCACCAGCAGCTCCTGCACATGGCGACGCTACTCGACGACCTCTATCCCACCTTCCGCCTGTTTCTCTATGACGGGCGGATGCGCTATTCGATCCCGTACACCATCTTCGGGCCCTATCGCGCAGCCATTTACGTCGGCGACATGTATCTGGTGCTGAACGCCACGCAGCCGATCCGCATCCTGACCAGCCATTTCGACAATCTGATCCGTGCCGCGGACGTCAACGCGCATGAAGCGGCCAGCTTCACACGAAAGCTGGCGGAGATGCGATTTTGACCGGTTGCTCTCCGTGTCGACGTTGACGGCACATAAAGAATTCTTTATATCCTTATCTCAGTTATTCTTCCGGGAAGGCGTATTTCACATGACCAATCCGATCGACGCTCTGCTTGCCGAAAAGGGCGTCCTGCTCGCCGATGGCGCCACCGGCACCAATCTGTTCGCGATGGGCCTTGAGGCCGGAGAGGCTCCTGAGCTCTTGAACGAGACCGCGCCCGACACCATCACCAGCCTGCACCAGAACTTTGTCGATGCCGGCGCCGACATCATCCTGACCAACTCTTTTGGCGGGACCCGCCATCGGCTCAAGCTGCACCATGCGCAGGACCGCGTCCACGCACTGAACAAGCGCGCCGCCGAGATCGCAAGCGCCGTCGCCGGCAAGGCCGGCCGCAAGGTGATCGTGGCCGGCTCAGTCGGCCCGACCGGCGAATTGCTGGTGCCGCTCGGCGCCATGACCTATGACGAGGCGGTCGAGGCCTTTGCCGAGCAGATCGAGGGCCTGAAGGCCGGCGGCGCCGAAGTCGCCTGGATCGAAACCATGTCGGCGCCGGACGAGATCCGTGCCGCCGCCGAAGCCGCCATCCGCGTCGGCTTGCCCTATACCTATACCGGCTCCTTCGACACCGCCGGCCGCACCATGATGGGGCTGCTGCCGAAGGACATCCACGGTGTCGTCGACGGCCTGTCGCAGACGCCGCTCGGTGTCGGCGCAAATTGCGGTGTCGGCGCCTCCGATATTCTCGCTTCGCTGCTCGACATGACCGAGGCGAAGCCCGAGGCAACGGTGATCGTCAAGGGCAATTGCGGCATCCCCGAATTTCGCGGTGCCGAGATCTACTATTCGGGCACGCCCGAGCTGATGGCCGATTATGTGCGCCTGGCCGTCGATGCCGGCGCCAAGATCGTCGGCGGCTGCTGCGGTACCTCGTTCCAGCACCTTGCCGCCATGCGCAAGGCGCTCGATGCGCACACCAGGTCGGATCGCCCGACCGTCGAGCAGATCGTCGAACGCATCGGCCCGATGCGCAACAAGCAGGCGACGGTCAACGTCGCCGAGACCAGCGAAGCCCGCCGCGAACGGCGCCGCGGACGCGCCTGACGCTTTCGGCTGCGACGCGGTCCGCGAAGCGGTGCAGCCACGAAAAAAGGCCGGCAAGGTTTCCCTCGCCGGCCTGCCTCACCCGCCCGTAGGCCGGTTCCCCCTGTCAGAACGATCCCATCTGAAAGAAACCGGCCATCATTGCCACTACCGGTTACCGCCGAGCGCCGAGGCAAGGCGCACAAGCGAGAGGAACTCGGACCGGTACCCAAACGGGTCGGCTCCTCTGGCGGCGGTGGCAATCTCCATGATCTTGTCGTAGCCGAACTTCGCGGTCGCATCCTCGTCGCGCAGCTTCTGGCCGAAGGCAGCGACGGCAACGGAGAAACGCTGGTCGGTGCTGGCCTGGTCGAACGACGCCACCTCGTTGGCTGACGTCACCGGCGTGGTGATCAGCTTCGAAGTGTCCTCGTTCGGCAGCTTGTAGCGGATTTTGACGAAGGCATATTCGTCGGCATTGGCGACACCGCCATTGTTCACCGAGGCCTGGCCATAGCGCAGCTGATCGATCTGTTCGCCGCCGCTGCCCTTAGGCGTGATCTCGTAGATCGCGGTGACCGAATGGCCTGAGCCGATCTCGCCGGCGTCGACGCGGTCGTTGTTGAAATCCTCGCGGTTCAAGGCGCGGGTCTCGTAGCCGATCAGCCGGTATTCCGAGACCTTGTTCGGGTTGAACTCGACCTGGATCTTCACGTCCTTGGCAATGGTGAACAGTGTCGAGGAGGCATCCTCGACCAGCACCTTCTCGGCCTCCGCCAAAGTGTCGATATAGGCGGCGGTGCCGTTGCCGTTCTGGGCGATGGTCTGCATCATCTGGTCGTTCAGGTTGCCGCGGCCGAAGCCGAACACCGACAGGAACACGCCTGTCTTGCGCTCCTTTTCGATCAGCCGCTTCAGGTCGTCGTCGTCGGTCTGGCCGACATTGAAATCACCATCGGTGGCGAGCATCACCCGGTTGATACCGTCCTTGACGAAGGATTTCTGCGCCAGCCTGTAGGCTTCCTTGATGCCCGCCTCGCCTGCCGTCGAGCCGCCGGATGTCAGGTTGTCGATGGCAGCGAGGATCTTGTCCTTTTCCGAAGCCTTGGTGGGCTCCAGCACGGTACCGGCATCGCCCGCATAGGTGACGATCGAGACGGTATCGTCGGGTCTCAGCTTGTTGACCAGCAGCCGAAAGGCCGACTGCAGGAGCGGCAGCTTGTCCTGCTCGTTCATCGAGCCCGACACATCGATCAGAAAGACCAGATTGGCCTTGGGCTGCTCGGCCGGCTTCACGTCGAAACCCTTGATGGCGACATGCATCAGCCTGGTGTGCTCGTTCCACGGAGTCGGCATGACGCTGACGGTCGAGTTGAACGGCGTCGAGGCGGAGTCCGGGCCTTTCCAGTCATAGGGGAAGTAGTTGACCATCTCCTCGACGCGCACCGTATCGGCCTGCGGGATAAAACCTTCCTTCAGCGAGCGCCGGACGAAGGAATAGGAAGCGGTGTCGACATCGATAGAGAACGTCGAGACCGGGTCTTCGAGTGCGGCATGCACCGGATTGGTCTTGAAATCCTCGACCCGGTCACGGTTTTCCTCTCGCGGCAGCATCTGGTCGGCCGGCGCAGCGGCAGGCTGCTGTGCCATCAGCTTGGACTCGGCAACCGTGCCAGGCATGCGTCCGACCCGCGCGCCACCATCGACTGCCGGAGCCACGGAGTTTGCACCGCCATCCAGCGCAAACTCGCCGCTCTGCGCCGGTTCGGGTGCATTGCGGGTGAGCACATCCTGCTGCGTCAACCCGCCGACCGCGGTCGATTCCGCTTTCGGCGGCGATGTCGGCGCCACAAGCGCCTCGCCGGCGTCGCGGCTTTCGCTGTCGGCGTCCGCCTTCTTCTGCTTATCTGCTTCGGCAACAACCGGCGGTTTGACGGTCGCCGGCTTGTCAGCCAGCGTTTCGGTGATCTTATCGTCGCCGCCGAATTCGGGCCCGCCGAATTTGGATTCCCCAAGCATATAGATGGTGGCGTATCCGGCGATCGGCAGGGCAACGAGCCCGGCAATGGCCGGCGTGGCGAAGAGTTTCTTTTGCATGATTTCGCTCCAGAGCCTTTGTGCTCGCTCTGTGAGACGAAGCCCGCCTGCCGATCCTTGGGCGGCCGGTAAAGTTTTTTCTTCCATGTCATAGGCGCGCAGCGCGGCCTGGAGGGCACGCGCCTTTGCATCCGCGTCAGGCGCCGGTGCTGCGATATCGCGCAGCCTGTTCAGTTGCTTGTCGTCGACCATGGTCACACTTCCCCGGCTGAACGCATCAGCGTCTTCAACCGTTTCTTCGCCTCATGGATGTGCCAGGAAACCGTCGTCTCCGAGATCGCCATCGCCTCGGCGGCGGCTGCGTGGCTCAGCCCTTCGCCATAGACCAGCAGCACCGCGTCGCGCTGCTTGTCCGGCAGCTTGCGCACCGCTGCCCAGAGCGCCTCGACCGGGTCTTCCGCCTCGGACGAGGTTTCCCCCGAAATCAGCGCATAGGCGCCATAGGCCTCGGTCTTGGCCGTATCGCGGGCGGTCTTGCGCATCATGTCGCGCGCCGCATTCAGCGTCATGGTGTAGAGCCACGTCGTGAAGGCACCGCTGCCGTGATAGTCGCGGATCGCGCGGCCGAGCCGGACGCAGACTTCCTGGGCGATATCCTCGGCGTCGGCCTTTTTTCCACACCACCGATAGGCGGCGCGATAGACGAAACCATAGTGCCTTTCGAGCAACTTGCCGAAAGCACCCCGGTCTCCGCCCTTCGCCCGTCCGATCAATTCGGCGTCGGAGGCTTCGCTTTCGTCCAGCATCATCGCCATCATTTGCCTGTTGGACGAAGGCTAATGGCGGTTCCTTGGGGCGATGGAAAGAATTTTTTGGCGGGCAGTCACGTCGTAATGGTTGGCGCGCCTTGGCCGAGCGTCTCCGCAAACAGCATCGTCAGCCGCTTCCAGTGGCGTTCGGCGCCGGCTGCATCGAAGGCACTATGTGGAGCCGCCACGTTCACAAATGCGTATCGGGGTTGCTTTACGCTGGCTTTGTGCACAATTTCGCCGACTGCCTGCCATGCTATGGCGGCCTGAAGTGAACGGCGCGCTTCAATTTGCCAAGGGACGGAGCTCATATGTGGCTGACGGCATTCCTTGCTTTTTTCGCGGGTGTTTTTGGCGCCAATGGCGTCCCACATTTCGTGAGTGGGATAACCAAGGGTTCCTACCCGTGCGTCTTCGGTAACTCCGCCGTGCCCAATCTGATAGCCGGCTGGGCGAGCTTCGTGGTGGCAACCCTCTTCGCGTACGGGGCCAACTTCGCACAGTATCCCATCGTCTCGTTGGTCTCTGGTGCCATCGGGGTGCTGCTGATGGGTCTCTTTCACGCGGCGGGGCTGGCTTTCGGCCAAAAATCCTGAGATCGGAACGGTCGACGTCTTTGCGTGCAGCGGGGTCTTGTCTGGCTAGCGCGCGAATGCTGCCATGTGAAAGGCCTGAACCTCGGCCGGATAGCGATAATCGATGCCGTAAGGACAGGCGTTGCGATCAAGGCAGCCGCCGGTCCGGCAAGGTCCGCCGTTTTGCCCACGCACATGCGCCAGACAGGTTTCATGCACAAAACCATCCGCAGAATAAGCCGCGACCGGACAGGATTTCAGGCAAGGTTTTTCCAAACATGTGTCGCAAAGGTGAATCACGTCGCGACGTTCGTGGAGCGCAATCTCGTTCTCGAACAACAGCGCGCCGCGATAGGCATGCCAGAGCCCGTATTGCGGATGCATGAGGATGCCGAGCGGCGACGGCTTCAGCCCCTCCGCCTGCATCGCCCATTGCTGGAACGGCAGATAAGGCCTGTCGGACGGTGACACCGCGCGTGCCCCGAATTTTTCGGCCACAGCGCCGATCACTCCGCGCGACCATCTGTCGAGCGGATCGTCGATCGGCTGTGACTGTTTCTCCAACCAGCGCAGGAAGTGCGGCCAAGGTGCGGCGCCTGCCTGCCCCACCAGCAGGACGGATCTGGCGGCGGCGCCGGAGAGACCGGAAGGTGTCCCCTCACCGCCCGCAAAATTGAAGCCGCCGCGCAGGATGAGGCCGTGGGCGGAAAGCGCGGCCGCGATGGTTTCGACCATGCCGCGCTCGAGAATCATCCCTTCTTGTCCGGGTCGGAGAAGGCGCTCCGCCAGACTTCCTTGTGGATGATGTTGGCGACTTTAGCCCCGCCTGATTCGGGCTCCTTTCAGGTGAAGGCGTCGGCCATCGACGCCTTCTTCCTGGCGATGAAGTCCTTCAGCCCGTCGTCGATGCCCTGGTCGAGATAAGGCGCCTCGTAGCTCTCCAGCCAGCGGCGGGCGAGCTCGTTGGCGCGCTGCGGCGCGGTTTTTTCGCCTTCGGCCAGCCACTGCTCGTAGGAATTGTTATCGGCGATGTTGGAGCGGTAGAACGCGGTCTGGAAATTGGCCTGGGTGTGATCGCAGCCGAGGTAATGGCTGCCCGGACCCACCTGGCGGATGGCATCCATCGCCTGACCGTTTTCCGACAGGTCGACACCCTCGGAGAACTTCTGCGTCATGCCGAGTTGGTCGATATCCATCATGAACTTTTCGTAGCAGGAGGCGAGCCCGCCCTCGAGCCAGCCGGCCGAATGCAGCACGAAATTGGTGCCGGCGAGGATCGTCGAATTCAGCGTGTTGGCGCTCTCATAGGCCGCCTGCGCATCGGGGATTTTCGAAGCACAAAGCGAGCCGCCGGTGCGGAACGGCAGCCCGAGCCTGCGAGCAAGCTGGGCGGCGCCATAGGAGACCAGCGACGGCTCCGGCGTGCCGAAGGTCGGCGCGCCCGACTGCATTGAGATCGACGAGGCGAAGGTGCCGAACAGTACCGGCGCACCCGGCCGGATCAGCTGTGTGAACGACGCCCCGGCCAGAACCTCGGCCAAAACCTGGGTCAGTGTGCCGGCGACCGTCACCGGGCTCATCGCCCCGGCAAGGATGAACGGCGTGACGATGCACGCCTGGTTATGGCGCGAGTAAACTTTCAGCGCTCCCAGCATGGTCTCGTCGAAGACCATCGGCGAGTTGGCGTTGATCAGGCTGGTCAACACCGTGTTGTTCTCGACGAAATCGTCACCAAACACGATCTTGGCCATCGCCACCGTATCTTCGGCGCGCTCGGGCGCGGTCACCGAGCCCATGAACGGCTTGTCCGAATATTTGATATGGCTGTAGACCATGTCGAGATGGCGCTTGTTGACCGGCACGTCGACCGGCTCGCAAACCGTGCCGCCCGAATGGTGGATCGATGGCGCCATATAGGCAAGTTTTACGAAATTCCGGAAATCCTCGATCGTCGCGTAGCGCCTGACGCCGTCGAGATCGCGCACGAAGGGCGGTCCATAGACCGGCGCGAACACGGTCGCGTTGCCGCCGATCTGCACCGAGCGCTCGCCGTTGCGGGCGTGCTGGGTATAGACGGACGGAGCGGTCTTCAACAGCGAGCGGCAGAGGCCCTTGGGGAAATGCACCCGCTCGCCCTTGACGTCGGCGCCCGCCTCTTTCCAAAGCTGCAGTGCCTCGGCGTCGTCGCGGAAGATGATGCCGATCTCTTCCAGCACCGTGTCGGTGTTCTTTTCGATCAGCGCCAGGCCTTCCTCGTCCAGCACTTCATAGACGTTGATCTTGCGCTTGATATAGGTGAGCTGTGTACCGGGGCCGCCGCCCGAACGTGCAGCCCGGCGCGCTGCGGCGCCACCGCTGGCAGCGCGCCCGCGCCGTGCGTTTGACGCTTCCTGATCGACCGGCGCGTTCTCACTCATAATCGTTCTTCCCTGGCTTTCGTTCTGGCCTGATTTGCTTTGGCCGGGCTCTTGTTCCGGCCTGAAATCCATTTGCAGCCGCATATTGCGGTCTCTGGCCGGATCGTAGCCATGCACCTTATTCGAAACGGCCCGCCAGCGCCAACGCCTGTCGCAAAATCGACAAGAATTCCAAGAGATTTACGGTCGCTTTCGTTTTGCGGGAAGTCGCAAATCAGCTATGGACAACCGGCCCGCGCGGGTTAGGTAATGGCGCGATATTTTTAAGCTGCCGCGATAGTTGTAGCCGGCAAGGAGCCTGAGAAAAAATGGCCGACGACGAGATCATCCTTTCGGAACTCTCCGACGACGAGTTGGTGCAGCAGATGCACGACGACCTTTATGATGGGTTGAAGGAAGAAATCGAGGAAGGCACCAACATCCTTCTCGAGCGCGGCTGGGCGCCTTACAAGGTGCTGACCGAGGCTCTGGTCGAAGGCATGCGCATCGTCGGCGAGGATTTTCGCGACGGCATTCTGTTCGTTCCGGAAGTGCTGCTGTCGGCCAACGCGATGAAGGCCGGCATGTTCATCCTGCGTCCGTTGCTTGTCGCCACCGGCGCGCCGAAGCAGGGCAAGATGGTGATCGGCACCGTTAAGGGCGACATCCACGACATCGGCAAGAACCTCGTCGGCATGATGATGGAAGGCGCCGGCTTCGATGTCATCGACCTCGGCATCAACAATGCGGTCGAAAAATATCTCGATGCCATCGAAAAGCATCAGCCCGACATCATCGGCATGTCGGCCCTGCTGACGACGACCATGCCTTACATGAAGGTCGTCATCGATACGATGAAGGAAAAAGGCATTCGCGATGATTATGTCGTGCTGGTCGGCGGCGCGCCGCTCAACGAGGAATTCGGCAAAGCCGTCGGCGCCGACGCCTATTGCCGCGACGCCGCGGTGGCGGTCGAGACCGCCAAGGACTTCATGAAGCGCAAGCACAACGTCCGCGCTTCGGCCTGAGTCAATAAATTCGGCACCGACGAGAAAAGCCGCGCCTTGCAGTGCGGCTTTTTTATTCCCAAATGTTTGAAATCGTGCAGATCAGGGTTTCTTGACGGTATCGTCAACCGCCTTCGCAGTGGATTTGATATCCTTACCGACGCCGCGCACCGTGTTGGCGCAGGCCGAAACAGCCAGGGCGCAGGCGAGAATAGCGATTGGCGCAACGCGGAACAATTTCATGATTGGTGTCTCCCTCAGAATATAAATTCGCTGGACAGCAACGAAGATGGATTAGACTGGTTCCATGACTACCGCGCGAAAACAACAATCCGATCAAGGCGACAGGCTGCTCGTCATCGCCTGCGGGATGATTGCGCGCGAAGTTCTGGCGGTCAAGGAGCAGCTCGGGCTCGACCATCTCGACCTGACCTGCCTCCCGGCGGAGTTCCATTTCTATCCGGACCGCATTGCGCCGGCCATGGACAAGGCAATCGCCAAGGCCAGGGCTGACGGCTACAAACACATCTTCGTCGGCTATGCCGATTGCGGCACGGGTGGCCTGCTCGACCGGATCTGCGAGAAGCATGGCGTCGAGCGCATGGCCGGGCCGCATTGCTTTGCCTTCTACCAAGGCATGGATGCCTATGCGAAGGTTGCCGATGACGACATGATGTCGTTCTACATGACCGATTTCCTCTGCCGGCAATTCGATGCCTTCTTCATGAAGCCGCTCGGCCTCGACAAGCACCCGGAGCTGATCAAGGACTATTTCGGCAATTACGAGAAGCTGATCTACATCGCCCAGACCGACGACCCGGAACTCGACAAGGTCGCCGAAAAGGCGGCGAAAATGCTCGGCCTCGCCTATGAGCGCCGCTCGACCGGCTACGGCGACCTGACGAAGGAACTGGCTGGGGCCTCAGCCCTGGCCTGACACTTTAGGCACCGTTTTCTTCAGCTTCGAGCCCAGCGAGCACATCGGCAAAGCTCGTCTTGCAGACGAAATCCAGCCGGTCCCTCGCCCGGGACGCATCGTAGACCCGGTTGATCGACGAAAACATCGTCCAGCCTTTCTTCAAGTAGAGTGCCGGATAATCCGGAAAATAGCGCGCGACGATCGACGGTGCGTCGGCGATCAATGCCGCGCAATCGTCGGGCTGGAAAGGTGTCGGTGCCGAGATGATGAAGGTGTCGAAGCCCAATTGCGGCGCTTTCTCCAAGGCAGCGATGTGGGCGTCGGCAGCATCCTCCACCGTCAGCCGGCGAAACAACAGCTCATTGGCCTTGGTGTTGGCGTCCGACTGTTCGATCACATGCGCCATATCGTCTGCTTCGGGAAAGAAGCGGGCGGTGCGCAGTACGATCACCGGCAGGCCGAACTGGATATGGTAGAGCCGACAAAGATGTTCCGCCGCAAGCTTTGTCACGCCGTAGATGTTGCGCGGTTCAGGCGACATGTCTTCCGTTAGCCAAGCCGCCCTGCCGGGCAAGCCGGCGCGGATGGCCTGGGTAATCATCAGCGATGTCGTCGACGTGAAGATGAAGCGCTGAACGCCGAAAGTTGCCGCCGCATCGAGCAGGTTGAGCGTGCCGCGCACATTCGTCTCGACGAAATTCTCGTTGCGATGATGTTCGATGTCAGGCTTGTGCAGCGCGCCACTATGGATGATGGCCTCGATGCGGTTCTCCTCGACCGCCCTCATGACCAGGTCGCGATCGGCGACTGAGCCGACGATTCGCGTTTCCGAGGATGGGACGGGATCGAGGCCAGTGACGTCATGGCCGAGAGTCCGCAGGCGTGGCGCCAAGGCCCTGCCCAGCCAACCCGACGATCCCGTCAGCAAGATCCGCATTCTTTCCACCTCGTTTCTGCTGTCGATGCTCAAGCAAGGATGACAGAGCGCGGCGAAACATTAAGGTATGCGCCAGACAAGAAAACAGGCTGCTCCAGTCATCAAAAGGGAAACGCCACCAATGATCGCTCGCCTTATGTTTGCCGTAGCAGCTGTCCTCTGCTTGACGTTGCCCGCGTTCGCCGATGGCGAAGTGCAGAAGCTGATCACCGCTGCCGACAAGGCGCGCCTCGACAAATATGGCGAGACGCGCAAGGCAGCGCTTGACGAGGCGAAGGCCGGCGATCCCGCCGAGGTCAAGCAGCTCGACGCCTTGCTGGCAAAGCCGCTGGTTTCCTTCTCCGACAAGGACCTGACCGGCAATTGGCAATGCCGCACCATCAAGGCCGGCGGATTGAGCCCGCTCGTCATCTATGGCTGGTTCAAATGCAAGGTGAGCGACGACGGTTCCGGCTGGAGACTGGAAAAGATCACCGGTTCGCAGCGCACCAAGGGCCGCTTCTTCGACGATGGCGAGAAACGCGCGATCTATCTAGGTTCCTTCTACGTCAACGACGATCCGGCAAAGCCCTACGGCAGCGGCCCGGAAAGCGATCAGGTCGGCTATGCCTTCCGCCACAGCGCCAGCGAATGGCGCATCGAGTTCCCGGCGCCCCACTACGAATCGAAGCTCGACATCCTCGAATTCAAGCGCTGAGCCCGCCCCCGATCACCAAGGGTTAACCCGGTCAACCTAGCATTCGCGCACAAAGAACAGCTCTTTGCGGGGGTCGCGAAGCATGGCACGGTCGAAAACAAACCAACGGCCGATCGTCGTCGTCACCGAAGGCGGCCCGCATATCTGGGCGATCGTCAACGCCATCGCCGACCACCTCGCGCCTGTCAGCGTCATCCTCGAAACCCCTGAATCCAAAAGGCAATTGCTTCTCGGGCGGGCGCGGCGGCAAGGCTGGACCTCGGCCATCGGTCAACTCGGCACGATGATGCTGACCCGGCTCGGCAAGCGCTTCTTCGCCGGCCACGCAGCACGGCTCGCCGCCGAGCAAAAGCTGCAAACCGAACCGAAGCCTGGGCAAAAGATCGTCCAGGTCTCGTCGGCCAACGCGCCGGAGTGCCTGCAGGCGATCGAGAAAATCCAGCCGGGTGTCGTGCTGCTCGCCGGCTGCCGCTTGCTGTCGCGGCAGACGCTGGCGAAAATCCCTTGCCCGGTCCTCAACTACCATGCCGGCATCGCCCCGAAATATCGTGGCATGAACGGCGGCTATTGGGCGCTGGCTTCAGGCGATGCGGAAAACTTCGGCACCACCGTGCATCTGGTCGACGCCGGCGTCGACACTGGCGGGGTGTTGCGGCAGGCACGCGGCAAACCCCAACCTAGCGACACTATTTCAAGCTACGCGTTGCGGCAGGCGGCATTCTCGCGCGACATCTGCGTCGAGGCGGTCAGGGATGCGCTGGCCGGCAAGCTCGGCACGGTCGATCCCGGTCTGCCTTCGAGACAATGGTATCATCCGACGGTCTGGTTCTATCTCTGGACCGGGATAAGAAACGGCGTCTGGTGACACGCGCGCCGATTTACCCGACAGCCACCCGCCGCTAACATTGCATCATGAGCGACATCGACCACCGCACCATCATTGCCGGTCTTTCGGTTGAGGAACGTCGCGACCTCACCGCCCGGGTCGACGGGCCAGGCATTGTCCGGCTGGCCGTCCATGGCGGGCTGGTTGTCGTGCTGGGCGCACTGATCGCCGCCCGCATCCCGTTCTGGCCGCTTCTCGTCTTGCCGCAGGGGATCCTGATCGTCTTCTTCTTCACGCTGTTGCACGAGACCATCCATGAAACGGCGTTCAGAACGGCGTGGCTCAATCGCGCTGTTGCCGCCGTGGCCGGCTTCTTGATCCTGCTGCCGCCCGCATGGTTCCGCTATTTCCATTTCGCCCATCACCGCCACACCCACGACCCGGACAACGACCCCGAACTGATGGCGCCGAAGCCGGAGACCATCAGCCAATATCTGCGCTATCTGTCCGGCGGCCCCTATTGGATAGGCATGGCTCGTGTGATCGCAACCAATGCGGCGGGCCGCAACCGCGACGGCTTTGTGCCGGAAAAGGGCCGCGGCAAGGTGGTTATTGAAGCGCGGCTGTTCCTGATCGGCTATGCGGTGTTGCTGGCCGCATCGCTCGCCGCACAGTCGGCGCTGCTGTTGTGGGTCTGGATCGTGCCGGTGCTGGTCGCACAGCCGTTTTTGCGGGCCTACCTGCTGGCCGAGCACGCATTGTGCCCGCATGTCGCCAACATGCTCGAGAACACCCGCACCACCTTCACCACAAGGCTGGTGCGCTTCGTGGCTTGGAACATGCCGTACCATTCCGAGCACCATTCCTATCCGGCCGTTCCCTTCCATCGCCTGCCGCGCTTCCATGAGATCATCGCGGAGCATTTACGCACGACCGAACGAGGTTACGTGCGCTTCCACAGGAAACTGGTCGGCAGCTTCGATGGCCGCGCCGGCTGACCAGTGCTGGAAGAGACTCCGCTTTCAGCCGCAGCCGTCGATTGCGTCGCTTTTGAAGGCCCCCGCGTCGTCCCATAACAAGCAGCCCAACAGCGCTTCCGGCAATGCTCGAAACCACTGCATCGGCCCAAAGGATCGGAATCGATCTTCGGAGGGCACGATGCAGCGGAGTTAGGTGGTAGAGCATCGTTTGTGCGTTCGATTGGACGCGCGGCGCTCTCCAGGAGCAGGAATTCATGGCCGATCTGATCGTCGTCTACTGGCGCGACATCCCCGCCCAGGTCATCATCAAGAAGGGCCGGCAGAACGCCAAGCGCGAACTGCCGCTGCGCTTCACCGAGGCGATCGACATGTGCGCCATGCGCACCGGCGCCGGCGGCACCGACGACTATCTTGCCGAATGGCGCAAGGCAGAGCCCGTCCCAGTCAGTGACGATCTTGAAGTCGAGGCCGAGAAGGCTCTTCAGGAGCTCGATGCGAAATACGACCGTGAGCGGCTGGTCGCTCTGGTCAAGGCGGGCGGCAAAGAAAATGTCTGATCCCCAATCAATGCCGGCGACGACGGCTCAAGGCGGCGTGACCCAGGCGACAATCGTCAAGAAGGCGGCGCCGAAATCCGACTACAAGCCGGCTGACGTGTCGCCGCAGCGGCGCGTGCAGCGCTCGTTTGCGGTGCGGCTTTGGTCGGTGCGGCATTCGCGGCTGCTCGAGTGGTTCTACGCCAAATTCGCCGACATGTTCCTGACTCTCCACCCGCTATGGAAAGGCATCGGCTACAGCCGTGTCGAAGGGCCGGTGAAATTCGTCGAGAAGCGCGTCAAGGGCTTCATGTTCGACTGCCGCATGTGCGGTCAGTGCATTCTTTCCTCGACCGGCATGTCGTGCCCGATGAACTGCCCTAAGCAATTGCGCAACGGCCCTTGCGGCGGTGTGCGCGCCAACGGCAATTGCGAGGTCGAGCCTGATATGCCTTGCGTCTGGGTCAAGGCCTGGGAAGGCTCGCAGAACATGGTGCATGGCGACAAGATTTTGGACGTGCAGAAGCCGGTGGATCAGTCCTTGCGCGAAACCTCCGCCTGGCTGCGGGTGACCGCGCAGGCCGCGGCCGCCCGCAATGCGGCCCAGAATACTACGAACACCGGAGCGTCGGCATGATCGGCCGTCAGCCAGACGAGAATCCGGCCGGCATCCATTTGCCGCTCGATCCCCTGCCCGGTCACACCTCGCGCGGCCGGCTTGAGCGGGTCCTGCGGCGCGGCGAGTTCGCAGTGACGACCGAGCTCAATCCGCCCGACAGCGCCGATCCGGAAGACGTCTACAACCGCGCCAGGATTTTCGACGGCTGGGTCGACGCGATCAATGCCGTCGACGCTTCCGGGGCCAACTGCCACATGTCGTCGGTCGGTATTTGCGCGCTGCTGACCCGCATGGGTTATGCCCCGATCATGCAAATCGCCTGCCGCGACCGGAACCGCATCGCCATCCAGGGCGACGTGCTGGGGGGTGCCGCGATGGGTGTTGCCAACATGCTGTGCCTGACTGGCGACGGCGTGCAGGCCGGCGACCAGCCCGGCGCCAAGCCGGTGTTCGATCTCGACTGCATGTCGCTGCTCGAAACCTGCCGCATCATGCGCGATAACGGCAAATTCCTGTCCGGCCGCAAACTCACCACGCCGCCGCAGCTTTTCCTTGGCGCGGCCATCAACCCGTTCGCGCCGCCGATCGATTTCCGGCCGTATCGGCTGGGCAAGAAGATCGCCGCCGGCGCGCAGTTCGTGCAGAGCCAGTACTGCTTCGACGTACCGATGTTCCGCACCTACATGCAGAAGGTCCGCGACCTCGGCTATACCGAGAAATGCTTCATCCTGTGCGGAGTCGGGCCGCTGGCCTCGGCCAAGACGGCCAGATGGGTCCGCTCCAACGTGCCGGGCATTCACATTCCCGATCAGATCGTCAAGCGCCTGGAAGGCGCTCAGGATCAGAAGAAGGAAGGCAAGCAGCTCTGCATCGACATCATCAATGAGGTGAAGGAAATTCCAGGTGTGTCCGGCGTCCATGTGATGGCCTATCGCCAGGAAGAGTATGTCGCCGAGATCGTCGACGAGTCCGGCGTGCTGAAGGGCCGCCGGCCGTGGAAGCGCGAAATCCGCCGCGACGACCAGCTCGTTGCCGACCGGCTCGACCACATACTGCATGACGACCTCACCGAAACCCAGGTCGACATGGTCAAGACCGCGCATTGACAGCGCGAATCGTCAGCATTCGCTTGATCAGAAACAGATAACGATATAAAGAACTCTTTATATCACGATGGAGAGATTTCATGACCCGGACCATCGTCGCCTCGGCGACACGAGAAATCATCATCGGCTTCGATCAGCCCTTCTGCGTGATCGGCGAGCGCATCAACCCGACCGGCCGCAAAAAGCTGGCCGCCGAAATGATCGCGGGCAATTTTGAGACCGTCATCAGGGATGCGCTGGAACAGGCCGCCTGCGGCGCAACCATGCTCGACGTCAATGCCGGCGTCACCTCGGTCAACCCGAACGAGACCGAACCCGGCCTGCTGGTGCAGACCCTGGAGATCGTGCAGGGCCTGGTCGACCTGCCGCTGTCGATCGACTCCTCGGTGACCGCGGCGATCGAAGCGGCGCTGAAAGTCGCCAAGGGCCGACCGCTGGTCAACTCCGTCACTGGCGAGGAGGAAAAGCTCGAGGCCATCCTGCCTCTGGTCAAGAAATACAACGTTCCGGTCGTCGCCATTTCCAACGACGAGACCGGTATTTCGATGGACCCCGACGTGCGCTTTGCCGTCGCCAAGAAGATCGTTCAGCGCTGCGCAGACTTCGGTATTCCGGCGCATGACGTGGTCGTCGACCCGCTGGTCATGCCGATCGGCGCGTTGGGCGATGCCGGCCGCCAGGTGTTTGCACTGCTACGCCGCCTGCGCGAGGAGCTCAAGGTCAACACCACCTGCGGCCTCTCTAACATCTCGTTCGGCCTGCCGCACCGTCATGGCATCAACGCCGCCTTCATTCCGATGGTGATCGGCGCCGGCATGACCTCGGCGATCATGAACCCGGTGCGGCCGCAGGAAATGGAAGCGGTGCGTGGCGCCAATGTGCTGAACGGCACCGATGAGAACTGCACCAACTGGATCAGGACCTACAAGGATTACAAGCCTGCCGAAGGCGGCCAGGCCGTTGCCGCCCGGACGCAGGTCAACGCGCCGGGCGATGGCAATGGCAATGGCGGACGCAGGCGCGGCGGCCGCGAAGCGCGGATGGCCCGGGGTTGAGCCATGGCTTGGCCGACACGATATGGGGCTTAGGACTGGGGAGGAACCGAAACACTGCGGCATCGCTGCCGCGGCCAAGACCTGAGCAGCGTAGAAAGTAAAGTCTGGAACGTATGAACTCTCCCGTCAACATCACCGATCCGCTCGTGCTGTTCATGCCGTCTGGCAAGCGGGGGCGGTTTCCGGTCGGCACGCCGGTGCTGGATGCCGCGCGCCAGCTCGGTGTCTATGTCGAGAGCGTGTGCGGCGGGCGTGCCACTTGTGGGCGTTGCCAGATTGAGGTGCAGGAAGGCAATTTCGCCAAGCACAAGATCGTTTCCTCCAACGACCACATCTCGCCCAAGGGCGCAAAGGAAGAGCGCTACGAGCGCGTTCGTGGGCTGCCCGAACGCCGCCGCCTGTCCTGCTCGGCGCAGATTCTCGGCGATCTCGTCGTCGACGTGCCGCAGGACACCGTCATCAACGCGCAAACCATCCGCAAAGACGCCGACACCAGGGTCATCGCCCGCGATGCGGCAATCCGCATGTGCTATGTCGAGATCGAAGAACCCGACATGCACAAGCCGCTCGGCGACCTCGACCGCCTGAAAATCGCGCTGATGAAGGACTGGGGCCTCAAGAGCCTCGATTTCGATTTCCATCTGTTGCCGCAGGTGCAAGGCATTTTGCGCAAAGGCAACTGGGCAGCGACCGCCGCCATCCACAAGGACACCGACAGCGAGACCGCACGGGTCATCGCCTTGTGGCCAGGCCTCAAGAACGAGGCGTACGGGCTTGCCTGCGATATCGGCTCGACCACGATCGCCATGCATCTGGTGTCGTTGCTATCGGGCCGCGTCGCCGCCTCGTCGGGTACATCCAATCCGCAGATCCGCTTCGGCGAGGATCTGATGAGCCGCGTCTCTTACGTGATGATGAACCCGGACGGCCGCGAAGGCATGACAGTCGCCGTGCGCGAGGCCATTTCGGGCCTCGTCGACAAGGTCTGCGCCGAAGGCAGCGTCCAGCGCAACGACATACTGGATTCCATTTTCGTCGGTAATCCGATCATGCACCATCTGTTCCTCGGCATCGATCCGACCGAGCTCGGCGGCGCTCCCTTCGCGCTAGCGATCTCCGGCGCCGTCCACATCAAGGCATCGGATATCGGCCTGAAGCTCAACCAGGGCGCCAGGCTTTATATGCTGCCTTGCATTGCCGGCCATGTCGGCGCCGATGCGGCGGCGGTGACGCTGTCGGAGGGGCCGCACCGCCAGGACGAAATGATGCTGATCGTCGATGTCGGCACTAATGCCGAGATCGTGCTCGGCAATCGCCAGCGGGTCGTGGCGGCATCCTCGCCGACCGGCCCGGCCTTTGAGGGCGCGGAAATCTCCGGCGGCCAGCGCGCCGCACCGGGTGCCATCGAGCGCGTCCGTATCGATCCCGAAACGCTGGAGCCCAAATATCGCGTCATCGGCTCGGAACTCTGGTCCGACGAGCCGGGCTTCCTCGACAGCGTGCAGGCGACCGGCGTCACCGGCATCTGCGGCTCCGGCATCATCGAGGTAGTCGCCGAGATGTATCTCGCCGGCGTCATCTCCGAGGACGGTGTCGTCGACGGATCGCTGAGCGCCCGCTCGCCGCGCGTCGTCGCCAACGGCCGCACCTTCTCCTATGTGCTGAAGGAAGGCGGGCCCAAGATCACCATCACCCAGACCGACGTGCGCGCTATCCAGCTTGCCAAGGCCGCCCTTTATGCCGGCACCAAGCTTTTGATGGAAAAGCAGCACACTGATCATGTCGACCGCATCCACTTCGCCGGTGCATTCGGCTCGTTCATCGACCCGAAATACGCAATGGTGCTGGGCCTGATCCCGGATTGCGACCTCGACAAGGTCTCGGCCGTTGGCAATGCGGCCGGCGCCGGTGCCCGCATGGCGCTGTTGAACCGCGGCTATCGCCGCGAGATCGAGGAAACCGTCAGCAGGATCGAGAAGATTGAGACGGCCCTGGAGCCGAAATTCCAGGAGCATTTCGTCTACGCCATGGCGCTGCCGAACAAGATCGACCCGTTCCCCAAGCTTTCGGCGGCGGTCAAACTGCCGCCGCGCAAGACGGTGAGCGAAGACGGCATTGCCGGCGACGCCGCCCCGCGGCGGCGTTCGCGCGAAGGCCACGCCGCGCGGCGCGGGCGGGGATGACTCGCCCCCGCTAGGCCTGTCATACCTTCCATTTTCATTTGTATGCAAATGTTTCCAGATCGCGCCGATCTGGAAACGAAATCGCGTTTTCGTGAAATCCGCCAGATACATAGGCGGTGCATTTAACCGGCATCGAACGGCAGGCAGAACCAGTTTCCGGCCACCGCAACGCTCCAAAGGAGATCAAGATGTCGATGTTCGAAAGCCTCGGCCGCTATGGTGCGGCCTTCAAGAAAGCACGCGAAGCGCGCAAGTCACTGCGCATCCTGAACAGCCTGCCGCCTGAGATCCAGAAGGACATTGGCTGGCCGGTGTCGCCGCGATCGAGCAAAAAGCAGCTTTCGGTCGGCTGGGGCATGCAGCGCGGATGAAATTCACCGACAAATGCAAGCTGCTCGGTATTCGCCGGGGCCGCAATGCGGCTCCGGCTGCACCCAGCAATTGGCTGCGCGCCGCATTACTGCCCCGGCGTTGAGCTGCGCCGCTGGGCCAGGGACTCCATAGGCCGGACACTTTGTCGCCGGCCGGGATCAAACCACCGTGTTGAGATCGCATAAATCTTGACTTTTTTGGTGGCGACACAATCTTCGAAATAGTCGGGGGTTCTCTTAGTCGGCTCAGCCGAAGTCCGTGTATCTGTATGCCCAGCCTCAAAAGCCACGTCGTGTCGTTCGTCCTCAGGTACAGCCGCAAGAAGGCGTTTTCCAGCCCGGAGAACCTGCAGCGCTGGATCGCCTATGCGCGCAAGACTGAAAACCATCAGCCGCCTGCGTCGCTGCAGTCGCGCCTGGAGATCACAACCCGCACGATCAGCGGCTTCCCCGTCTACGAGATCGCGCCCAAGGCTGGCGAGCGGAGGCGGATTCTCTACCTGCACGGCGGCGCTTACGTCTTTGAAATCACACCCTATCATTGGCGGCTGATCGCGGACATGGCCGACCGTCTCGGGTTCGGCATCACTGTGCCGATCTATCCCATTGCTCCCGAACACGATTTCCACGCCATGTTCGGCATGGTCGGCGCCGTCTACCGCCAGATGTTCGGCGAAACCGGGGCGAATGACATCATCTTCATGGGCGATTCCGCCGGCGGAAACATGGCCGTCGTGCTGACCATGATGGCTGCGCAAGACGGCCTGCCCTTGCCATCACGCCACGTGCTGATTTCGCCCGGCCTCGACGTGTCGCTCGCCAACCCAGAAATGTATGAGGCTGAACGCAACGATCCGTGGCTGGGCATTGCTGGCGGCCGCGAGGCGATCCGGCTTTACAGCGCCGGTATAGATCCCACCGACTGGCGCATCAGCCCGGTTTACGGCGACCTGTCGGTGCTGCCCAAAACGTTGCTGCTGACCGGTTCACGCGATCTGCTCACCCCCGACAATCTGATCTTCGCTGAAAAGGCACGCGCGGCCGGCGTCGAAATTGAGGTCGTCCACGAGCAAGGCATGTTCCATGTCTGGCCGTTGATCGACATGCCGGAGGCGCGACGCGCGCGGGACAGTATAGTGGCCTTCTTGACCAACGAAACTGACAGTTATCATGCCACGGCAGGCGTGTTGTCGCTGCAGAGGACAGACCGCGACGGAACCCCTCGCGATCTGGTTGCGCCGCTCAGGTCGTAGTTTGGGTCAGAACTTCCCAGTTTCCCTGAACATCTCAAACGTCGCGCGGATATGGTCGGCGACTGCCTTCACCGGCGCGCTGGCGTCTGGCGTCACCACCATGGCGAGATTGTAGGTGCCGATGTCAGGCATACCGTCCTTCGGGCACAACTCGACCATGTCACTGCCGAGGAACGATTTCGGCAGCGGCGCGACTGCAAGATCCGCCATGATCGCGGCGCGCTGGCCGGCCGTGTGTGCGCTCATATAGGCGATGCGGTAGTTGCGGCCCTCGCGGCCAAGCGCCTCCAATGCCCCTGCCCGCCAGGCACAGCCCTCTTCCCACAATGAGACCGGCAGCGGCTCGCGCAGATGCGCGCAACCGCCCTTGGCACCGGCCCAGACGATCGGCTCTGTGAGCAGCACTTCGGCGCCGATCGCGCTGGTCTTGTAGGAGTTGGTGAGCAGCGTGATGTCGAGCGCCCGGTCGTCCATGCGCCGGCGCAAATTGACGCTCTGGTCGATGGTGACGTCGACTGCGATCGATGGATGCGATTGTGCGAACCGCTTCAGCACATGCGGCAGCACACGTTCGCCGTAATCGTCCGGCGAGCCGAGCCGCACCACCCCGACAATGTCTGGAATGATGAACTTCGACACCACCTCGCGATTGATCGACAGCAGCCGGCGCGCATAGCCGAGCAGCATCTCGCCATCGGTGGTCAGCGTCACCGAACGGGCGTCGCGCGCGAACACCGAGCGGCCGAGAATGTCCTCCAGCTTCTTGATCTGCATGGAGACGGCCGACGGCGTGCGGAAGACCGCATTGGCCGCAGTGGTGAAACTGCCGGTCTCGGCGATTGCGACGAAAGTGCGCAGAACATCGAGATCGAGCAGCGGCAGTGGATGATTGAGTGGGGCGTTCATGGGGAGCGACCTTCAATTTTTCTGATGCAAACCATCATTCCATTTCGTTTGATTGAACATCAGTTTGGGAGGATAGTCAACTCCATCGAAGGCAAGACACGTAGAAGTGGTCCCGAAACAACCATGACACGGACCTGCAATCGACACGAAATGAAGCTGAAACAAACCCGGTGTACCGCCTGACGCTGCAAGCGCCGGGACAATCCCGGCCCAACGCGAAGGAGAATGAGATGTCTATCCTGTCATCCATCGGTCGGATCGCGACCGAGTTCAGCGAGGCCCGTGCCCGCTACCAGACGGAACGCGCCATCCGCGCGCTGCCGATTGAACTGCAGAAGGATATCGGCTGGCCCGAAGCTGCCGATGCCAAGACTGGCACTCGCCATGGTGTGGGATCTTGGGCCGGAGCAAAGTAACCGTGTGTATCAACAGCTGAAGGCCTGCCGCGCAGATCAGCCCGGCAGGCCTTTTTGTTTGTATTCAAATGATTTCCCCGAGCCATGTCGCCGCCGCATGACGCATATGAGCAAGTCGCATAGCAGCCCGCGCCGGCAATCAACACGTTGTAAATAATCGTAAATCCTGGGCAGAATGCCCAAATTTGTCGCATTCCGTGTCGCTTTTCATATCAAGTGCTTCGCTTTTGCGATTTAGTTTCCCCTCACCTAAGCCTATATCATCATCAACAAACGAGCTGCCCCACTCCATCAAGCGAAGGCGACCCGTCTGAGCAACCGAATGGAGATGATCATGAAGCTTTTTGCCCGCCTCTTTGCCCGCCGCGAAATGAACCTGACGACCGCGCTCGAGCGCCAGCGCCTGGCTAACACCATGCCTGGCCAGACCGGTGCCATGGCCGCCGCGCGCCTCGGCTTTGTCGCCTGAAACAGCAAATCTTGGCAGAAGCAGCCTAGCGCTGCTTCGAAGTCGATCCAGCGCCGCTTCGGCTTTGCCGAGGCGGCGTTTTCGTGTGCGCAGACTGTTCGGTTCGTTTGGACAATCCGGCGGCACGTTGTGCCCTTCGCCGCATAGCGATTGCCCATTTGCGACCCATGTCGCAAATAAAGTCTTTCCGTTGCCATCTAGCCAATTGACAGGAAACGTTTTTCCTGATGTCGCTATGCTGATCGCGACATCCTGTTCGCGCCATTGCAGCGTGAGGATCTACCCGTGAACGTCGTAAAGCACCCGATCCGGCGATCGTTTGTATTCTTCCTGATCCCCGATTTCACCATGATCGCCTTCGCGACGGCGCTTGATCCGTTGCGTTCGGCCAACCGCATGCTCGGCTATGAAGCCTATCGCTGGCGGCTCGCCAGCATCGACGGCAAGCCGGTGCGCGCCTCGAATGGCGTCGAATGCGCCGTCAACACCTCGCTGGAGGAAGAGCGCAAGAAAATGTCCGGACCGGACCGGCCGAACATGGCCATCGTCTGCAGCGGCATCAATGTCGAGCGCTACCAGAACAAATCGGCCTTTGCCTGGCTGCGCGAGGAGTACAATCGCGGCGTTGCCGTCGGTGGCCTGTGCACCGGCGCACATATCCTGGCCGCCGCCGGCCTGCTGTCCAACAAGCGCTGCGCCATCCATTGGGAGAACCTGCCGGGCTTTTCCGAGGCGTTCCCCAAGGCCAATGTCTTCGCCGACCTCTTCGAGATCGACCAGAACATCTACACCTGCGCCGGCGGCACCGCCGCGCTCGACATGATGCTGAAGCTGATCGGCGACGATTTCGACGAGAGCCTCGTCAACCGCGTCTGCGAGCAGGTGCTGACCGATCGCGTGCGCAGCCCGACCGACCGCCAGCGCCTGCCGCTACGCGCCCGTCTCGGCGTGCAGAATTCCAAGGTTCTGACCATTATCGAGCTGATGGAGGCCAATCTCTCCGAGCCGCTCTCGCTGATCGAGATCGCTGACCATGTCGACCTGTCGCGTCGGCAGATCGAGCGCCTGTTCCGCACCGAGATGGGGCGCTCCCCTGCCCGTTACTATCTGGAAATCCGCCTCGACCGCGCCCGGCACCTGCTGATCCAGTCGTCGTTGCCGGTGGTCGAAGTGGCAGTCGCCTGCGGCTTTGTTTCCGCCTCGCATTTCTCCAAATGCTATCGCGAACTCTATGCCCGCTCGCCGCAACAAGAACGCGTCGACCGCAAGCAGCTTCTGGCGGCTTGATCCGAGCCATCAGCTGAAGAAAGTCCACTGAGTTAATGCGCTTCGGCCGTGCGCATTGCCTCGACGCGGATGTCTTCCGTCAGCCGCGCCTTCAGTGCCGAAAACTCCGGGCTGGTCTTCAGCGTATAGTGGCGCGGATGCGGCAGGTCGACGGCAACGTCCGACTTGATGCGGCCGGGCCGCGCCGTCATCACCACCACGCGCGACGCCATGAAGATCGCCTCCTCGATGTCGTGGGTGACGAACAGCACCGTCTTTTGCCGGCGCTCCCAGATGCCGAGAAGCAGTTCCTGCATCAGCCCGCGGGTCTGGTTGTCGAGTGCGCCGAACGGCTCGTCGAGCAGCAGGATCTCCGGATCGTTGGCCAGTGCCCGGGCAATCGCCGTGCGTTGCTGCATGCCGCCGGAAAGCTGCTTCGGCCAATGGTTCTCAAAACCTTTCAGACCGACCAGATCGACATAGGACGCGACGATGTCGCTGCGCTCGCGCTCGGCCATTCCACGTTCGCGCAGGCCGAAGGCGATGTTCTCGGCGACCGTCAGCCACGGGAACAGCGTATAGGACTGGAAAACCATGCCACGGTCTGGACCCGGCCGGTCCACCGCCTTGCCGTCGAGCAACACGCGGCCCTCACTCGGCGCTTCGAGGCCGGCGACGATCCTGAGCAGCGTCGATTTTCCACAGCCGGACGGCCCGAGGATGGTGATGAAGTCGTTGGCGGCGACCGCCAGATCGATCGGCATCAGCGCCTGGACCGGTTGCCCGCCGCCGACACCGGCAAACGTGCGCGAGACGCCTTCAATAAGAAGCTTGCTCACGCCAGGCTCCATGGAAACAGCCAACGGTTGAGCGCCTTGAAGGCGAAATCGGACAACAGCCCAATCAGGCCGATGACGATGATGCCGAAGATGATCTGCCCCGTCGCCAGCCGCGATTGGCTGTTGATGATCATGTAACCGATGCCCGACGACGAGCCGATCAGCTCGGCGACGATGACATAGGTCCAGGCCCAGCCGAGCACCAGGCGCAGGGTCTCGGCAATCTCCGGCGCATTGGCCGGCATGATCACGCGCCGCACGATGCCGTTGTCGGACGAGCCCAGCGTGTAGGCCGCCTCGACCAGGTCGCGCCGTGTGCCGCCGACCTTGACCGCGATGATCAGAATGATCTGGAACACCGAGCCGACGAAGATCACCAGCAGTTTTTCGAGTTCGCCGACGCCCGCCCACAGGATGAGCAGCGGGATGAAGGCCGATGCCGGCAGATAGCGGGCGAAGGAGACGAACGGCTCCAGGAACGCCTCCACGGGCTTCCAGGCGCCCATCACGATGCCGAGCGGGACGGCAACGATGGCTGCCATCAGAAACCCGCCGAAGACGCGCCAGATGGTGATGAGGATGTCGAGCCAGAAGCGGTCCTCGACCAGCAGCCGCCAGCCGTCTCTCAGCATCGAAAGCGGATCGGCAAGGAAGATGCGATTGACGTGGCCGCCAAGCGTGATCCACGCCCAGAACGCCACGAACAGCACGAAGAACGAGATGCCGAGCACGGTTCGAATGCCGGGCGAGACCGGATGCAAGGGGCGCGGCATCGTCAACCGTCCTTTGATCTGAATGAAAAAGCGGCGGCGCAGGGCACCGCCGCCGGGCGACAATCCTGCCGGTCAGTCGGCGACGGCGCTGGTGTCGGCCAATGTCGAGACGTCGGGCGCTTCCTTGATCAGGCCCATCTGCAGCAGAAGCTCGCCGGCGGTCTTGGAAAAGTCCTGGAACTCCTTGGTGAAGAACTGCTTGTTTTCAGCCTTGTCGGCCCATTTCAGGTATTTGGCCGACTCTTCGAACTCCTTGGCCGACTGCTTCACGTCGGCGCCCATCGTCTCATAGGATTTCGCCGGATCGCTCTTGATCAGGTCGAGCGCCTCGAAATAGCTGTCGGCAAGCGCCTTGGCCGCATCCGGATTGGCCTTGAGGAACTCCGGCGTGCAGCCGACGGTGTCGAGCACCATCGGATAGTCGAGAGTGGTCACGAGGATATGCCCCTGCTCGGATTTTTCGCGCACCGCCGAGATGAACGGCTCATAGGTGACTGCCGCATCGTTCTGTCCGGCAAGAAACGCCTGCGCCGCGGCATCCGGCTCCAGATTGACGACCGTCACGTCCTTGGTCGACATGCCATTCTTGTTGAGCACCCAGGCCAGCATGAAATAGGGTGACGTGCCCGGCGCCGAAGACGCGACCGACTTACCCTTGAGATCGGCAACGGTCTTGATGTCGTTGCGGGCGACGATGCCGTCGGCGCCGTAGGATTTGTCGAGCTGGAATATCTGCTTGGTCGTCACGCCGTTGGCGTTCCAGACCAGCCAGGTCTCGACCGTGGTGGCGGCGCATTGCAGGTCGCCGCTGGCGATGGCGAGCGGCCGGCTGGCTTGCGGCACCTTCTTCAAGGTGACGTCGAGGCCATGCTTTTCGAAGATGCCGGCCTGCTTGGCGAGCGTCAGCGGCGCAAAGCCCGTCCATCCGCTGATGCCGATGCTGACCGATGTGGCGGCTATCGCCGGCGCGCACAACCCAGCGGCAAGCGCCAAGCCTGTGGCAAGAATTCCGATCCTGTTCATGTCGGTTCCCCTTTTTTGTTCGGATGGGAATTGTGTCACAGACGCCCGCAGGCTTGTCAATGAAGCCGATGCTGCACTGCGGTATGTGGCCGCCGGCAGCAAACTTCGCCATTAGCGGCTGTTGTACATCCAGCTGCGGTCGCGCCACATTTTTTCGCCGACTAGGCAGTCGGTGACGGGGATGTCCTGTGCCAGCACCAATGGCGGATGCGCCGCCTCTTCCGCCGCTCGCTGCGGCGAGGCCGGACCGGCAAGCTCCAGCACCAGCTTGCGGCGGATGGCCTCCGGAAACTGCGTCCAGTCATTGACCGGGATCATGAAGGAACCTGGCCCACCGATGACGCAATCGCTGTAGTAACGGTCGAGATTGTTGACATCGTAAGCGCTGCTGAACCCGCCGCCCTTGGTCATCAGCGGCAGGCCGTTGACAGTGATGCCCTGCTTGATCACGGCGTCGCGGGTGATGTCGACAGGTGCGCCCTGGTTGTTGGGGCCGTCGCCCGAAATGTCGATCACCCGCTTGACGCCCTGGAAGCCGCTTTCGGCGAACAGATCGCTGGCGAATTCCAGCGCGCCGGAGATGGAGGTGCGCCTGGCACTGGCCGGCGGATGAGCGGAAAGCTGCGCTGCCAGCCGCTCGGCGTCGGCACGGTTGGCGATTACCGTCCACGGCACAACGACCTGCTGCCAGGTCGCGCCTGCCCATTCGACGTAGGTGACGGCAATCTTGCCGTGAGCGCCGTCGCCGATTGCCTGCAGCACGTCGTCGTGCGTCAGCGCCGCCGCATAGCCGTGGCGCTGGATTTCGAGCTCGTCGGGCGACATGGACAAGGACACGTCGACTGCCAGCACCAGTTCGACGTCAACCGGCTCGGCGGCGCGGGAGATTGCCGCCGGCCATAGCACCGACGCCAGCGCGGCGGCACCCGAGACGAGATGTCTTGCACAGGCAAAAGCAGACATGCCGCACGGTAAGCTAAAATCGACGACCGACAAAGAGGAAAGCCCGGCCGAGAGCGCGGCTGTTCCAGTCACGTTTTTGCGAGCACGTCTCTAAGTTCAGCTGCGCGGATTGAGGTTCTCCGGGTCGTAGAGCGGCCTGTAGCCGACGGCGGCCACTTCGACCGGGTATTTCTCGCCGAAATATTCGACGCTCAACTTGCGGCTCTCCTGGCAGTAAGCCCAGGGCAGGTAGGCGAGTGCGATATTCTTGCCGAGGGTCGGACCATAGGCCACCGAGGTCGTGAACGACCGACGGCCGAGCTCGTCGACCAGCGTCTCACCGGTTTGCGGGTCCATCACCGGCATCGTGCCGACCGGATAGCGGGGAACGCCTTTGGAATCGGTATTGTCCGTCATCACAAGGGTGCAAAGCATGGCCGGCTGATGCGCCCGGGCGCGATATTCCAGATGCTTTGCCTTGCCGCAGAAATCGGCCTCCTTGACCTTCGGCCGGGCAAGATCAGCCTCCAGCAGATTGTACTCGGTCAAGAGATCCGCGTTCTGCAGGCGCAGGCTCTTCTCCATGCGGCGGCTGTTGGCATAGGTCTCGACGCCAAAGGCCATTACGCCGGTCGACCGCAGGGCGTCCCAGACGGCCAGGCCGTCCTCGTAGCGCATATGCAGTTCCCAGCCTTGCTCGCCGACATAGGAGATGCGGAAGGCGGTCACGTCCTTGCCGGCGATCCTGACAGGCTTGATGGCGGCAAAGGGAAAATTCTCCGGCGTCAGTCCGTCGGGATTTTCCACGACCTTGCTCAATGCCGCCCGCGCATTCGGACCCCAGATGCCGACGGTCACGTACTTCTCGGTCACGTCGGTGACGGTAACGTCGAAGCCTTTGTCTTCTGCCGTCCGGCGCATGTACTGGAAGTCGCGCGGTCCGGCATCGGCGCCGTCGATCACGCGGCAGCGGTCGGCCATGCGGATGACGGTCAGGTCGGCGCGCACCATGCCTTCCTCATCGAGGAAATGGGTATAGATGCCCTTGCCGATATTGCCGTCGCCGCCGATCTTTGCCGCGCACAGCCATTCCATCAGCGCGACGTGATCGGGGCCTTCGACGTCGTACATGGCGAAATGCGACAGGTTGACGATGCCGCAATCCTCGCTCATGGCGAGATGCTCGGCATTCGAGACGCGCCAGAAATGGCGGTTATCCCATTCGTTTTGACGCATCGGCACCCGGTTGCCGTATTTCTCGAGCAGATGCTCGTTGGCGGCGTAGCCATGGGCGCGCTCCCAGCCGCCGAGCTCCATGAAATAGCCGCCGAGTTCCTTCTCGCGCTCCCAGAAGGGCGAACGGCGGACGTTGCGGGCCTTAGAGAAGGGTTCGCGCGGATGGACAGCCGGGTTGTAGACCTTCATCGCGGTTTCGGTGCAGCGGTCCCAGATGAACTGCTCTTTCGTCTGGTGCGGATAGAAACGCGAATAGTCGATGGCGTGGTGGTCGATCGCCGTGCGGCCGTCCGTCATCCAGTCGGCGATGAGCTTGCCCATGCCGGGGCCATCCTTGACCCAGATGGCAACGGCATACCAGAGGCCCCTCACCTTCTGGCTTTCGCCCATCGACGGGCCGCCGTCCGCCGTCACCTGCAGCAGGCCGTTGAAGGAATGGCTCTCATTGTAGCCCAACTCGCCCAGGATCGGCGTCAGTTCCATGGCGCGCTCGAGCGGCGCCATGATCTGCTCCATGTCGAGATCGCGCTGCGACGGCGAAAGCCGTGCCTCGTTTTTCTCGAGAATGTCGCGCGGATGGCAAAGGCGCGGATTGGTCTCTTCGTAGTAGCCCCACTCGATCTGCCCGCCTTCGGCCGTCTTGGGATCGCCGGTATCGCGCATGTAAGCCGAGTTGCCCTGGTCGCGCAGCAGCGGCCAGCCGATCTCCTTGCCGGTGCCGGCGAACTCGGTGTACGGCCCGAAGAAGGTAAGCGGATGGTCGATCGGCATCACGGGCAGGTCCTCGCCCGCCATTTCCGCAATAAGCCGTCCCCAGATTCCGGTGCAGACCACGACATAGTCGGCTTCGATAGTGCCGCGGTCGGTCACCACGGCCTTGATGCGGCCGTTCTCGATGACGAGCGACTTGGCGGAGGTATTGGCAAACGCCCTGACTTTGCCGGAGGCTTCCGCCTGGTCGACCAGCTTGCCGGCGACCGTCTGCGAGCGCGGGATGACGAGGCCGGCGTCGGGATCCCACAGGCCGCCCTGTACCATCTGTTCTTCGATCAGCGGGAATTTTTCCTTGATCTCGGCGGGATCGATCAGGCGGGCGCGTGTGCCGAAGGCCTTCGCCGAGGCGATCTTGCGCTTGATCTCCGCCATGCGGGCGTCGTCGCCGACGCGGGCGACCTCGAGGCCGCCGATGCGCGCGTAATGGCCCATCTTTTCGTAGAAATCGATGGAATAGAGCGTCGTCCAGCACGACAGGAAATCGTGGCTGGTCGTGTAGCAGAAGTCGGAGGCATGCGCCGTCGAGCCGATATCCGTCGGGATGCCTGATTTGTCGATGCCGACAATATCGTCCCATCCGCGCTCGATCAGGTGATGGGCGACCGATGCGCCGACGATGCCGCCAAGCCCGACGATGACGACCTTCGCCTTTTCCGGAAACCCTGCCATTGCCCGCGACTCCAAGATGCTATTGCGCCAGACTATAGGGCGGCGCCGCGCCGCGCTTGCAGCCTGTTTGCGACATCGCCAAAAAAGCCCGCGCCACCAGCCCGTCGAATGCAGTTAGACCTACGCCTTCGCCCTGCTCAGTACGAAGGCGCTGCTAGAGCCCGTCCTGCGCAGCTTCGAAGAAAAGTGCATACCTTCATCGCCGATTACCGGAAGCAAATAAAAGGCCGGGCGTTTGCCCGGCCTTCAAAAAATCATGGCGTCGACTTTACTTGATGCGCGCGACGCCGCCCGAGATCTCAATGGTCTCCGAACCGGTCAGCGCCTCGAGGTCGCCATTCGGCAAGGTAACAAAACAGCCGCTCGGGCAAAATTCCACGGTTTCGCCGGCGGCCAGCGCCAGCTCGGTCTTGCCGCCGCCTTCGGTCACGATCAGCGTGCGGGTCTCAGCGTCCTTGTTGACCGCGCTGGCGGCATGGGCCGAACCGCCCACGGCCAGAAAAGCGATGGCGGCGACGAGAGACTTCCACATTTTGCAGTATCGGTGTTGCCACCGCCTCTGTTGCATTTTGCAAGGCATTCTCGCCGTTTGCAGGTGAGCTTATATGCAATGCAAGCTGAACGGCAACTGAATGCCGCATTCATGCCGCAATTGGTTTCCGAAGGCTTGAAGGCAAGCTCCAAACAGCTAGTCAGGATCAGGCTTCCGCACCTTGCGTCCCGACTTGGCGAGACGTTTCGCCTCCGCCACTGCCAGTGCTTTTGCTTGCTCTCGCTCGGCGAATTCGACTTCGATCTTGTCGTCGTCGATCGGCCACGCCTCGTGCTTTTTGGTCTCGACGACGGCGCGCGGCGCCGACGGAATTTCGATATGCTGGTCGGCGAACACATCGAAGATTGCAAAGCGGATGTCGTTCTGGACGATATTGCCACTAAGAACGTCTGCCAGGAACACGCGAATCTCGAATTCGAGTGCGGCCGGGCCGAAATTGGAAAACAGCACAAAGGGTTCCGGGTTCTTCAGCACCAGCGGATGGCTGCGTGCGATCTCCAAAAGGACGCCATGCACGTGCTTGACGTCGCTACCATAGGCAACGCCGACCTTGATGTCGACGCGGCCGAGCTTGTTGCGGTGCGTCCAGTTGCCGACCGCATTGTTGATCAGGTTTGAATTGGGCAGGATCACCGATTGCCGTTGGAACGTCTCGATCTCGGTGGCGCGCACGCTGATCTTCTTGACAGTGCCGCTGATGTCGCCGGCGACGATCCAGTCGCCGACCTTGAACGGCCGCTCGGCCAACAGGATCAGGCCCGAGACGAAGTTCGAGACGACATTCTGCAGGCCGAAGCCGATGCCGAGGGACAGCGCACCGGCGACCAGCGCGAGGCTGGAGAGGTCGATGCCGGCGGCCGAGATGCCGACCAGTGCCGCGACGGCGACGCCGGCATAGCCGACCGCCAGCCGGATCGAATTGCGCACGCCGGTGTCGACGCGGCCGCGCGCCATCACCGAGCCGTCCAGCCATCCCTGGAACCAGCGCGTCAGGAAATAGCCGATGATGAAGACAACGACGCCTGAGAGGATGCCGGTGATCGAGATCGTCACCGAGCCGATGGTCAGCCCCGTTGCCAGCTTGTAGGCCCAAGCCTGGATGTCGCCGGGCTGGAAGCCCCACGTCAACAGGATCAGCGGCAGGAACACCAGCACGATCATCACGTTGATGGCGACGCTGACGACCAGGCCGAGCTGGTCGAGCGCGGTCGGCTCATAGCTTGAATTGGCGGATAGCCAACGGCCGATCGAGCTATTGGCGAAGCCGCCTTCCTCGCCGATCGCCCGCGCCGACAGGAAGCCGATATAGGCGGTGACCAGGATGGTGCCGGTGATCACGACCTGCACCGAGACGAACATGGCAAGGCCGATATAGCCGAACAGCGCCGACGCGATGGTGAACAGCCCCAGCGCCACGGCGGTGTAACGCAGCCACGCCGGCCACGGCCGCCAGATCCCGTCGGCGGCCTTGAACGGCTTCAGCAGGCCCATCAGGATCAGGATGACGCCGACGATGATGGTGGCGACAAAGCTTCTGGCGATGGTCAGCGACAGCGGCGAGCCCATCTTGTCGTTCACGACCGACAGGAAATAATTGATGCCGATGGCGACGGCCATGGCCGTCGTCAGCCGCACCAGCCAGCGCGCCGGGCCGGTTTCGACAGGGATCAGACGCCAGTTCGGCAGTCGCGGCTCAAGCGCCGCATTGGTCAGCCGGTTGACGCAGAACACACCCGCGACAACGGCAGCCAGCGCATTCAGGAAGATGCCGATATCGCCGCGCAAGACGTTGTAATAATTGAAAAAGAAAATGGTCGAGGCAAGGAAGACGCCGACTGCCAGCGTCGGCAGCAATGTCGACCAGAACGCCACCGACAGCCGGCTGAGATAGGAGGGATCCTCCACCGAGGGGTCCGCTTCGAACACACGGCCGAACAGGCGCCGCCCGCCGACGAAAAGCACGGCGGCCAAGGCAAGCGCCATCAAGGCCGCGGCAAGAACGGCCTGGAACTTGAACTTGAAGGCAAAGCTCAGCCAGGACGACACCGCCTTGTAGAAACTGGTAAATTCGTTGTTGGCATCGGAAATGACCTCCGGGCTCAATGCATCGGACAGCACGTAGCGCTTGGTGAGCTGGTTGCGGAAAAGCTCGCTGCGCATATTGCCGATCTTCTCGATCAGCCCGCTGATGCGGATCGACAGGTTTTGCGCCGTGGCGATGACGGCATTGATCTCGGCTTTTTCGGAGGCCAGCGCCTGGCGTTCGCCGGTCACGATATCGGGCTCGGCCGGCTGGCCCGCGGCCGGCGGCGGGCCTAGCTGCTCTAGCCGGCTGTTGATCTCGCTCAGCCGCGGCCGGAAAGCGAGCGCGCTGTTGAGCGAGGCACGCGACATTTCTTCCAGCTGCAGCCGAATATCGACAAGGCTGGCGTCATCGTCGCCGTCCTGCTGGAACTTCGTTTCGAGATTGTCGGTCTTCGTCGTCAGGTCCTGGAGGATTTTCTGCTGATCACTGACCAGTCCCGCGGGCGCCTGGCCAAGCCCTTGCGCCACCGCTCGCAACGAAAGCGGCGCCGAGGCGACAAGCATCAGGACCAGAACGAAGCGGAGCAGTCGGAAAAACATGATTGTCTGGCGACTCACGGGCGATAAGGCGTTCTAAAGGCCCGCTCTTGATAAAGACCGACATATCTGGGGGCAAGCCGTCCCTGACGGCCCGCTTTCGAAGTCGGCCATATCCAATCGAAGTCGGGGAGTCGAAAAGCGATGGCGCAATCTTGGCTTTGCGTTGGCCGCCTGCTCTATAGTCTGCCGCCAAGCCTGAAATGGATGACAATAAGAATGGCGGAATATTCGGCCTTTTCGCTTCTCAAGAACGCGCTGACCGGAAACAAGGACTGGAGGCCGGCCTGGCGCAAGCCCGACCCGAAGGCGTCCTACGATGTCATCGTCATCGGCGGCGGCGGCCATGGCCTGTCGACCGCTTACTATCTCGCCAAGGAGCACGGCATCACCAATGTCGCGGTGCTGGAGAAGGGCTGGCTCGGTTCCGGCAATGTCGGCCGCAACACGACGGCCGTCCGCTCCAACTACCTGCTGCCCGCCAACACGCGCTTCTACGAACATTCGATGAAGCTGTGGGAGAACCTGTCGCATGACCTCAACTATAACGTCATGTTCTCGCAGCGCGGCTGCCTGAACCTCGCCCACACACCTGCTCAGCTCGACGACTATGCCCGGCGCGGCAACGCCATGCGCCATCTCGGCGTCGACGCGGAACTGATGACCACGGCGGAGATCGCCCGCCTGGTGCCGGCGCTGGACGTCTCCGCCACGGCGCGTTTCCCGATCGTCGGCGGCCTGATGCAGCGACGCGCCGGCACCGCCCGCCACGATGCGGTCGCCTGGGGATATGCGCGTGGCGCAGATCGCCGCGGCGTCGACATCGTCGAAAACTGCGAGGTCACCGGCTTCCTGCGCGACGGCGACCGCATCACCGGCGTCACGACGACCCGCGGCGAAATCCGCGCTAAAAAGGTAGCGGTCGCGGTGGCCGGCAGCACCGGGCGGGTCATGCGGCTTGCCGGCATCGAGACAATGCCGATCGAGAGCCACGTGCTGCAGGCCTTCGTTACGGAATCGCTGAAACCGTTTATCGATACGGTCCTGACCTTCGGCATGGGCCATTTCTATATGTCGCAATCGGACAAGGGCGGCCTTGTCTATGGCGGCGACCTCGACGGCTACAACAGCTACGCCCAGCGCGGCAGCCTGCCGATCGTCGATGAGGTGATGAGCGAGATGCTGGCGCTGTTCCCGGGGCTCGCCCGCGTCCGCATGCTGCGCTCATGGGGCGGCGTCTGCGACATGTCGATGGACGGCTCGCCAATCATCACCACCGGTCCGCTGCCGGGCATGTATCTCAACTGCGGCTGGTGCTATGGCGGCTTCAAGGCGACGCCGGCTTCCGGCTGGTGCTTTGCCTGGACCATTGCCAAGGACGAGCCGCACGATCTCAACGCGGCCTTCACGCTCGACCGCTTTTACCGTGGCATGGTGATCGACGACAAGGGCCAGGGCGCCACGCCCCGGCTGCATTAGGCCATGATCCCGAACCGCAGGTCCGCGTCAGCGAAAAGTGGAAACCGGTTTTCGGACAAGATCATGGTCAAACGAGAAGTTTAAGAGATCCATGCTCATCACCTGCCCCTATTGCGGCCCGCGCGACGTTATCGAATTCACCTATCAGGGCGACGGCAATCGCCAGCGCCCACAGCCCGCGTCGCAAAACCTCGACGCCTGGAACGCTTATGTCTACGACCGGCTGAACCCCGCCGGCGACCACAATGAGATCTGGCAGCATTCCGGCGGCTGCCGCGCCCATCTCAGGGTGGTGCGCAACACGCTGACGCACGAGATCTCCAGCACTGCCTTCGCGCGCGGCGACCACAACTCGGTTGCGCGGCACAGGGCCGAGGACAAGTCATGAGCCCGCGCCGTACCGAGACCGGCGGCCGCATCGACCGGCTGCGGACCATCCGCTTCACCTTCGACGGCGCGCCTTATACCGGCCATGCCGGCCACACGCTGGCTTCGGCGCTGCTGGCCAACGGCGTCACCCTGTTTGGGCGTTCGTTCAAATATCACCGCCCGCGCGGCGTGCTGACTGCCGGCGTCGAGGAGCCAAACGCGCTCGTGACTGTGTTGAGGGGCGAGGTTCGCGAGCCGAACATTCCCGCCACCATGGTCGAGATCTATGACGGGCTGGCCGCAATGAGCCAGAACCGCTTCCCCTCGCTTGCCTGGGACGTCAATGCCATCAACCAGCTCGGCGGCAAGCTATTGTCGGCCGGCTTCTACTACAAGACCTTCATGGGACCCGTGGTCGGTCCGCTGAAGGGCACGCGCTTCTGGATGTTCTGCGAGCATTTCATCCGCCGTGCCGCCGGCCTGGGCAAGGCAGGCACGGCTCCCGATACGGCGCGCTACGAACGCATGAACGCGTTTTGCGACGTGCTGGTAGTCGGTTCCGGCCCGGCCGGGCTGATGGCCGCCAGGGCGGCCGCCGATCAGGGTGCACGCGTCATCCTGGCCGAGCTCGAGCCGCATTTCGGCGGCTCGGCCAATTGGTCGGGCGAGACGATCGATGGCATGCCGGCCGCCGATTGGGCGGCGCGCGCCGCCGGCCAGCTTGAAGGCCATGACAATGTTCGCCTGCTGCCGCGCACCACCGTCTGGGGCTATTACGACGGCAACACGCTTGCCGCGATCGAACGCGTCACCGACCATAAGGAAACGCCGGACAAAGGCGAGCCGCGCCATCGCTACTGGACCATCCGCGCCAAATCGGTGGTGCTGGCCACCGGCTCCCTGGAGCGTCCCTTGGTCTTTCCTGGCAATGATCGGCCAGGCGTGATGCTGGCGCATGCGGCCGAGCGCTATGCCAATGAATATGGCGTGCTGCCGGGTCACAGGGTCGCGCTGTTCACCAACAATGACAGCGCCTATCGCGCAGCACTGGCGTTGAAGAAGGCCGGTGCCGCGGTCGTCGCCATCGTCGACGCGCGCCCGGAGCTTTCGAGCGAAATGCGCAAGCTGGCCGGCGAGACCGAAGCCGAGATCTTTTCTGGCCACGCGGTGATAGCCACCGAGGGCGGCAAGGCGCTTTCCGGCTTCAAGGTGCAGCGCTTCGACATGGCCAGTGGTGCGCTTTCCGGCGATGCGCGCAGCATCCACGCCGATTGCCTGCTGATGTCGGGCGGCTGGTCGCCGACCATCCATCTGGCCAGCCAGGCCGGAGCCAAAGCGGAATGGAACGAAGCGTTACAAGCGTTCCTGCCGCCGAAACCGACAACACGGCAATGGATCGGCGCCGGCGCCTTCACCGGCAGTTTCTCCACCGCCGAGGCGATCGCCGAAGGTCGCGCCGCCGGCCTTTCCGCTGCGGGCGCAACAGCCACGCCGGCGGCCTTGCCTGCCGTCGGGGCAGCACCTGGCGATCCCGATCCGGCACCGGTGTTCGAGATCAAGGCCGCAGGAAAAAGCTTCGTCGACTTCCAGCATGACGTGACGGCCGACGACGTGCGGCTGGCGCATCGCGAAGGCTTCGTCTCGGTCGAGCATCTGAAGCGCTACACCACGCTCGGCATGGCGACCGACCAGGGCAAGAGTTCCAACATACCAGGCCTCGCCATCATGGCCGAGGCGCTGGGCAAGCCGATCCCGCAGGTCGGCACGACGCGCTTTCGTCCGCCTTTTTCGGCGGTGTCGATCGGCTCGCTTGCCGCCGAACGCTTCGGCGATCTGAAGCCCGAGCGGCTGACGCCGATGCATGACTGGCACGTCGCCAACGGCGCCACCATGTATTCGGCCGGCCTCTGGTACCGGCCGATGATCTACGGCCATCCCGGTGAAACGATCGAGCAGGCCTATGTGCGCGAGGCGAGAGCCACGCGCGAGAGCGCCGGCATTGTCGACGTCTCGACACTGGGCAAGATCGCGGTGCAAGGCCCGGACGCGGCGGAATTCCTCGACCGCGTCTACACCAACATGTTTTCGACGCTGGCCGTCGGCAAGGCGCGTTATGGGCTAATGCTGCGCGAGGACGGCCTCGCCTTCGACGACGGCACCACCTGGCGGCTTGGCGAGCAGGATTTCCTGATGACCACCACCACCGCCAATGCCGGCAAGGTAATGCAGCATCTGGAGTATTTTCTCGACGTGATCTGGCCGGAGCTGAAGGTCCACGTCACCTCGGTCACCGACCAATGGGCCGGTGCCGCCATCGGCGGGCCGAACGCCAGGCAGATATTGGCTGCTTGCGTCAGCGGCACCGCTGTCGACAATGCCGCCCTGCCCTTCATGGGCATCGTCCACGGCGAAATCGCCGGCGTGCCGGTGATGATCTGCCGGCTGTCCTTCTCCGGCGAAATGGCCTTCGAGGTCTATTCCGGCGCCGGTTACGGCACCCATGTCTGGGAGGCGCTGATCGAAGCCGGCAAGCCGTTCGGGCTGGTGACCTACGGACTGGAGGCGCTGGGCACCCTGCGCATCGAGAAGGGCCACGTCACCGGCGCCGAGATCGACGGTCGTACCACGGGGCGCGACCTGCATCTCGACTGGATGCTGTCGAAGAAGAAGCCGTTTATCGGTTCGGCGATGATGGATCGCGAGGGGCTGATCGCGCCCGACCGCCTGGAACTCGTCGGTATTGTTTCGCTCGACAACCAGCCGCTAAACGGCGGCGCACACATCGTCGAGGAGCTTGACGAAGCCAATCCGCACGGCTCGCTCGGTCACATCACCGCTTGCTGCTATTCGCCGGCGCTCGGCAAATATATAGCGCTTGCCTTGGTCAAGGGCGGCAAGGCGCGGCGCGGCACGCGCGCTTATGTCTCCGACCCGTTGCGCAACCGGTTCGGGCCGGTCGAGATCGTCTCCAACCATTTCTTCGATCCGGACGGGAGCCGCATGCATGGTTGAGCGCCAATCACCGCTTGAGCCGGTGCTGCATCCAGGCTCGCATGGCAATTTCGAGCACGGTGTCGAAATCATCCTCTCCGAAACCAGGCCGGGTTCGATCCTGCAGCTCGCCGCCTGGCCCGGCCAGGAGAAGGCGTTGATGGCCGGCATCCGCACTGTTACCGGCCTGGCTTTGCCCGACGGCGCCGGCGGCGGTGTCACGGACGGCGTCAGGTCGGTGTTCGGCTTTGCGCCGGGAAAGTTCACAATGGTCGATGAGGCCGAGGGATTGGCATCGGCCTTTGCCGACGTCGTCACTCCGTCCATCGGTACGGTGACCGACCTTTCGCACGGCCGCACCGCGATCCGTATCGCCGGGCCAAAGGCCGAGTGGGTCCTGGCAAAATTCTTCGCCATCGACTTCGCGCTGCCGGCCTTCCCGATCGGCGCCGGCCGCTCAACCATGCATCACGACGTCTTCGCCCAGATCCAGCGCACCGGTGCCGATCAGTTCGACATCTATGTGTTCCGCTCGTTCGCACGCTCGTTCTGGAAGGCACTCTGCCACGCCAGCGAGGAAGTCGGCTACGAAGTGCAGTAGCTAGACGGCGCGTCGTCACCTTACTCGGCGAACGTCACCCACTCTTCCAGCGGCGCGCGATCGGTGCGGAAGGCATTTTCAGGCTTGGACGTATCCTCGTGGCCGAGCGCCATGCCGCACACGACGATCTCCTCGTCGGGAATGTCGAGCACGGGCCTGATCTGCCGGTGATAGGGCGCGAAGGCGGCCTGCGGGCAGGTGTGTAGGCCCCTGCCCCGCGCCGCGACCATGATGTTCTGCAGGAACATGCCGTAGTCGATCCACGACCCCTTGTTCAGCCGCCGGTCGACGGTGAAGATCAAGCCGACCGGCGCATCGAAGAAGACGAAATTGCGGTCGTGTTGCGCACGCATCCTGTCGACCTCGCGCCGGCCGATGCCGAGCACGCCGTAGAGGCCGAAGCCGTTGGCCCGCCGTCGCGTCAGATAGGGTTCGAAGAACTGGTCAGGATAGTAGCGGTACTCGTCCCACTCCGCCTTTTCGGCGCGGATGCCCGAACTGAGAATGGCGTCGGTGATGCGCTGCTTGACCTCGCCCTTGGTCACATAGACCTTCCAGGGTTGCATGTTGGTGCCTGAAGGCGCGCGCGCGGCAACGGCGAGAATATCGCGGATGGTGTCGTCATCGACCATGTCAGGCAAGAAGGCGCGTACGGACCGGCGCGAGGTGATCGCGTCATCGACGATCGCCGCCGCAATCCGGGAGTTGTTTTCCAGCATGGGCCGTCCCTTTGCGCATAATCCTGGAACCCGGCTTTTCCGGAAAGGATCATGCGCCGACTAGAAGTGATGGAGCATCCTTGCGAGTTTCTATGAACGCTCGACGCCCTATCCGCCTCGACCGGACGCCCCACTCGCCGCTCGTGTGCCGAGCCTTTGCCTGAACCGTCAAAATGGCGCAAGTAAATCTTGTGGGTTCATGAAAATCATCTTGATTTTTTCACAGACCTGCGGTCACATGAAATTTGCTGGGAATTTTTCATCGAGACAGGGATGGCTTTGCCCTCAACCGCCGCAACACCGGAACAAGATAACGGCGAACGGCTGCTGGCCGGCGACATTCGCGCGTTGCGCAAGGCGCGCGGCCTGACGCTTGCCGAAATCGGGCTGAAGCTCGGCCGTTCCGTCGGCTGGCTCAGTCAGGTCGAGCGCGGCCTGTCGATCCCGTCGCTCGGCGATCTCAGGGCCTTCGCCGAATTGTTCGGCGTGCCGGTCAGCCTGTTCTTCAGCCATGACGTGCCTGTCGAGACCGAACGCGGCGTGGTCGTGCGCGCCGGCAACCGGCGCACCCTTGGCACAAGCGATTCCGGCCTGGTGGAGGAGCTTCTGTCGCCGGATCTCGGCGGTAGCTTCGAGATGCTGCGTTCGGTCTTCGCCCCCGGTGCCGAGCTGAAGACCGAGGCCCGCCGGCCGACCGAGGAAGCCGGCTACGTCGCGTCCGGCAGCTTCGACATCGAAATTGCCGGCGTCTGGCACCGGCTTGGAGCAGGCGACTCCTTCCGCTTTGACGGCAAGCCGTTCCGCTGGCGCAATCCTGGAGCGGAACCGGCTGTGGTGATCTGGGTGGTTTCGCCGCCCGTCTATTGATCTGGAGAAGAACATGGCCAGTTTGCCGACCACGGCACGCGTGGTGATCATCGGAGGCGGTGCCGTCGGCGCCTCCTCGCTCTATCATCTCGCCAAGGCGGGCTGGACCGACTGCGTGCTTCTGGAGAAGAACGAGCTGACTTCCGGCTCGACCTGGCATGCCGCCGGCAACGTGCCGACGTTCTCCTCGTCATGGTCGCTGATGAACATGCAGCGCTATTCGACCGAGCTCTATCGCCGGTTGGCCGACGAGGTCGGCTATCCCATGAACTATCATGTCACCGGCTCGCTCAGGCTCGCCCATACGATCGAGCGTATGCAGGAATTCCAGCGCGCCAAGGGCATGGGCCGCTATCAGGGCATGGACATCAATGTCGTCGGCCCCGACGAGATCAAGCGCCGCTACCCCTTCATCGAAACGCATGAGCTGAAGGGCGCGCTCTACGATCCGAGCGACGGCGACATCGACCCGGCGCAATTGACCCAGGCGCTGGCCAAGGGCGCGCGCGACATGGGTGCGAAGATCATCCGCTTCTGCCCGGTCACCGGCGTGCGCCGCGAGAACGACGAGTGGGTGGTCGAGACGCCGCAAGGCGAGATTCGCTGCGAGATTGTCGTCAACGCCGCCGGCTACCGCGCCGCCGAAGTCGGCAGGATGTTCGGCCGCGAGGTGCCGATGATGGTGATGAGCCATCAATACATCCTGTTTGAGGAAATCCCCGAACTGGCGGCGTGGTCGAAGGAACAAGGCAAGAAGCTGCCGCTGCTGCGCGACGTCGATACGTCCTATTATCTGCGCCAGGAAAAGAACGGCATGAACCTCGGCCCCTATGAGCGCAATTGCCGCGCCCATTGGGTCGGCCACAACGACCCGATGCCGGACGACTTTTCGTTCCAGCTGTTTCCCGACGACCTCGACCGGCTGGAACATTACCTGGCCGATGCCGTCGCCCGCGTGCCGATCCTCGGCACCGCCGGGCTGTCCAAGGTCATCAACGGGCCGATCCCCTATGCGCCGGACGGCAACCCGCTGATCGGCCCGATGCCTGGCGTGCCCAACGCCTTCGAGGCCTGCGTCTTCACCTTCGGCATCGCCCAGGGCGGCGGCGCCGGCAAAGTGCTGGCCGAGTGGGTGACCGAGGGCCAGACCGAATGGGACATGTGGTCCTGCGATCCACGCCGTTTCACCGCCTTTGCGTCGGCGCCGGATTACTGCGTCGCCAAGGGCATGGAGATCTACGGCAACGAGTATGCCATCCAATTCCCGCGCCACGCCTGGCCGGCTGGGCGCGACCGCAAGCTGTCGCCGCTCCACGGCCGCATCAAGGCGCTCGGCGCCCAGTTCGACGCCTATAATGGCTGGGAACGCGCCACCTGGTATGCGAAGCCAGGCGACGACATCTCCGAACAATCCACGCTGACCTTCCGCCGTGACGGCCCCTGGCAGCATCGTGTGCGCGAGGAATGCCTCGCCGTCCGCGATGCCGCCGGCATTCTGGACCTGCCGGGATTTTCCCGGTTCAATCTAGACGGTCCGGGTGCCGCCGAATGGCTGAGCCTCCAGGTGATAGGCCTGGTGCCGAAACCCGGCCGCATCGGCCTCGTCTACTTTGCCGACGACAAGGGCCGCGTCGTCACCGAGATGTCGGTGGTGCGTCACGACGAAGATCACATGACGCTGATCACCGCCGCGGTGGCGCAGTGGCACGATTTCGAATGGCTGAAATCGCGCATGCCGAAGGACGCGACGTTCAAGTTGACTGACCGGACAGAAGAGTATTCGACCCAGATCCTCGCCGGACCCAACTCGCGAAACATCCTCGCCGAACTCTGCGCGGCCGACCTCACCCTGCCCTGGCTGACGCATCAGGAAACATCGATCGCCGGGCGCTGGGCCAAGCTGGTGCGCGTATCCTTCGCTGGCGAGCTCGGCTGGGAAATCCACAGCAAGGTCGACGATACCGCAGTCATCTTCGACGCTGTCTGGGCGGCCGGCCAGAGGCACGGCCTGAAACCATTCGGCATGTACGCGCTGGATTCGCTGCGGCTCGAAAAAGGCTACCGTACGTGGAAGGGCGATCTGTCGACCGACTACTCGATCCTGCAGGGCGGGCTGGAGCGCTTCGTCAGATGGGACAAGCCCGACTTCCGCGGTAAGGCGGCGTTGCAGAGCGAAAAGCAGCAAGGCGTCAAGAAACGCTTCGTCACGCTGGTCGTCGAAAATCCCGGCGACTGCGACACACCTTACATGTCGACGCTTTGGCATGACGGCCGGATCGTCGGCGAGACGACATCCGGCGGCTGGGGTCATCGCATCGACAAGTCGATCGCGCTCGGCATGCTGCGCGCCGACCTCACCGAGCCGGGAACCGCGGTCGAGGTCGATATCTTCGGCGAACGTTTTCGGGCGATCGTGCAGAAGGATGAGCCGTTATGGGATCCGAAGAACGAGAGGCTCAAAGCATGAAGAAAGTCATCCTCACCGATGGCGGCATGGGCCAGGAGCTGGTCCGCCGCAGCAGCTCCGAGCCGACGCCGCTCTGGTCGGCCAGGGTGCTGATCGACGAACCGGATCTGGTGCGCGACCTGCATGCGGAATTCATCCGCGCCGGAGCCCGCGTCATCACCATCAACACTTATTCCGCAACGCCGGAGCGGCTGGCGCGCGAGGGCGCGGAAGAGCTGTTCAAGCCTTTGCAGAAGCGCAGCATCGAACTGGCAAGGCAAGCACGCGACCAGACCGGCGACGCGGCGATCGCCGGCTGCCTGTCGCCGCTGTTCGGCAGCTATGCGCCGGCGCTGACGATATCCTTCCAGGATACGCTCGACATCTATCGCCGTATAGTTGCCGAGCAGGCGGACGGCGTCGATCTGTTTCTGTGCGAAACCATGGCGTCGGCCGAAGAGGCGCGCGCCGCCGTCACCGCGGCATCGGAAAGCGGCAAGCCTGTCTGGGTGTCGTGGACGCTCGCGGATCACGGCATGCCGCGCCTGCGCAGCGGCGAAGCCATTGCGGCGGCGTCGGGCGCTCTTGACGGCCTACCCGTCGCGGCCCGGCTGATCAATTGCTGTCGGCCCGAAGCAATCGCTGCAGCGCTGCCCGGACTGATCGCTCTCGGCGGTGCGGTCGGCGCCTATGCCAATGGCTTCACCTCGGTCGAGGCGCTCAAGCATGGCGGCACCGTCGAAGTGCTGCACGCCCGCCACGACCTCGATCCGGACGCCTATGCCGGCCAGGCGATCGGCTGGGTCGAGGCCGGCGCCGGCATCGTCGGCGGCTGCTGCGAAGTCGGACCGGCCCACATCGCCGCCTTGCGCGACCGGCTCGAACAGGCCGGCTACGAAATTTCGGGAGTAGCATAATGCCCAGGCCATCATCGCGCATTTCCGGCATCGTGCCTTCGGGCAAGGATGGCTGGGAGGTTCATTCCGCTGCCTGGGCGCGCAAGCAGGCCGGCGAGGACATCATCATGCTGTCGGTCGGCGACCATGATTTCGACACGCCGAGCGAGACGATCGAAGCCTGCGTGACGGCGGTCCGCGCCAGCAATCACCACTACACCCCACTTGCCGGCGTTCCGCGGCTGCGCAAGGCGATGGCGGCGGCCTCGACGCTCTGCACCGGTGTTGCGACCAGCCCCGACCAGGTCATCGCCACGCCGGGCGGGCAGGCCGCGCTTTACGCAGCTATTCAAGCTGTTCTCGACCAGGGCGACCATGCCATCGTCGTCGCGCCCTATTACGCCACCTATCCCAATACCTTCAGCGCGGCGGGCGCCGCGTTCAGCGTCGTCGAGACACCCGCCGAGGATGGCTTTCAGCCGCGCGCCGCCGAGATCCGCGCCGCCCTACGGCCGAACACCCGCGCCATTCTGATCAACACGCCGAACAACCCGACCGGTGCCGTCTATTTGCGCGAGCGCCTGGAAGAGCTGGCGCAGATCTGCCGCGAGCATGACCTATGGCTGCTGTCGGACGAGGTCTACTGGACGCTGGGTGGCGGCGAGCACGTCTCACCACGCTCGCTGCCCGGCATGGCCGAACGTACGCTGGTCATCAATTCGATGTCCAAGAGCCACGGCATGACCGGCTGGCGCATGGGCTGGCTGACCGGGCCCGAACCAATGGTCTCGCTGCTGACCGACCTCAATCTGGTGATGACCTACGGCCTGCCGGCCTTCATCAGCCTCGCCTGCGCCGAGGCGCTCGAAAACGGCTACGGCGTCAAGGAGATCGCCGAGCGCTATGCCGCAAGGCGCGCCGTCGTTCTCGATGCCATGCGCGGCATGAACAACATCACCGTGCGCGGCTCCGAGGGCGGCATGTACGTGATGCTCGACATATCGGCGATCGAGCCGGACGATGAGAAATTCGCCTGGGCGTTCCTCGACCAGGAGAAGGTCGGCGTCATGCCCGGCTCGAGCTTCGGCGAAGCTGCAGCCGGCCACATCCGCTTCAGCCTCTGCCAGCCTGAGCCGGTGCTGATGGAGGCTGCCACGCGCCTGCGCCGCTTCGCCTCCAGCTACCGCCGCGAAGCCGCATGAACTCGCCGCCCGCCAAAACCATACCGACCAAGGCCATTCCTCCCAAAGCAAGGGCGGTCATCATCGGTGGCGGCGTCTCCGGCTGCTCGGTCGCCTATCATCTGGCCAAGCTCGGCTGGACCGACATCGTTCTGCTCGAGCGCAAGCAGCTGACATCGGGCACGACATGGCACGCTGCCGGCCTGATCGGCCAGCTGCGCGGCTCGCAGAACATGACCCGGCTGGCGAAGTATTCGGCCGATCTCTACGTCAAGCTCGAGGCCGAGACCGATGTCGGCACCGGCATGCGCCAGGTTGGCTCGATCACGGTGGCGCTTACCGAGGAGCGCAAGCACGAGATCTATCGGCAGGCGTCTCTCGCCCGCGCCTTCGATGTCGACGTGCGCGAGATTTCGCCAGGTGAAGTCAAGGAGATGTACCCGCATCTCAATGTTTCGGATGTTGTCGGCGCCGTGCATCTGCCGCTCGACGGCCAGTGCGATCCGGCCAACATCGCCATGGCCTTGGCCAAGGGCGCACGTCAGCGCGGTGCGACCATCCTGGAGAACGTGAAGGTCACCAAGGTTCATACCAGGGCCGGCCGCGTCACCGGCGTCTCCTGGGCGCAAGGCGACGAGCAAGGCACGATCGAAGCCGATATCGTCGTCAACTGCGCCGGCATGTGGGCACGCGAACTTGGCGCCCAGAACGGCGTCACCATCCCGCTGCACGCCTGCGAGCATTTCTATCTCGTCACCGAGCCGATCCCGGGGCTCTCCCGCCTGCCGGTGCTGCGCGTGCCGGACGAATGCGCCTACTACAAGGAAGATGCCGGCAAGATGATGCTCGGCGCTTTCGAGCCGGTGGCCAAGCCGTGGGGCATGAACGGCATAAGCGAGGAGTTCTGCTTCGACCAGTTGCCGCAGGACATGGACCATTTCGAGCCGATCCTCGAAATGGGCGTCAACCGCATGCCGATGCTGGCCACCGCCGGCATCCACACCTTCTTCAACGGCCCAGAGAGTTTTACCCCCGACGACCGTTATTATCTCGGCGAGGCGCCGGAGCTTTCCGGCTACTGGATGGCGACCGGCTACAATTCGATCGGCATCGTCTCCTCCGGCGGCGCCGGCATGGCGCTGGCGCAATGGATCAATGACGGCGAGGCGCCGTTCGATCTCTGGGAGGTCGACATCCGCCGCGCCCAGCCGTTCCAGAAGAACCGCCGCTATCTCAAGGAGCGCGTCTCCGAAACGCTCGGCCTGCTCTACGCCGATCATTTTCCTTACCGGCAGATGGCAACCTCGCGGAACGTGAGGCGTTCGCCGCTGCACGAGCACCTGAAGACGCGCGGCGCGGTGTTCGGCGAGGTCGCCGGCTGGGAGCGCGCCAACTGGTTCGCTAGGCCCGGCCAGGAGCGCGAATACCGCTATTCGTGGAAACGGCAGAACTGGTTCGACAACCAGCGCGAGGAGCATCTGGCGGTCCGGAACGGCGTCGGCCTGTTCGACATGACCTCGTTCGGCAAGATCCGCGTCGAAGGCCGCGACGCCTGCGCCTTCCTGCAAAGGCTCTGCGCCAACGACATGGACGTGGCGCCGGGCAAGATCGTCTACACCCAGATGCTCAACCAGCGCGGCGGTATCGAGAGCGATCTGACCGTCTCGCGATTGTCCGAAACAGCCTTCTTCCTCGTCGTGCCGGGCGCCACGCTGCAGCGCGATCTGGCCTGGCTGAAAAAACATCTTGCCGACGAGTTCGTCGTCATTACCGATGTGACCGCTGCCGAAGCGGTGCTTTGCCTGATGGGCCCGGATTCGAGGAAGCTGATCCAAAAGGTCAGCCCGAATGATTTCTCCAATGACAACAATCCGTTCGGGACGTTTCAGGAGATCGAGATCGGCATGGGCCTGGCCCGCGCCCACCGCGTCACCTATGTCGGCGAGCTCGGCTGGGAGCTTTATGTCTCGACCGATCAGGCCGCCCACGTCTTCGAGGCGATAGAAGAGGCCGGCGCCGATGTCGGTCTGAAGCTATGCGGCCTGCACACGCTGGACTCCTGCCGCATCGAAAAGGCGTTCCGGCATTTCGGCCACGACATCACCGACGAAGACAATGTGCTGGAGGCCGGCCTTGGCTTCGCCGTGAAGACGGCCAAGAGCTATTTCCTCGGCCGCGATGCGGTGCTGAAGAAGAAAGAAACCGGCCTGTCACGCCGGCTGGTGCAGTTCCGCCTGAACGACCCCGAGCCGCTGCTCTTCCACAACGAGGCGATCCTGCGCGACGGCAAGATCGTCGGTCCGATCACCTCGGGCAATTACGGCCATCATCTCGGCGGCGCAATCGGGCTTGGCTACGTGCCTTGCAAGGGTGAGAGCGAGGCGGATGTGCTGTCGTCGTCCTACGAGATCGAGATCGCCGGCGAGCGCTTTGCCGCCGAGGCCTCGCTCAAGCCGATGTACGATCCGAAGGCCGAGCGAGTGCGGATGTAGCTCAGAACGCATCCATCTCGGCCGCGACCTTCGCCACGAATCTCGTCCGCCTCTCGTCGGTCGATAGGTTCATCGAGTACTGCGCGAGGTAGGAAACCGACCCGCCAGGCTTGATGGTCGCACGCAGCACCCGCTTGACCAGCTTGCGCGGCGGGTCGCCCATCAGCATGGCTCGGAACCGACTGCCGCCATAGGTGGCGACCGCGGCGACCTTGCGAATGTTGTGCAGCGACGGCTGCACCTTGCCGTCAACCAATTTGAACGACACGCCGGGCAGGAAGACGCGATCGAAAAAGCCTTTCAGAATGGCCGGATAGCCGAAGTTCCACACCGGAAACGATAGCACCAGCGCCTCGGCCCGCAGCAAGCGCTCGACGTAAGCCGCTGCAGGATCGCCGTCACTGCGCGCGTCGTGATAGGAGAGCCGTTCGGCCCGCGTCAGCCTGGGATCGAACCCCTCGGCATAGAGATCGCAATCGTCGACGGCATGGCCGGCGGCCTTCAGCCGCTCGACGATGGTCCGGTGCAGACCGGCATTGAAGCTGGTCTCGACCGGATGAGCGTAGAGGACGAGGATGTTCACCCAAGTCCTCGCAGGTCGGCGCGAGGCACCCCCCTCTGCCCTACCGGGCATCTCCCCCTCAAGGGGGGAGATTGGCGGTTCCATCGTCTCGACCATCTTCCAACGTCGTCAACTGGCGAAAGCGATACCGACAGCCGATCTCCCCCCTTGAGGGGGAGATGGCCGGCAGGCCAGAGGGGGGTGTTCAAGCGCAAACCTCTCCTCAACCCGTCTTCTCCAGCCCCTTGAACAGGAACGACTTGCCTGAGCGATAATCATAGTCCGGATTTTCCCAGGCGATCATCTTGCCCGGATTGAGCAGCCCCTGCGGGTCGGTCTCGCGCTTGAAGGCGAGCTGCACCTCGTCGGTGCGCTTCATGCCGCCCTCTTCCAGCGTGTAGCGGTGCGGGTTGAAGATCCAGCAGCCATTGTCCTCGTGGATGCGAATGATCTCGTCCAGCCGCTCCGCCGTGGTGAAGCGCACTAGCGGCAGCCCTGCGATGCCGATGGCGCCGTCGAAGCGGATGAATTCGAGATGCGCCGGCACCTCGTCGCCGAAGCGTTCGACCATTGCCTTGACGTGGCCGAGGTGGTCCGGCGACGGGTAGCGGGTCTGCAGATAGGTGATCGTCGGGTCGACCCGGATGGCGCGCAGCGTGGTGTGGTTCCAGGTCAGCTCATAGGCCGGCGGCAGCCCCTTGAGATCGGCCTCCTTATCGGCGCGAAAGACGATCTCGCCCTTACTGCGCGCAGTGAAGGCGAGGAAGGCATCCATCGCATGCGGCGCGATCATCAGGACGACGATGCTTTGGCCGCGCCGGAAAAACCGCTGGTGGCGCTTGAAGTAATCGTAGGGGATGGGTGCTGCTATCGGCGTGATCAGCTTCGCCAGGATGCCGTCCTGGATGGCGAGATCGTTGCCGAAGCCGGCCGCATCCATGAAATCGTCGAAGCCGACGATGACGTCGATCCAGTCATAACTGGCGGTTAGCGGCATCTCGACTTCGGTGATGATGCCGTTGGTGCCGTAGGCGTGCATCACTTTCAGCACGTCCTCGCCGGTGAGCTCCATGACGCGGGGCTGTGCCTCCATCGTCACGGTCCTCAGCCGGATGACGTTGCCGAGGTCGCGCAAGCCGCCCCAGCGGATCGAGCCAATACCGCCGGAGCCGCCGGCGACGAAGCCGCCGATCGATGCCGTGTTGTAGGTCGACGGCGACATGCGGAGCTCCTGGCCGGAATGCGCCCGAGTCGCCTTGTCGATGTCGGCGAGCACGGCGCCGGGACCGGTGACGACACGACCGGGCGCGATCGCCTTGATCGCGTTCATCTCGGCGAGATTGAGCACGACGCCGCCGGACAGAGGCATCGCCTGCCCGTAATTGCCGGTGCCGCTGCCGCGCGGCGTCACCGGCACGCCATGCCGGTGGCAGGCGGCGAGCACGCGGACGACCTCATCTTCCGTTTTCGGCGTCACGATCAGGTCGCCGGTGACATGCTCGAGCTGCTGCTTCAGCACCGGGCTGTACCAGTAGAAGTCGCGGCTCTTCTGCTGGACGATCGCCGGATGGTCGTCGACCTTGAGGCCGTCCAGGTCGCGCTTGAGCGCCGCAATATCCATCATTCCACCATCAGATCATCGAGTTCGGCATAATCGGGCAGCTGGCGTTCGATCGCCTGGCCGTCGCGCACCACGATGCGATCCGATTCGGGCCGTGACAGCAATTCCGTCCAGCTTCGCCCCTTGAAGACGACGAAATCGGCCGGCCCTCCGGCGGCAAGCGTGCCGAAACCATCGAGCCGCATCACCTTGGCCGGCGTCGCTGTTACCGCTTGCGGCCAGTCAGCGACGGGATGGTCGAGATGCAGGATGCGCGTCGCCATGCGATAGACCTCCAGCATATCGAGATCGCCATAGGCGTAGAACGGGTCGCGCGTATTGTCGGAGGCGACGGCGACGGCGATGCCGCGCGCCTTCATCTCGTGCAGCAGCGTCACCCCGCGCCAGCGCGGCGTGGTGTTATCGCCGCGCCGGTCCTGCAAATAGAGATTGCACATTGGCAGCGACACCACCGCCAGGCCGGCCTTGGCGACCTTGTCCAGCGTGTCGAGCACCTCGAGATCGGGCTGGCGCGCCAGCGAGCAGCAATGGCCGACCAGGATGTTCCCGTCAAAACCGTTCCAGAGGGCGGCTTCGGCAATCTTCTTGAGCGAGATCGCCGAGACATCGTCGGTCTCGTCGGCATGGAAATCGAGGTCGAGGCCATGCTTGATCGCCTGCGCAAACACCTGGTCAAGCAGTTCCTCGAGGTCCGGCACCATATAGGTGACGACGCCGAGCACGCCCTTGGCGGCAGCCACCCGCTTGGCCAGCCTCTCGAACCATTTCCTGTCGCGCACGCCTTCGATGCCGAGCAGGCAGGCCGCCTGCAGCTCGATGCGGCCGCGCCATTTCTCCCGCATCGTCTCGAACACCGGCCAGGAGATCTCTTCCTGCGGCGCAACGCTGTCGAGATGCGTACGCAGCGCCTTGGTGCCATGCGCATAGGCAGAGCGCAGCGAAAAATCCATGCGGCGGGCAACGTCGTCGGCGCTCCAGTGCGCCGCGCGGTCGGCGCCCGTTGCGTTCAGCGCGCCCATGAAGGTGCCGTCCGGGTTCGGCTTTCGAGGCCAGATATGGCCCTTGTCGATATGCGTGTGGCAGTCGACGAAGCAGGGCAAGACGATCCGGCCGCCAAGGTCGATGGCGCCTGCCTGTGCGTTGGATCGATGCGCCGTAATCCCGGAGATCTTGCCATCGGCGATGGCGATATCCGCGAGCCCAAACCCGTCGGTATCGAAGGCTCCAGAAAAGCCCGGCGTCAGTGAGGCATGAAGCCGAACCTTGGCGAGATGGTAGGAACCAGAAGCTGGTATCAAGGCGGCGCTGTCCACCATCACCGCTCCTGCCTCAGCGCGCTCTCGTGCCAGCGCCGCAAAATGAGATGCGAAATCAGCGACAGCACCAGGAAGATCAGGATGCCGGTGAGCGAGATCAGGATCAGCGCCGCGAACAGCCTCGGCGCGTTGAGCCGGTAGCCGGCCTCGATTATGCGCGAGGCGAGGCCGGACGACTGGCCGGTGGCGCCGGCGACGAACTCGGCCACCACCGCACCGATCAGCGACAGGCCGCCGGCGATCTTCAGCCCGCCGAGGAAATAAGGCATCGCCGCCGGCAGCCGCAGATAGCGCAATTGCTGCCAGCGGGTGGCGCCGTTGAGCTTGAACAAATCGCGCAGATTGCGGTCGACGGAATTGAGGCCGAGCGTGGTGTTGGAGAGGATCGGGAAGAAGGCGACGATCCAGGCGCAAAGCAAAAGCTTTGTCGTCTGGTTGTCGACATAGATATTGATCAGCGGAAAGATCGCGACGATCGGCGTCACCTGCAGCACGATGGCGAAGGGAAAGAACGACATCTCCACCCATTTCGACTGCGCGAACAGCACTGCCAGCCCGACGCCGCCGATGACGGCGAGAAGCAGGCTCAAGAAGGTGATCCTGAGTGTCACCAGCAGCGAGGAGAACAGCAGCCCGGCATCGTCGTGCAGCGTCTGCAGCACCACGCCGGGACGCGGCAGGATATATTTCGGGATGTCGTTCCAGACGCAGACGCGGTCCCACAGCCAGATCGCCAGGATCATGATCGCCAGCGGCAGCAGCCATCTGCCGATGCGCTCGAAGCGCTCCTGGCGGACGCGACGCGCCTCCTCCGGGTCGAGCGCCAGCACTTGTTCTTCAATGGCCGTCATGATGCGGTCCGGCAGTTGAGTTGATGGCGCCGATCAGCACGTCGGATGCCTGGCGGCAGAGCGCGGCATAGTCAGGCGAGGTGCGAAACGCCTCGTCGCGCGGATAGGGCGCATCGACGGCAAGCTCGGCGAACACCCGGCCCGGCCGCGCCGCCATGACGACGACGCGGTTGGAGAGGAAAACGCTTTCGAAGACGCTGTGGGTGACGAAAACGACGGTGAAACGTTCATCCTGCCACAGCTCCAGCAGATCGTTGTTGAGCTTGAAGCGGGTGATCTCGTCGAGTGCTGCGAACGGCTCGTCCATCAACAGAATCCGCGGCTTGGTCACCATGGCCCGGGCAATCGAGACGCGCATCTTCATGCCGCCCGACAATTCGCGCGGCACGGCATTCTCGAAGCCGGTCAGGTGAACCCGCGCCAGCATCTCCATCACCGCCGGCGCCGCCTTGGCCCGCGACACGCCCTTCAGCCGCAGCGGCAGCCAGACATTGTCGAAGACGTCGGCCCAGGGCAGCAGCGTCGGCTCCTGGAAGACGAAGCCGATATTCGAGCGGCCGCCGATATTCGAACGATCGAGGGCACCGCTGCCGCGCCAGTCGAGCACGCCCGAAGTCGGCGTCGACAGGCCGGCAATCAGCCGCAGCGCCGTCGATTTGCCGCAGCCCGACGGTCCGAGCAGGCTGAGGAAATCGCCTTCCCGGATCGTCAGCTCGACATTGCTGAGCGCGGTGACGCCGTTGGAAAACACCTTGCCGACGCCACGCAGCGCCAACAGCGTCGGCCCCGATACGCTTCCTGGCTGTTGCGCCACTTTCTCCAGCTTCACGGCCTACTTCTTCAGGTCGAGCCCGACGCTCTTGTTGACGAAGGCCAGCGTGTAGGCCTTCTTGATGTCGATGCCCGCCGGCGTTACCTTGGCCTTGACCATCTTGTCGTAAAAACTCTGGATGCGCGCATCGGTCATGGCGCCGATGCCGAGCTTTTCGCTGTCGCCGGAATCGACCACGCCGAACTTCTTCAGCTGCTCGATCGAGAAGGCGATCTGCTCATCCGTCATGTCCGGATTTTCCTTCTTGATCATCTCGTTGGCGGCCTTGTTGTCGCCGTAGAGATAATTGTACCAGCCCTTGGCCGAGCCATCGACGAAGCACTGGACCACCTCGGGCCGCTTGTCGACCGTCTCCTGCATGGTTTCGACCGTCGTTGCATATGTGTCCCAGCCATAGTCGGCCAGCAGGAACTGGTTCGGCGTGAAACCGCCCTGCTTCTGGACGGCGAATGGCTCCGAGGTGACGTAGCCCTGCTGGATCGACTTCTTGTTGGCGATGAACGGAGCCGGGTTGAAAGTGTAGGGCACGCGTTTTGCGGCATCGAAGCCGAGGTCGGTGACCATCCACTGGAAGAAGGTCTGCGCACCTTCGTCGCCGAGGATGTACTGGTCGGCGTTCTTCAGGTCTTCCCATTTGTCCAGCCCCTGGCCGGGATGGGACATGATGACCTGCGGGTCCTTCTGGAAGTCGGCGGCCACGACGCGCATCGGTATGCCTTGCTGCACGGCATCGAAGGCCGACAGCAGATTGCCGCCCATGTAGAAATCGATCTTACCTGCGAGCAGCAGCGGCCGGCCGCTGACCTGTGGGCCGCCCTGCATGATCGTCACGTCGATGCCGCATGCGGCATAGGTACCATCCACCACGGCTTGGTAGTAACCGCCATGTTCCGGCTCGGCCAGCCAGTTGGTGCCGAAGGTGACTTTTTCGTTCGCTGCCGCGGCAAGCGTACCTGCGCCAAGCAGCACGATCACGCCCGCCGAAATCTTGAGTCTTCCGTACATCCACACCACCCTTTGTTCGCTCCGGCGCATCACGCGCCGGGCTCGACACCATTGTTTCAAGAAGCAAGACACATGCCACCGGCGCGTTGCGTCGGGACCGCCCGCTTGTGCAATGCCCGCCTGTGCAATGGCGGCGCGAAGGCCGGACGGGTCATGCTGTACGGAAGGCATCGTGCCTATTTTTTGATCGCCTGTCCACAATCGCCCTCGTGACATGCACCGCCATCTTGATGCCCGCCTACATCCAGCTTTACGCTGCCGTGAACGGAGATTGCCATGTTCAAATTTCTCACGCCGAAGTCGATCAAGCCGCCCTTCGCCCGCTACAGCCATGGCGTCGAGCTGCCGCCCGGCAAGCGGCTGGTGCTGTGTTCGGGCCAGGTCGCGATCACAGCGGACGACCAGATCCCCGAGGAGGCCGGCGCACAGGCCGAGCTCTGTTTCCAGAACATAGCGGCGATTCTCGGCGAGGCCGGGCTCGGCCTGTCCGACATCGTCCGCATCAACGCCTACGTCACCGACCGCGCCTTCCTGCGGCCCTATATGGAGGTTCGCGACCGGCTGTTCGCCAGTCCGGCGCCGGCCTCGACGCTGATGATCGTGTCCGGCTTTGCCCGGCCGGAGTTTAAGGTCGAGATCGAGGTCATCGCGTCGGGTTGAGGAGCGCTGGCCAGCGGCTGGAATCGACAGGCCGATGATCTCAAGTTACACGACAAAGGTTGGTGCCGCCCCTCATCAAGCGCGCATCCAGTCTCTTCGAGGTAAAAAATGGCCGGAACAAAAAAACGCGTATGGTGGGGTGACTACCGGACCACCGAATACGCGACCGTCGATCCTGAGGCGACCATTGCCGTTCTGCCACTGGCGGCGATCGAGCAGCACGGGCCCCATCTGCCGGTTTCGACCGACACCTCGATCATGAACGGCATGCTGGAAACGGTGATCGCGCGCCTGCCCGGCGATCTCGACATCCGCATCCTGCCGGTTCAGGCGGTGGGCAAGTCGAACGAGCATTTGCATGCGCCCGGCACCCTCACTCTGCCGGCGACGACCCTGGTCGAGGCGTGGACCGAACTTGGCCTGTCGGTCGCACGCGCCGGCGTCCGAAAACTGATTGTCGTCAACTCGCATGGCGGCAATGAGGAGATCATGGGCATCGTCACCCGCGAATTGCGCGTGCGGGCAAAGATGCTGGCGGTAAAGACCAGCTGGCAACGGTTTGGCCGGCCGGCCGGCATGTACACCGACCTCGAAGACCGCCACGGCATTCATGGCGGCGACGTCGAGACCTCGCTGATGCTGCACTTCCGGCCCGACCTCGTCGACATGGCCAAGGCCGATAATTTCGTCTCCAAGGTTGCGCGCGCCGAAAAGGAATTTTCGCTGCTGCGCCACACCGGAACGCACGCCTTCGCCTGGATCGCCAGCGACCTCAACCCGAATGGCGTGGTCGGCGACGCCAGCATTGCAACCGCCGAAAAAGGCCGGCTCACCGCCGAGCATCAAGCCGACGGCTTCATCAGCTTGCTGAAGGACGTGCGCAAGGCAAAGCTGGCGGATTGGCTGGCGTAACTAGCCCTCGATCCTCAGCGCAAACGGCGTGCCCTCAAACGCTTCGGCGCCGCGCCCGATCGCCTCGATGGCGCGGCTCATGCGGCCGTCGCGCTCGAGCAGTGCGTCGGCAATTGCGATCAGCCGCGGATTGGGTGTCGCCGTGGGCGACAGCGCGCGCAGCGTCTTGGCCAGTTCGGCTTCGTCGCGCTTCGGCGCCAGCGCTGCCGCGATAATGTAGGCCGAGGCGGTCGACCGGCTGATGCCGGCATAGCAATGCACCACCAGCGGCCGCGAGCGATCCCATTGGCGGGCGAAATCGAGCAGGTTCAAGACATGCTCCTCGCCCGGCATGGTCATGCCCTCCTGCGCTACCGCAATGTCGTGCATGACCAGGTGCAGATGGTTTTCCCTGGTGATCGAGGCCGGCCGCATCACCTCCGTGCCGGCAGCGAGCAGCGAAAGCAGCCGCCCGGCCCCGGTCTTCGTCACCGTTTCCTCGACTTTGGACAGCGAGCAGACATGGATCATTGGATCGTTTCTCCCTTGGCATCATCGTCGCGCCGCGAGGCCCAGCCGGCAAGCGCTGATTCGAGCCGCCGCCATTCTTCGTCGGCTCCCGGCAGGCCGGCGCGCAACACATCCGGCCGGTCGGCGAAATGCCGAAGCAGGATGCCGCGCTGGCCGAGCACCGAAAACAGGCGGGCGGCGTTCGCCAGCCTGATATAGCGGAACAGCGCGGTGCCAGCGGCGACAGGCACGCCGAACCGGCCGAACAGCGCATCGAGCCGTGCGGCATCCTCGGCCAATCGGCGCCGCATCCCGGCCTGCCAGCCGGTATCGGCAAGCGCCCTTATGCCATATTCGAGCGCCGGCCCGGAAATCGCCCATGGCCCGAATTGCGCCTGCAGCCGCTCGACCGTCAGCGCCTCGGTCAATGCAAAGCCAAGCCGCAGGCCGGCCAGGCCGAAGAACTTGCCGAACGAGCGCAGCACGACGATGCCGCCCTGGTCGACGTCGCCAGCGAGACTTTCGCTGCGTGGGCCGACATCCATGAAGGCCTCGTCGACGACCAGCAGCCCGCCTCTGGCGCGCAATTTTGCGGCAAGTCGAAGCAATCTTTCGCGCTCGACGACGCGCCCGTCCGGGTTGTTGGGATTGACGACGACGGCAAGGTCGGCCGCCGCCAAGGCTTCGAAATCATCGACTTCAGCCGCCGCATGGCCGGCGATCGCCGCTGCCCGCCGATGCTCGGCATAAGTCGGCCCGAGCACCAGCGCCCTGCCCGGGCTGACCAGCGAAGCGACGCGCGGCAACAGGATCTGCGTGCCGGGCGCCGCTGCGACATTCGCCGCCGATGGAGCGCCATAGGCGCTTGCCGCGACTTCGGCCAATTCGCGGGCACGCGCTGCTTCCGGCAATCGCGACAGGGCGGTGGCGGGCAAATCGAAAAGCGGGTAGGAGTGCGGATTGATCCCGGTCGAGAGGTCGACGAAAGGCAGCGGCGCGTGAGGGAAAAGCGCCCTCGCCCGGCCAAGGCTTCCGCCGTGGTCCACTGCCGCCGTCACTCCATCAAGAGACTTCATGTCGATCCTGATCACTTTCCTGTCGCTGGCCATCGAACTTGTACTCGGCTACCCGGCCCAGCTCTTCGATGCCATTGGCCATCCCGTCACCTGGTTCGGCAGGCTGATATCCTTTCTCGACGGCAGGCTCAACCGCGCCACTGATTCCGACGCCCACCGTCGCCGCTGGGGCGTCTTCGCGCTGCTGGTCATCGTGCTGGTGCCGGCCGCCCTCGCCTTCTGGATCGAAGCCATGCTTTGGAGCATTCCCCTCGGCTTGTTGGTCATCGCAATCCTGGCGACGTCGCTGCTGTCGCAGAAGAGCCTGGCCGAGCATGTCGAAGCGGTGGCCGACGCCCTCGACAGCGGCGGACTGGACATGGGCCGCATTGCCGTCTCGCGGATCGTCGGCCGCGACCCGGAAAAGCTCGACAGGGCCGCTGTCTGCCGCGCCGCGATCGAAAGCCTGGCCGAGAACTTCTCCGACGGCGTCGTCGCGCCGGCGTTCTGGATCGGCGTTGGCGGGCTCGCCGGCGGCGTCGCCTACAAGGCCGCCAACACCGCCGATTCGATGATCGGCCACCGCACCCCGCGCCACGAGGCCTTCGGCTGGGCGGCGGCGCGCTTCGACGATTGGATCAACCTGCCGGCATCACGGCTGACGGCGCTGCTGATCGTGCTTGCCGCTTTCCTGGTCAAGGGCGCCGATGCCAAAGCCGCCTGGCATGCTGTGCGGCGCGATGCGAAAAAACACCGCTCGCCCAATGCCGGCTGGCCGGAAGCAGCGATGGCCGGTGCGCTCGGCCTGGCGCTCGCCGGCCCCCGTTCCTATGACGGCGTCATGGTCGAAGACGCGTTGATGGGCGAAGGCGGCCGCCGCGACGATATCGAGAGCACCGACATCCGACGGGCGCTGAAACTTTACCGGGTCGCCGACTTACTGCTGATCGCGCTGTTCGGGGTGATCGCAGTGGTTGTTATCTTGGCGTGACCTGCGCCCGAGATCGAGCGGAAACAAAAAACCCGCCAAGCGGCGGGTCGTTGGAGCCAGTTAGCACCATAGCGAGATTAGTACCATAGCTGCCGGCACAAAGCAAGAACAAAATTGCTGTGCCCAAAGAATAATCGCCCCAGCTTTGCGCTTCTCATTCCCTGCCTTTGACGTTCGAGGTTGGCGAAATCCGAAGCGCCATCCAATCTCCCCCCTCGCGGGGGAGATGTCCGGCAGGACAGAGGGGGGCGCGAAGGATCGCCAGCCTCTTGACCGTTCACCTGCTAATGACGGTCTGACGACGTAGTTGTCTCCGACTGACAGGCCGAGGGACAGTGCCCCCCTTTGCCCTGCCGGGCATCTCCCCCACAAGGGGGGAGATCGGCAGCTTCGCCGGCGCCGCCTGCTCCGAAACGCCCTTCCCCGATCGCCAAACCCCTCAGAACTCTATCCCTTGCTGCGCCTTCACGCCGGCGGAGAAGTGGTGCTTGGTCACGCCCATCTCGGTGACCAGATCGGCTGCCTCGACCAATACCGGCTTGGCATTGCGGCCGGTGACGACGACATGCAGGCCCTCGCGACGCGCCTTCAGCGCTGCGACCACCTTTTCGAGGTCGAGATAATCGTAGCGCAACGCGATGTTGAGTTCGTCGAGCACCACGAGGCTGATCGACGGCTCGGCCATCAGCTCGAGCGCCTTGGCCCAGGCGGCCTCGGCCGCCGCGATGTCGCGCTTCAGGTCCTGCGTTTCCCAGGTAAAGCCCTCGCCCATGGCGTGCCAGACGACGCGGTCGCCGAAGCAGGCAAAAGCATCCTTCTCGCCGGTGTGCCATTTGCCTTTGATGAACTGGACGACGCCGACGCGCTTGCCGTAGCCGAGCATTCTGAGCGCCAGCCCGAAGGCGGCCGTGGTCTTGCCCTTGCCCGGACCGGTGTTGACGATCAACAGCCCTTTCTCGACCGTCTTGGCTGCAACCTCGGCGTCCTGCACCGCCTTGCGCTTGGCCATCTTCGCGCGGTGGCGTTCCTCGTCCTTGGGATCGATGTGGTCGGTATCAGCCATGTCATTTCACCCTGAGCGGCAGCCCCGCCACCATCAAAAGCACGGTGTCAGCGACGGCGGCAACGTCCTGGTTCAACCGGCCGGCCGCGTCGCGAAACCGTCTTGCCAGCGCATTCTCCGGCACGATGCCCTGGCCGACCTCGTTGGACACCACGAACCAGGGTCCACGCGGCCGCGACAGCACATCTGCCAGCCTTCGGCATTCGGCCTCGACATCATGTTCGGCCAGCATATGGTTGGTCAGCCACAGCGTCAGGCAATCGATCAGCACCGGCTGGCCGTCAGGCAGTGCCTCGATCGCGCCGGCAAGGTCGAGCGGCGCCTCGATGGTCGTCCAGCCGGCGCTGCGGCGCGAGCGGTGCAGCGCGATCCGTTCGCGCATCTCCTCGTCATAGGCTTGCGCCGTCGCGATATAGCTCCATGGCGCCGGACAGGCACTCACCAGCCTCTCGGCATGCACGCTCTTGCCGGAGCGCGCACCGCCGATGATCAGGGTCAGCGCCCCGGCAGCGCGGTCAGGCAAAGCTGTCGCGCAGGCTGGTCGCCGTGCCGGTGAAGCGGCCGCGCACCACGCCGACGACCGCGCCGAGCACCAGCCAGAACACCAGATTGGTCAGCGTCACCGCCACCACGAACTGATGATGCAGGCCTTCCGGGATTGTCGTCTCGAAGCTGTCGGGCTGCGGCGCGCCGACAATATGCGGCGCCACCATCAACGCCACGGCAAGGACCGCCAGCGGCAGCGATCTGCGGAAGGCGAGCAGGCCGAGACCGGCGGCGGTCGCCACCACCGTTGCCCACCACCAGATCTGGCGTTGGACAAGGTCGGCCGCCGGCATTGCCGGCAATTCCGGCGGCAGGCCGAGGCCCGGCGCCAGCGTGAACACGGCAAAGCCGGCAAGCCCCCAGAACAGGCCCTGGCGCCAATTGCCGATGCCGCCGGCGAACTCCGAAACCGCAACCAGGACCAACGCGAAGCCGATGCCGGTGACGATATTGGCAACGACGCTGAAGGCAAAGCGTTCGAAACCGTCGGCCGGCGCCCAGCCTTCGTCCTCCGCCGGAGCCATTGCTTCAGCCGGTGCCGGCGCGGCGCTGCTTATAGCCATCGTGCCCCCGGCGTTTTCGACCGGTGCCGCAGGTGCCGCGGCATGGTCATGGCCGCCGCCGGCCTGTTCGTAGACTTCCGCGTTCAGGATCAGCGGCACCGTGGCATAGGCCTGCATGCAGGCGAGAACGACGCCGGCCACGAGCCCTGCGATCGCCGCGATGAACACGACGTTGCGAAACAGTGTCATGATGTCAGCCCCTTGTCAGTGGCAGGGAAAGCCCATCGAGTGGCGATAGTCGTGGGCGGCATTGTGGACCGCATCGATGTGCGAGAAGCCGACAAAGCCCATGACGAAAATGCCGAGGAATGCAGCAAGCGCCAGCTGCATGAAACGCGACTGCGAGGAGACGGAAGCGCCGAGCGAGACGGAAGCGGTATTCATGTCTTGTCCTTTCGCCCTCCACCCGAGGGCATAGAAGTCAGTTTCCTGTCGCCGGCAGGTCTCCTGGCTCGCGGATCAGCGCCCTTCCCCACCTTCCCGAAGAAAATCTTCAGTGGCATATGGAGAGGACTACCGCACACAGTTGCGGGGGCAGCCACGGCATTGGGCAAGAATTTCGCCCGCACCGCATTCCCTCTTGGTTCCAAACGGAACCGACGACATCAGCGACTATAGGCAGAATCGCCGCGCCCGGCAAACCAAATTCCGCCGGATCGTGTGGCGAATGCGCCGCCTCGCCAAGCTCGCCGGCCGGCGCCGCAATTGACAATTCTCACAGCCGGGTGTCGGCTGGCGGATGGGGAGGAAGCCGGCATGCAACCCAGCCCGAATGAGCGCGGTCCCTATAACGGCCTGACGCGGGCCGAGCCGACGCTGCCGTCATCGGCCTATTGGGACATCGCAGGCTATCAGCGCGATCTCGAGGCCATCTGGTATCGCAACTGGCTGCTGGTCTGCCGCGAGGCCGACCTTGCCCAGCCGCTGGCATTCAGGACGTTTCGCATAGGCACGCAGGAGATCGTCGTGCTGCGCGACGAGACCGGCGAATTGCGCGCCTTCCACAACACCTGCCGGCATCGCGGCTCGCAGCTTTGCCAGCAGAGCGAAGGACGGCTGAAGGCGCGGCTCATCACCTGCCCCTACCACGCCTGGTCCTATTCGCTGCGCGGCGATCTGGTGCGCGTGCCATCGAAATCGCTGCCGGACGGTTTCGACAAGGCCGATCATCCGCTCTACCGCGTAGCACTGTCGGTGTGGCGCGGTTTCGTTTTCGTCAACCTCGCGCAAGACGCTGCCGGTTCGGCTGAAACATCCTTCGATCCGGCATCCGGCAACCTCGCCAACTGGCCGCTGGAAACGCTGCTGAGCGGCCATGTGCTGCGCAAGGTTATGAACTGCAACTGGAAGATATTTTGGGAGAACTTCAACGAGTGCCTGCACTGCCCTGGCGTCCACAAGGACCTGTCGCGGCTGGTGCCGATCTATGGCCGCGGCCTGATGGGCCGGCACGACGACCCCGAATGGGCGCGCCACGCCGACAATGACGCGCCGGAATTTGCCGGCGGCTTGCGGGCCGGGGCCGAAACCTGGTCGCGCGACGGGCGCGTCCACGGCTCGGTCTTTTCGAGCCTGACGCCGGCCGAGCGTGCTGCCGGGCAGACCTATGCCACCAACTTGCCGTCGATGTTCGTCGTCGGCCATGTCGACTATGTCAGGACCGTGCGGCTGGTGCCGCTTGGGCCGGAGCAGACCGAACTCACCGCCGAATGGCTTTTTTCGCCCGAAGCGCTCGCCGATCCGGCAGCGGATATCGACAACATCGTCGCCTTCGGCACCCAGGTGCTGGAGGAAGATGCTGATATCTGCGAGGTCAACCAGAAGGGCCTGCGCTCGATGCGCCACAAGGCCGGCGTGCTGATGCCCGAGGAATATGACTTGCACCGCTTCCACAACTGGGTGCTCGAGCGGCATGCGGCGCTTGAACATCAAAGCGATTTGGGCAGATAGCGCCAGGTGACGAAGCCGCAGACCGCCGCCAGCAGGCCGAGCGTCGCGAAAACCGCGCCCAGGCCGCAGAACGCCAGCACCACCGAATAGACCAGCGGCGGCGTCAGCTCGGAAAAGTCGAGATAGGTGCGGTAGACCGCCGCCATCTGCGCCCGCTCATACGAGCGCACCGAGCGCATGAACGCGGTCGAGCCCAGCGCATCGAGCGCGATGGTGAAGAAGGCACCGCAAAGCAGCAACGCGCCGGTGACGAGCGGCGCGGCCTCGCCGACGGCGCCGGCCGCCAGCAGCGTCGCCGACATGGCGAAATAGGCAAACGTCATGGTGCGCCGGCCGCCGAAACGCTTTCCCGCCCTGCCCCAGAAGATGGCCATGAACAAAAGCGCATTGCCGGCCGAAATCAAGAGGCCGCCGGCGAGCTTGCCCTCGCCGGTGATCACCATGAACAGCGGCCCATAGACAAAGAACGTCGTCCAGAAGCAGGAACGGCCGAAGGCGATCAGCCAGGCCAGCCTCAGCCTTGGCTGCGCGACGAAGCGGCCGATATTGGCCAGCGGATTGACCGGCCGCGTCTTGCCCGGGCGGATCGACGGGTTGTCGCCAAGCCGGTAGGTCCAGAACAGCGCCAGCAGGGCCATGGCGAAGACGGCCACCGCGCTATGCGCGGCATAGATGCCGAAACGCGTGTAGAGGAAAATGCCGAGCGTCGGCCCGGCGGTCCAGGCAAGCATCGACCACGCCATGCGCAGCGACTCGGCCTGCATGAAATCGGTCTTGCGGATATGGTCCATGATGTAGAGGTTGAGCGTGATCGCCAGCGCGCTGGCGCCGATGACGCGGCAGAGCATGCCGACCGTTTGGCCAGCAAGCGTATGAGTGACGAAGAACAGCGAGCCGACGGCCAGCAGGCAGGCACCGGCGGTATAGACCCAGCGCCGGGCAAAGCGCCGGATCAGCATCGGCATGAACAGCGTCGCCGAGAGGCCGAGCATTGCCACGACCGTGTAGAGGATCGAGACGATCTGCTCGTTGTGCAGGATCTCATAGGCCTGGATCGGGATGACGCTGGAGACGGTGGCGCGCGCGAACGATTCGACCGCATAAAGCGAGGCGAAGGTGCGTGCATCCGCCGGCCGCAAGGCCGCAAGCCAGATAGGATGGCGCACATGGGTAGCCATTGCTTTCCCCGAACAGAATCGCCCAAAGCAGGGTTTGGAGCACAAATCTGCCGCGGCGATTCCTGGCCGGGTAACAGGAAACCGACGCCTTCACGGCAAAAAGCGAAGCCGGCCAAAGGCTTTCCGGCTCTGGCCTAAAGCGAGTTCTAATGCTGACCCGCGCCAACGCGACGCGAGGACTGCTTCTTTTGACGGTGGCAACCGTGATAGTCGTCTTGCCGGGGCTGAACCAAGACAGCGAGACCGATGAGCATCGCCACGCCGACCACCGCCGTTCAGGATCAACCGAAGGCGAAGCGCATCGCCGCCATCGACATCGCACGCGGCATCGCTTTGCTTGCCATGGCGAGCTATCATTTCACCTGGGATCTCGAATTTTTCGGCTACACCGATCCCGGCCTCACCGCCTTCGGCTGGTGGAAAATCTACGCGCGCTGCATCGCCTCGAGCTTCCTGTTCCTGGTCGGCGTCAGCCTCTATCTCGCCCATGGCAAGAAAATCCGCTGGACAGGCTTCTGGAAGCGCTTCGCCATGGTTGCCGGGGCGGCTCTCGCAATATCGCTGGTCACCCGAATCGCCACGCCCGACGGCTTCATTTTTTTCGGCATATTGCACGAGATCGCGCTCGCCAGCCTGCTCGGCCTGGCGTTCCTGCGGCTGCCGGCGCTGCTGACACTGCTTGTCGCGGCGTTTGTCATCGCGGCGCCCTTCTACCTCAGATCCGAGGCCTTCGATCATCCGGCTTTGTGGTGGGTCGGTCTATCGGCGACCAATCCGCACTCCAACGACTATGTTCCGCTGCTGCCCTGGTTCGGCGCCGTGCTTGCCGGCATCGCGGTTACCAAACTCGCCGCCACCTCCGGCGTGCTGACCCGGCTGTCGGCCATGACGCCAGGCCGCTGGGCAAACCCGCTGGTCTTCATCGGCCGGCACAGCCTTGCCTTTTATCTGATCCATCAGCCGCTGCTGATCGGCTCGGTCTGGCTGTTTTCGCAATTCATGCCGGCGCGGGTCGAAAGCAGGGAGGTGAACTTTCTGAAATCCTGCCAAATATCCTGCGAGCAGGCGCGCGACACCGAGTTCTGCTCCAGCTATTGTGCCTGCATGCTGGACACTCTCCAGGGCGAAGCCTCGCTTGACCGGCTCTACAGCAACGACCAGTCCCCGGAGTGGAAGGCGCATATTGGCGAGCTCGCCGGCACCTGCACCGCCCAAACCGAGACGGCGGAACCGAGAACGCGCTAATCGAGGGAGGACAACAATGAGCGACAGTCACCCGAAACCCGTGCAGCAAAATCCTGGGCAGCCGAAGCTGGGGCACATCCCATGGCCGCCGCTGATCTATATCGCCGCCATCATCGTCAGCGTCGCGCTAGGGTTTTTCTATCCACTGCCGTGGATCGGCGATCTTCTCGGCGACATCCTGTTCGCCGCCGGGCTTGTGGGGCTGTTGGCGGTCGCCGCGCTCTGGTTCACCGCGATCCGCATCATGATCCGCGCCAAAACGACGCTTAACCCCAACGGCGTGCCGGACCATCTGGTGACCACCGGACCCTTCGCCGTCAGCCGCAACCCGATCTACCTCGCCAACACATTGCTGCTGGTCAGCCTCGCCTTTGTCTCGGGGATCGCCTGGTTCCTGCCGCTGGCGGTCATCGCGGCGTTCCTGACGCAGAAGCTGACGATCGAGAGCGAGGAGAAGGTGCTGACGGCCAAATTCGGCAAGAAGTACCGGGACTACGCCAAAAGGGTGCGGCGCTGGATTTGAGCCGGGGCTGACACCGCGCTTACGTGGTGACGCCGAGTTCAACCAGCCGCTCGACGCAGGATTCCTCGGCCTGGTCGAGCTCGGCCAGGGTCTCCTCGAGGTCGCGGCGTTTCTGGCGAAGATCCTCGCGCTTTTCCTCGATGCGCTTGATCATCAGCTTGAGTTGGCCGACCTCGCCGGGCGGCTCCCTGTACATCTGGATGATTTCGCGGATCTCGTTGATCGAGAAGCCGAGCCTCTTGCCGCGCATGATCTGGCGGATGAGATGCCGGTCCGACGGACGGAACAGCCGGGTGCGGCCGCGCCTTACCGGCTGCACCAGCCCTTCGTCCTCGTAGAAGCGCAACGTCCGCGTCGACACGTCGAATTCGCGGGTCAGCTCCGTGATCGAATAATATTCCCGCATCGTCACTCCAATGCCCCGGCCACGCCGCGAGTTCCAACTGGCCGGCGCCGCCGGCGCCCAGGCGCGTACCAGAATCGGCGGACAAGGCACCTTTCAAAGCCTCGCATGGCATTTACGTAAAAGTCAATTGAGGTGCCGTTCAGCCTACGCCGAACCACCATGTGGCAAGCCCGAGAAAGGCAAAGAAACCGACGACATCGGTGACCGTAGTGACGAAAACCGCCGAAGCCACAGCCGGGTCGATCTTGAAGCGGTCGAGCAGCAGCGGGATCAGGATGCCCGCCAGAGCCGCCACGAACATGTTGATGATCATCGCCGCCGCGATGATGCCGCCGAGATTGCGATCGTGGAACCAGGCAGCCGCGACGATGCCGATCAGGATGGCGAAGATGATGCCGTTGATGAAGCCCACCCCGATTTCGCGGCGGATGATGCGGCCGGCATTGTAGATATCGAGGTCCCTCGTCGCCAGCGCCCGCACGGTGACGGTCATGGTCTGCGAGCCGGCATTGCCGCCCATGCCGGCGACGATCGGCATCAGCACCGCCAGCGCCACGATATGCTCGATGGTGCGGTCGAACAGGCCGATCACCGAAGCCGCGAGGAAGGCCGTCAAAAGGTTGACCAGCAGCCACGGCACACGCGAGCGCGAAGTCGAAAGGATGCTGTCCGAGAGTTCTTCGTCGCCGACGCCGCCCATGCGCAGCAGATCTTCCTCGGCCTCCTGCTGGATGACGTCGACGACGTCGTCGATGGTCAGCACGCCGACCAGCCGCTCGTTCTCGTCGACGACGGCAGCGGACAGAAGATCGTATTGTTCGAATTCGCGTGCCGCCTCCTCCTGGTCCATGGTGGCCGGGATGGCATGCCTGGTCTCATGCATGACCTCTTCGACCTTGACCGAGCGCTTGGTGCGCAGGATCTGGTCGAGGTCGATGGCGCCGAGCAGCTTGAAGCTCGGATCGATGACGAAGATCTGGCTGAAACGGTCGGGAAGGTTGTTGTCCTCGCGCATGTAGTCGATGGTCTGGCCGATCGTCCAGAATGGCGGCACCGCGACGAACTCCGTCTGCATGCGGCGGCCGGCGGTCTCTTCGGGATAGTCGAGCGAGCGCCGCAGCCTGATCCGCTCGGTGAACGGCAGTTGCGACAGGATCTCGTCCTGGTCCTCCTGGTCGAGGTCCTCGAGGATGTAGACGGCATCGTCGGAATCGAGCTCCTGCACGGCCTGGGCGATCTGCGCATTGGGCAGATTGTCGACGATGTCGCGCCTGATCGCCTCGTCGACCTCGGTCAGCGCGGAAAAATCGAAATCCTTGCCCAGCAATTCGACCAGGGCGCGGCGCTGTTCCGGGTGCAGCGCCTCGAGCAGGTGGCCGAGTTCCGACTGGTGCAGATCGTCGACTTCGCGCTTCAGCGTCAGCGTATCGCGATCGGCGATCGCGGCACCGATCTGGGTGAGAAACGACGACAGGATGACGCCGTCCTCGTCATAGATGTCGGCGCGGCGCTCCTCAGCGGCCCTGGCGCCGGTCATGTGTTCGTCCTGGCCTTCCACCAGCGCCTCCCGCCATCGGATTTCCGGATAAGGTGCCTGTCAGGTCTAGACCATGATCCTGAAAAGTGGAAACCGGTTTTCCGAAAAGATCATGGTCAAACACAAGGATGGAGCGGCGGCGCGATTTGGCTTGAGCATCGGCCTCTCTGTGCGCAACCGACGGATATCAGGCGACCTTGCGAGCTGCCGGTTGCCCAAGATTGATAATTCAAGATTGATAATTAGAGGATTCTAATTTAGCATCTCTATAATTACCGGTAATAAAGGGAGGGTGTTTATGGGGAAGTATCTGTTTACCAGTCTTGCGTTGGTTTGTTCGGGAATACTTTTGAACCCGATTACCGCCGATGCAAAGGCCTTCAAATCTTTTCAGGGCAAGGAATGCAAGCCTGACTACAAACGGCTTTGCCCAATGACACCGATCGGCAAATGCGACCTTCAGAGCATGATCGAGCAGTTGTCACCCGCCTGCAAGGCTTTCGTCGAGAAGCACCGGTAATCCAGCTCTGCCATCGCCGCCGACCAACCGCCGGGCAGTCCGCGACAACGCCAGGTGTGGTGTGCCCCGGTCGGGGAATCGGTCGCCCAACAACAACAGTCCCGGTGGTCGGGCAGAACGGCATATGCTGCACCGGGAATGAGGCGAGGCCGACGGTGCGACGGCCTCGCTGGATATCGGGCTTAGAGGCCTGCCGATCAGGCAGCGTAGCGTTTGGCCTCAGCCGCGTAGGCGCCAAGGACACCGCTCCAGCCACGCTCCGATTCGAAGGCCTGGCGCGCTGCTTCTGCGGTCTCGCCCATGTTCTCCAGAAGCCGGTGCTCGAGTTCCACCCGCGTCGAATTCTCGCCGAGCGCGACAAAGCGGATGTCGACCTCGGTCAGCAATGCCGGATCGTAGCGCCAGTCGGCCCCGATACGCCAGGCGAGCGTCAGCCTCGACGGCGGATCCCAGGCGAGAACCTCGCCCCAATCGCATTCTGACCCATCCTCGCCGATCTCGTACCAGCGGCCGCCGGCTTTCGGTTCGATCACCGCGGTCGTCAGGGCGGATTTGCCGATTGAGTGCGAAGCCGGCCACCACCGTCCGAACCCTGTCGTGAACACATCGAATGCCTTGTCGAGCGGCACCTCCACGGTCACCGACTTCCTGACCGGTGCGGGCTTGATCATAGTCGTCATTTCCTCTTCTCCTTGCTGTTGTCGACTTCCCGTTTGAAGGCGTCGAGCGCATCGCCCCACATGCGATCGAGCCAGGCGCGCATCTCGCCGAGCCCATGCGGGTCGAGATGATAGATATTGCTGGCGCCCTTGGGCTCGGCACGGACCAGTCGGGCTTCCTTCAGCACTTTGAGGTGCTGCGATACCGCCGGCTGCGAGACCGGAAGCACCCGCGTCAGATCGATGACCGAGCGCGGCCGATCGGCGATGAGCTCGAACACCTTGCGGCGTGTCGGATCGGCCAAGGCCACCATTCCTGCGTAATCATAAACCATGACTTATGATAAGCTAAAACTTATGATAGGTCAACCGAGGGAGTGGCGGGCCCGTGTTTAAGCACCGGCCGGTTCGACCCCGAGGCTCCGGGCAATTCCTTCGCGCGGGGCATGGACAGCAATGCGGATGCAAGATTGCTCAGGGAATCAATCCACCGCATGCGAGCCGGCAGGTGTCGACCACCGGGGAAAAGTAAACCTGACGGCAAGGTTTTTACCTTATCGGTGTATATGTCTCTCCGGCGAAACATTAAGAACGGGTAAATTGGCTTGGCCCTAACTACGGAAGCCTCTCGCCACAGGCCCTCAGCCATATGGCAATTGCGCCTCTCCTTGTTTATGGCAATGTACGTGTTAGGTGCATCTGCACTATATCCAGAAGTATTCCGTACATCAGCCCTAATCTATTCTCACAAGTTTCTTATTGGCATGCCGGTCTTGTTTATCGGTGGCGTCTGTTGTGCCGCGCTCATCCATGGCCGACGGCAACCGGTTCGCTACGCCCGGGATTTGGTTCAAGGGCGCTGGCGCGGCTGTCTGTTGGTGCTGCTGTTCTTCTTTGCCAGCTTGACCGCGTTCTCCACCTACAAGATCGCCATCCCGTCCGTCGTCCCATACTATGCCGACCACTGGTTAGCCGACGCTGATGAATGGTTGCACGGGATGCCGCCGTGGCAGATCGCCCATAAGCTCGACAGCAACGGGTGGTCGCTCGTCGTCTTCAACAGCTATGAAGTCATTTGGTTCTACCAGTGGTTCGGCACCATCCTTTTCGTGGCGCTCTGGTCGGACGAGATTGCGCGCATCCGCTATCTCAGCGCGGCAGCGCTGACGTTGTGCATCCTCGGAACTGTCTTGGCTTTGGCGCTGGCATCGGTCGGGCCGGTTTACTACCACCAGTTTGTTGGCGTGGATCGCTTCCACGGATTGAATGCCGCCTTGGACAGACTGGACCATAATTACATGGTGCGGGAACCCGCAGCATATCTCCTGATGGCTTACCGGAGTGGCCGGCCAAGCCTTGGCGGCGGCATCTCGGCCATGCCAAGCATGCATGTCGCCTTTGCCGCACTGAACGCCTATTTGCTGTCCTCGATCAATCTCTGGCTGGGCGCTCTGGGTTGGGCGTTTGCAGCCCTGATCCTGTACGGATCGGTGTACACTGGATGGCACTATGCCCTGGACGGCTACGTATCGATCGCTGCTGTATCTGTGATCTGGTGGGCAACCGGACGCCTGGTGCGCGAATAATTATCCACGCAAACCGCATATATGGTTACGCGCCGATGGTGTTTCCGCATCGGCCAAACTCGCGATCGCAGGCAAAAAAGCCTCGCGCCTGACAAAGACGCTCTTTGCCGTGCTCGAACTCAACGGGGCGCTTTCGAATTTAATGGTGCGGTCGAGAAGACTCGAACTTCCACGGGTTGCCCCACAGCGACCTCAACGCTGCGCGTCTACCAATTCCGCCACGACCGCACGTGGTAGGAGCCAGAACGAACCGGCCCGCGGCGTGTAGCAAATCGTTTCCGGTGAAACAAGTGCGCGGCCAGCAATAATCGGCCGGATATCGGCTTAACTCTGCAAAGCGCCGAACGTGCCCGGAACTGGACGTTTGTACCGATTGCCGCCATATGAGGGGCGAGACGAGATATCATGACAGAACGCAGCCAGATCGCCACGTCGTTCCTGCCCTCGCCCGGCTCGGCGCCGGTCGAATGGCGCATTGAGCCCGGGCTCACCGCCTATCCCGATGCGCTCGCCGTGATGGAGGCGCGCGCCGAAGCAATCCGCAGCGGCGCGGCTGGCGAGATGGTCTGGCTGGTCGAGCATCCGCCGCTCTATACCGCCGGCACCAGCGCCCGTTTCGAGGACCTGATCGAGCCGGACCGCTTCCCGGTCTTTGCCGCCGGGCGCGGCGGCGAATACACCTATCATGGGCCGGGCCAGCGCGTCGCCTATGTCATGCTCGACCTCAAGCGGCGGCGCGAGGATGTCCGCGCCTTCGTCGCGGCACTCGAACAATGGATCATCGGCACGCTGGCCGCCTTCAACGTACGCGGCGAACGCCGCGAGGACCGCGTCGGCGTCTGGGTGGTGCGGCCGGATCGCCCCGCTTTGCCCGACGGCTCGGTCGCCGAGGACAAGATCGCTGCCATCGGCATCAGGCTGAGGCGCTGGGTGAGCTTCCACGGCATTGCCATCAATGTCGAACCGGACCTCAGCCATTTCAGCGGCATCGTGCCGTGCGGCGTCCAGGATCACGGCGTCACCAGCCTCATCGATCTCGGCCTTCCCGTGACAATGGCCGATCTCGACCTGGCGCTGAAATCAGCCTTCGAAGATGTCTTCGGCCCGGCAGCGCCTTTGCAGGTCGAGGCGGCCCGCAAAGTCGGCTGACAGGACCTCACTGAAGACCGAATTCCTACGCTGCGCCCCTCTCCTCCGCGAAGAACGGCTCGTCAGCGTTCTAGCCATGTCTTTCAGCGCATCCTCACATCGCGCCGATCCAGATTGCCATGGAAATGAGGAACGTGCTCATGCACACCAGCGAGACGACATCCTGAACAAGATCGGTCATAGCTCTCTCCTGTTGTTAGTATGTTCGTATTTTGTTCTAGTTTTGTTCGAATGTCAACGATCGCAATCCCGGCATGGCCGGAATTGCGTGCGGTCAGTTTCGGCAGGGTTAAGAAAGGGTTGAGAGGCAGATTGCCGACGGTTTCGGGCCGAGAGCGCGCACGAAAAATAGCGGACGGCGCACGCCAGTTCGCAGGCCGGCATCACCTCGGTCTTAGCACACCCTAAAGCGGGACGACCTTGCCGTCGGCAAGCGTCACGCGGCGATCCATGCGCGAGGCAAGCTCGTGATTATGGGTGGCGATCAGTGCCGCCAGGCCCGATTGCCGGACCAGCGCTGCCAGCGCCTCGAACACGTAGGAAGCGGTCACCGGGTCGAGATTGCCGGTCGGCTCGTCGGCCAAAAGCACCAGCGGCGCATTGGCGACGGCGCGCGCAATGGCGACGCGCTGCTGCTCACCGCCGGAGAGCTCGGAAGGGCGATGATGCGCCCGCTTGCCGATCTGCATGTAGTCGAGCAATTGCGCCGCCCGCTCGGCCGCCTCCTTGCGCGCCAGCCCTTTTATCAGCTGCGGCATCATGATGTTTTCCAGCGCCGAGAATTCCGGCAGCAAGTGATGGAACTGATAGACGAAGCCGACATCGTTGCGGCGGATCGCCGTGCGCTCGTCGTCGGAAAGCCGACCGCAGGCGCGCCCCGCCAGGATCACGTCGCCGGCGTCCGGCCGCTCCAGCAGCCCGGCGGTGTGGAGCAGCGTCGACTTGCCGGTGCCCGAAGGCGCCACCAGCGCCACCATCTCGCCACGCTTAAGCGAAAAATCGGCGCCGTTCAGGATGGTCAGCTTGCGCGGCCCCTGCACATAGTGCCGTTCGACGCTCTTCAGCTCGATAATGGCCTCGGCCATCATTCGTACCTCAGCGCTTCGACCGGATCGAGCCTGGCCGCCCGCCACGCCGGAAACAGTGTCGCCAGGAACGACAGCGCCAAAGCCATGAGAACGACCGAGATCGTCTCGCTGGCATCCATGCGGGCCGGCAGCTGGCTTAGGAAATAAAGCTCGGGATTGAACAGCCGCTCGTCGGCCAGCCAGGAGAAGAACTGGCGGATGCGCTCGACGTTGAGGCAGATCAAGATACCGAGCAGCACGCCGGCGATGGTGCCGACAACGCCGATCGCAGCGCCTGTCATCAGGAAGATGCGCAGGATCGCGCCGCGCGTCGCTCCCATGGTGCGCAGGATGGCGATGTCGTGGCCCTTGTCCTTCACCAGCATGATCAGGCCCGAAATGATGTTGAGCGCCGCCACCAGCACGATCAGCGTCAGGATCATGAACATGACGTTGCGCTCGACCTGCAGCGCGTCGAAGAACGTCTTGTTGCGTTGCCGCCAATCGACAAGGCTGATCGGCCGCTGCGCCGCCTCTTCGACCTTCGGCTTCAGCGCGTCGATATTGTCGGGATTGTCGGTGTAGATCTCGATCGTCTGCGCCCGGCCGTCCATGTTGAAATAAAGCTGCGATTCCGAGAACGGCATGTAAACGATGGAGCTGTCATATTCCGACATGCCGACCTCGAAGATCGCGGTGACCGGATAGCCCTTCATGCGCGGCGTCGTGCCGAGCGGCGTGACGTCGCCCTCGGGCGAGATCAGCGTGATCGTATCGCCAAGCACAAGGCCGAGATTCTCGGCCATGCGGCTGCCGATGGCGACGCCCTCGCCGGTGTCGAAGCCGACGATCGAGCCCTCCTTGATGTTGTTGGCGACGATGGTGATCTTGCCGAGGTCCTCGCCGCGTATGCCGCGCACCAGCGCGCCGGTGCCGCCGCCGACATTGCCTTGCGCCAGCACCTGCCCGTCGATCAGCGGAATGGCGTATTTGACGCCGGGCACGCCGTTGATGCGGCCGGCGACCTGGGCATAGTCCTCCAGCGGCATGTCGAGCGGCTGCACGATCAGGTGCCCGTTGACGCCGAGGATGCGCGTCAGCAGTTCGGCGCGAAAGCCGTTCATGACCGCCATGACGACGATCAGCGTGGCAACGCCCAGCATGATGCCGAGGAAGGAGATCGAGGCGATGACCGAGATCACCGTCTCCTTGCGGCGCGAGCGCAGATAGCGCCACGCAACCATACGCTCAAAGCCGGAAAAGGGTCCTGCCCCCGAAGGTTTGGCTGCTGCCGCTTCGTTCATGCGGCGGCACCGAAACGCTTTTTCACGTCGCCGATCGGCAGCGTCTCGCGCTCGCCGGTCCTGCGGTTCTTGATCTCGACCTCGCCGGCTGCGACGCCGCGCGGCCCCACGATCACCTGCCACGGAAGTCCGATCAGGTCGGCGGTAGCGAACTTGCCTCCCGGCCGCTGGTCGGTGTCATCGTAGAGCACCTCCTTGCCGGCGGCGGCAAAGGCGGCATGCAGCTCGCCGCAGACGCGGTCGCATTCGGCATCGCCAGCCTTCATGTTGATCAGGCCGATGTCGAACGGCGCCACCGCTTCCGGCCAGATGATGCCGTTATCGTCATGGCTGGCCTCGATGATCGCCGCGACCAGCCGCGACGGACCGATGCCGTAGGAACCGCCAGAGACGAAATGATCCTTGCCGTCCGGCCCGGTCACCTTGGCGCCCATCGGCTTGGAATATTTGTCGCCGAAATGGAAGATATGGCCGACCTCGATGCCGCGCGCCGAGACCTTGTCGGCTTCGGTGAGCTTTTCCCATGCCGCCTCGTCATGCATTTCGTCGGTGGCGGCATAGGGCGTCGTCCATGTCTTGACGATCTCGGCAATCTCGGCGTCATTCGAAAAGTCGGTATTCGCCCCCGGTACATCAAGCGAGAGATAGTCGCGATGGCAAAACACCTGGCTCTCGCCGGTGTCGGCCAGGATGATGAACTCATGGCTGAGGTCGCCGCCGATCGGCCCGGTGTCGGCGCGCATCGGGATCGCCTGCAGCCCCATGCGCGTGAACGTCCTGAGATAGGACACGAACATACGGTTATAAGCGGCCTTGGCGCCTCCATAATCGAGGTCGAAGGAATAGGCGTCCTTCATTAGGAATTCGCGCGAACGCATGACGCCAAAGCGCGGGCGCACCTCGTCGCGAAACTTCCACTGGATATGATAGAGGTTGAGCGGCAGGTCCTTGTAGGACTTGACGTAGGAGCGGAAGATCTCGGTGACCATCTCCTCGTTGGTCGGGCCGTAGAGCATGTCGCGATCTTGCCGGTCCTTGATGCGCAGCATCTCCTTGCCGTAGTCTTCGTAGCGGCCGCTTTCGCGCCACAGCTCGGCCGATTGGATGGTCGGCATCAGGATTTCGAGCGCGCCGGCGCGATTCTGCTCCTCGCGAATGATCCGGCAGACCTTGTCCAGTACCCGCTTGCCGAGCGGCAGCCAGGAGAAGCTGCCTTGCCCCTGCTGGCGGATCATGCCGGCGCGCAGCATCAGCCGATGCGAGACGATCTCGGCCTCGCGCGGATTTTCTTTGAGGATGGGCAGGAAATAGCGCGACAAACGCATGAACTGGTCCGTGAGAGAGGATGGCGGCGCCGGAATCGGCGCAGCGCAGGCTTGCTTGCCCCAGCTTCATAGCCATTTCATGGCGGAATGGAAACCCGGCCCAGGCGCTGCACAGACGCCGCAATTGCCGCACACGGCTTGCTGGGCGTTTCGCAAGCAACGCCTGCCGTACTATTGTGCACTGCAGCACGAGATTGCCTGTTTCCGGGCAAAATTCTTCGTGACATTTTCACCCGCCTTAGGCTAGTGTGCCCCGATAACCGAGAGGGCGGAGAAAAATCTGCCCTCCTACGCGGTCAAAGTCTTGGGAGGATGCGATCTAGGCGCGGTAACTCGCTGCCGCCGGACACCGGAAACAGATCGGACGCGTTTAAATTGCAAGGCCTCGCGCCTTGCATTTTTTTTGTGCAATCATTTGGTTAGCAAGACAGATTGCCAAACTACATTACGTTGCGTCAGCCCAAATCCGGCCCACGGCCTTTACTTGGGTTGACCTTGCTGGCTGAGCTTGATTTCAGGGCGTCGGCATAGGTCTTGGATAGCCGGACATTGGGTAGCCGGCTAATGCGCTGGGCTCTGGTTGAAATCCGGCACGATGTGCGGGATGTCGTCGATGCCGAGACCAAGCCCTCTCGTGATGCCGTAGAAGATGCCCATCAGGACCAGTGTGGCGATCGTCGTGCGCAGTGCGGCGCGCAGCATATGCGGTCCGCGCGGCGCGCTCGGAACCGTACCCAGCGTCACATCCTGGTCCTCGTCCTGCGTCCGCATGCTGAACGGCAAGACGGCGAACAACACCACCCACCATGTGGCGAAGAACAGGGCGATGAAAGAGACCCAGCTCATGCTTGCTCCAGTTCGACCAGCGTGCCGAAAAAGTCCTTGGGGTGCAGAAACAATACGGGTTTGCCATGCGCGCCGGTCTTCGGATTGCCATCGCCCAGCACGCGCGCGCCGCTGGCCTTGAGACGGTCGCGCGCCGCAACAATGTCGTCAACCTCGTAGCAGACATGGTGCATGCCGCCGGACGGATTCTTCTCGAGGAATGCCGCGATCGGCGAGCCTTCGCCGAGCGGCTCCAGCAACTCGATCCTGGTATTGCCGACGTCGACGAACACCACCGTCACGCCATGCTCCGGCAGCGCCTGCGGCGCGGTCACGCGGGCGCCAAGCGTATCCCGATAGGCCGCCGCCGCCGCAGCCAGATCCGGCACGGCAAGCGCGACATGGTTGAGGCGTCCGAGCATTGACTGCGTCCTTAGGGCAGTAAGGCAATAGGGCAGTATGGGAGTAGGGAAAACTACTTTCTCCCCTACTGCCGTACTGCCCTACTCCCCTATTCCCTTACCGCGTGACGAACACCGTCACCAGCGGCTTCTTGCCCCAGGCTTCGTTGGCCGCGCCGCGCACCGCGCGCCGCACCGCCTCCTGGACCAGGTCGAGGTCTTTTCGGCGCTGGCGGGGGATGGAGTCCACGGCGCCGATTGCCGCATCGATCATCAGGTCTTCCAGGCTCTCGCCGCTGCCATCGGCCTCGGCGACGCCGATGGCGACGAGATCGGGATCGCCGGCGAGTTCGTATTTGTCGTCGAGCACGACATTGACGGCGACGTGGCCGGCGAAGGACAGCTTGCGCCGGTCGCGAATGCCCATCGCCTGGTCGGTGCCGACCAGCCTTCCGTCCTTGTAGATGCGGCCGAACGACACCTGGTCGATGATCGCAGCCGCACCCGGATAGAGCCTGAGCATGTCGCCGTCGCGCACCTGCGCCACCTGGCCGATGCCGGACGTCGACATCAGCGAGCCCTGCGCCACCAGATGCGCCGCCTCGCCATGCACGGGAACGCCGATCTGCGGCCGCACCCATTCATACATCTTGCGCAATTCGCTGCGGCGCGGATGACCGGAGACATGCACCAGCGCATCGCCGTCCTCAATGATCTTGATGCCGAGATCGATCAGGCGGTTCTTGATCTCGAGGATCGCCTTCTCATTGCCGGGAATGGTGCGCGAGGAAAACACCACCGTGTCGCCGGCAGTCAGCGCCACCGACTTCATCTCGTCGCGCGACAGCTTGGCGAGTGCGGCAAGCGGCTCGCCCTGGCTGCCGGTACAGATGATGACGAGGTTTTCGCGCGGGATGAAGCCGTAATCTTCCTCGGCGATGAATTCCGGCAAGCCGTCCATATAGCCGAGTTCATCAGCCACATCGATGACGCGCTTCATCGAGCGGCCAAGCACCAGGCACTGGCGGCCGGCATCCCGCGCTGCCTTGGCGATGGAGACGATGCGCCCGACATTGGAGGAGAAGCTGGTGACGGCGACGCGGCCCTTGGCGTTCTGGATGACGCTCTTGATGCCCTCGCCCACCGCCACTTCGGACGGCGATTCCCCTTCCCGCAACGCATTGGTGGAATCGCAGATCAGCGCCAGCACGCCCTTGTCGCCATAGGCGCGGAAGCGTGACTCGTCGGTCATCGGCCCCACCGTCGGCGCCGGATCGATCTTCCAGTCGCCGGTATGGATGACGACGCCGGCCGGAGTGGTGATCGCCAGCGACATCGGCTCGGGAATGGAGTGCGCGACGGGGATGGCCTCGATCTCGAACGGACCGACGGTGAATTTCTCGCCGGCCCGGTAGATCGTCACCGGAATTTTCGGCGCCCCTTGCTCGCCCTGCCGCTTGGCTTCCAGCAGGCCGGCGCTGAACGGCGTCATCCACACCGGCGCCTTGAGCTTCGGCCAGATGTCGTGCAGCGCACCGTAGTGGTCCTCATGCGCATGGGTGATGACGATCCCGCGCAGATTGGCGACATTCTCCTCGATGAAGCGCGTGTCGGGCAGCACCAGGTCGACGCCGGGCAGGGTTGCATCGGGAAAGGTGACGCCGACATCGACGACGATCCATTCGCGCGCATTGGCCGGGCCATAGCCGTAGAGGGCGAAGTTCATGCCGATCTCACCGACACCGCCGAGCGGCACGAAGACAAGTTCGGCGTTTTCCGCTTTCGCCATGATCTTTCCTTCCTTGCCCGTCAAACTCTTGGGCCGGTCAAATTCAAGCTGGTCAAATACAGGCCAGTCAAACGTATTGGCCAGTCAACCGCCGGCCGAGGCAACCGCGCCGAAATGCACGTCGCCGGCGGCGATCGTCAGAACCGAACCTTCATCGTCGCGGATCACGAAACGGCAGTCCTCGTCAATGGTCTCGAAGGTGCCGCGCACCACATTACCGTCAATTCTGACAGCAACCTGCCCGCCAAGCCCCGCCGCACGCGCCAGCCACCGCTGCCTGACGGCGGCAAGCCCACGCCCTTCGTTCCACAGCCGAGCATTCTCGCTCCATGCATCCGACAGCGCCAGAAACAGCGTCTCGGCATCGCAAGCAGACCCCAGCGCGTTGAGCGACGTCGCTGGATAGGGCAAATCCCTGGGATAAGCCACCACATTGACGCCGATGCCGACAGCCACTGCGGAACGGCCCCCCTCCAGCATCGCCGATTCCAGTAGGATGCCGGCGAGCTTGGCGCCCGAGGCAAGCACATCGTTCGGCCATTTCAGCTCGAAACGGTTCTTGCCTTGGCTCGCACCATCGAGGCCGATCGCGATCCTGCCCTTCGGCACGACAGCGTCGAGCGCGTCGGCCAGCGCCAGTCCGGCAACGAAGCCGAGCGTCGCGGCAAGCCGAAGCTCGGTGTTGGTTATCACCAGCAGCGTCGCTGCCAGATTGCCTTCGGGCGTCGCCCAGGCGCGGCCACGGCGGCCACGCCCGGCTTCCTGCTTTTTTGAGACGACCCAGAGCTTGCCCGGATCGCCGGCCCGCGCGTGCTCCAGCGCCAGCGCATTGGTGGAGCCGACCGTGTCGTGCGCCTCGAGCCGGAACCCTTCCGAAGCCGCGGTTGGAGCCAGCCTGAATGTCATTCCGTCAGAAGAAGGTCTTGGCTGCGGCAGCGGCATAGGTTCCGATCGGGCCGCCGATCAGCACATAGAACAGCACGAAGGCGCCGCAGACGCCGAGCACGACGCGCAGTTCGGTCGCCATCGGAACGAAGCCGCCGACCGGTTCGTCGAACCACATGATCTTGATGATGCGCAGATAATAATAGGCGCCCACCACCGAGGCCAGCACGCCGATGATCGCCAGCGCGTAGAGATTGGCATTGATGGCGGCAAGGAACACGTACCATTTTCCCCAGAAGCCGGCGAGCGGCGGGATACCGGCCAGCGAGAACATCAGGATGGTGAGGATCGTCGCCATGATCGGGTTGGTCGCCGACAGGCCGGCGAGATCGCTGATCTGCTCGACATTGCCCTCCTTGCGCCGCATGGCGAGGATGAAGGCGAAGGTGCCGAGCGTCATCACCAGGTAGATCAGCATGTAGATGGCGACGCCACGCACGCCGTCCTGGCTGTTGGCGGCAAGGCCGACCAGCGCATAGCCCATATGGCCGATGGAGGAATAGGCCATCAGCCGCTTGATGTTGGTCTGGCCGATCGCCGCAAAGGCGCCGAGCGCCATCGACGCGATCGAGATGAAGACGATGATCTGCTGCCAGTCGGCGGCGATCGGCTTGAAGGCGCCCATGGTGACGCGCACCATCAGCGCCATCGCCGCCATTTTGGGTGCCGCCGCTAGAAAAGCCGTCACCGGCGTCGGCGCACCTTCATAGACGTCGGGCGTCCACATATGGAACGGCACCGCCGAGATCTTGAAGGCAAGGCCGGCCAGCACGAAAACCAGGCCGAAGACGAGGCCGAGCTGGCGCTCGCCGCCGCTCAGCGCCGCGGCGATCTCCTGGAAGCCGGTATTGCCGGTGTAGCCGTAGACCAGCGAGATGCCGTAAAGCAGCATGCCCGAAGACAGCGCGCCAAGGACGAAATACTTCAGGCCGGCCTCGGTCGAACGCAGACTGTCGCGGTTGATCGCCGCCAGCACGTAGATCGCCAGCGACTGCAGCTCGAGGCCGAGATAGAGCCCGATCATGCCGTTGGCCGAGATCATCAGCATCATGCCGAGCGTGCAGAGCAGGATCAGCACCGGATATTCGAACTTGTCGAAATGCTCCGCCTGGGCAAAGCGGACCGACATGACCAGCGTCACCGCCGAGCCGATTAGCGCCAACACCTTCATGAAGCGGGCGAACGGATCCTGGATGAAGGCTTCGCCATAGGCGTTGCCCTGCCCCGGGGAAAAGATCAGCCAGGCGCCAGCGATCACCAGCACGGCGACGGCAAGGCCGCTCACTGTGACGGTGGTGTTGGCGCGCGAATAGGCGCCGAGCATCAACAGCGCCAAGGCGCCGATGGCGAGGATCAGCTCTGGCGTCGAGAGCGACAGGCTGGAGAGAAGGTCCGGCGTCATGGTTCGCAAAACCCCAGTCAGTTCGCCGCCGCGGTCTGCGCGGCGCCGATGGATGCAGTGACATTGGTGACGAGCGCCTTGACCGATTCGGCCGTCGCGTCGAAGATCGGCGCCGGATAGACGCCGAAGAAGATGACCAGCGCGACCAGCGGATAGATGATCACCTTCTCGCGTGTCGACAGGTCCAGCAGGCCTTTCAGGCTTTCCTTGGTCAATGCGCCGAAGATCACCTTGCGGTAGAGCCAGAGCGCATAGGCCGCCGACAGGATGACGCCGGTGGCGGCGAAGAACGCCACCCAGGTGTTGACCCGGAACACGCCGAGCATGGTCAGGAACTCGCCGACGAAGCCGCTGGTGCCGGGCAGGCCGACATTGGCCATGGTGAAGATCATGAACACGGTTGCATATTTCGGCATGTTGTTGACCAACCCGCCATAGGCGTCGATGTCACGCGTGTGCATGCGGTCGTAGACGACGCCGACGCAGAGGAACAGCGCGCCTGAGACCAGGCCGTGCGAAAGCATCTGGAAGATCGAACCCTGGACGCCTTCCTGGTTCATCGCGAAGATGCCCATGGTAACGAAGCCCATGTGGGCGACCGACGAATAGGCGATCAGCTTCTTCATGTCCTCCTGCATCAGCGCCACCAGCGAGGTGTAGATGATGGCGACGCCGGAGAGCGTGAAGATCAGCGGCGCGAACATTTCGGATGCGATCGGAAACATCGGCAGCGAAAAACGCAGGAAGCCATATCCGCCCATCTTGAGCAGGATGGCGGCCAGGATCACCGAGCCGGCCGTCGGCGCTTCGACATGGGCGTCCGGCAGCCAGGTATGCACCGGCCACATCGGCATCTTCACCGCAAAGGAAGCGAAGAAGGCAAGCCATAGCCAGGTCTGCATATTGGCCGGGAAGTTGTGGGTCAGAAGCGTCGGGATGTCGGTGGTGCCGGACTGGAAGAACATCGCCATGATGGCGAGCAGCATCAGCACCGAGCCGGCCAGCGTATAGAGGAAGAACTTGAACGAGGCATAGACGCGCCGCTTGCCGCCCCACACGCCGATGATAATGAACATCGGGATCAGGCCGGCTTCGAAGAAGACATAGAACAGGACGATGTCGAGCGCGCAGAACACGCCGATCATCAGCGTCTCGAGCAACAGGAAGGCGATCATGTAAGCCTTGACGCGCTTCTCGATCGATTCCCACGAAGCGAGGATGCAGAGCGGCATCAGGAAGGTGGTCAGGATGACGAACAGCATGGAGATGCCATCTACGCCCATATGGTAGGAGATGCCGGAATCCAGCCAGGCAAACTTCTCGACGAACTGGAAGCCGGGCTGCGAATTGTCGAAGCCGGTCCAGATGAACAGCGAAACCACGAAGGTGAAGGCGGTCGTGAACAGCGCAATGGCGCGGATGTTGCGGCGCGCATTGTCGCTGTCGTCACGCACGAAAAGGATGAGCAACACACCAACCAGCGGCAGGAAGGTGACCAGCGATAGGATCGGCCAGGCGGTCATCAGAGCATCATCCAGGTGACGAGTGCGGCAACGCCGATCAGCATGGCGAAGGCATAGTGATAGAGATAGCCGGTCTGCAGCTTGACGACGCGGTTGGTGACGTCGACGACGCGCGCCGAGATGCCGTCCGGCCCGAGCCCGTCGATGATAGTGCCGTCGCCGGTCTTCCACAGGAAGCTGCCGAGGCGCTTTGCCGGCCGCACGAACAGGAAGTCGTAGAGCTCGTCGAAATACCATTTGTTGAGCAGGAAGGCATAGAGCAGGCGATGGTTGGCCGCGACGCTCCGAGGCATTTCCGGCGCGCGAATGTAGAATTGCCAGGCTATCGCAAAGCCGATCAGCATGGCGATGAACGGCGCGAGCTCGACCCAAAGCGGCAGTTCGTGGATCTCGTGCAGGATGTGGTTGTCAGGCAGCGTGAACAGCGACACCTTCCAGAATTCGGCATAGCCCTCGCCGATGAAGGCGCCGTGGAAGATCACGCCGGCGAACAGGGCGCCTGCCGCCAGGATGAACAGCGGCACCAGCATGACCGGCGGCGATTCATGGACATGGTGCATCACCTCATGGCTGGCCCGCGGCTCGCCATGGAAGGTCATGAAGATCAGCCGCCAGGAATAGAAGGAGGTGAAGCAGGCGGCAACGACCAGCAATATGAAGGCAAACCCGGCGACCGCATTGTGGCTGGCAAAAGCGGCTTCGATGATGGCGTCCTTGGAGAAGAAACCGGCCGTGCCGATGATCGTCACCGGGATGCCGACGCCGGTCAGCGCCAACGTGCCGATCACCATCATCCAGTAGGTCGTCGGGATGAGCGTCCTCAGGCCGCCCATCTTGCGCATGTCCTGCTCGTCGGAGACGGCGTGGATGACCGAACCCGAGCCGAGGAACAGTAGCGCCTTGAAGAAGGCGTGCGTGAACAGATGGAAGATCGCCGCGCCATAGGCGCCGACGCCGAGCGCCACGAACATGTAGCCGAGCTGCGAACAGGTCGAATAGGCGATGACACGCTTGATGTCGTTCTGGACGAGGCCAACTGTCGCCGCGAAGAAGGCGGTGAAGGCGCCGATGAAGGTGACCACGGTCAGCGCCGAATGCGACAGCTCGAACAGCGGCGACAGCCGCGCCAGCATGAACACGCCTGCCGTCACCATGGTAGCGGCATGGATCAGCGCCGAGACCGGCGTCGGGCCTTCCATGGCATCCGGCAGCCAGGTGTGCAGCGGCACCTGCGCCGACTTGCCCATGGCGCCCATGAACAGGAGCAGGCAGACGACTGTCATCGCGGCTTGCTTATCAAGCGCATAGCCGAGGAAGGTCAGTACGGCCGGACCCTGCTGCGCGCCTTCGGCCGGAATGAACGTCGCCGCATTGGCGAAGATGGTGCCGAGATTGACCGAGCCGAAAAGCACGAACACGCCGAATATGCCAAGCGCGAAGCCGAAATCGCCGACGCGGTTGACGACGAAGGCCTTGATCGCAGCCGCATTGGCCGACGGCTTCTTGTACCAGAAGCCGATCAGCAGATAGGAGGCCAGACCGACACCTTCCCAGCCGAAGAACATCTGCACGAGGTTGTCGGCCGTCACCAGCATCAGCATGGCGAAGGTGAACAGCGACAGATAAGCGAAGAAGCGGGGCCGGTCCGGGTCGTGATGCATGTAGCCGATCGAGTAGATATGGACCAGCGCCGACACCGTATTGACGACGACCAGCATCACTACGGTCAGCGTGTCGATCCGCAGCGCCCACGACGCTTCGAGGCCTCCCGACTGGATCCAGCGCATCACCGGCACGGTGAACACCTCGCCGCCGCCGAAGCCGACCGAGAAGAAGGCGACCCACGACAGCACAGCCGCGATCACCAGGAAGCCGGAGGTGATGTATTCGGAAGCCTTGGCGCCGAGCGAGGTGCCGAACAGGCCGACGATCAGGAAGCCGAGCAGCGGAAGGAAGACGATGGCCTGATACATGGTGGTTCCGTCAACCCTTCATCATGTTCACGTCTTCAACCGCGATCGAGCCGCGGTTGCGGAAGAAGACGACGAGAATGGCAAGGCCGATCGCCGCCTCGGCCGCCGCGACGGTCAGCACGAACAGTGCGAACACCTGGCCGACCAGATCGCCGAGCGCCGCCGAAAAGGCGACGAAATTGATGTTGACCGCAAGCAGGATCAGCTCGATCGACATCAGGATGACGATGACGTTCCTACGGTTCAGGAAGATGCCGAACACGCCGAGCGTGAACAGGATCGCCGATACGGTCAGGTAGTGCGCGATGCCGACGACCATGTCAGACTCCTTCGCCCGTCTTGACCTTGCGGATTTCCACTCCGGTTACCGGCGTGCGGCCGACCTGGGCGGCGATCGACTGCCGCTTGACGCCCGGCTTGTGGCGCAGCGTCAGCACGATGGCGCCGATCATGGCGACCAGCAGCACCAGCCCCGCCACCTGGAAGTAATAGAGGTAATCCGTATAGAGGATGTCGCCGAGCGCCGCCGTGTTGGAGCGCGCGGCCAGGTCCGGGATGGGCTTCGAAACCGTCGCCGCCAGTTTCGGCGCAAATGTGTAGCCGCCGAGCACGATGATCAGCTCCGCTGCCAGGATCAGGCCGACCAGCGCGCCGATCGGCGCGTATTGCAGGGCGCCTTCCTTCATCTCGGCGAAATCGACGTCGAGCATCATCACGACGAACAGGAACAGCACCATAACCGCGCCGACATAGACGACGAGCAGGATCATCGCCAGGAACTCGGCGCCGGTCAGCATGAACAGGCCGGCGGCGTTGAAGAAGGTCAGGATCAGGAACAGCACCGAATGCACAGGATTGCGCGCCGAAATGACCATGAACGCCGACGCCACCGCGACAAAGGCGAAGAGGTAGAAAAAGGCCGCCTCTAGTCCACTCAGCATGGGTTCCCCCGGGTTTCCTGTCCGAACAGGACATTCGTCCTGTTTTTTGCCACCGCCTCCGGCCGGCAAGTTGCGTGTTCCTTAAACGAGGCCCCTCGCCCCGTCCATGCGTCAAATATCAGCGGTAAGGCGCATCCAGCGAGATGTTGCGCGCAAGTTCACGCTCCCAGCGGTCGCCATTGGCCAGAAGCCTGTCCTTGTCGTAATAAAGCTCCTCGCGCGTCTCCGTCGCGAATTCGAAATTCGGCCCCTCGACGATAGCGTCGACCGGGCAGGCTTCCTGGCAGAAGCCGCAATAAATGCATTTCACCATGTCGATGTCGTAGCGCACGGTGCGCCGCGTGCCGTCATTGCGGCGCGGGCCGGCTTCGATGGTAATGGCCTGCGCCGGGCAGATCGCCTCGCACAATTTGCAGGCGATGCAACGTTCCTCGCCGTTCGGATAGCGGCGCAGCGCATGTTCGCCACGGAAGCGCGGGCTGACCGGCCCCTTCTCATGCGGATAATTGATCGTCTCCTTCGGCGCGAAGAACTGGCGCATCGACAGGAAGAAAGCACTGACGAAATCCTGCAATAGCAGTGACTTGGCGGCCTGGGACAATGCTGACATCAGGCAAACCCCGTGATCTTGAGGAAGGCGGCGGTGGCGACCACCATGAACAGCGAGATCGGCAGGAAGACCTTCCAGCCGAGCCGCATCAGCTGGTCGTAGCGATAGCGCGGCACGAACGCCTTCACCATCGAGAACATGAAGAACACCAGGCAGACCTTGAGCACGAACCAGATCAGCCCCGGCACCCAGGTGAACGGCGCGAAATTGAAGGGCGGCAGCCAGCCGCCAAGGAACAGGATGGTGGCCAGTGCGCACATCAGGACGACGGCGACATATTCGCCCAGGAAGAACAACAGGAACGGCGTCGAGGAATATTCGACCATATGGCCGGCGACGAGTTCCGATTCGGCTTCCACGAGGTCGAAGGGCGGACGGTTGGTTTCCGCCAGCGCCGAGATGAAGAAGACGATGAACATCGGAAACAGGGACAGCCAATGCCAGTCGAGGAAGGTATTGGGCAGGCCGATCCTCGTGCCCAGCCCATCCTGCTGCGACAAAACGATATCGGTCAGGTTGAGCGAGCCGACGCAAAGCAGCACGGTGACGATGACGAAACCGATGGAGACTTCGTAGGACACCATCTGCGCCGCCGAGCGCAGCGCACCGAGGAACGGGTATTTCGAATTGGACGCCCAGCCGCCCATGATCACGCCATAGACCTCGAGCGAGGAGATGGCGAAGACGTAGAGGATGCCGACATTGACGTTGGCGATGGCCCAGCCCTCATTGACCGGGATCACCGCCCAGGCTGAGATCGCAAGCACCGCCGACACCAGCGGCGCCAGCAGGAAAACGCCCTTGTTGGCGCCGGACGGAATCACCGGCTCCTTGAAGACGAATTTCAAAAGGTCAGCGAAGGCCTGCAGCGTGCCCCATGGGCCGACGACGTTCGGTCCGCGGCGCAATTGCACCGCCGCCCAGATCTTGCGGTCGGCGTAAAGCACATAGGCGACGAAGATCAACAGAACGACGATCAGCACGACCGACTTCAAAAGGATCAGCAGCGCCGGCAGCACGTAGAAGGAGAAGAAGGTGTCCATGTCTACTCCGCCGCCTGCCTGAAGCCGTTCTTCGCCAAAGCCGAGCACTCGGCCATCACCGCGGAAGCCCGCGCGATCGGGTTGGTCAGGTAGAAATCCTTGACCGGCGAGGTGAAGGTGCCCTTGTTCAGCCGCCCGCCGAGCTTGGCCACCCTGGCGATGTCGGCCGGGTCGCCGGCCGCGACATGGTCGATGCGGGCAAGATGCGGGTATTCCGCATAGAGCCTAGCGCGCAATTGCGGCAGCGAATCGAACGGCAGCTTCTTGCCGAGCACATCCGACAGTGCCCGAAGGATCGCCCAGTCCTCGCGCGCCTCGCCGGGCGCGAAGCCGGCCCGGTTGGTCTGCTGCACGCGGCCTTCGGTGTTGACGAAGGTGCCCGACTTCTCGGTATAGGCGGCACCCGGCAGGATGACGTTGGCGCGATGCGCGCCCTTGTCGCCATGCGTGCCGATATAGACGACGAAAGCGCCGCCGGTCTTGGCCATGTCGATTTCGTCGGCGCCGAGCAGGAACAGCACATCGGTCTCGCCCAGCATGCCGGCGACGTTCCTGCCGCCCTCGCCCGGCACAAAGCCGACATCGAGGCCGCCGACCCGCGCCGCCGCGGTGTGCAGTACGGCAAAGCCGTTCCAGTCGGCCCTTGCGGCGTTGACGGCGACGGCGAGCTTCGCCGCCTGGCCGAGCACGGCCGCGCCGTCCGGACGCGCCAGCGCACCCTGGCCGACGATGATCAGCGGATGCGTCGCCTTCTTCAGCAGTTGAAAGAATTTGCCGTTGCCATCGGCAAGATCCTTCAGCGATTCCGGCCCGGCGCCGAGCTGCTCGTAATCATAGCGCGTATCGCCGACATCGCCGATGACGCCGACCGGCAGATTACCGGCCCGCCAGCGCTTGCGGATGCGGGCGTTGAGCAAGGACGCCTCGAAGCGCGGATTGGCGCCGATGATCAGCACCGCATCGGCCTGTTCGATGCCTTCGATGGTCGGGTTGAAGACATAGCTCGCCCGGCCGAGCGACGGATCGAGTGCGGCACCGTCCTGGCGGCAGTCGGTGTTCTTCGAGCCAAGCGAAGCCATCAGAAGCTTCAGCGCGTAGATCTCCTCGACGGCGGCAAGATCGCCGGCAATGGCACCGATCTTTTCGGGTGCGGCATTCGACACCGCTTCCTTGATCGCGGCAAAAGCCTCGGCCCAGCTTGCGGGGGCCAGTCTGCCGTCCTTGCGCACATAGGGCCGGTCGAGGCGCTGCGTGCGCAAGCCGTCCCAAATGAAGCGGGTCTTGTCGGAAATCCATTCCTCGTTCACCGCCTCGTTGGTACGCGGCAGGATGCGCATCACTTCGCGGCCTCGGCTATCGACGCGGATCGCCGAGCCGACGGCGTCCATGACGTCGATGGATTCGGTCTTGGTCAGTTCCCACGGCCGTGCCTGGAAGGCGTAGGGTTTGGAAGTCAGCGCACCGACCGGGCAAAGGTCGATGACATTGCCCTGCAGTTCCGAAGTCATCGCGCTTTCGAGATAGGTGGTGATCTCGGCATCCTCGCCGCGGCCGATCAGACCGAGTTCCGATATGCCGGCAATCTCGGTGGTGAAGCGGACGCAGCGCGTGCAATGGATGCAGCGGTTCATGATCGTCTTGACCAGCGGCCCGATATACTTGTCTTCGACCGCCCGCTTGTTCTCGTGGTAGCGCGAGGAATCGACGCCGAACGCCATCGCCTGGTCCTGCAGGTCGCACTCGCCGCCCTGATCGCAGATCGGGCAATCCAGCGGATGGTTGATCAGCAGGAATTCCATCACGCCTTCGCGCGCCTTCTTGACCATCGGCGTGTTGGTGAAGATTTCCGGCGGCTCGCCGTTCGGGCCGGGGCGCAGGTCGCGCACGCCCATGGCGCAAGACGCCTGCGGCTTGGGCGGCCCGCCCTTGACCTCGATCAGGCACATGCGGCAATTGCCGGCGATCGACAGCCGCTCGTGGAAGCAAAAGCGCGGAACTTCCGCGCCGGCGTCCTCGGCCGCCTGCAGCAGCGTGTAATGGTCGGGTACAGTGATCTCTTTCCCGTCGACCTTGAGCTTTGCCATTTCGCCTCAAACCCCTGCGGACGTTCCGCAATCTTTCCTTCCGGACGCAGCCGAGACCGCGCACGATATTGAATTCACTTTTTGACCCCGGCCAACGCGGCCGCCTGACCGATCCAGCCGTCACGGCCGATGCGGCCCTTCAACGACAGGTAATCTTCGACCCAGGCGATCTCTTGCGGCGTCCACGCGGCGATCTGGGCGTATGTCCAGATGCCAAGGCCGTTCAGCACCTTTTCCAGTTTCGGCCCGATGCCCGATATCGCCTTGAGGTCGGCCGGCTCAGCTGGCCGGTCCATCGCTTTGGGCTGCTTGAAATCTTCCGGCATCAGCCCGGCCGAGGCATCCGCTGCAACGGTGCTCGCATTCGCCAAGCTCCGCGCCGCGGTGCTCGTCGCAATGTCGGTCACGTCATTGGCGAAGGACTGCGCCTCGGCAATCAGGGTTTTGGTCGCTGCGCGCGCCTTTGTCGAGGAGCTTTTGCCGGTCGCGGAAAAGCGTTCCGTCCTGGCCTCGAAATCCTCGGCGACCGGCTGCCAAAGCCGCTGCGAAGTTTCGGCCGCGCCCGAAAGCACGCCCATCCAGATGCCAAAGGCGTGGTTGGCAAGACCGATGCCGAGTGCCGCCATCGCCGCCGCACTCGCGACAGGATGCGCCAGGAGATTGACGGCATTGGCCATCTCCTTCGGCATCATCCTGGTCAGATCCTGGTTCATCTTCAACAACGGGTCCATATCGGGCGTAAAATCGTCGGGTGTCGAAAACAGCGACATAGGTGGTCTCCTGGTCGTTTCCGTCTGCCCCGCGCTCGTTTCCTCGTCTCGGACATTCGCCCGCATTTTTGAATTCTTCTATTCTGCCGCCGCCAGCACCGGTTCGGCGCGGTGTGCGTTGCGCGAAAACTCGTCGATGCGCCGCTCCACCTCGCCGCGGAAATGCCGCATCAGGCCCTGGATCGGCCATGCCGCCGCATCGCCAAGCGCGCAGATCGTGTGGCCCTCGACCTGCTTGGTCACGTCGAGCAGCATGTCGATCTCGCGCTTCTGCGCCTCGCCGCGCACCAGCCGTTCCATCACCCGCCACATCCAGCCGGTGCCCTCACGGCAGGGCGTGCACTGGCCGCAGCTTTCGTGCTTGTAGAAATAGGAAAGCCGCGCGATCGCTTTCACGATATCGGTCGATTTGTCCATGACGATGACAGCTGCCGTGCCGAGGCCCGATTTCAGGTCGCGCAGCGCGTCGAAATCCATCGGCGCGTCGATGATCTGCTCGGTCGGCACCAGCGGCACCGACGCTCCGCCCGGAATGACCGCCAGCAGATTATCCCAGCCGCCACGAATGCCGCCGCAATGCGTCTCGATCAGCTCGCGGAACGGGATCGACATCGCCTCTTCGACGGTGCACGGATTGTTGACGTGGCCGGAGATGCAGAACAGCTTGGTGCCGACATTGTTGGGCCGGCCGAAGGACGAGAACCAGGCGGCACCGCGGCGCAGGATGGTCGGCGCGACAGCGATGGACTCGACATTGTTGACCGTCGTCGGGCAGCCATAGAGGCCGACATTGGCCGGAAATGGCGGCTTAAGCCGTGGCTGGCCCTTCTTGCCCTCGAGGCTTTCGAGCAGCGCCGTTTCCTCGCCACAGATATAGGCGCCGGCGCCATGATGCATGTAGATGTCGAAATCATAGCCGGAGGTGTTGTTCTTGCCGATCAGCTTGGCCGCATAGGCCTCGTCGATGGCGCGTTGCAGCGCCTCGCGCTCGCGGATGAACTCGCCGCGCACATAGATGTAGGCGGCGACCGCGCCCATGGCGAAGCCCGCAAGCAGGCAGCCTTCGACCAGCGTGTGCGGGTCGTGGCGCAGTATGTCGCGGTCCTTGCAGGTGCCGGGCTCGGACTCGTCGGCATTGACGACGAGATAGCTCGGCCGGCCGTCGCTTTGCTTGGGCATGAACGACCATTTCAGCCCGGTCGGGAAGCCCGCGCCGCCACGTCCGCGCAGGCCGCTGGCCTTCATCTCATTGACGATCCACTCGCGCCCCTTGGCGATGATGCCGGGCGTGTTGTCCCAGGCACCGCGCGCCATGGCGCCGGCCAGCGACTTGTCGAAGCGGCCGTAGATATTGTTGAAGATGCGGTCTCTGTCCTGAAGCATTGCTCGTTCCTCAGACCGGCTTCTTGCCGGTCGGCCGGCTTTTGTTTCCGGGCGACGGCGTGGCCGCCTTGGCGGCAGTCTTCGCCGGTTTAACCTTGGCCTCCGGCGCTTTGAACGCAGACGCCGGCTCGGCCTTGTTCTTGGGGCCTTTGCGCTGTTTCGAGACGTCCTCGACCTGCGGCTCGGCCTTGTTGGCATTGGCGGCCGAATGCAGCGGCGCTGCAACGCTCGCCGCCTTTTCCGCCGCGGGCGCGACTTTTGTCGCCGATGGCGATTTCAGCGCCGGACTGGTCTCGACAGCGTCGGTCTTCGGCTTGCTGGCATTCGAGGGCGCAACCGGCGCCGGCGCGGCAGAAGCGGCTGGCGGGGCCGGCGCCGCGGGTGCTGCGGCGGCAGCCGCCGGCGCCGCTTCCTTGGCGGCCTTGGTCGCCGCCCTGGTTTCCCGGTCGCGGGTCGCCTTCAGGATCGCCTTTTCACTCTTGAGGGTCGTCAGGCCACTGGCCGGCTCTGAGGTGACGCGGCCGTTTTGCGGTCCTGGCGTCACCGAAGCACCCTTGCCGGCGTCATAGAGGTCGATGATCTCGGCAAGCCGCTCCGGCGTCAAATCCTCGTATGTGTCCTTGAAGACCATAACCATCGGTGCGTTGACGCAGGCGCCGAGGCATTCGACCTCCTCCCACGACAGCGTGCCCTTGTCGTTGGTGTGGAACTGGTCGTGATGGATCTTCGAGCGGCACACATCCATCAGCGATTCCGAGCCGCGCAGCATGCAGGGCGTGGTGCCGCAGACCTGGACATGCGCGCGGGTGCCGACCGGATTGAGCTGGTATTGCGTATAGAAGGTGGCGACTTCTAGCCCGCGAATATAGGGCATGCCGAGCATGTCGGAGATCGTCTCGATCGCCGCCTTGGTCACCCAGCCTTCCTGCTCCTGCGCCAGCATCAGCAAGGGGATGATCGCGGATTGCTCGCGCCCCTTCGGATATTGCTTGATCCACTGCTTCGCCGCTGCCGCATTCGCCCGGTTGAAGGCGAAGGAGGCTGGCTGGAGGCTGGCTTCTGCGAGACGGCGGACTGACATTTAGCGATCGACCTCACCAAAGACGTATAGGTTCGTCATCTTGCTGCGGCCTCCTTACAAAGTTTCGCCGTACCGTCGAAACATTGGAAAGTCGGCGAATTTGTCATGACAGGCGGGCAAACGCCGGATTTACCAGCCAAGCGAGCAACAAGCCGCGCGAACCCTGTTTTGCCGGAAGCGGCTGCCGATACCTCCGCCTTAGAGAAACTCGCGCCATCCGGCGCTGCGACGCTACACTCGCATGTATCTCTCTTGAAATAGAAAGCATCGACATCGGCGGATTCTGCTGTCGCACTTTCTTGCATGCCAAGCGTGACGTAGCTCAGCTTGAAGTGCTGCTTCACAAGATCGGAAGCATCGATAGACGCTCCGCACTCGATTGCATATGCAGGGTGCATTGCGACAGCAATGACGATTAACATGAGGCTCAGAATGCGATTCACCGATCGACCTCACCAAACACGATGTCGAGGGAGCCGAGAACGGCGGTGACGTCGGCCAACATGTGGCCGCGGCACAAAAAGTCCATCGCTTGCAGATGCGCAAAGCCGGGGGCGCGCAGCTTGCAGCGGTAGGGCTTGTTGGTGCCGTCGGAGACGAGATAGACACCGAACTCGCCCTTCGGCGCCTCGACCGCGGCATAGACCTCGCCGGCCGGAACGCGGTAGCCTTCGGTGTAGAGCTTGAAGTGATGGATCAGCGCTTCCATCGAGCGCTTCATCGCCGCGCGCTTCGGCGGCACCACCTTGCCGTCGAGGTTAGACACCGGCCCGCTGCCCTCCTTACCGAGCAACAGGTCGACGCACTGGCGCATGATTTTCGCCGACTGCCGCATCTCTTCCATACGCACCAGATAACGGTCGAAGCAGTCGCCGTTCTTGCCGATCGGAATGTCGAAGTCCAGCTCGGCATAGCATTCGTAGGGCTGCGATTTGCGCAGATCCCACGGCGCACCCGAGCCGCGCACCATGACGCCGGAAAAGCCCCAGGCCCAAGCGTCGGCCAGGGAGACGGTAGCGATGTCGACATTGCGCTGCTTGAAGATGCGGTTGCCGGTCAAAAGCGCGTCGAGGTCGTCGACCGACTTCAGGAACGGGTCGATCCACTTGCCGATGTCCTCGATCAGCTTCTGCGGCAGGTCCTGGTGGACGCCGCCCGGCCGGAAATAGGCCGCGTGCATGCGCGAGCCCGAGGCGCGCTCATAGAACACCATCAGCTTTTCGCGCTCGACAAAACCCCAGAGCGGCGGCGTCAGCGCGCCGACATCCATCGCCTGCGTCGTCACATTGAGGATGTGCGACATAATGCGGCCGATCTCGGAGTAGAGAACTCGAATAAGCTGCCCGCGCTTCGGCACCTCGATACCGAGCAGCCGCTCGGCGGCGAGCGCAAAGGCATGCTCCTGGTTCATCGGCGCGCAATAGTCGAGCCGGTCGAGATAGGGCACGGCCTGCAGATAAGTCTTGTGCTCGATCAGCTTTTCCGTGCCGCGATGCAAAAGCCCGATATGCGGATCGACGCGATCGACGACTTCTCCGTCAAGCTCCAGCACAAGGCGCAAAACGCCATGCGCAGCAGGGTGTTGCGGGCCGAAATTGATATTGAAGTTGCGAACGGAGGTTTCAGCCATTTACTGCTTTGCCTTCTCATCTCCCGGAAGCACGTAATCCGTACCTTCCCACGGAGACAGAAAATCGAAATTGCGGAATTCCTGCTTGAGCTCGACCGGCTCGTAGATGACGCGCTTGGCTTCGTCGTCGTAGCGCACCTCGACGAAGCCGGTCAGCGGAAAGTCCTTGCGCAGCGGATGGCCCTCGAAGCCGTAGTCGGTCAGGATCCGGCGCAGATCGGGATGGCCCGAAAACAGCACGCCATAGAGGTCGTAGGTCTCGCGCTCGAACCAGTCCGCGCCGGGATATATGCCGGTGATCGACGGCACCAGCGTCTCTTCGTCGGCCTGGACCTTGATGCGGATGCGGATATTCTGCCTCGGCGACAGCAGGTGATAGACCACGTCGAAGCGCTTTGCCCGCGACGGATAATCTGCGCCGCAAACGTCGATGATCGAAATGAACTGGCATTTCGGGTCGTCGCGCAGGAAGGTCACCACCTCGATCAGGTCGCGCGGCTCGACCGAGATAGTGAGTTCGCCATAGGCGAGCACCGCTTCGCCGATCCGGCCGGTCAGCTTCTCGCCAAGATAGGTCGAGAGGTCATTCAACGCCTGGGTCATGCCGCTCACCGTTCGATCGTGCCGGTGCGGCGGATCTTCTTCTGCAGCAGAAGGATGCCGTAGAGCAGCGCTTCAGCGCTCGGTGGGCAGCCGGGCACGTAGATGTCGACCGGCACGATGCGGTCGCAGCCGCGCACCACCGAATAGGAATAATGATAATAGCCGCCGCCATTGGCACAGGAGCCCATCGAGATGACGTAGCGCGGCTCCGGCATCTGGTCGTAGACCTTGCGCAGCGCCGGCGCCATCTTGTTGGTCAGCGTGCCGGCGACGATCATGATGTCGGACTGGCGCGGAGACGCGCGCGGCGCGACACCGAAACGCTCGCTGTCGTAGCGTGGCATCGAGGTGTGGATCATCTCGACGGCGCAGCAGGCGAGGCCAAAGGTCATGAACATCAACGAGCCGCTGCGCGCCCAGGTGATCAGCGCCTCGGTCGAAGTGACGAGAAAACCCTTGTCGGCGAGTTCGTTGTTGATCTCCAGGAAGAACGGATCATCCTCCCCCACCGGTCTGCCGGTGTTGGGGTCGATGAGGCCCTTGGGCTTCGGCGCGACGAGCGTGCCGGAACTGTCGTTCAATCCCATTCCAGCGCTCCTTTTTTCCATTCATAGGCAAAGCCGATGGTCAGCACCGCCAAAAACACCATCATCGACCAGAAACCGAGCATGCCGATCTGACTGAACGACACTGCCCAAGGAAACAGGAAGGCCACCTCCAGATCGAAGATGATGAACAGGATCGACACCAGGTAGAAGCGGATGTCGAACTTCATGCGGGCGTCGTCGAACGAGTTGAAGCCGCACTCATAGGCGGAAAGCTTTTCCGGATCGGGGTTGCGGTAAGCCACCAGGAACGGTGCGGCGAGCAGCGCCAGGCCGACGACCAGCGCCACGCCGATGAACAGGACGATGGGCAGGTACGAACCTAAAAGTGCGTTCATGCTGCAGTTTTCCGTTGGCGGCCAATCCACTCTGATTACAGCACCGGACCCACTTGCGGAAGCGTGACAGATTAACCACTGAACCGTTTTAAGGGGGCTCTATGCTGCAACGCGGCGAGGGTTAGCGCAGCGCTTTCGGCGAAGCAAGTCAAACCTTGTTCAAATCGCGGTGCTGGACGGCATATCCGGGAAAACTGGTCCGATCCGCTCCTGTTTGATTTCCTTCACTTTTCACTCCACTTTTCTCTCCTGACATAGATGCCGCCAAAACCTTGCTAGCATGGGGCGGAATCGCAGGTCATTTTCTCTGTCTAACATCGTCCGGATACCGCCTTCATGAAAGAAAAAATCTCGCTTGCCCTGGCCCGTCGCATTGCGCTTGCGGCACAGGGATTCAATGACCCGCGCCCCAGCGGCACGCCTGACCGCCGGCATCTGGCCCGGGTGCTTGCACGTACCGGCCTGCTGCAGATCGATTCCGTCAGCGCCGTGGTTCGCGCCCATTATATGCCGCTCTATTCGCGGCTTGGCCCCTACAAGCTGGCGCTGCTCGACGACGCCGCGGTGACACGCAAGCGCATGGTCTTCGAATATTGGGCGCATGAAGCCTCGTTCTTGCCCGTCGAGACCTATCCGCTGATGCGCTGGCGCATGCGGCGGGCCGAGCGCGGCGAGGAAATGTACAGCGGACTGGCAAAATGGGGCCGCGAGCACGCCGCCTACATTGAGGACATCTATCGCGAGGTCGCTGAACGAGGCCCGATCGCGGCGTCGGCTTTCGAAGGCCAGAAGGGCTCGGGCGGCTGGTGGGGCTGGAGCCATGCCAAGCATGCCTTCGAATGGCTGTTCTGGGCGGGCCGCATCACCACGGCGCACCGGCGTGGTTTCGAGCGGTTCTACGATCTGCCGGAGCGCGTGCTGCCGCCAACGGTACTCGCTTTGCCAGTTCCGTCCCCCGCGGACGCCCACCGCGAACTGCTGCGCATCTCCGCCCGCGCCCATGGCGTCGCCACGGCGGGCGATCTGCGCGACTATTTCCGCCTCTCGCCCGCCGACATCAAGGGCCGCATCGAGGAACTGGTCGAGGCTGGCGACCTGTTGCCGGTGAGCGTCGAAGGCTGGAGCAAAACAGCCTATCTCCACAAGGACGCCCGTTTGCCGCGCAGGATCGAGGCGCGCGCCTTGCTTGCGCCGTTCGATCCCGTCGTCTTCGAGCGGTCGCGCACCGAGCGGTTGTTCGACTTCCACTACCGCATCGAGATCTACACGCCGGCCGAAAAGCGCCAGTATGGCTATTATGTGCTGCCGTTCCTGCTCGGCGACAGCATCGTCGGGCGCGTCGACCTCAGGGCCGACCGCCCGGCCGGCGTATTGCGCGTCCATGCCGCCTATTCGGAGCCCGGCGCCCCGCCGCAAACTGCCGCCGCCCTTTTCGAGGAATTGAAGCAGATGCAGGGTTGGCTCGGGCTCGAGCGCATCGAGGTGACGGCTGCCGGCGACCTCGGCCAGCCGCTCGCAGATATCGCCGCGTCATAGACGTGCGTTGACACGACTGCCTTCACAAGCCTAAATCCGTTCCAGACGGTCCCCTGCCCGCAACGGCAAGGGCCAAGAGGGAATGCGGTGCGAAATCTCGATTTCAAATCCGCGGCTGTCCCCGCAACTGTAAGCGACGAGCCAAGGCCGAAAACCACTGGGATATTCCCGGGAAGGCGGCACCCAGGCGATGACCCGCGAGCCAGGAGACCTGCCGTCTAGGACATAAGAATCCGATCGCCTGGCGGGTTTTCCGGGCAAGGAGCCTGATTTGGAACGCGACAACAGTTTTCCGGCTGAGACAGCGGATTTATTGTCCGGCCATGGTGATTCCCCGGCCGGCGTTACCGTCATCGTCTGCTCGTCCTGCCGTGACGAGACCGGTTCGGACGCTTATCCCCGCGCCGGCGAACTGCTCGCCGAGCACACGCGCCGCGCCGCTTCCAGCGAAAACATTAAAATCCGCACCGTCGAATGCCTCGGCAATTGCAAGCGCCGGCTCAGCGCCGCGATGCTGCGCGACGGCTGCTGGAGCTATGTCTTCGGCGACCTGACCACGACCAGCGGCACCGATCTGGTGACGGGGGCAAAGCTGTTCGCTACTTCGACGGACGGCCTCATTCCGTGGCGCGGCCGTCCCGATTGCCTGAAGCGCGGCTTGGTTGCCCGCATCCCTCCCCTCGACCTTTTGAAGGACTTGATATGACTTCCCCAGATTCGGCCGCCAACGTTTCGCGCGTCCCCTGCACCGTCGTCACCGGCTTTCTCGGCGCCGGCAAGACGACGCTGATCCGCCATTTGCTCGAAAACGCCAAAGGCAAGCGCCTGGCCATCATCGTCAACGAGTTCGGCGATATCGGCATCGACGGCGAGATCCTGAAGGGCTGCGGCATCGACACTTGCCCCGAGGAAAACATCGTCGAGCTGGCCAATGGCTGCATCTGCTGCACTGTCGCCGACGACTTTGTCCCCGCGCTCGACCAGATCCTGTCGCTGACGCCGAAGGTCGACCACATCCTGATCGAGACGTCCGGGCTGGCCCTGCCCAAGCCGCTGGTCCAGGCCTTCCAGTGGCCGTCGGTGAAAAGCCGCGTCACGGTCGATGGCGTCATCGCCGTCGTCGACGGGCCGGCGCTGGCTGATGGCCGCGTTGCCAACGACATGGACGCCCTGCAGGCGCAGCGCGCGCAGGACGAGACGCTCGACCATGACGATCCTGTCGAGGAGGTGTTCGAAGACCAGCTCGCTTGTGCCGACCTGATCATCCTGTCGAAGAGCGACCTGCTGGACGCAGCCGGCGCGGCGCGCGCCAATGCCGTCATCGGCAAGCATGTTGCGCGGGCGGTGAAGATCGTGCCGACCTCGCAAGGCAAGGTCGATCCGTCGGTGCTGCTCGGCCTTGGTCTCGCCGTCGAGGACGACATCGAGAACCGCAAGACCCATCACGACGACGAGCTCGACCACGAACATGACGACTTTGACTCGTTCGTCATCGACATTGCGTCGGTGTCCGATCCGGACGAGCTGGCACAACGCGTCGCCACGGCGGCGGAGGAAGAAAACGTATTGCGCGTCAAGGGTTTCGTCGACGTCGGCGGCAAGCCGATGCGGCTCTTGCTGCAGGCCGTCGGTCCGCGCGTCAACCACTATTACGACCGCGCCTGGACCGCTGAAGACGATCGCCGCTCGCGCCTCGTCGTCATCGGCCTGAAAGGGCTGAACCGCCCGGCGATCGAGCGTATCCTCGCCGGCTGATCCCAGGTACGAGCCGCGATGCACATCCTCACCACCACATCCGCCTCGCTCGACGATCTCGCCGAGCCTGTCGATCTCAGGCAAACGCCTGCGGATGTCGTGGCGCTGTCCTTCACCGACAGCGACCTCGCCGGGCTGGCGGCGGCGTGGAAGGCAGATGCGGACCGCCTGCCGTCGATGCGGCTCGCCGCCTTGCGCGACCTGCGCCACCCGATGTCCGTCGACCTCTGGATCGACAGCGTCGCCCGCCACGCCAAGGTCGTCCTGGTCCGCATCCTCGGCGGTTACGACTGGTGGCGCTACGGCTGCGACCAGCTTGCCGTTGTCGCGCGAAATCGCGGTATTAAGCTGGCGCTCCTACCGGGCGAGAGCCACGACGAGGATTTGCGGCTGATCGAAGGCTCGACGCTGCCGCGCCAGGAACTTGATGGTCTGCTCGACTATTTCCGCGAAGGTGGCCCGGCGAATATGACGGCGCTGGTGCAGAGGTTGGCAAGTCTCGCCGGATCGGGTGCGGCGGTCGCTGAACCTGTCAGCGTGCCAAAGGCGGGATTTTACGAGCCGGGACGCGGCGTTATAGAAAGAATGGACTTATCAAGCGTCGGCATTCCTTCGCGCCCCCCTCTGTCCTGCCGGACATCTCCCCCACAAGGGGGGAGATCGGCTGTCACTGACCGTCTCGCGACTTCTGCAACATCGAACATTGACGAAGGCGACGATGACCAGGCGATCTCCCCCCTTGTGGGGGAGATGTCCGGCAGGACAGAGGGGGGCGCGACGGAACGCAGCCTAAATCTACCGTCCGCCGAACCCGCCCCCATCATCCCCATCCTGTTCTACCGCTCGATGCTGCTCGCCGCCGATGTCGCGCCCATCGATGCGCTTGTCGAGGCGCTCGGGCAGCGTGGCATAGCGCCGGTCCCCATCTTCGTCTCCAGCCTCAAGGACGCGGCATCGCTCGCCGTTGTCGAAACCGCGTTTGCCGCGCTGAACCCTGCCGCCATCATCACCGCCACAGCTTTCGCCTCGGGCGCCGAACCCGGCGTCGAGACGCTGTTCGACCGCGCCGGAGTGCCGGTGTTCCAGGTCGTCGTCGCGACCACCCGCCGCGACATCTGGCAGAACAACCAGCGCGGCCTGGCGCCCGCCGACCTTGCCATGCATGTCGTCCTGCCCGAGCTCGACGGCCGCATCCTGGCCGGCGCCATTTCCTTCAAGAGCGAAAGCGAGATCGATCCGGCATTGGCCTTCCGCGCCTTCGCCAACCGGCCAGAGCCTGACCGCGTGGCGCAGGTCGCGAACCGTATCGAGGCCTTCGTGCGTCTGCAGCGGACGCCGCGTGCGGAGCGCAAGCTCGCCATCCTGATCCCCGACTATCCGAGCGCGCCCGGCCGCACCGGCTATGCCGTCGGTCTCGACGTGCCGTCCAGCGTGCTGGCGATGCTGCACGACCTGAGCGAACAGGGCTACGCCGTTGAAGGGATTCCGCAAACGCCGCGTCAGTTGCTGGAGGTGCTGGAGCCAGCCGACCAGGGACTGGCTTTGCAGGATTATCTGACCTTCTCGAAGGAATTGCCGCCGGCGGCCATCGCTGCGGTGGAGGCCGCATGGGGGAATACGGATGATGAGACAGGTTCGCGCGAGGCACCCCCCTCTGTGCTGCCGGACATCTCCCCTTCAAGGGGGGAGATTGCGCTGTTGTCTCTGCTTTCGCCAACTACCAAGGGCGTTAAGGGAGAGCCGGCAGCCGAACTGCCAATCTTCCCCCTTGAAGGGGAGATGTCCGGCAGGGCAGAGGGGGGTGTCCAAGCGCCCACCACCGCAAAATTCCCCTTCCGCGCCGCCACCTTCGGCAATATCACCGTAGCCCTCGCCCCTGATCGCGGGCGCTCAGCCGACCGCCGCGCCGACTATCACGACCCGACACTGCCGCCGCGCCATGCACTGATCGCCTTTGGCTTGTGGCTGCGTAAGTCGCTCGGCATCCATGCAATTATCCATGTCGGCGCCCACGGCACGCTGGAGTGGCTGCCCGGCAAGACCGTGGCGCTCAGCGAAAACTGCTTTCCCGAAATCGTCACCGGCCCCCTGCCCGTCATTTATCCTTTCATCGTCTCCAACCCCGGCGAGGCAGCACAAGCCAAGCGACGCATTGCCGCCGTCACGCTTGGCCATCTGCCGCCGCCGCTGACCGGCGCCGGGCTGGACGAAGAGCAGCATAAACTCGAGCGACTGGTTGACGAATATGCCCAGGCCGACGGGCTCGACCGCCGCCGCCGCGACCGCCTGGCGAAGCTGATCGTCGAGACTGCGGAAAAGACCGGCCTCGCCTCAGAGGCCGGCGTCGCCAGGACCGACGCAGCCGACGAAGCCTTGCGCCGCATCGACGCCTGGCTCTGCGATCTCAAGGATTTCGCCATCAAGGACGGCCTGCATATCTACGGTCGCTCGCCTGAGGGCGAAACCGATCCTTTGCGCGAGCAGAGTGCGGCAGCCGAGAAAGTAGCACTCATCGCGGCCCTCGACGGCCGCCATGTCGCCGCCGGTCCGGCCGGTGCACCGGCGCGTGGCCGGCGCGATGTGCTGCCCACCGGCCGCAATTTGTTTACCGCCGACCCACGCACCATGCCGACGCCGACCGCCTATGATCTGGGCAAGGTGGCAGCGGAAGAAGTCGTCCGCAGCTACATGCAATCGCATGGCGACTGGCCGCGCTCGCTGGTCATCGACCTCTGGGGCTCGGCCTCGCTGCGCACCGGCGGTGAGGAGATCGCGCAAGGCCTGGCGCTGATGGGCTGCCGGCCGCAATGGGATTCCGCCACCGGCCGCATCACCGGCATCGAGGTGCTGCCGCCGGCAACGCTCGGCCGCCCGCGCGTCGACGTCACCTGGCGCATATCCGGCCTGTTCCGCGACATGTTCCCAACCCAGATCGCGCTGATCGATGCCGCCGCCAACGCCGTCGCGACCCGCGACGAGGACGATTCGGAAAACCCGCTGGCGGCGAGAACCCGTGCAGACGGCAAGATCAGCCCGCGCATATTCGGCACCTCGCCCGGCACTTACGGCGCCGGCATCGAGGACTTGCTATCAAGCGGCGACTGGGCCGCGCGCGAAGAGATCGGCCGCGCCTATCTCGCCGCCACCTCGCATGCCTATGGCGGCGCCGAGGGCGAAGGCATTTCGGCGCCCGGCGCTTTTGAGGGCCGCATCGCTGAGGCCGACCTTCTGGTTCATACCGGCGACGATCCCGGCCGCGACATCCTCGAAGGCTCGGCCGACGTCGCCTTTATCGGCGGCTTTTCGGCAGCGCTTGCCGCGCTCGGCAAAAACGCTGACGTGATCGTGCTCGACACCACGGATCCGCAAAAGCCCAAGCCACGCTCGGTTGGGGACGCCGTATCCCGCGTCGTACGGGCACGCGCCGTCAATCCGCGCTTCATTGCCGGCCAGATGCGCCACGGGCCGCGCGGCGCCTCGGAATTCGCCGAGACGGTCGACCGGCTTGTCGGCTTTGCCGAGACCACTCATGCCATATCTGGCGCGCTGATCGAGGCCGTGCACGACGCCTATCTCGGCGACCCCGTTGTCCGCGCCTTCATCCTGCGCGAGAACCCGTCGGCGGCGAAGGTCATGGCCGAACGTTTCATGTCGGCACGACGGCGCGGTCTGTGGCATCCGCTGCGCAATTCGATCGATGACGATCTCGCCGCACTGATTGCCGAAGCCCAGGCGCTTGGGGTGGCGGCATGAACGCTTTCTCCCGACGCAGCGCCTGCCCTGCTTTGTCGGCACCGATGCAAACCGGCGACGGGCTGCTGGTGCGGCTCAATCCGGTCGCTGGAGGACTGTTGCCGAAGTCGTTGATCGGACTCTGCGAATCCGCCCTGCGCCACGGCAACGGCATTATGGAAGTGACCGCCCGCGGCAGCTTGCAGATACGCGGCCTGACGCCCGAAAGCGCCCGGCTGCTGGCGATGGAGGTCGATGCGCTGGGTGTTGCCGTTCGCACCGGCGTGCCGGTCGAGACTGGTCCGCTGGCCGGGCTCGACCCGCAGGAAATCGCCGATCCGCGCCCGCTAGCGGAGCGGATTCGGGCGGCAATCGAGGACGCCGGCGTCACGCAGCGTCTTGGCCCGAAGGTCTCGGTGATTGTCGACGGTGGCGGACAGCTGACCTTGGATGCAGTGACGGCCGATGCCAGGCTGGCTGCGGTGCGGACCGATGCGGGGACGCAATGGCAGGTGGCTATCGCCGGCGGCGGTCAGACTGCGACGCTACTCGTCATGGCCGAGGAAGATGCGGCCTGCGACATCGCCGTTGCGATCCTAAGGATGGTTGCCGAAAAGGGGCGCGATGCCCATGCGCGGGATTTGACAGAAAGACAGCTGAGATCTCTGGCAAATTGGCGATCCTTCGCGCCCCCCTCTGTCCTGCCGGACATCTCCCCCACTTGGGGGGAGATTGCGCCCTCATCTCAGCTTTCGCCAATCGATAAGCATGCTAAGAGTGAGCCACCGGCGAAGCTGCCGATCTCCCCCCAAGTGGGGGAGATGTCCGGCAGGACAGAGGGGGGCGCGAAGGATCGCCGGCCCATCGGAGTTTTCGACTTGGCTGCAGCCGGAACCGCCCTCGGCATCGGCCTACCCTTCGGCAGCATGCCGGCGAACCAGATCATCGCTCTCGCGCAGAGCGCGCTGGCCCTTGGCGCCACCGAAATCCGCCTGGCGCCGGGCCGCGCGCTGGTTTTCCTCGGCCTCGCGCCAGCGGCCTGCCCGCCGCTCCACCAAGCCGCCGCAACCCTCGGCTTCGTCACCGACGCCGCCGACCCGCGCACCAGGATCGCCGCTTGCCCGGGTGCTCCCGCCTGTGCCTCCGGCCGCATCGCGACGCGCGAAATCGCCGAGACCATCGCCGTGGAAAACCGCGACATCTTCGATTCTTCCTTGACGCTGCACATCTCCGGCTGCGCCAAGGGCTGCGCCCATCCCGGTCCGGCGGCGCTGACATTGGTCGGTAGCGAAAACGGAGCCGGACTTGTCGTGGACGGGACGGCTAAGATGTTTCCTGCCGGATACAGGCCGGGCGATGACGCCTCGCGCGGCATCGGCGGCATTGCAGCGGCAATCCGCAGAAAACGACTTCGAGGCCAGACTGCCGCCGCCTGCCTTGCAAGGCTTGGCACGGCCGGCGTCGTCAAAGCTTACCGACAGGAATGAGCATGCCCGCCCAGAACCCCATCACCTACGACTATATTCATGATGGCACAGCGATCTATGAGCGCTCCTTCGCCATCATCCGCGCCGAGGCCGACCTGTCGCGCTTTTCCGAAGCCGAGGCCGACGTCGCTATCCGCATGATCCATGCATGCGGCCAGGTCGAGGCTGCGCGGCATTTCGTTTTCTCACGCGATTTCGTCGCCGCTGCGCGCACAGCGTTGAGCGCCGGCGCGCCGATCTTCTGCGACGCACAGATGGTCTCGCATGGCGTCACGCGCGCGCGGCTGCCGGCCGGCAACGAAGTGATCTGCACGCTGCGCGATCCGCGGACCGCCGACATCGCGAGAAAAATCGGCAACACCCGCTCGGCCGCGGCGATCGATTTGTGGGGCGAGCGCATGGCCGGTTCGGTCGTCGCCATCGGCAATGCGCCGACCGCCCTGTTTTATCTGCTGGAAAAGCTGCGCGATGGTGCGCCGAAGCCGGCGGCGATCATCGGTATGCCGGTCGGGTTTGTCGGTGCCGCCGAATCGAAGGATGCGCTGGCCGAAAATTCCTATGGCGTGCCTTACGCCATCGTGCGCGGCCGGCTGGGCGGCAGCGCCATGACCGCCGCCGCACTCAACGCACTGGCGAGGCCGGGCCTATGAATGCGATCGCAAGAGGTCGGCTGGTCGGCGTTGGCACCGGTCCTGGCGACCCAGAACTCTTGACGCTGAAGGCAGTGCGCGCGCTGGCGGAGGCCGATGTCGTTGCGCATTTCGCCAAGCGCGGCAACAACAGCAACGCGCGTGCCATCGTCGGAACCCATTTTCGCCCTGATTTGATAGAGTTGCCGCTGCTCTATCCGGTGACCACCGAG